>DAIENX010000016.1:0-46103 GCA_027340875.1 Elusimicrobiota bacterium
CCCGGCCGGCGCGGACTTCCGAGAAGGTCGTTTCGTACAAGAGGTTCCCGCGCGGGACCTGGGCCAGGCAGGTGCAGTTCAACGAGGGGGTTTTCGCGGAAAGGCCTTCCATGGGGGTGCACGAGTTCCTGGCCGGCCGCGAGGATATCCTGCCCCTGTTGCGGCGCGTCGGAGAGAAGAGCTTCCTGGAGGATTTCCTCTACAGGGAGACTTCCCGCGGCCTCGAGGAGACCGCCGGCGCCCTGGGGCTGACCCTGGACGAGGCCGGCAGGATCATGGACTTCGTTAACGAGTTCCATCTCAAGCGGGAGATAGAGGGCGGCGGCGCTCCCGCCGCTTTGCCGGACGCTCTCAAGGAGCGCGGAGCCGACACGCCGGTGGCCCAGATCTACGCGGAAGGCGGGAACATAACCCTGTCCTACCTCTCCCTTTCTTCCGCCCGGGGCCGCTACGAGATAGATTATGCGCGGCTTAAGGCGCTGGAAAGGACGCTTCCGACGGAAAGGAAAAAGCGTCTCCGCGGCTTGATAGGCAAGATGGAGCTGGCCAATATGCGCAAGGGCGTTCTCCACAATATCCTGCTGCAGCTGATAGACTGCCAGCATAAATACCTGATCACCGAGGAGGAGGACGACATAAAGCCGGTCTCGCAGCGCGAGATAGCCCGTACGCTGGCGATAAATTCCGGGGTGTTGAACCGCATCGTTTCGGGCAAATCCCTCGCGCTGGCGTCGGGGCGCGCGGTGCCGATGGGCTCGCTGTTCCTTTCCCGGAAGGACTGGATGAAGGCGGCGCTGGGCAGGCTGCTGGCCGAGCGCGGCGGCGAGTCCCCCGCGGACGGGGAGCTGGCCGCTCTCCTGCGCGAAAGGACCGGCGTCCGGGTCTCCCGCCGCTCGGTGAACGATTACCGCAGGGAGATAGCCGGGAAACTGCCGGGGAAGAGGGTCCGCTGATATGGCCGACAAGACCTCAAGATGCAGCTCGCCGTACTGTTTCGACAGGCTCGGCGTGAGGATAATACTGAGCCTCGTCGCCTGCATAGCGCTCACCAGCGTCGCGGGGCTGTTCCGGGACCTGCGGCATAACAGGCGCTATATCCGCCACCGCGAGGGCGCCAAGGCCTCGTCGCAGGCGGCGGTGCTGCGCGCGTATCTCGAGCACGAGATGTTCGAGAGCGGCCATGACGGCACCAGGATAGCGCTGGAAGCCGTCAGGGGGCAGCCCAACCTGGAGGACCTGCTCATACTGGACTCCAAACGCAAGGTCGTGCGCGCGCTGGACAGGAAGATGGAGGGGCGCACGGTGCCGTCCCCGTCCGCGGACGGCTGGGACGGAGAGTTCATCCGCATGGATTTCCCGATAAAGGCCAAGAAGGCCTGCTACCGCTGCCACGGCAGGGACAAGCAGCTGCTCGGGTACTTCGAGTTCGTGGTCTCCACCGTGGAGGCCTACGCCGACCTGAAGCGCTGGCAGCTCTCGCACATCCTGGCGGAGAGCGTCTCCCTCGCCGTCATCTGCGTGCTGGTCATATTCATCATAGCGACCATGCTCAACCGCCCTTTGTCGGCCCTTTCGGCGGCCATGGCCAAGGCCGGCGGAGGGGATTACTCCGTGCGCGTTCCGGAGAACGTTTCCGGGGAGATGGGGGAGCTGGCCAGGCAGTTCAATTCCATGGCCGGGAAGCTGGAGGAGAACCGCGCGGAACTTGAGCGGCTTCACCGGGAGAGCATCTCGCACATGGACAGGCTGGTCTCGCTCGGCGAGCTGGCGGCCAGCCTGGCCCACGAGATACGCAACCCGCTCGCCGGCATCGCGGCCGCCATACAGGTGCTGCAGCGCGACCTGCCCGCGGAGGACCGCCGCTCCTTCGTCCTTACCGAGGTGCTCAGGCAGGTGGCCCGGCTGAACAAGACGGTGGACAATCTGCTGAGCTATGCCCGGCCGGCGGCGCCGGTGATGTCCAGCGTGTCCCTGCCCGAGACCGCGGCCCGCGTGCTGTCCATCGTGGAGCCGCAGCTCAGGAAGCAGAACGTCTCGCTGGAAACGGACTGGAGCGGTCCCGTCGGCGCGGTGACGGCCGACCAGGGGCAGATGGAGCAGATACTGCTGAACCTGTGCCTCAATTCCCTGCAGGCGATGCCCGCGGGGGGCAGGCTGCGGGTGGGCGTGAGGCCTTCGGACGACGGCTCCGCCGCGGTCCTGGAGGTGTCCGACACCGGCGTCGGGATCCCGGCCGACAAGCTGTCCTCCATCTTCAAGCCTTTCTTCACCACCCGCGCCAAGGGCACCGGCCTCGGCCTGGCCATCGTGAAGAAGATAATAGAGTCCCACGGAGGAAGGATAGAGGTCTTCAGCGAGGAAGGCAAGGGCGCGCGTTTCATGGTGACCCTGCCTTCCGGGCCGGCGGCCTGAGCCATGAAAAAAAGAGTGCTTGTAGTCGACGACGAGGACCTTATCCGCTGGTCGCTCAAGGACGAGCTGACGCGGGAGGGGTATACCGTGCTGAGCGTGGGCACGGCGGCCGAGGCCATTGAGCAGCTTTCCCGGGGCGGCGTGGACGTCACCATCTCCGACATCAATCTGGGCGACGGCAGCGGCCTGGACATCCTCAGGTACGCCAGGGAGAACCTGCCGTCCATGCCGGTGGTGCTGATGACGGCCTACGGCGACGTGAACGGCGCTGTGGACGCGATGCGCAGCGGCGCGGCCCACTACATCTCCAAGCCCTTCGACCTGTCAGTGCTGCGCATGGAGCTGGAAAAGGTGTGCGAGACCAGCAGCCTCCGGGACCAGGTGCTCGACACGCAGGAGCGGCGCCGGCGCCGCTACAACTTCGGCTCCATAATAACCGGCGACGAGGGCATGAAGCGCGTTATCTCCGAGGCGGTCATGATGGCGGCCAATCCTTCCGCCACCGTGCTGATACAGGGCGAAAGCGGCACCGGCAAGGACCTGATGGCGCGGGCGCTGCATTACGAAAGCCCGAGGGCGGGCAAGCCGTTCCTCGAGATAAGCTGCACGGCCATCCCGGAGAACCTGCTGGAGAGCGAGCTGTTCGGCTACGAGAAGGGGGCCTTCACGGACGCCAAAGGGCAGAAGAAGGGCTTCTTCGACACCGCCGACGGCGGCACCGTGTTCCTCAACGAGATAGGCCACATGCCGCTGACCCTGCAGGCCAAGCTGCTGCGGGTGATAGAGGACAAGGTGTTCATGCGGCTGGGCGGCACCGAGGAGACCGCCTGCGACGTGCGCATCATAGCGGCCACCAACGAGGACCTGCAGGAGGCCGTCAGGAAGGGCGGCTTCAGGGGGGACCTGTATTTCAGGCTTAACGTCCTGTCCGTCAGCCTGCCGCCGCTCAGGGAGCGCAAGGGGGACATACTGCCCCTGGCCGGGCATTTCCTGGCCCGCTTCAGCGGGGAGATGCGCAAGGACGTCCCGGTCCTTTCGGAGGAGGCGCAGGCCGTGATGACGGCCTATCGCTGGCCCGGCAACATCAGGGAGCTGCGCAACGTGATGGAGCGGGTGATGATACTCGGCGCGGGCAGGGAGATAGCCGGCGTATGGATGCGGGAACAGATAGGAAAGACCTCCGGCCTGGGCGCCGCCCCGTCCGGAGAGGTCTGCTTCAGGCTGCCGCCGGAGGGGATCTCGCTGGAAGCTGTAGAGAAGGACTTCATCAGGCAGGCCCTGGAATCTGCCGGCGGCAACCAGGTGAAAGCGGCGCGCCTCCTGGGCATCAGCCGGGACGCCTTGCGCTACCGGCTGGAAAAGCACGGGCTGCGCTATTCCTGAGCGCCGCGGGCCCGCGCGCTGGCAGGGTTGCTGCGCGCTTAATTTCGTATAGAATACCTGAATATAATCGGAGAGTGCTATGCGTATCCAGCGTTATATCCCGATCATGCTCCTGCTGTGCGCCGCCGCGCGCGGCCGGGCGGCCGCGGCGCCGGTTTCACCTGACGTTATAACCACTACGCCCGCCTGCGTGGAGTGCCATAAGAAGGTGGTCTCGTCCAAGTTCACGCACGGTCCGGTCGGAGTGAAAATGTGCAGGGTGTGCCACTCGGACGAGAAACCGGCACAGGACCCCGCGAAGCATCATGTCTTCTCGTTCCCGAAGCCGCAGCCGGAACTGTGCCTGGAATGCCACGTGGACGTGCGCGAGAGCCTCAGGTCCGGCAAGATGACGCACGGCGCCATCGAGGCCGGCGGCTGCACTTCCTGCCACGATCCGCACGGCTCCGGCCAGAAGTTCTTCCTGCGCGGGGAGAACATGGACGCGCTCTGTTCCAACTGCCACGGGAAAAAGACCGGCGGCGCCGTGGTCCACCGGCCGGTGAAGGCCTCGTGCATGCTGTGCCACGAGCCGCACGCGTCCGGCGGCAGCCACCTTCTCAAGACCGACACCCCGGAACTCTGCCTGGGCTGCCACCAGCAGGTGAAGACGGAGCTTTCCGGCAAGTACGTCCACGGCCCGGTGCAGACCGGCTGCCAGACCTGCCATGACCCGCACAGCGCGCCCAAGCCGTACCTGCTGAAGTCCGACGCGAAGAAGGAGCTCTGCCTGGGCTGCCACGCGGACATGGCCAAGGCGCTGAAGAACGCCAAGCGCCCGCACCCCGCCGTGGAATCGGCCGGCTGCATCGGCTGCCACAGCCCCCACGCGTCGGGGCAGCCGAAGATGCTGCTGAAGCCGATGAAGGAGCTCTGCCTGGGCTGCCACGCGGACAAGGCCGCGGAGCTGGGCAGCAAGTTCCTGCACGGCCCGGTGCGCCTGAACGAATGCCAGGGCTGCCATGACCCGCACGGGGCGGACAACCCCAACATCCTCAAGGAATATTTCCCGGAGGACTTCTACAACTCGTACAAGGAAGGCCTGTACGCCCTGTGCTTCGAATGCCACGAGAAGAACATCGCCAGCGAACCCAGGACCGCCAAGCTGACCAACTTCCGCAACGGCGACGTGAACCTGCATTACGTCCACGTCCATTCCGAGAAGGGACGCAGCTGCAAAGCGTGCCACCAGGTGCACGGCGGCCGCCAGGAGAAGCACGTCCGGGAGAGCGTGCCGTTCGGCTCCTGGCCGCTGCCCATCGTGTACAGGAAGACCGCCACCGGCGGCAGCTGCAACGTCGGCTGCCATAACCCCAAGTCCTACGACCGCGTGAAAGAGGTGGAGAACAAATGAGATACATCGTAAGAGCGTTCGTCGTGCTGGCCTTCGGCCTGCCGTTCTGCGCGGGCGTCTCCCGCTGCGAAGCCAACCCGCTGCGGAACCTGGAACTGGGGGCCGCCGCTTTCCCGTTCTCCCTGCCGGACACGAACGGGAACGCGGTAAGCCTGGACAAGTTCAAGGGGCGGCCCGTGGTGGTCTGTTACTGGCGTGAAGGCCAGTTCTACTCCAAAAAGATGCTCGAGGTCATGACGCGCGCGCAGGCCAAGTTCGGCGGCAAGGGCGTGGAGTTCCTCTCCATCACAAGGACCGCGGGCGCCGAAGCCCCAAAGGTGTCCACGATGCCTTTCCCGGTGCTGCTGGACGACCAGGAGAAGGTCTACGGGGATTACGGCCTGTTCATACTGCCTACCACGTTCGTGCTGGACGGCGGGCACCGCCTCAAGGCTTATTTTTCCAGCTACCAGGAGGAGTCCGGACCGGAGCTGGACAAGATACTGTCGGAGATGCTCGGCCTAAAGGCGACGCCGGCGCCCGCCCCGCGCTACGCGGCGGTGCAGGGCATGGCTGACCCGGAGCTCAACCTCGCCCGCGAGCTGCTGAAGGAGGGCAAGGCTGCCGAGGCCCTGCCGCTGCTGGAGAAAGGGCTGCGCGGCGCGGCGTCAGGCGACGCCGCGGAGCTGAAGCTGCTGTCCGCCCAGGCGCTGATGCAGCTGTCGCGCCTGGAGGAGGCCAAAGCGAGGCTGGAGGGCTGCCTGAAGGACGATCCCGCCTCGCACGAGGCGCAGCTGCTGCTGGGCAGGACCCTTTTCCTGATGGGCCGCTACGAGCCCGCGGAAGAGGCCCTCAAAAAGTCCATGGGCCTGAACCCGCATTCCGAAAAGGCGCATTATTACCTCGGGGAGCTGTATGAGAAGACAGGCCGCAAAGATCTGGCGCTGGCCGAATACCGCGCGGCGCTTGAGCGTATATACAGGTAGCGCCGCCGCGCTGCTGCTGGCCGGCTGCCTGGCGTCCGTCCGCCTGGCTTCCGTGCACGCGCCCTACGGGCGGCATAATTGCGAGGCCTGCCACGACGTGGGCGGCACGCTGGCCAGGGGGGTTTCGGCCTCTTCCTATTCGGACCGCGTGAAGGAAGAGGCCGCCGGCGGGGACTATTCCCTTTCGCCCGGCGAGGAAGTCCCCTCGCTTCTCCGCTACCGGGTGGACAGGCTTTGTTTCCAGTGCCACCGGGAGCTGGACCCGGCCTCTCCGGGCTACGAGGGGAAATGGCTGCACGGTCCGTTCCAGGCCGGCGTGTGCCTGGCCTGCCATCAACCGCACGAATCCGCGAACCCCCGTCTTCTGGTGGCCTATCCGGTGGAGAAGCTCTGTTCCATGTGCCATTCCGGGTTCCACGGCAAGGAGGGGGCCTCCCGTTATCCCGGGAAGCCATGCCTGGCCTGCCATTCCCCGCATTCCCAGGAGAAAGCCGCCAGGACCCCGGACTGAGGGGGTTATTTCAGTTTTTTCAGGCTTTCCCGCACCTGTATGGTGAACGGATGCGCCGGTCCCAGCGCTTTTTCCGCCAGGGCCAGGGCCGTCTTGTACCGCGCGCGGGCCTCGGCCGGCCTGTCCAGGTCGCGGTAAAGGTCGCCCAGATTGCTCAGCGTGATGGCCATGTTGGGGTTGCCGTGGCCGAAGCTGCCGCCGCAGAGGTCTACGGCCCTCTTGAAAAGAGCCTCGGCGCGCGCGGGGTCCTTGCGCTGGTGGCAGACCTTCGCCAGGTTGTTCAGCGTGGCGACCACGTCGGAGATGTCGGCTCCGGGGGTCTTGTCGTAATAGGAGAGGGTGGTCTCGAAGGCTTTCTGGGCCGCCTCCAGCTTGCCTTCTTTCTGGTAAACGGCTCCCAGATTGTTCAGCGCGGTCATGGCCTGGGCCGAGGTCTCGCCGTAGGATTTCGCCGCCAGGGAGAACACCTCGCCGGCCAGCGGCTCGGCGGCGGAGAAATCGCCGCGGTCATAGTACAGCTTGGCGAGCAGGCCGACGTTGCCGGCCAGCCGGATGTCTCCGGACCGGAAGATCTTCCTGGCCAGTTTCAGCGCTTTCCCGGCCTCCTGCACGGCCATCTCTCCCTGTCCATGCTTCGAATATACCGCGGCTTTATCCATGCTCTCCTGCCAGGCCGGCAGGTCCTTTTCGCTGTTCACGCAGGCGGAAAGCGCCAGGATGATGATAGCCGGGACTAGAGCGGCGCGGTAGCGGATGTTATAAGAGGGCATTCGTATCTCCTTAAGAGCTTGTTGCGTAGATCCAGAACCTGCGGCAATTGCGGCTTTTGGGCTGCGGCTTCGTCGCTTACGGCCCCGGCTTCGAGGCCGCCGATGGCCTGTTATCGCGTGGCAGCATTGCTGCCATGATAATAAATGACGCGTTATGCTGTCTATATTGATCGTGGACGATGAGCCGCTGATAAACTGGTCGCTGGGCCAGGTCTTCGAAGGCGCCGGCTACGCCGTGACCCTGGCCGAAAGCGGCGAGGAGGCCGAGGCGCTGGCCATGGCCGGCCGTTTCGACGTGGTATTGACGGACGTTAAGATGAAAGGCATGACCGGGTTCGAGCTCCTCCGGCGGCTGAAAGCGGGCCTTCCGGGGGTCAAGGTGGTCCTGATGACGGCTTTCTCCGGAGAGGCGGAAAAGGACGCCTCCTTACGGGAAGGCGCCGACGATTTCATACGCAAGCCTTTCAATGTGGCGGAGGTGGTCCAGCGGGTGCGGGCGCTGCTCGCAGGGGCGGAGTGCGCGTTTTAACGCGATTTGCGTCAAATCGCGCATTGTTTGCTATGATATTACGGAAATTCCGTGCATCTGTGATCTGGAGCCGACCTTCCATGCGCCATAGTATCAGAAAGAACCCGTGCGGCCCCCGCCGCCTGCTCCGCGCCGCTGCTGTCCTCTGCCCGCTGCTCTGTCTTGCCGCCCTTTCCTGGGCCGGGAAGAAGGACAACGCGCCCGACCCTTTTTACGCCAGGCACACGGCCGAGGCCGGAAAGTTCGCCGGTAAGGGGCACGTCCATACTCCGGTGGCGAAGAACGTCTGCAGCCCGTGCCACGCGTCGGCGGAAGACCCGAAGAAGCTCTCCGCCGAGGGCAATGAGCTGTGCTTCTCCTGCCACTCCGCGCTGAAGAAGGACCTTAAGAAGAAGAAGGTCCACGAGCCCTTCTCCGGCATGCCCTGCTCCACCTGCCACGACCCGCATTCCTCCGGAGAGGCCGCCAACCTCGTTTCCCCGGTCAGGGAGCTCTGCTCCATGTGCCATGACGTCTCAGCTACCGGTACGGCGGCCGCGCACGGCGGCGTCAGGACGATGAAGAAGGACTGCACGCTGTGCCATTCCCCGCACGCCTCCGACAACGGCAAGCTGCTGCTGGAGGGAAAAACGCATCCCTCTTTCGAAGCCGGCTCCTGCGGTACCTGCCACGCCGAGCCGGGCCCGGACGGCGAGGCGAAGCTTTCCGGTTCCGCGGGCAGCGCGTGCCTTATGTGCCACGGGGACCTGCAGGACGCCATGAAGGAGAAGTCGGCGCACCGGCCTTTCCTGTCCGGCGCCTGCGAGAAATGCCATTTTCCCCATGTAGGCAAGTTCCGGGCCTTCACGCTCTCGGAGCCAGAGCTGATGTGCCGCTCCTGCCACGCGGGCATCCAGGATAACGGCCACCCGGTGGTCGGACACCTTTCCCACGATCCCGGCAAAAAGAATCCCCTGGACAAGTCACGGCCGTTCGACTGCGTTTCCTGCCACAAGCCGCACGCTTCCGCTTTCGGAAAGCTGCTGGTGAAAGAGCCGGGGGAACTGTGCCTGGCCTGCCATGAGCAGTGAGGAACTCCGGGGGGCGGGGAAAAGGCGCGAGCAATAGAGCGCTGATTTGCGGGTACAGCGGGGCTTATCCTTAAAGGAGTTTTTATGCGGTCCATCGTGCTGTCTTTGGCGGTTATGGGCGGTCTCTTCGCGGTGTACGGGACGCCGGCGGCGGCCGCCGCCGAAGCGAAAGAAATAGTCTTCCCGGCTCCGCCCGACGTGCCGCGCATAAAATATCTCAGAAGCCTCGCGCGGGAATCCGATATTTCCGGCCGGAAATCCGGCATGTGGGGCAAGTTCCTCAACGCCATCACCGGCAAGGAGGCGTCCAACATCTTCATGACCAGGCCGTACGACGTCTGCGCCGACACCGGCAGCGTCTACGTCTCGGACAGCGAGGGCGGGGCCGTGGTGGCGTTCAACCTGCAGAGCGGGAAAGCCTACAAGATCGGCGGCACGCTGGAGGGGAGGCTGGTCTCCCCGATGGGAGTGGCGCTGGATTCCTCGGGCAGGCTTTTCGTGGCGGATTCGGCCGGGGACACGATAAAGGTCTTTTCAGTGAACGGAGATTTTCTTTTTCGCTTCGGCCTTTCCGGCTCCGGGCCCGGGCAGTTGAAAAAGCCGCTGGACGTGACCTATGACCGCGGGCGCGACAGGATACTGGTGGCGGACAGCGGCAACGCGCGGATACAGATTTTCGACACCGCCGGAAAGTTCATAGCCCAGATAGGGAGCCGCGGGACCGCCGACGGCCAGTTCTCCATTCCGGTCGGGGTGGCCGTGGCCCCGGACGGGCGGGTGATCGTCTCTGATACCATGCTCTGCCGGGTGCAGGAATTCTCACCTGACGGGAAGTTCCTCCTGAAGTTCGGCGAGCAGGGGGACAGCCTGGGCTACTTCGCCCGGCCCAAGGGAGTGGCCACGGACAGCGACGGGAACATCTACGTGGCGGACGCGCTTTTCAGCGCGATACAGATCTTCGATCCGAAGGGCGAGCTGCTGATGCATTTCGGGGCCGAGGGCGGCGAGCCCGGCGCTTTCCAGCTGCCCATCGGCGTCTACGTGGACGACCAGGACAAGGTCTATATCGCCGATTCTTTCAACCAGCGCGTCCAGGTCTTCCAGTACCTGAAGCAGCCTAAAGCGCCTTAGGACCGGCCGGGGCGCCGGAATATGACGCCGATCGCGGAGCCTGCGGTCCCTTGACAACGGCGCGGCCGCGGGGGTATACTTCGCTAAGAACGCGCCGTACCGGAGGAGCGGTGAAAACCAAGGTCATACTTCTTTTCATGTCGGTGACGCTGCTGCTGGCTTATTTCGCGCATAGACGCGGGAAGCCGGTGACGGTCCCTTCCGACCTGCGCGATTCCGTGATAACCGTTCATGGCTCTTCCGGGGTTCCCGGTTTGGCGCCGCAGTGCCTGTCCGGCGGCCTTCCGCACAGGGCCGCGGCCGCCGCCGCCTGGGACGGCGGCGGAGCGCTCGCCGCCGGCGTTCAGTCTTCCCCGATGGCGCAGGGAGTATATTCCTGCCTGTCCTGCCATGACGGCACGGTGGCGCCGGCGGATAAGTCGTATTCGGCCGCGCTCGGCTTTTCCGGCGGCGCGCCGGAGGGCGGCTCCGCCGGAAATCACCCGGTGGGCGTGGATTACGGGGAGGCCATGCGCGCCCGCCCAGGCGAGTACAATGACCCGCATTCCAACCCGGATATCAGGCTTTCCGGGAACAAGGTCACGTGTCTTTCCTGCCATGCCAGCGAACTGACGGCCGGCCTGCAAATGCCCGGCGGCCAGACCGCTCTTTGTCTCTCCTGTCACAGGCTTTGAGCGCGCTTACCGCCTGCTCCGGCTTTTTGCCGGACCGGCCGGAAGATCGCGTGCCTTTTACCGGGCGTTCACTGATCGATGGATACGCTGAGGGCTTGTTTTCTGGCGTCCGCTTCATTGCCTGTTCCGCGGATCGCGGAGTCCGCCCGCGGCGGACGCCGCCCCTTGCCCGCATACCGCGTGTATGCCCGCTCATCGCGGCTTGTTCCCGGACAGCGCCGCTGAGCGCCACCCACAGCCGTCTCCGGCCTATGGCCGTGCCAGGAGCTATGCCCGTCGAACAGCCAAATCCGGGCCGCCATAAGTCATATTGCTTATGCGCGGGCCGGTTAATGAGGAAATACTGTTATGCGTAATCCACCCGCCAGACCCGTCCAGCGTAGTTTATGGAGCGCGTTCGCCGCCAAATGCGCCATTGCCCTTTTCGCCGGCAGTTTGGCGGGGCCGATCGCCGCGCATGGCCAGGACATCGTCTTTCCGCCGGCTCCGGATGCTCCGCGCGTGCGCTATCTGTACAGCCTCAGCGGGCCGCAGGACATCAAGCCGAAAGTGTCCGGGTTCAGGGCTTTTCTGCTGAAGCTTGCCGGTAAAGGCCCGCGGTCCGGCCAGGCCATGGTGCGGCCTTACGGCGTGTACGCCGCCTCCGGCCGCGTCTTTGTAGCCGATACCGGCGGCATGGCCGTGGCGGTGTTCGACCGCGGCGCAAAACGGCTGACGAGGATCGGCGGTTCGCGGGAGGGCAGCCTTATCAATCCGATCGATGTTGCAGCCGATGAGGCCGGCAATATCTACGTTACGGATTCCGGGCTGAATCTGGTCAAGGTTTACGGGCCGGACGGGAACTTCCTGAGGCAACTGGGCACGGCTTCGGGACTGTCGCATCCCACGGGCATCGTTTACGACGCCGGCCGCAAACGGCTGATCGTCGCCGATACGGGGAACTCCCGCCTGGTCCTGTTCGACGCGGGCGGGAAAATGTCGGGGACTATAGGCCGCCGGGGAACGGAAAAGGGGGACATGTCGGTGCCGATAAATCTGGCGCTGGACAGGGAAGGCGATATCTATGTCGTGGAGAACATGCTCAGCCGCGTCCAGATATATTCTCCGGAGGGGGTTTTTCTTTCGCAGTTCGGCAAAAACGGCGACCTGCCGGGCTATTTCGCCAGGCCAAGAGGCATAGCCCTTGACAGCGACGGCAATATTTATGTCGTTGACGCCTTGATGAATATGGTGCAGATTTTCGACCGGGAAGGGAAACTGCTGCTGTTCTTCGGAGGCGGCGGCGCGGAGCCGGGCACGTTCCAGCTGCCTGCCGGAATTTTCATAGATCCGGAGGACCGTATTTATGTGGTGGATTCCAACAATAGGCGTGTCCAGGTTTTCCAGTATCTGAAGCCGCCTCCGAAATAGGGCTTGCGGCAGAAAACCGTTTGTGCGGGATTTCCCCCGGTCTGCGTGAAATCACCCGGATTTGCGGCGGCCGGAACAGCGGTTTCCATTGGGAAAGGCGCGTTGCGGGGTGTTGGCAGAAACGCTGCACTAAGGATATATGGCGGGGCTTGACATGTCAAGTGCCGCGGCCGCGGCGGGGAAAATGCGCGGGGGACAGAGGAAACGGGGAGGCGTTATGAAGAAACATGAATCCGTGTGGGCGGGCATGCTTATAGCGTGTGCCCTTGTTCTGCCGGCGCGGCCGGCGCGCGCAGTGGTTGCGGGTTCCCTGCACGACTTCACCGCGGCCCCGTATTCGCTGCTCACCACCTGTTCGGGCTGCCACGTGCCGCACCAGACCAAGACGAATGTCCCGTTATGGGCGCACGCGACATCCACGTATACCTACACATTGTATAACCAGAACGCGGCGTATGTCGTGAAAAGCCCCGCCTTCACTTACGATGCGTCCCCGAGCGCCCTCACGGGCAGCAAATCGCTGTTATGCCTGGGCTGCCATGACGGTACGGTGGCGGTATCCGGCACGAACTATATCACGCAGGCCTCGGCCTCCTGGATACTTTATGACGCCGGAGCGAAGGTGGGCGGCCAGGCGAGCGCCAATCCGTCGGCCGGCCTGAAAGGCAGCCATCCTATCGGTGTCGTCTACCAGGCGGTGGCGGGGAAATATAATGATATCTCGCTCGACCCCGATGTGAAGCTGGACAGCACCAAGGTCCAATGCACTTCGTGCCACAACCCGCACAACCTGTTCCCCAAGATGCTGGTGAAATCAGGCGCCGCGCTCTGCACCACCTGCCATATAAAGTAACGCGCGGCAGGAACGGCCCGCCGGGGTTTTTAAGCACGGGGGCCGCTGTTTCCGGGAATCCAGGATGATAAAATGCGCTGGAAAACGGCCGGCATCAGTCTGAAAACGCTGAAGTTTCCAGCCATGCTGCTGGCTATAGCGTTCACGGCAGCCGCCGCGGCGTCCGTTGGCGGGCGTGTCTGGCCCCCGGCCCCGGATAAGGCGCGGATCCGGCTGATAGCCGTGCTTCCCGAAGCGGCGCAGGAGGACAATGCCGGGCCGCTTTTTCTGAAAATTTTACGCCGCCTGGCCGGCCTGAAGCCGGGCAAGCGCCGCGGTCCGGGGTTTGTGCGCCCCACAGGCGTGGCCGTGCGCGGCCGCGTCGTCTATGCCGCAGACCCGGGAGCCGGAGGCGTTGTCATCTATGACACCGAAAAACGTTCCTGCAGCCTGATTCCGGCCAACCGCCGCAACCGCCTGCCTTCTCCGGTAGGAGTGGCGGCGGCTTCCGACGGGAGCATATTCGTCAGCGATTCCCGGCTGCGGAAAGTTCTTCTGTTCGACGCCGGAGGCCGCGCCAGCGGCGAACTTAAACCCCCGCCGGGCGCTTTCATGCGGCCGGGTGGTCTGGCTCTGGACGAGGCCCGCGGCCGGCTGTGGGTGGCCGACGCTGCGGCGCATATGATCTACGCCTATTCTCTCGGCGGAGAATACCTGTTTTCCATCGGCGCGCGGGGCCAGGCGCCCGGCAGTTTCAATTATCCCACCTATCTCTGGGCCGATACGCGCACAGGAGCCCTGTGGGTCTGCGACTCCGGCAACTTCCGCGTCCAGTCCCTTGACGCCGCCGGGCGGCCGACAGGGGCTCTGGGGCGCAACGGCAACTGCCCCGGTTATCTGGCGCGGCCGCGCGGCGTGGCCGCAGATTCCGAAGGCCACGTCTATGTGGCGGACGGCGCGATGTCCGCCGTGCAGATATTTGACGAGAGCGGGCGGTTATTGCTGTATTTCGGAGAGCGGGGCGGCCAACCGGGCGAGTTCTATCTGCCGGGGGGGGTGTTCATTGACGGCGACGACAGGATATATGTCGCCGATACCTATAACGCCAGGGTGCAGGTATTCCAGTACCTGAAGGACGCGCCATGAAGAAAATGTCCGCCGCTGCCGCCTCCGCCGCGCCGGCCGCCATTTCGCTGCTTCTGGCCGGCGCGCTGTTCCCGCCTCCGGCGCGCGCGCTTGTCGTCGCCGGTTCTAAACACGATCTCTCTCCCGGTTCGGGCACGTCCCAGACCTGCATATTCTGCCACACGGCCCACCAGGCCAAGCGGAACGTCCCGCTGTGGAATCATTACGTGACCACCCAGACCTTCACCTTCTACTCCTCCAACCATCTCAACACCTACCTCGCCATCGCCGCCCCGACCATGGCCGACCTCCCCGGAACTCGCACGGAGCTGTGCCTGTCCTGCCATGACGGGATGACGGCCCTCGGAGGCCTCTACAATCTGGGCGGGGAAACCATTTCAAAACCCCCGGCCGTTACGGGCCCCGCCAACCTGGGCACTAACCTCGCCGACGACCACCCGGTGCTTTACGACGTCAAGCCCGGCGCGGGTCCGCCCGGCTCGCCCGGCACCGACCCCGAGATACAACTGCCGCTTGCCGGCGACGCGGTCAAGGTCTACGGCGCCGCCAACAGGGTGGAGTGCACTTCCTGCCATGACCCGCATGATAACCAGTTCGGCCATTTCCTGGTCAAATCCAACGCCAACGCGGCCATCTGCACGACATGTCACATAAAATCCGGCTTTTCCGCCTCCGCGCACGCGACTTCCGTCGTGGCCTATACTCCGCCAGGCGAAGCGGCGACCACCGTCGGCGAGTGGTCATGCCGGAACTGCCACCGTTCCCACGGGGCGTCCGCGACGCAGGCCTACATCCTGCGCGGAGCCGAGGAGGCCACCTGCTACCAGTGCCACGGCAATCCTCCCCTGGCCGGCGCCAGGAATATGCAGGCGCTCTTTCTCAAAGCCTCCAGACACCCGACGGAAACGGTCTCGGCCAGGCATAAGGACCCGGAGACGGACGGCTCCAATTTCACGTATTCGCCGCTCAACAACAGGCATGCGGAATGCCAGGACTGCCATAATCCGCACCAGGCCAAGACCGGCACCCATACCGCGCCCGCCAATAACATCTCGAACGTACTGCTGGGCCAGTGGGGCGTGGAACCCTCTGACGGCGCGATCTGGACCGCGGCCATCGCCTATGTCCGCCAGGTCTTCGCTAACACGACAGGCTACAAGGAGTACCAACTCTGTCTCAAGTGCCACTCCTACTACGCCTTCGGCGCCATACCCGCTCCCAATATCACGGACCAGACCGTCGAGTTCAATATCAATAACAAGGCCGCTCATCCTGTCCGCGCGGGTCTCAGCGGCCAGACCGGGAGCGTTGCTCCGAAGGCTTTGACGGCCGGCCAGATGTCGGCGCCGTGGACGACCGCCGGCACCCAGACGATGTACTGCTCGGACTGCCACGATTCTGACGTCGCTGCCGATCCCAAGGGTCCGCATGGCTCGGCCGGAACGTGGCTCAAGAAAGGCCCCAACGTCTACTGGCCCAGGGACGCCGCTCTGGCGCTGTATACGCTGGGCGCCAACAACACTACCGACGCGCATCTGGCGGGACTTTTCTGCCGCAACTGCCATCCTTTGAGAAGCGCGACAGCAAATACCTGGTACAACAACGCCCACCAGGAGCACAGTGGGGCGCAGGTAAGCAATGTCCCCTGCGTGGCCTGCCATGTGGTGGTCCCGCACGGCTCGCGCCGCGGGCGGCTCATCGGCTACGCGGCTGAAAGCGCCCCCTACAACAACAACGGCGCGGGAACCCTTGAAAAACTCGTGCTGAGCGGCTTTAAGAAAGCGACGACCCCCGTAGGATACGTCACGGGAAACTGTTACTCCACCGTCGCGGGATGCAGTTCGGTGCATACGAACGCGGGTGGCTATGATCCCTGAATCCCGCCGTTGCGCCGGGAGAAGGTGATGCCGGCCGGAATGGTTCCCGGGTTGGGAGGGCGAACTCATGCGCCGCCATACCAGCTGTCTGCTCTGCGTTTTCTGGCTGCTGAAGGCGGCCGTACCCGCAGCGCGAGCGCAATCCCCGTACGCAGCGTCCGGCCGGCTCGGCTGGTCCTATGACGACGTCATGGTCCGGACCCCGGAGGGAAGCAGGCGCATCGCGATAGCCGGCCAGAAGTACAATCTGAACCTCCGGGGACCGTTCGGCCTGCCGGGGATCGGCGAAGGCTTCGCCACGCTCGACTATTCTGAAGGGAGGAACCTCTCGCAGGTCGTCGCAGGCGGGGGCGCCGCCCAGAAGCTGGTCGGGTATTCTATCGGCGGCAGCTTCCTCCCGCCGGAGGCGCGCGAATTCGTGTCGCTTGGCGGGACGTTCGCGCGGAATTCCGACCGCACGGCCTGGGGCGCGGGTCCGCCCAGGAATCTCACGGACACGAGCTATGACGGCAATATCGGCCTGACGCTGCCCGGGCTGCCGAGCCTGCAGCTGAGCTGTCAGAACCTTCAGCGCCGCGACAGCGCCGAAGGCGCGCCGGCCAGCCAGGATATCATAACGTGGCGGGAGCGCGCGTCGTACGCCAAGGGCCCTCTGCGCTGGAATTACTTCCGCACCCGGCAGGATACAAGAGCCCTCGGTCCGGGAGTCCGGAGTTCCGGCAACGACGACCTTTCCACCGACCTGTCCCTGGACTATCCCGCTCTGCGCGTGCGCGGCCTGCGAAGCCTGGCCCTGCGCGCCTCGTTTACCCGCCAGGCGTTCGACAGCGCCGGGAACCGGAGGACGCAGCAGTCTATCGGCGAGAGCGGCTATCTCACCACGGCGCTTTCGCGCAGCGGACGGTTCGAGTCATATCTCGGCTACGGCGAGAGCTTTTCCCGCATCGCCGGGGAAAAAAGCCTGCGCTCCAGCCATAACCTGAGCCTGGTCAGCCAGTCGGTTTCGTCGCGCTGGAATGTGAACAACCAGGCCAAGTACTCCGCGGCCTCCGGCCCCGGCGTAAGCGGCCAGAGTCTCGACGAGAATTTCAACGCGGAGTCGCCGAGGTTCGGCAAATACTTCGTCTACTATCTGCAGAGCGCCGGCAGCGTCCGCTGGGGGGGATCCGGCGGAGGGACGGCCGGAGAATCGGCGTTGCAAAAACTCTCCTTCTATCCCCGCCCGGAACTGGATGTCTACTGCCAGCAGAGCTACTCGGGTTCGGGCGCCAGGCTTGGCCGGGCGCGCGAGGACAGCCTCGGCTGGGCCGCGGGCGTCAATTGGCGGCCCGGCAGCCTTCTGGAAACCGCCGCCGACTACAGTCGGCAACGCGGCCGCGGTCTTCTTACTGACCAGCTGACGTTAAGTTATAAAGCCTTTCCGCTGGACAGTATGACCATAGGATGCGGTTATTCCCTGCAGCGTACCCGGACTTACCGGCCGCTGCCGATGGAATCCGTGTACGGCACATTCAAAGCCGACCTTGGATATCGCCCGG
Source organism: Elusimicrobiota bacterium (assembly GCA_027340875.1). GTDB lineage: Bacteria > Elusimicrobiota > Elusimicrobia > Elusimicrobiales > UBA9959 > UBA9959. The sequence continues at coordinate 17,642 of DAIENX010000016.1, forward strand.
CCGAGGGCCTCTCGCTGGACGCCAGCCTCCTGCGGCAACGGTTTGCCGGGGAGAATCCGGGCCGGCCAGGCGCCATGGATTATTCCCTGTCGGCGCTATACCAGCTGGGCGCAGTCGAAATGAGCGTTAAATACGAAAACCGCGCGATTTCAACGGTCAACGAATACAGCCGTCTGGCAGCGGAGTTCAGCCGGAATTTTTAGCCCCCATGTTCTATAAGCGCGCCGGCGCCGATTTGTGTTTTACCGCCTTCGGCGCGCTGTCCGGGTATGCCTGAAAAACCGGCGCCCCCTCTTCCAAGGCCATAAGCCTTTAACGAGGTGAAAACGCAAATATTAAAATTAGTATATTCATCATTTTACCGCCGGCTATTCTTTCGGCGATCCGTTCCCCTGAACAGTTCCCGTACCGCAGCTCTTCCTGAATTTGCCCGCGGTTCTATTACAACTTCACGGTCAGGCTTAAAATATGGATCTTGCCCGGGTCGCCTATCTTGCTGGCGAAAAGGCGTAGTTGTTCCGGCGACAAGGTGACCTGCCTTTCCTGCCATGCCAGCGAACTGACGGCCGGCCTGCAAATGCCCGGCGGCCAGACCGCCCTCTGCCTCGCCTGCCACAGGCTGTGAGCTCGCCCCGCCGCCGGCCGCCCCTCCGGGCGGTCAGCGCTCCCCGCCCCGGTCCAGCCCGAACAAGGTCCTGACAGCGCTTATCTTCGCCAGCGTCTCCTCGTCCGTACCGTTCCCGCCGTTCTTGAGGCCGGTGATGGGAGCGTGCAGGATCCTGCCGAGGACCCGCCTGGTGACCACGTCCAGCAGCTCGCGGTCCCGCTCCCCGAAGCGGCCGGCGTGCTTCTCCACCTCGCTGCGGCGGATCTCCTCGAAGAGCTCCGTCAGCTCCCTGATCGTGGGACCGGCGGCGAGGGAGAGGTGCCAGCGGGTGAACGCGGCGAGCTCCTCCTCTACGATAGTCCTCACCTTGGCGGCTTCGCGCGTCCGCTTGTCCAGGTTCTGGTCCACGATGCGCTGGAGGGCGTCGATATCGTGAAGGAAAACGTTGCCGACCTCGTCCGCGAGCGGGTCGATATTGCGGGGGACCCCGATGTCGATAAGGAAGAGCGGGCCGCGGTCGCGCTCGCGTTCCCCCATGGCCCGGCGTACGTCCTCCGCCCTGAGAACGTAGTCCGGCGCGGAGACCGAGCTGATGACGATGTCGGCCCGGCGCAGGTGGGTGTGAAGGGCGTCGAAGTCCACCGCCGTGCCCCCCAGCTTCCCCGCGACCTCCTCCGCCTTGCCGCGCGTGCGGTTGGTTATCAGCAGGTCCCGGACGCCCCTGCCGGCGAGGTGCCTGCCGGTCAGTTCGCCCGTTTCCCCGGCCCCTATGAGAAGGACGCGTTTCTGGTCCAGGCGCTCGAAGATCTTAGCGGCCAGCTCGGCGGCGGCGAAGCTGACGGAGACGGCGCCCTCGCCTATCCCGGTCTCAGCGCGGCTGCGCTTCCCGACGTGGAACGCCGTCTGGAAGAGCCGGTTCAGGAGCAGCCCGCTGGTGGAAAGCTCCGCGGCGAGGGAGAAGGCGTCCTTCACCTGCCCCAGGATCTGCACGTCGCCCAGGACCATGGAGTCCAGGCCGGAGGCCAGCTCGAAGAGATGCTTCGCCGCCTCGCCGGAGCGGAGGGCGTAGAAATGCCCCGGGCGGGCCGCCTGCCGCGCCCCCTTGAAGTCCACCAGGAAATCCCGCAGCCGCTCCGGCCGCGGCTCGCCGGACGGGGAGACGGCGTAGGCCTCGGTCCTGTTGCAGGTGGAGACCAGGACGCATTCGCTGAACGCGCCGCTGCGCAGCGCGGGCAGCGCCTCCCGGAGCTCCTCGCGCGAGAAGCAGAGCTTCTCGCGGACGTCTACGGGAGCGGTCCTGTGGTTGAGTCCGACGCAGAGAAGGTCCATGGTTTGGCCGGAGGAACGCGCTCAGCTGAAATTGTGGAAGCCGCGGAAAAAGAGATTTATGACGGTCATGGAGAGCAGGGCCAGGGCGAACCCCAGGATGGACAGGACGGCGAACTTCTTGCCGTACCAGCCCGCCGCCTCCCTCAGCCCGAGGCCGGCGCCGTACACCAGCCAGATGAGCGCGGTGCCGATGAGCTTCGGGTCCACGTAGGAATGCCCCGGGAACGCCCTGGCCAGCCACGCCATGCCGACCGCTATCGCCACGGTCAGGAAGAAAAAGCCCGTCGCCGTCGAGATGAAGCTCAGCCTTTCGAGTACCTCCAGGCTGGGCAGGCGCTCGTAGACGACGCCGAGCCGGCTGGACTTTATCTCGTGATAGAGCATCAGGTAGAGGAAGCCGTAGACGGCCGCGATCGCGAGCGCCGCGTAGCCGAGCAGCGCGCCGGAAACGTGTATCCCGAGAAGCCGGCTCTTCAGGACTGGATCCACGTCGGTCCTGTTCACGATCAGCAGCGAGGAGGCGAGCTGGAAGAGCAGCGGGAGACCGAGGATGAAACAGCCGGTGCCCTTCACCTTGGTCCAGTACTCCAGCAGGAAGTACGCGAGCGAAATGCTGAAGGCGATGACCGAGAGTATCTCCGGAAGGCTGGTGATGGGCGGGTGTCCCAGAAAGACCGTCCGGGCGAGCAGATAAGTGAGATGGACGGAAAGCGCGGCGATAAGCAGCGGCGTCTTGGCGGTCTTCGCGACGGGGCTCGCGCTGAAGAACGCCCTGGCGTACGCCGCTACTGTTGCCAGGTAAAGGAGCGGCAGCAGAGCGTTCAACGCGGTTATTGCATGGTTCATTGCCGTGTGCCGTAACGAAAAAACATACTGACCGGCCGGTTCAAGTTTATGTAAATCGTGTGTCGAAGTCAAGGGATAGGCCTGCCCCTGGATACGGGACCGGATGGGGGCTGCGCCGCGCGGCAGGGCGCTGTATCGGGAAGGACGGGGGGTCTTGGTCCTGGCGTCTCTGCCGGGAAATTTCCGCCTCCCTGCTATGGTATTTTCTGGAGAGTGTTTACATATTATAACGGGAAAGCCTCTTTATTAATGATTTATCTATATTATATATCAATGAAGGGGGTTGCGGGAAGCCAATTGTCATAATTTGGTCAAAAAACGCAGGGGTGGGGGTTTTCCCCCATGGGCAGAGCCCCCGGTTTTCATCAAAGCGCGGCATTCAGCTGGAAATAGGCTTGATGGACTTCAGATCTGCCGTTTCCCTATGAGAAATGCCGTCTTTGGCGGCTATGGCAGGAATGCTGCACCAGTATTTGTGCAGTACCAGGCGGGTGTCTGGATTTTACAGGAAGAAAACAGCGAAAACGAAAATTATGGAGGAGATAATGAAAAAGGCGAAAATCGCGGGTCTGCTGATAGCGATCTGCGCGATAACCACCGGTGTACAGCCGCTTCATGCTGCCATTGCCGGTTCAAAGCACGACTTCCGCCAGACCGGCGGTGGTTTTCCGATAACCGGCGTCACCGAGATGTGCGTGACCTGCCATGTGCCGCACAGGCCTCTGGTCAATGTTCCCCTGTGGAATCACTCGATCAGCTCGTATACCTACACGCTCTACAACCAGAACGCCGAGTACGCTTCCGGCAACAGCGCGGCTTACGACGCTTCCCCCAGCGGCCTGCAGAACTCCAAGTCCAGGCTGTGCATGTCCTGCCATGACGGTTCCGTCGCCGTGGCCAGCTCGGTGAAGATACAGAGCGCTTCCAACAACTGGATCCTCTGGGACAACGGCGCGGCCGTGGCCAACGGCTCCGGCACCGGCAACACCGGCATGAAGGGCTCCCACCCCGTGGCCGTCAACTACGCCACCGTGCAGACCGCCAACCCCACTGATTACGTGGCGGCCGCCAGCCTCGTGGACGTGAAACTCGACGCCGGCAAAGTGCAGTGCACCACCTGCCACAACCCGCACAACAAGTACAACAAGATGCTCGTGGCGGACAACGCCGGCAGCGCGCTGTGCCTTAAGTGCCACATAAAGTAAAGGGTATAGCGGGTCCCCTGAGGGCCTGACAGTACATAAGACGCCGGGCGCCACACACGCCCGGCGGCTTATTGAAGGGGGCGATGTTTACGCGGGAGGACGAAAAGGTATAATTTATCCGGGTTTTTTCCGGCCGGATGTCCGGAGCCCGCTGATCAGGATGAAAAAACTGCTGCTCTGTCTTCTTCTTGTCCCGCTTGCCATCGGCCCGGCCGCGGCCGGGGAGAAGCCGGTCTGGCCGGCTCCGCCGGACAAGCCGCGTATAGAGTATCTGGAAACCCTGACGGCCGGCAAGAGGGCGGACGGAAAGCGCGGGAAATTCGGGAAAATGCTGGATTTCCTGCTGGGCGTGGTGTCGGGCGGCCGCTCCGAGCAGGAGTTCTTGCGGCCTACCGGCATATGGGTCACCGAGAACGCGGTTTTCGTCGCGGATCCGGGCGTCGGCCGCGTCATGGTGCGCGACAAGGCTTCCGGGAAGTCCCGTTGGGTGCCGTCCGCCAGGCGGCACAGGATGCCGTTCCCGGTGGGCGTGGCGGTAGCGCCGGACGGCAGGCTTTTCGTAAGCGATCCGGAGCTGGGAGGGGTTTCGGTCTTTGATCCGGAAGGAAAGCCCCTTCCCGGGCTGGCGGCGCCTCCGCAGGGGTTCCAGCGCCCTACCGGCCTGGCCCTGGACGCGAAGCTCTCGCGGCTCTACGTGTCCGACACCGGCACGCATTCCGTTTCCGCCTACGGCCTGGATGGCCGCTATCTTTTCACTTTCGGAGGCCGGGGCGGCGGCGCCGGGGAGCTGAACTACCCCACCTATCTCTGGGCCGACTCCGGCACCGGGAGGGTGCTGGTCTGTGATTCCGGGAATTTCCGGGTCAGGATATTCGACCCGGAGGGCAAGCCCGCCGGAGGTTTCGGGGAGATGGGCGACAGGCCCGGGTATCTGGCCAGGCCCAGAGGCATAGCCGCCGATTCTGACGGCGACGTCTATTCGGTCGACGGGGCGCTGGAGGCGGTGCAGATCTTCGACGAAAAGGGCCGGCTGCTGCTGTACTTCGGGGAGAGCGGCGGCGCGCCGGGTTATTTCTCGATGCCGGGAGGGATATTCGTGGACGGACAGGACAGGATATACGTGGCGGATTCGTTCAACTCCCGGGTGCAGGTTTTCCAGTACCTCAAGGCGGACGCACGATGAGCGCGCTTTCCAGGACCATACTTTTCCCGGCGGCCTTGCTGGCCTTCGCCGCGGCCCCGTGCCGCGCAGCCTCCATAGTGAACTCCAAGCACGACATGTCCTCGCTGTCGGCCACCACCGGGCCCAAGTCGCTCTCCACCAGCGAGCGCTGCGTTTTCTGCCATACTCCGCACAGGGCCGGCGTGAACGTGCCGCTCTGGAACCAGTCGGTCACCACCCAGACCTTCACTTTCTATTCCTCCAACTACGTCAACACCTACCTGGGCATGGCCGTCCCGACCATGGCGAAGCTGGCCGGCTCCCGCACCAAGCTCTGCCTCTCCTGCCACGACGGCATGACCGCGCCCGGCAGCGTGTTCAATCTGGGCGGGACCGGCGGCCGGCTGAACATGAGCGGTCCGCTGGGCTCCGCTTCCACCCTCGGCGTGAACCTGGCCGACGACCACCCGGTCCTTTACGGCGTAAACCCGGGCGCGGGTCCCCCGGTCCAGCCGGGGACCGACCCCGAGATACAGCTGCCGCCCGCCGGGGACAAGGTAAAGGTGTACGGCGCGGAGAACCTGGTGGAATGCACCTCCTGCCATAACCCGCACGATAACCAATACGGCCATTTCCTGGTCAAGTCCAACGCCAACGGCGCGCTCTGCACCACCTGCCATTACAAGACCGGCTTCTCCGCCAGCGCGCATAAGCTGTCGGCCGTCTCCTATACTCCGCCCGGGGAGAGCCCCACCACCGTGGGCGAGTGGGCCTGCCGCGACTGCCACCGTTCGCACGGGGCGTCCTCGGTGCAGGCTTACCTGCTGAGCGGCGCGGAAGAGGCCACTTGTTACGCCTGCCACGGCAATCCGCCGCTTACCGGGGCCAGGAACCTGAAACTTACCGTAGGCAAAGCCTACAAGCACCCGGTTGAGACCGTCTCCGGCAGGCACAAGGACCCGGAGACGGATGGCGCCAATTTTACGTATTCGCCGCTCAACAACAGGCATGCGGAATGCCAGGACTGCCATAATCCGCATCAGGCCAAGTCCGGCACGCATGTCGCCCCGACCAACGTCATTTCCAGCGTCCTGCTGGGCCAGTGGGGCGTGGAACCGGCCTACGGCACGGCCAGCTGGACGCAGCCCACCAGCTATTCCAGGAAGGTATTCGCCGACACGCTGAACTACAGGGAATACCAGCTCTGTCTCAAATGCCATTCCTCGTACGCGTTCGGGACTACGCCCCCGCCCGGAATAACGGACCAGTCGATAGAACTGAGCATAAATAACCGCGGCGCCCATCCGGTGATACGGGGGCTTAACAGCCAGACCGGCAGCACCAGCCCCAAGCCGCTGGCGGCCAACCAGCTTTCCAGCCCCTGGTCCGCCGCGCGCGGAACGCAGACCATGTACTGCTCGGACTGCCACGGCCCGGACAGCACAACGGATCCCAAGGGTCCGCACGGTTCCGCCGGAGAACACATCTTGTCCGGGCCGAACGTCTACTGGCCCAGGAAACCCGGGGGGGCGCTCTACACTCTGGACGACTTCCCCGGGGGGAACAACTCCGGCGCCAACACCTCGGCCGGCCTGTTCTGCCTGAACTGCCACCCGATGTACTCCGGAACCAGTTTCTTCAACAACGTCCACATGGAGCATAATCAGAAGAATCAGGGCGTTACTCATGCCTGCGTCGGCTGCCATCAGGTGATCCCGCACGGCTCAAAACGCTCCCGGCTTATAGGCTATGCCTCCGACCAGGCGCCTTACAACTATAACGGGACGGGGGCGTTCGATAAGCTGGTCCTGTCCGGGTTCAAGAAGGCGACCAGCCCTACCGGTTATGTGAAAACGAACTGCTACGCTCCTGTTTCCGGTTGCAGCAGCGAGCACGGGATCAACTCGGGCGGATATGATCCATGAGAAAGCTGCTGGTCTCGCCCCGCACGGCGCTGGCGCTGATGGGGGCGATAGCGGCGGCCTGCTGCGCGGCTTCCTTCGTGCCGCAGATAGCCGACAGCAGCCCGGCCGTTATCGGGGCTTGGAGGAGTGCCAGCCCGCTGACTTACCGGCTGGCCGGGGTCCTGCGGCTTGACAGGATATATACTTCTCCATGGTTCCTGCTGCTGGTAGCCGCGGCCGGCGTGGTGCTTGCCTATTCGGTCCGGCTGCAGTTCCGCGGCTGCCTTTCCGGCCTGGCCGGGAGCGGCGCGCCGGCGGTCCAGTTCCCGGGCCAGGGGCGCTTGTCCGCGGCGCTGTCAGCCAGAGGGTATTCCATGCTTCCGGCATCGGCAGGAGAGGCCCGTTTCGCGGCCAACAGGCCTGGTCGGTGGGGCTCGCCTGTCTTTCATCTCGGGCTGCTGCTGGTGATAGTCGCCGCCTTCCTGACGTTCGCGTTCCAGCAGAGAGGCTTCGTGCAGCTGATAGAGGGCGAGGTCTTCGACGGCGCCGCCGCCGATTTCCTTACCGTGAACAATGGGCCGCTGGCCGGCCGCTTTTTGGTGCCGTTCAGCCTGCGCATGAACAAACTGGAGCAGGCATACTGGGGGAACGGACAACCCAGGGATTTCGGCAGCCGGGTGGACTTCCTGGAGGAAAGCGGCAGGCCGGCGCCGGCTCTGATCTCGGTAAACAACCCCTTCCGCCGGCGCGGCGTGACGGTGTACCAGTCGCCCTATTACGGCTACAGCGTGTCGCTGGCGCTGAAAAGACCGGCCGGCGCGGAAACGCTGACGCATTTCCTGCTGGACAGGGCCGCCGTCCCTTCGAGGCCTGCGGTCGGTGGGGCGGATTTCCCCGGTACGGGCTATCTTTTCTGGCTCGAATTCCTGCCGGACGCGGCCGGACGGTCGTTCTTCGTGAAGGACCCGGTACTGAAGGCCCGCGTGACGGAAGGCGGCCGCGTGGTCTTCGACGGCCCCGTTCCGATGGACGGCACGGTGCGGGTCGGAGCGGATTCCCTGCGCGTGGCGGCCGTACGCGGCTGGAGCGGGCTCGTGTTCGTCCGCGACAGGTGGCAGGGGCTGGCGTACGCGGGACTGGGGCTTTGCGTCCTGGGGGCCGCGCTGATGTTCCTGCTGCCGTATCGCGAGCTGGCCGTGGCGCTTCCGGACGCCGGCGAAGCTGTGGTCCGGGCGGTTTCGGGCAGGGAGATGGACCTGCTGCGTGAAGAGGCGCGCGACATAGAGGCTGAACTTAAAAAATGGAAGGAATGACCCCTCTTAAGGCCGGGATACTGCTGCACTGGGCCGCGGTGACGCTCTATATACTCTCTACGGTGGCCTACGCGGCCGCAGCGACTTTTTCCCGTGAGAGCCTGCTGAAGAAGGGCTGGTGGCTGGCGCTGGCCGGACTTCTGCCGCACAGCGCCGCCCTGGCGCTGCGCTGGTACGCCACCGGGCACGGCCCGTACATGGCGAAATACGAGGTGTTCTCTTCCAACGCCTGGGTGGCCGTACTCATGTTCCTGGTATTCTCCAAAAAGATACCGCGCCTCAGGGCGGCCGGTTACGTGGTGCTGCCCGCTTCCTTCCTGATGATGACGGCAGGCTTGTTCACAAGCCCGGAGCTGCGTTTTCTGCCGCCGTCGCTCAGGAGCTTCTGGCTGGTGCTGCATACGGTGTTCGCCAAACTGGCCGTCGGAGGCATACTCATCGCGGTGGGGGCCTCCATCCTGTACCTGGTCAGGGAAAGGAAGGGCGGCGCGGAGGCGGCCTCCCTCCCGGCGCTGGACGACTATGCCGGCCGTTTCGCCGGCTTCGGCTTCATTTTCTGGACCATCATGACGGCCGCCGGCGCCATCTGGGCCAATGAGACCTGGGGCCGCTACTGGGGCTGGGACCCCATAGAGACCTGGTCCCTCATCACCTGGCTGCTTTTCGGCTCCTACCTGCACGGCCGCCGCTCCCTGGGCTGGCGCGGCGGGAAGGCCGCCTGGGTATTGCTCGGCTGCTTTGTCCTGTCGCTGGCCACGGTGTTCGTCATCCCGTTCGTCTTCGACACGCTCCACGGGGAGTACTTCAGATGAAGGCCAAGGTCCTGCTGATGACGCCGCCCTATCACTGCGGCGTGGTGGAAGCCGCCGGCACCTGGGTGCCGCTGGCGCTGGCGTCCGTGGCCGGCGGCCTCTCCCGCGCCGGCTACGAGGTGGAGATCTACGACGCGATGGCCAAGTACTCGGACTGGGCCGCTATCGAGGAGAAGCTCAGGTCCTCGAACCCCGACTTCGTGGGGACCACGGCCTTCACGGCCACGGTCAACGACGCCGTCAGGGCGCTGGCGCTGGCCAAGCGCGTCAAGCCGGGCGTGGTAACGTTGCTGGGCGGCATCCATCCCAACTTCCAGTGGAAGGAGCTCCTCGAGGCGGAGGATTCGCCGGTGGATTACGTGGTCAGGGGGGAGGGCGAGGTGACGGCGCCCCGCCTGCTGGACGCCATAACCTGCGGGGAGCCGCCGGAGCGCGTGCGGGGGATAGCGCTGCGCGACGCTTCCGGCAGGGCCTTCGCCACGGCATCCAGGCCGCTGATAGAGGACCTCGACGCCCACCCGGCCGCGTGGGAGCTGCTCGACTGGAAGGACTACACTTTCTATCCCCGGCCCGGCTCCGTCTCGGGCCTGATCTCCTCGTCGCGCGGCTGCACCGAGGCCTGCTCCTTCTGCAGCCAGCAGAAGTTCTGGTCCCAGAGCTGGAGGGCGAAGTCCCCGGAGGCCTTCGTCGGCGAGATAGAGCTGCTGCGCAAGGAGTTCGGCGTCTCCATAGCGATGGTCGCCGACGAGACGCCCACCAAGGACCGCGCGCGCTGGCGCAGGATACTGGACCTGCTGATAGCCAGGAAGCTCGACTTCGAGCTGATGCTGGAGACCCGCGTGGACGATATCCTGCGCGACCGCGACTGGCTGGACGACTACCGGCGGGCGGGCATAATGCACATTTACGTGGGGGTGGAATCCGGCTCGCAGGAGACGCTGGATACCTTCAAGAAGAACCTTAAGACGGAGCAGTCCAAAGAGGCCATAAAGCTGATAAACGAGGCCGGGATAATCAGCGAAACGGCCTTCGTGCTGGGCATGCCGGGGGAGACGCCGGAGTCCATACGGCGCACCACGGACCTGGCCCTGGAGTACGGTCCCGACATGGCCTTCTTCATGGCCATAGCCCCGTGGCCGTATTCCGACATCTACAGGGAGCTCAAGCCCCTGGTGGAGACGGACGACTACTCGCTCTACAACCTGGTGCGCGCCGTGGTCAAGCCCAGGGCGATGACCCGCGCCGAGGTGGAGGCGGAGCTGGCCTCCGCCTTCAGGAAATTCTACATGCACCGGCTCAAAGGGCTGGAGAAAATGCCGCCCTTCAAGCGGGAGTACATGCTTGCCGTGACCAGGCTGCTGGCCTCGCATTCCTATCTCAAGGAGCAGATGAAGGGGATGGGCGGCTCGGCCGGCATGCCGGAGGAAGTGCGGCGCGCTCTCGGCGCGGCCGGCGTCGCGCTCACGGAGGCGGCGCGGCCGGTCTCCGCGGATAAAAAACATGCGTGAGCCGCGTCCCGGCAGGCCGTGGCGCGCCTGCGCCCTGGCGGTCACCGCTTCATTGGCCGTCTGCGCCGCTTCCGCCAGCGGCGGGCAATACCATTATTCCGGCAAGCTGGACTGGAAGTTCGAGAGCGTGGCGGTGAAGACCCCCTCGGGGAAGACCTCCACCTCCATGGGCTCCCATGCCTATAGCCTGAACCTGGACGGGCCTCTGGGCTCGCCTCTCATCGGCACGGGGAACCTCGGGCTGACGTGGCAGGGGGGCAAGAGCCTCTCCAACGTGGTGGCGGCCAGGAAGTCGTCGCAGGAGCTGACCGGATATAACTTCGGGGCCACGCTGCTGCCGCCGCCGCTGAGAAGGTTCGTCAATATCTCCCCCAACTTCAGCAGGAACGTCAATAAGACGTCCTGGGGCGACGGCGCGCTGCACAGCATAACGGACACCGCCTCCGGGGTCACGGCCGGGCTTACCCTGCCGAAACTCCCCGCCTATTCCGTCACCTACCAGAAGCTCAGGCGTACAGACGACAGCAGCTACGCCGCCGACCAGGAGACGGACATCATCGACGAGCGGGCGTTCTACACGAAGGACGTGCTGCGCGTGGAATATCAGCGCCGGCGGCAGCGGACGCGCGACCTGCTGGGTAATTCGCCGGAAAATTCGCAGGACACGGTGAACTCCAACGTGGATCTGAACGACGCGGATTTCAACAAGCTGGGCCTGCGGTCGTATTTCCTGAGGGTATCTTACGCCGGCCAGACCAACCGCTCGGCCGGCAAGATCAGGCAAAGCGGCATCTCCACTATCCTGAACCTCACGTCCAAGACCGCGAGGACCGGCAAGATCGAGTCCTATCTGGGTTACACTCAGGGGCTGAACAGGGACCTCATCTCCAAGGCGCAGACCTCCAACGCTGATATTGCCGTCTTCAGTTCCCTGCGCGGGTCCAGCGGGACCATAAACAACCAGCTGCGGTTCAGGGACGCTGACGGGCCAAACGGGACGGACCATTCGCTCAGCGACAACCTGAACTCCGACGTCACGTTCTTCAACGGTCTGGCCGGCCACCGGCTGCAGCTCGCGGAAACGCTCTCGTGGGGGGCGCAGGGCAGCCGGGGCACGGACCTGATAGAGCAGCGCATCTCGGTATATCCGGCGGCGAAGTACGATCTTTATTCCGACCAGCGCTATTCCGCCTCCCGCTCCGCCGCGGACGGGCCGCAGAGCCAGGGGCTGGGCTGGGGCGTGGGGGCGAACTGGCGGCCGGCGTTCTACGCGCGCGCCAACGCGAGCTATCAGAAGGACCTGAACTCCGACCTCGTGAAGGCGCAAAGGAGCGGCGCCGAGTCCGTGAGCCTGAAACTTTCGGCGGAGCCGGCGGCGGGGCTCTCCACCAGCCTGACCTACGCCCTTTATTCCAATCGCTCCGTGCAGGTCAGGTCGAGGAACGGCACGTTGTCGATAGAGTCCAGCTACTTCGTGACCCCGGCCATGGCGCTCAGCGGCAACCTGTACCGGACCGACGCGCGCCAGCGCTTCCGGCCGGACGGCGGGCGGACCAGGTCGGTTTCCCTGGATTACAGCATGAGGATGACCTATAGCATAGGCCGCACCACGCTTTCCCTGCTGTACGAATCCAGGGAGGCATCGGTGTTCAACGCCTATTCCCGTTTCGGGGCTTTCCTGAGCCGCGCGCTATAGTTGTTCCGGAAGTCCTGTGCCGGGTCCCCGGTCGCCGGGCCTTTGGGCCTATGCGGAGCCTGGGTCTTGCCCCCCTTGACTAGTCAAGCGACCCCTGCTATCCTATTGGCGTAGCGACCGGAGGAAATTTATGAAAAAGATCCTTATCCCAGCCCTGTTAGCGGTCCTTGCGGCCGCGCCCGCCCTCGCCCAGTTCGACGGCACGGATCTGGGCGTTTCCAAAGCCGCCGAAGTCGCCGTGCCGGAAGCCGCGGACGCCAAGGCGCTTCCGGCGGCGAAGGCCGGCCTGAAAGAGTGGACCGTGATGGTGTACATAAACGGCAAGAACGACCTGGAGCTCGCCGGCCTCTACAACGTCAACCAGATGGAGCAGGTCGGGTCCAGCAGCAAGGTGAACATAGTTGTTGAAATGGGCCGCATGAACGGCCAGGCCCAGGGCGACGCGCACCAGGACGGCGACTGGACCGGATCGCGCCGCTATTACATAACGAAAGACAAGGACGAGGAACACATACATTCCATAAAAGCGGGGGATGCGGCGAGCGTGGATATGGGGGATTATAAGCGCGTCGTGGACTTCGTGAAGTGGGCGAAGGATATGTTCCCCGCCAAGCGCTATATGCTTATACTGTGGAACCACGGCTCCGGGTTCATGGACCCCCGCAAGGAGCGGAAGGGTATTTCCTTCGACGATGAGACCGGCAACTACATACGCACCCCGCAGATCGGCCAGATCCTGAGGGAGGCCGGCAAAGTGGACGTGCTGGCGTTCGACGCCTGCCTGATGCAGTCGGCCGAGGTGGACTACGAGGTGAAGGACAACGTGGACGTCATCGTGGGCTCGGAGGAGACCGTCCCCGCGCTGGGCTATCCTTACAGCCTGTTCCTGGGGGCGCTGGTCAAGAAGCCGGCCATGGACGCCGAGCAGCTGGGCGCGATAACCGTAGAGGCCTATAAGATGTTCTACGACAAGATGGGCAAGGCCGCGCAGCTCTCGGCCGTCCGCGCCTCCAAGCTGGAGGGCTTCGCGCAGCGCATGAAGGACTTCTCCGCCCTGGCCAAGGATTCCGACGCGGCCGCGCTGAAGGCCGCCCGCGACGGGGTGATCCGCTACGACGCGGTCGGTCCCTCCGACGCCAAGATGACCATCTCCTTCTACGGCGACGCGGCGCAGTTCGCCAAGCTGGCGGCCGATAACCTGAAGGAAAGCGATAAGTCCGCGGCCATAAAGCAGAAGGCCGAGGAGCTCGGCGCCTTCATAGACGGCGAGCTGGTGATCTACAAGGGCGCCTCCGGCAAGAACCGCGCCGGGCACGAGATGTCGGAAAGCCGCGGCATCTCGGTCTACCTGCCGCCGGCGGAAGCCAGGATATCTCAGACCAGGCTGGAGGGGATATTCGAGGCGCCGTACACGGACTTCGCCTTCGACAAGGCTTCCGGCTGGCACGACTTCGTGACCATGCTCTATGACACGGCTATCGCTCCGGCTCCGGTCGTCGCTCCCGTGACGGCCGCCGCCCCGGGGCAGTAGTCTTGCGCCTAACGACGGAAAAAGTACCCCGGCCCCGCCGGGGTACTTTTTTTAGTCGGAGTTAAGGGGGCACAATACTCAATTCTTCGGAATCAGGTGATGTGTCTCCAGATCGCATATCGAGCGAAAGTCATAATTTGTTAGAATTTATACGTAGTCCAATCCTGAACTGTCCGGTCTTGAGGTGCGCAACTGATGGATCAGATCCTTATCCTGGATTTCGGCAGCCAGTACACCCAGCTTATCGCCCGCAGGCTTCGCAGCCTGCGGGTTTATTGCGAAATACTGCCGTACAGCGCCCCCGTGGAGGACATCCTCGCGAGGTCGCCGAAGGGCATAATCCTGTCCGGCGGGCCGTCGAGCGTCTACGACAAGGCCGCGCCCAAGCCCGACCCGGCCGTGTTCAACCTGGGCGTGCCGGTGCTGGGCGTCTGTTACGGCATGCAGCTGCTCGCGCACGAGTACGGCGGCAGGGTGGAGAAGGCCTCCTCCCGCGAGTACGGCTTCAGCAAATTGAAGGTCTTGAAAGGCTCCCGTCTCTTCAAGGGCATAGGTAAAGAGGTCAACGTCTGGATGAGCCACGGCGACGAGGTGAAGAGAGTCCCGCCGGGCTACCACGTGACCGCGCGGGCCGACGGCTCGGACATCACCGCGATGGAGAACCCGGAGCGCGGCCACTACGCGCTGCAGTTCCACCCCGAGGTGCACCATACCGGGAGCGGGACGAAGATGCTGGAGAACTTCGCGCGCGGCGTCTGCGGCTACAGGGACCGCTGGTCCCCTGCTTCTTTCCTTAAGGACAGCATAGCCGAAATAAAGCGCCAGGCCGGCGGCAGCGCCGTGATCTGCGGCCTGTCCGGCGGCGTGGACTCTTCCGTCGCGGCGGTGCTCGCGCATAGGGCTATAGGCAATAAATTGAAGTGCATCTTCGTCGACACCGGCGTGCTGCGCCACGGCGACCGCGAGCGCATGACGGACGTTTTCAAGAAGAAGTTCGGCTACAGCCTCAAGATAGTGGACGCCTCGGCTCTGTTCCTCGGGCGGCTCAAGGGCGTGACCTCCCCGGAGAAGAAGCGCAAGATAATCGGACATACCTTCATAGAGGTGTTCGACCGCGAGGCGAAGAAGGTCAAGGGCGCTAAATTCCTGCTGCAGGGTACCTTGTACCCCGACGTGATAGAATCCGTGTCCGTCAAAGGCCCCTCTGCCGTCATCAAGAGCCACCACAACGTGGGCGGCCTGCCCGCGAAGATGAAGATGGGGCTGATAGAGCCGCTGCGCTATTTCTTCAAGGACGAGGTGCGCGAACTCGGCCGCAGCCTGAGGATCCCCGAAGGCGTGCTGATGCTGCACCCGTTCCCGGGGCCGGGCCTCTCGATACGCGTGCTCGGCGAAGTGACGCCGGACAGGCTGAAGCTGCTGCGCGAGGCCGACAGGGTGATGCGCGAGGAGATACAGAAGGCCGGCTGGTACGATAAAATATGGCAGGCCTTCTGCGTGCTGCTACCGGTGCGTTCCGTCGGCGTGATGGGCGACGAGCGCTCCTACGAATACACGATAGCGATACGCTGCGTGAGCTCCGTGGACGGCATGACGGCCGACTGGAGCCGCCTGCCGCACGACCTGCTGCAGAAGGTCTCGTCGCGGATAGTCGGCGAGGTGCGCGGCGTCAACCGCGTGGTCTACGACGTCACCTCCAAGCCGCCCGCGACGATCGAGTGGGAATGAAAGCGCGTGCGGGACATGGCGCCCCGGATATGTATTCGGAGTGCCTTCGCGGAGGCCCGAGCTTGCATAAGCGCGAGGGCCGAGTGAGGAGGGGCGGCCACGGTGTGGCCGACCCCGTGCCGACGAATACATATCCGGGGTGACATCGTTATGGGATGTGCCTGGCGCAGGAAATAAACTGGAGGACAGATGCTCAAAGATAATATGCCGCTGGGTCTAACCTTCGACGACGTGCTGCTGCAGCCGGCGCGCTCCTCGGTCATGCCGAGGGAGACGGACATAAGCGCCAGGCTAACGCCGTCCATCATGCTGAACATCCCGCTGATCTCGGCCGCGATGGACACCGTGACCGAGTCCGGGCTCGCGATAGCGATGGCGCGCGAGGGAGGCATGGGCATCATACACCGCGCAATGCCGCCGCACCAGCAGGCCGAGGAGGTCCGCAAGGTCAAGCGCCACGAAAGCGGCGTGATCTCCTCCCCGGTGACCGTCTCGCCCGACGAAAAGCTCAAGGACGCGGTGGCGCTGATGGCCAAGCACGGGGTCTCCAGCGTGGCCGTGATCTCCCGCGGCAGGCTGGCGGGCCTGCTGACCAACCGCGACCTGCGCTTCCTGAAGGACCTGGACAAAAAGGTCTCCTCCGCTATGACCACTAAGCTGGTCACCGCCCGCCCCGGCACCACTATAGAGCAGGCCGAGAGGCTTCTGCAGGAGCACCGCATAGAGAAGCTGCCGCTGGTGGACAGGAACGGGGCGCTGAAAGGGCTTATAACCGTGCGCGACATACTCAACCGGAAGCAGTATCCCGACGCCTGCAAGGACAAGGCGGGCCGCCTGCGCGTCGGCGCGGCGATAGGCGCGGGCCCCGACGCCGTAGAGCGCGCCGGAGAGCTGGTGAAGGCCGGCGCCGACGTCATCTCGCTGGATTCCGCCCACGGGCATTCCGCCAACGTCATCAACACTCTGAAGGCCGTGAAGCGCCGCTACGGCTGCGAGGTGATAGCGGGCAACGTCGCCACCTACGAGGGAGCGCTAGACCTGATAAAGGCCGGCGCGGACGCGATCAAGGTGGGCATAGGCCCCGGCTCCATCTGCACCACGCGCGTGATCTCGGGTGTCGGCGTGCCGCAGCTGACCGCCATAAAGGAGGCCTGCCGCGCCGCGGACAGGCGCCGCGTGCCGGTGATAGCCGACGGAGGCATAAAGTTCTCGGGCGACATCACGAAGGCGCTCGCGTCGGGCGCTTCCTGCGCGATGCTGGGCACGCTGCTGGCCGGCACCGACGAGGCCCCTGGAGAGATAATCCTGTACCAGGGCCGCAGCTACAAAGCCTACCGCGGCATGGGCTCCGTAGGCGCGATGGAGGCCGGCTCCAAGGACCGCTACGGCCAGTCCGGTGTGGAGAAGGACAAGCTGGTGCCGGAGGGCGTGGAGGGCCAGGTGCCGTACAAGGGCCCGGTCTCGCTGATAGTGCATCAGCTCACCGGCGGCGTACGCGCGGGCCTCGGCTACTGCGGCTGCCGCGATCTCGGCGCTCTCAGGCGCCGGGCGCGCTTCGTGAGGATCTCCAACGCCGGCCTGCGCGAGAGCCACGTGCACGACGTGAAGGTGACCAAGGAGACCCCCAACTACGCCCAGAAGGACCGCTAAACCCTTCGGCGCGGGCCGCCGGCGTTCCCGCGCCGGCGTCTCTTTTTTTGCCGTAGCCGCGCGGAACCGGCGGGTGTTGTGCTATAGTATATCCTTCAGGGGGAAGCATGCCGAAGATACTGCTGGTGGAAGATGATAAATCGCTCCTGGTGCTGCTGAAGCACTGCCTGGAGACCGAAGGTTACATGGTGGTCACCGCCGAGACCGGAGACGCGGCCATGAACTGGATAAAGGAATCGCGTTTCGACCTGGTCCTGCTGGACCTGATGCTGCCGGATATGAACGGGGCCCAGATCTGCGCGTCCATAAAGGAGAGCCCGAGGACCAGGTCCATCCCGGTCATAATTCTGACCGGCAATACCTCCAACGAGGCGAGAATAAGGACAGGGCTCGAGGCGAACTCCGATCTCTTCCTCAACAAGCCGATAGACCCGGCCGACCTCAGGAAGGCGGTCAAGACCATTATCGAGGCGGCGGAGAGGAAGAAGCTGCTGCTGCGCCGCTCTATCAAGGACAGGCTGGGGGAATAGCCGACAGGCCGAAAAAAGAGGACCGCCGGCCGGCGGTCCTCTTTTTCTATGTCCGGGTGAACTATCTCCCTTTGAACTGCGGCCTGCGTTTTTCGAGGAAGGCGCTGATGCCCTCCTCGTAGTCGCCGCTGTTGTAGACCTTCCGCCTCAGCGCCTGGATGCGCTCGAAGGACTCCGGGCTGATCGGGTGCGCCTCCGAGAGGATGCGGAACTGCTCCTTGACCACAGAGACCGCCAGCGGGGAGTTGGCGGCTATGCTCTTGGCGAGGTTTAAGGTGAAGTCCTCTATCTCGCGGGAGCTGATCAGGTGGTTCAGGATGCCGAAGTGGTAGGCGCGCTCGGCTTTCACCGGCTCCGCGGTGAAGAACATCTCCTTGGCGATGTTGGAGCCTACGCGGTTGATGAAGTGCATGATGCCGGAGGCGTTGTACGGCAGGCCCATCTTCACCGGCGTGATGGCGAAGGAGGCCGTTTCGTCGCCCACCGCCAGGTCGCAGGTGACGGCCAGGTCGGTGGCGCCGCCCCAGACGCTGCCCTGTATCATGGCTATGACCGGGCCGGGGAAGGCCTGTATCGCGCGGAAGGCCGTTTCCATCGGGCTGTCGTAGGCCAGCGGGTCGTGGTGCACCTTCGGCAGCTGCGTGATGTCGTGGCCGGCGGACCAGACCCGGGCCCCGGGCTCGGCCCGCAGGATGATCACGTTCACCTTCTTCTTCCTGAAATCCTCCAGGGCGGCGGTCAGCTGCTTGCACAGCTCCAGGCTCAGCGCGTTGCGCCTCGCCGGGTTATTGAGCGTCATAACGCCGATGCCTTCCTTGATGTCCCTGAGAATAAGCTGTTCCATCCGTCCTCCGGGCGGGGGCGCCTCAAGCGGCGCCGCGGGCCGGGTCTAATTGTATAATTTTAGAATGACGATATTCCTGCTGTTCCTGTCCCTGTTGGCCGCGCCATCGGCCGCCTCCGCCGGATCCGCCGACCCCGGGCGGGCGGCGGAAAAGGCCGCCGTGTTGGTGGCGGACAGTCCCGCCGGGGCGGAGGAGCTGTTCACGGCCGAGTTCTTCAGGCATATCTCGCTGGACAGGCTGAACGCGCTGTTCCACGATCTCTACGCCGGGCAGGGACCGGTGAAGACCGTGGTGCTGTCCAGCTCCGGGCCGTATTCCGGGCATTATTTTTTCGATACGGAGCAGGGCTGGCGCATACCGGCCGCGGTCTCGGTGGACCCGCAGAGCGGCAGGATAAGCGGCCTCTTCTTCGGCAATCCCTACCGGCTGGACGCGAAACTGGCCGACGTCGGGAAGGAGCTTTCGGCCCTGCCTGGGCGCAAGGGGCTGCTGGTCGAGCGCCTGGGGAAGGCTCCTGAGACGCTGGAATCCCTGTCTCCGGACGAGGAGTCCGCCGTGGGCTCGGCGTTCAAACTCTACGTGCTGGCGGCCGCGGTAAAGGCGGGGCTGCCCTGGGAAAGGGTGGTAAAGCTCAGGGGCGTGGACAGGTCCCTGCCCACGGGCCGCCTGCAGGAATGGCCGGCAGGCTCGCCGCTTACCGTGCACACGCTGGCGACTATGATGATCTCGGAGAGCGACAACACCGCCTCCGACGCGCTGATCTCGGAGGTGGGGCGGGAGACCATAGAGAGGAGCCTGCCGGCCCTCGGGCATTCGGCCCCGGAGAGGCTGCGTCCCTTCCTGAAGACCTCCGAGATGTTCAGGCTCAAGTCCGACACCGCGGCCGCGCTGAAGTACATGAACCTTTCCAAGGGCGACAAATACGCCTACCTGCGGTCTATGTCCCAGGAGCTTCCCAGGGCCGAGCGGCTGAACCAGTCCCCTTTCGGCATAGACAAGATAGAATGGTTCGCTTCCCCGGCCGACCTCTGCCGCCTGATGGGCTGGTTCGCGGAGCGCGGCGGGGAAGCGCTCGGCATACTGGCGGTCAACCCCGGCCTGAAAGAAGCCTCCGAAGGCTTCGTCTACGCCGGCTACAAGGGCGGCTCCGAGCCAGGTGTGCTCTCCATGACCTGGCTGCTGAGGGACAAGGGAGGCGAATGGCTTTGCCTTTCCTCCTCCTGGAACGACCCGGCGCATAACCTGGACGAGGACAGGTTCTTCGGCCTTATGGGCTCTGCCCTGCGCGCGCTGGCGACCAGACCGGCGGCGGAGAGGCCCGGGGGGTCGGTGGGCCCTTGACAAAAATCAACCCGCTTATTACACTTTAAAGGGAACGTGTACGCGGCACCTTAAGGATACGATTATGACCAGACTACTACTTTCGGCGGTTCTCGCGGCGCTGGCCGCTGCTCCCTCGTTCGCCCTTTCCGCCGCCGACGAGGCCACTATAACGAAATGCGCCGATAACATAGATCCGGACAAGAAGCAGCTCTCTCCGGAGACGGCCGACAACTGCATCAAGGCCCTGAACGACGGGGAGCCTCCGCTGATAACCAGATATTCGCACGTGGATTCGGAGGCCGCCGGTATATTGATAGCCCGCAACAACGCGCTGATAGACCTCAAGCGCATAGTGGTGAAGCAGGAGCGGTACCAGGGAGCCACGGCCCTCGCCCGCGTGATGGAGAAGCCGAACTGCACCCTCTGCGACATGGGCCTTGGGCCCAAGCCGGAGACCGCTTTCGACTGGGTAGGCAAGTACGCTTCCGACCGCCTGGAGGAAACCGAAAGCACCGTGCGCACCTGGGACGCGCTGGGGTCTATCCGCACCGGTTCGCTCGCCTCTCCGGACTACAGCATGAACAAGGACGCCTGGAACGGCCAGAACATACTCGAACGTTATTCGAAGTTGTCCGACTGGGCCAGGAAGGAGACGGACAAGCTGGTGGCCATCTCTGCGGACCCCGCCGCGGCCTCAAAGCTCAAGATGGACGACCTGGTCAAGGTGCTGAAGGAGGACCTGATCTTCGGTACCGACGCTCCCTACAGGGCCAAACTGGACGCGCTGTCCAAGACCGTCAAGGAGAGCGCAGGCAAGCCGATCGCCCCTACCACCGCCGACAAGAAGGGCAAGGACCTCAATACGGCCAGCGACAGGCTGGCCGCGCTGAGCCCGGACAATCACGGGGAATACCTGGCGCGGACCTTCGACAATTCCTCGGCCGCGCGGCCGGGCGCCTTTACCGAAGGGGCGGGCGGCAAGACCGCGGCCGGTACCGGCGGCGTGAAGCCGATAGCCCCGGTAGAAATGACGGCCGACCAGGAAAAGGCCCTCGCGGCGGCGATGATCAGCGTTGATAAGAAAGGCAACCCCACCGGCTACCTGGTCGACGTGATGAACGAGACGGAGGCGGGCAAGAGGACCGTGGCTTTCTACAAGGACCCTAAATACGTCCCGGCCGGCAGCAACAAGCTGAACTTCGGCTTCAAGCGCGAGGAGGGCGTGTTCGGGTACTGGAACCCTTCCGAACGGAACATCGTGGTGAACAGCGAGGTGGCCGAGGAGTTCGCGGCCAAGCGCGGCATGACCGTGGAGCAGCTGATGAAGGATAAGGCCGGAATGCGCGACCTCGCGCTCTACATCTCCCCCACGTTCGTGCACGAGGCCGAGCACCAGAACCAGACCGCCCGCGCGATAGCGGCCGGCATAGACTACGTGAAGTTCTCCAACGGCAACAGTACCGATCCGTATACACGCGCCAAGGAGAACCTCTCCAACAAATGGTCCGCCGAGCACATGATAGAGTACTGCTCCAAGCACGGCGGCGCCGGCTGCTTCCGGAACTTCCACGAGATGCACTCCGACAACGCCGAGAAGTTCATGCAGGGCGGCATGGCGGCCCTCGACACGCTCAAGGCCCCGCTGTATCCGCGCATCGACAGCATGGAGGGCGGCGCGGCGCGCGAATTCAAGAGCGCCCAGTTCTACGCTTCCGAACTGAAGCTGCTGCAGGAGAAGGCCCGCGTCAGGCCCGGAGAGATGACGCCGCAGGAGTTCAAAGACTTCTCGGACTATACCAAGCTGATGAACACCCGCTTCAAGTGGTACACGATGATGTACCGCGAGAGCGTGGACAACGAGGCAGAGGCGCTGGCCTTCCGTAAGAAGTACGGCAGCTCGGGGCTCGGACTGTCCGTGCCTGCGCTGTAAAACTCCGAGATAGCTTCTATTGAGGAAGGTTCAGGCCATGAGAAAGCATCTATTGTACGTTTCGCTGCTGCTCGCGGCGTGCCCGGCCCTGGCCGTGGCCCCGGCGGGACAGACATATACCGAGGGGAAGTACTTCACGTTCAAGGTGCCGGACGGCTGGGTGAAGAAAGAGGAAGGGCTCGGCCTTTCCGACTCGGAGAAGAAGGTTTTCGGCACGGACTTCTTCGGCCCGTATTCCGGAGAGCTGGGCGTCAGGCTGGGCGTTCACTATTACGCCCCGGGCAACCCGGTGCAGCCCACCGCCGAGAAGTTCATAAAGCTGCATGCCGCGCCGGCCATCGGCGTCAACCTGGACGGCAAGGTCTACGGCAAGGTCAAGGCGGGCAAGGCCGGCAACTACTACGCCAAGGTCTTCGAGCGCAAGACCTACGAGTACAAGCCGGAGAACGCGCTGCACCCGAAGAAGATACATATCTACGAGAAGTTCTACGTGGTGCCGGTGAAGAACGGCTTTTTCGTCCTGAACTACTACGCCCCGATGGACCTGGCGCGGGCCAATCTGAAGTCGTTCGAGACGGCCGTCTCCTCGTTCAGGCCGCTGATGCGGTGAGCCCGAGCGCGGCCGTGCCAGGAAGGGCCCCGGGAGACCGGGGCCCTTCTTTTTCCGCAGTGTAGTATAATCCTTGTATGCCGATGAAGAACGACGCGCCGGAGCAGGGCTCGCTGAAGTCGCCGCAGGAGCCGGCGCTCCGGGCGCTTTACAGGAAGACCTTCGGGTTAGAGCCCGAGACGTTCGAGCCGCTCAGGGCCGACGCCTCGGCGCGCCGGCTTTTCCGCCTCGGCGACGGAAAAAGGACCGCCGTGGGCGTGTTCGGTCCGGACAAGGCGGAGAACCGCGCCTTCCTCTCTTTCTCCGGCCAGTTCCGCGCCGCCGGCCTGCCGGTGCCGGAGATCTACGCCGAGGACCAGGCCCAGGGCGTGTACCTGGAGGAGGACCTCGGCTCCACCACCCTGTTCGAGTATCTGACCGCCGAGCGCAAGGGTCCGGAACTGCCGCAGCAGGTCATGGCCGCCTACCTGAAGGTCCTGGACTGGCTGCCGAAGTTCCAGGCGCAGGTGAAGGCCGGCATGGACCTCAAGCACTGCTACCCGCGCGCCGCCTTCGACCGGCAGTCGGTGATGTGGGACCTGAACTACTTCAAGTACTATTTCCTGAAGCTGGCGAAGATCCCGTTCAACGAGGACAGGCTCGAGGCCGATTTCTCCCGCTTCGCCGACCTGCTGCTCGAGGCCCCGTCGGATCATTTCCTCTACCGCGACTTCCAGTCCCGCAACATCATGCTGAGGGGCGGAGAGCCCTGGTTCATCGACTACCAGGGCGGCCGCCGCGGCGCCGCGCAGTACGACCTGGCCTCGCTGCTCTACGACGCCAAGGCCGACCTGCAGCCGGAGGAGAGGGACGCGCTGTGCCGGGCCTACCTGAAGTCCTCGGGACAGAGCGCCGACGGGTTCATGCGCTACTATTACGCTTTCGTCTATGTGCGCATCATGCAGGCCATGGGCGCCTACGGTCTGCGCGGCTTCTACGAGCGGAAGACCCATTTCCTCGCCAGCGTGCCTTACGCGGTGCGCAACATAGAGTGGCTGCTGCGCAACGCCGAGCTGCCGGTGAAGCTGCCGGAGCTGACGGCCTGCTTCAAGCGCATAGCCGCCTCCTCCTACCTGCGCCAGTTCGGCAAGTCCAGGCTGGGCCTGACCGTGCGCGTGATGAGCTTCTCGTTCAAGAACGGCGTGCCGCTCGACGACCGCGGCCACGGCGGCGGCTTCGTGTTCGACTGCCGCGCGCTCCCGAACCCAGGCCGCTACGAGCGGTACGCCCAGCTGACCGGCAGGGACAAGCCGGTGTCCGATTTCCTCAAAGGGGAGCAGGAAGTGGAACGCTTCCTGCAGGGCGTCTTCGCTATAACCGGCCAGAGCGTGGAGAACTACCTCACCCGCAACTTCACCTCCCTGTCCGTGGCCTTCGGCTGCACCGGCGGGCAGCACCGCTCGGTCTACTGCGCCGAGGCGCTGGCCGCCCACCTGAGGAAGAAGTACGGCGCGCGGGTGGAACTGACCCACCGCGAGCTGGGGCCGGCGAAATGAAGGCGATGGTCTTCGCGGCCGGCCTGGGCACCAGGCTGCGCCCGCTCACCGACACCCTCCCCAAAGCCCTCGTCGACGTGAACGGCCGCCCCATGCTCTGGCATGTGCTAGGGCGGCTGGCCGAAGCCGGGATCACCGAGGCAGTGATCAACACGCATCATTTCCACGAGAAGATCGCGGAGTTCCTCGCGGCCGGCGGCTCGCGCGGCCTCAGGGTAACGCTTTCCCGCGAGGAGGAGTTCCCGCTGGAGACCGGCGGCGGGCTGAAGAAGGCCGTCGCGTTCCTTTCGGGCGGCGGGCCCTTCCTGGCCTGCAACGCGGACGTCTGGAGCGAGCTGGACCTGAAGGCGCTGCTGGCGGCGCACGCCGCCTCCGGCGCTCTGGCCACGCTGGCCGTGCGGGACAGGCCCTCGAAGCGCCGGCTGCTGTTCGACGGCGGCCTGGCCCTGAAGGGCCGGGAGGGGGAGACCGGCGCCGCCGGCCTCCGTCCGCTGGCCTTCAGCGGCATCCAGGCGCTCTCCCCGGAGATCTTCGGCAGGATGACGGAGGAGGGCGTCTTCTCCATCGCCTCGGTCTACCTGCGGATGGCCGCTGCCGGAGAGAGGATAAACGGCTTCCTGGACGAGTCGCCGTTCTGGAGCGATATCGGCGACCTGGAACGTCTGGAGAGCGTGCGCCTGCGCGCCTCGTTGATATCCGTCAATAAAAATATATAATACGCTGGTATGACATCATTGCTGACCGCGGTGCTGTTGGCGGCCTCTCCCGCCTTTTCGGCTCCCCAGCCTTCCTCCTGTTTCGATACGGCCGCGCCTTGCGCGGCCTCCGTTCCCGCGCTCTCCGCGCCGACCCTGCCGGAGCCGAAAGCCGCCGGCAGGCCGGTGGTCATATCCATCGTCGGCATAGACTTCACGGAGCTCGGCTTCGGCAAGCTCGAGCTATCCTACCTGAAGAAGCTGCTCCATTTCTTCAAGCCCGGGGCCAGGCTGGACGAGTCCGAGTTCCAGTCCCGCATCTCCAGCGTCGGACAGGACCTGGAGATGGCGGAGTACTACAAGGACGCCGCCGCGGCGCAGGCCGGCAGGTACCCCGACAACTACCTGGATTCCCGGCTGGCGGATGTGCTGCCTGCGGACAAGTACGAGATAGTCCCGGTGCGCTGGTCCCGCGATCCCGACGAGAGCGAACAGGCACTGCCGCTGGTGGAGGCCGAGATCAGGAGCACCTTCGCCAAGGCCAGCTCGGAGGGCCGCCCCGTCTACCTGGTGGCCCACAGCTGGGGGACGATGCTCGCCCATACCGCGCTGAACCGCATGGCCGTCTCCGACCCGCAGGTGCGCATAGACAAGCTGATCACGCTGGGCTCGCCGCTGGTACCGTCCACCTGGTGGATGAAGATCTTCACCGACCACGAGGTGGGCATCGGCCACCTGCAGAGCTTCGTCTCCAAGCCCGCCAACGTCGGCTACTGGGTCAACCTCTGGGCCGGCAACGACTATTTCTCCAACGAGATAAAGGCCGCTGACGCAAATATTCGCGAGGACGGCTTCACCGAGGACCTCGTCAAAAGGGTAAAGGCCGCTGCGCAGCAGGACCATTCCCTGCAGGAAAAGGCGCTGCGCGACCTGTTCTTCCTCAAAAGCCTGAAAAGCTGGCATTTCGCCTATATCTTCGATTATCAGGTGTACCTGAAGACTTTGAAGGAAGGCCACGACAAGGTGATTTTCGCCCCTGTCATCTCGGAGGAGCTGGGCAAGTAGGCCGTATGATAGTCGCGCACCTGAAGCACGCCGACAGGCAGTCTCCGGGGGCCGCCGGGCTCTCGAAGGCCTTCGCCTTCCTGCGGCGGCCGGACCTGGCGGGGCTGGGGGACGGCCGGTACCCTATCGAAGGCGACAGGGTGTACGCGCTGGTGCAGCGCTATGCTACCGCCGGTCAGGGCGCCGAGCCGCGCTTCGAGGCGCACCGCGATTTCATAGACGTGCAGTACGTCCTCTCCGGCTCGGAAGTGATAGGCTGGGCGCCGCTTTCCGCCGTGGAGGTGTCCGAGCCGTACGACGCCGAGAAGGACGTCTGCTTCGGCCGGGCGCGCGGCTGGACTCCGGTCAGGCTGGGTCCCGGCGAACTGGCGGTGCTCTACCCCGAGGACGCCCACGCCCCGCGGCTGGCCGACGGAGCTCCGGGGCCCGTGGCGAAAGTGGTGGTCAAGGTCAGCGTGGCGGACGGCATATGACTTTCAAAGAACTGGTGCGGTCGGCTATCTGCGGCGAGATGGAGGACATCTCGGCCTGCGTTACGGACGGGGAGGCCTTCCCCGCGGCGGCCGCCTTCTACGGCGGTCTTGCCGACGAGAAACGGGAGCGCCTCAAGGAGCTCGGGCGCATCTTCCGGGAGGGCACCGGCTTCCGCCAGCGCCGCATAGAGGCTTCCAGGTCGCTGGAGGCCTCGCTGCGCGCGCGCGCGGCCAGGGCGTCCGAGGCGGCCTCGGTCTACGCCGCGCTGGTCAGGCAGATGAACAAGCCGGAATATAAAGAGGCGCTGAAGGCTTTCGGGGACAGGGAGCTGATAATACTGGGCGAGGTGCGGGCTTTCCAGGCGGGGCTGAAAAAATAGGCAGGGCGAGCCCCGCGGCAGGCCGGTCAGCGCGACCGGCCTTTTTTTATTTCCTCCGTCCTGGCCAGGTTGTCCGCCGCGCTCCGCAGGCCGGGGTCTATGCCGAGGGCTTTCCTGAAAAGCTTTTCCGCCCCGTCGAGGTCCCCGCGGCCCGCCAGCAGTACGCCGTAGTCGTTGAGGGCCTCGGTGTCGGCCGGGTCGTCCGCCAGGACGCGCCGGTAAAGCCCCTCGGCCTCTTCCGCGCGGCCCATCGCCGCCTCCGAGCGGGCCAGCACCAGCAGCGCCGGCGCGTAGCCGGGATGCAGGCGGAGCAGGTCCATCAGGGCCGCGGCCGCTTCCTTGTCCCGGCCGGAGCCGCGCAGCACCGAGTAGCGGTTGAACAGGGCCTCTTCGTCACCGGGCTTAAGCGCCAGCTCCGCGTCCAGCGCCTTCAGCGCTCCCGCCTCGTCGCCGTCCTTCCAGCGCGCCAGCGCCAGCCCGCCCAGGTAGGACGGCTCGCCCGGCGCCTCGGCGGCTATGCGCTCCAGCAGCAGCCTGCTCTTCTGGAAGCGCCCCCTCAGGTAATACTCGCGCGCCAGGTTGTAGAGCATCGGCTTCGAAGTGGAGGTCAGCGCCGCGTTCTCGTAGATCTTCAGGTCGGTGCCGCGCTTCGGGATATTGAGCGCGGAGGCCAGCGCGAAGACCGCGGCGGCCGCGGCCAGGGCGCGCCGGCCGGCAGCTTTTTGCGCCAGCTTGTCCGAGGCCCAGAGGAACAGCCCGGCGTTGGACAGGTAGACCCAGTGGTCCAGCATCAGGTCGTTGGCGGCCAGCAGCGGGAACTTCGGGGCCAGGTTCAGCAGGTACCAGCCGGCGCACAGAACGGAGGCGCGGCTTCCCTTCTTCAGGATCAGCAGCGCGGCGGCGGCCAGCGCCGGCAGGGCCGTCCAGTTGAGCGCGGCCAGCTGCGGCTGCATGCGGTGAGAGTGCATGTCGAAAGGCAGCGCCGCCTCCTTCAGGTAGACCAGCAGCGCCTGGGGCACCTTCAGGAACAGTCCCGCCGCCACCGGGCCGGCGCCGCGCGAGAACAGGCCCATGCCGAGCGCTTCGTGGCGCAGCAGCAGGTAGACCGGGACGAAGGCCAGGAAAGGGATCAGCTTGCGGTACTCGGCGCGCGGCCGGCGCAGGTACCACAGGCAGAGGGCGGCCAGCGCGGGGGTTATCACGCCGTTCTCCTTGAAGCCGCAGGCGGCCAGGAAAAGCAGGAAGGACCAGGCGGCGCGGCCGCGCAGGAACAGCGGCAGCGAGGCGGCCATGCAGGCCCCCGAGGCCAGCTCCGCGCGCCCGGCTATGACGAGCATCTGCTCCACGGCCGCGGGGTGCGCCGCCAGCAGTACAGCCGCCCAGAGGGAGGCGCCCCTGCCGAAGCCCAGCTGTAGCGCCAGGAAGAAGAACAGCACGGCCGCCGCGGCGTGGAAGGCGAAATTGGTCAGGTGATAGCCGAACGGCCTCAGCCCCCACAGCGAGAAATCGGCCATGTTGCTGACGGTCTGCAGCGGCCTGTAATAGTTGAGCCCCTGATCGAAGGGGTCGCCCCTGAAAGCGCGGGCCAGGTTGGCGGCGCTCATTGAGATATGCGGGTTACCCTCTATCATGCGGTGGTCGTCCCACAGGAAGCCCACCCGCAGGGTCAGGCCGAAGGCCAGCAGCGCCGCGAGCAGGATGCCCGCCGCGGCCGCGGATCTTTTGCCGGGGTCGTTCAGCACGAGGAGATTATAGCAAGTAATCCGGGCGCTGCCGCCCCGGAAA
>DAIENX010000026.1:0-3878 GCA_027340875.1 Elusimicrobiota bacterium
ATGCGCGCGCTCGAGGAGGCGCTCGAGAACTTCGGCGGCTGCGCCGTCATCATCAGCCACGACCGCTGGTTCCTGGACCGCGTGGCCACGCACATCATGGCCTTCGAGGGCGACAGCAAGATAGCCTGGTTCGAGGGCAACTTCAGCGAGTACGAGGAGGACCGCCGCAAGCGCCTGGGCGCCGCGGCCGAGACCCCGCACCGCATAAAGTACAAGAAGCTCACCCGCCCCTGACGAAGGCGCACGCCCATGAGGATAACCGTCTTCAACGGCAGCCCCAAGGGCGAGCGGAGCAACACCCTGAAGGTGGCCGCCGAGTTCGCCGAGGGCGCGCGCTCGGCCGGCGCGGAGGTGGAGACGGTCCATCTGGCCGGACTGAAGATCGGCCACTGCCTGGGCTGCTTCCACTGCTGGGAGAAGGAACCAGGCGTCTGCGTCCTGAAGGACGATATGACCGGGCAGCTGCGGAAGGTCGCTTCTTCCGACCTGGTCGTGTTCGCCACGCCGCTTTACATCGACAACGTCAGCGGGATGACCAAGGTCTTCATGGACCGGCTGACGCCGCTGGTGGACCCGAAGATCTTCAGGGATGATGCCGGGGAATGCTTTCACCGCACCCGGCTGCCGCGCAACCCCAGGCTCGGGGTGATCAGCAGCTGCGGCTTCCCGGAGCAGCGGCACTTCGACGTGCTGAAGCTGCTCTTCCGCAGGGTGGCCAGGAACCTGGACACGGGACTGGCCTTCGAGATCTACCGCGACGCCGGCCCGGTGATGGCCGTGGCGCCGTTCCTGCTCAAGGACGCTTTCGAGCGCTACCGCGGCCTGCTGCGGGAGGCGGGCGCGCAGGTGGTCCGCGGCGGAGCTATCTCTCCGGAGACCGCCGCCGGCCTGGCCGAGCCGCTGATCCCTCCGGACCGCTACATCGAGGGCTCCAACGCCCGCTTCCAAAAGCTGCTTTCCAGGATAAAGAAGCCCGACGCCGCCTGACGGCGCAAAATACCGTTGACATTTTCCGCGCGATATAATAGGATATGCTTATCCTATTTAATCGGGGGGGAGCGTGATCTACTCAAGAACTTCGGAATACGCCGTCAGGGCCCTTTCCTGGATGGCGGCCAGAAAGGCCGGCGCCCCAGCGGGGGCCCGCGAGGTGAGCGCGAAGACCGGCATCCCGGCCGCCTACACGGCCAAGCTGCTGCGCGCGCTGGCGGGCGGTGGCATCCTGAAGTCGTCGGCGGGCCGTGGAGGCGGCTTCTCTTTCCGCAAGCCGCCGGCGAAGATCTCCCTGCTGGACGTGGTGGACGCGGTCGAGGACAGGGGGAACTCCCCGCTCTACGGCTGCGTGCTGGGCTTCCGCGAGTGCGGCTGCGGCGGCTCCTGCCCGCTGCACGGCGCCTGGTCCAAGGCTAAGGCCGGCATACTCCGCGAGCTCGGACGCACGATGATAACGGACCCCGGCAACATGCGCGGGCTGTTCAGGTCCGGCCGGAAAAGCCGGAAATTACTGTCGAGAGAGGTGAGGAATGTATTCGATAAGAAAAAATAATTCGATGTCCGCCGCGGCGCGTTCGGCCTTCCTGGCCGCGCTGGCCGCGGTCTGCCTGGCGGTCCCGGCGGGGGCGGCGCGCTTCATGGCCGTGCCGTTCGCCGAGGCGCTGCAGGAGGGCAAGTGGAGCGTCTGGCAGTTCGCCCTCTACGAGAAGGAGAGCACGAAGGACTGGCGCCGCCTGAACAGGCTGGACATCGGCCTGTACAAGAGCGTTGAGGCCGGCGTGTTCGTGGTGACGCCGGAGCACGGGCCCTCGGACACCTGGCTCAACCTGCAGTACCAGCCGCTGGCCGAGGAGGGTTACAGGCCCGGCCTGTCGGTGGGCGTCTGGGACCTGGCCAGGAAGGACGGGCACTGGTTCTCGGACCACACGGCCGCGCCGTCGCCTTTCGCCGCCGCGTCCAAAACTGTCGTAAAATGGGACGGGGGACAGCTCAAGACGGGCCTGACGTACGGCTTCAACCGGCTGCACGGACTTTCCGGCGGCGCCGACGCGCGCTTCGGCGCCTTCGGCGCTATGCTGGAATACGCGCCGAAGAACCTCCGCCTGCCGAAGGCCGGCGGCTGGGACGCCGGCGCTTACTGGTGGTTCCTGAAGGACTGGCGGGCGCGCGCCTCTACCATCGGGGGCAACCCGATGTTCGACGTGTTCTTCATCCACGCGATAGGGAAATAAGGGGGGGACAATGAGGAAACATATATTATTCGCGGCCGCGGCTCTCTGCCTTCTTGCCGCTGTATCCGCGCGGCCTGCCCGCGCGGCCGGCGGCTCCGTCTGCGTCGGCTGCCACAAGGTGCAGTCCGCCGCGCTGGTGATGGAGTGGGAGCGCTCCAGGCACGCCAAGAACGGCGTGGACTGCCTGGCCTGCCACAAGGCCTCGGCCTCGGACGAGGGCTCTTGGCTGCATCACGGCGAGCGCGTCTCGGCCATAGTCACGCCGAAGACCTGCGCGCAGTGCCACGGCCGCGAGGCCGGGGAGTTCTCCCGCAGCCACCACGCGCTGGCCGGCGAGATCCTTGCCAGCCTCGACAACGTGCTGGCCGAGAAGGCCGCCGGCATGCCTGGCAACAACGCCGACGCCGTCAACGGCTGCCTGCAGTGCCACGGCGGGCTGGTCAAGTTCAAGAAGGACGAGAAGGGCGCCGTGCTGCGCGCGGGCCCGGAGGGCCGGCCGGTGATAGACCCGGAGACCTGGCCCAACAGCGGCATAGGCCGCATCAACCCGGACGGCTCGCGCGGCTCCTGCAACGCGTGCCATTCCAGGCACTCCTTCGAGGCCAAGACCGCCCGCTCTCCGGAGAACTGCGGTAAATGCCACATGGGCCCCGACCACCCGCAGATAGAGATCTACAACGAATCCAAGCACGGCATCGCGTTCAACGCCAACCGCGACAGGATGGCGCTCGACAAGGACGAGTGGGTGCTGGGCAAGGATTATTCCGCCGCTCCCACCTGCGCCACCTGCCATATCTCCGGCCACATGAAGAAGGGCGGGGCGGTGGAAGGCAACAGCCATGACGTCGGCGAGCGCATCAGCTGGACGCTGCGGCCCGTGGTCAGCGCCAAGCTGAACCTGGTGGTGTTCGAGGACGGCTTCAAGGAGGATTACCCTGAGCCGCGCGCGCTGCCCAAGCCAGGCGACAGCGTGGAGACCGTGGAGAAGGTGCGGGAGGGCGACGCCCTCGTCGCGAAGAAGATCACGCGGAAGGTGGCCAAAGTGCTCACCTGGCAGCAGCGCCGGGAGAGCATGACCGCCGTCTGCGCCAACTGCCACAGCTCCGACTTCACCGGCAACTTCTACAAGCAGTTCGACAGCCTGGTGGACCTCTACAACGAGAAGTTCGCCAGGCCGGCCAAGGCCATCATGGACGGGCTGACCGCCGACGGCGTCCTGAGCGCGAAGGCGCCGTTCGAGCACGAGGTGCAGTGGGTGTACTGGGAGCTCTGGCATCACGAGGGCCGGCGCGCGCGCCACGGCGCCAGCATGATGGGGCCGGACTACACGCACTGGCACGGCATGTACGAGGTCTCCAAGCATTTCTATACCAAGTTCCTGCCCGCGGTAGTGGAAGCGGCCAGGGAGAAGGGGCCCGAGGCCGAAAAGAAGTGGGGCGCCAAGGTGGCCGAGCTGCTGGCCAAAGATGAGCATGTCTGGGTGAAGGGCCTCAGCGCCAAAGAGGCGGAAGACCTGCGGAAATACGCGAAGGACCGCTACGGCCAGTAAAAGCCGTATCCCATTGTCGAAAGCGGCGCCGGGCAGACCCGGCGCCGCTTTCGTTTTCGTCCCCCGGGGAGGCTCACATGCGGGGCGTCAATTTGATAAAATAG
>DAIENX010000067.1:0-2753 GCA_027340875.1 Elusimicrobiota bacterium
GTTCCAGCTGGTTCATGTCCATCAGCGCGGAGCTCTCGAGGTCGTTATTGCCGTTCATGAAATAGAGCACCGTCCAGCCGGCCGCGGCGGCTGGCGACGGCTCGGCGACGCGGGGGGCTTCCTCGGCCGCGGGCGGCAGCTGCGGGAGGGCGGGCTGCGCGCTCGCGGGAAGCGGCTGCAGCAGGTGGCTCATCAGGTACAGGGACAGGACCATGCAGTTAGATTATAGACGACGCGAGTCTCCGGCGGAAGTGCCTTAGGTCCCGGCTCCCTCCGGGACGGACGGGCCGCGCCTGCCGATGACGGACAGGAGGGCTTCCTTTTCGCCGGGGTCCAGCAGGCTCCAGCAGAAGAGGGGGAAGACCGCCAGGAACAGGACCAGTCGTATCCCCAGCCAGGCGCCGGCGGGGATGGACGGGGAGAACAGCATACAACATGTGAGTCCAACGCCGGCTCCGATAGCGGCCAGCGAGCGGCCCCACTCGTACGGCACATGGTAGAAGCCGCGGCCGGCCAGGTACATGAAGAGTGCCATGCAGAAATAGGCGGCGAAGGTGGCCCAGGCCGCGCCCAGCATGCCGAAGCGCGGGATCAGCACGAGGTTGGCGGCCACGTTCACTGCGGCGCCGAGCAGCGTTGCGCCCATCACTCGGGCGGTGCGCTTGGCGATTATCACCGGGGCCAGGAAATTGATGTAGAGGCCGTTGAAGACATATGCCCACAGCACCACCGGCACCAGGCCCAGCCCGCCCCAATAGGCCTTGAAGATAAGCGAACGTCCGAAGACGGGATATTTGACGACGTCTGCGACGAAGAAGGACAGGCCCAGCGTCACCCAGGACGCGCCGATAGCGAAGAAGGTAAGGACGCGGGCGAACAGGCCCGGGGCTTCCGGACGCGACGCCCGCTCTATGAAGAACGGCCGCCAGGCCTGGTCGAACATGCTGACTATCAGCATCATGAAGATGCCCAGGCGGTAGGCCGCCTGGTAGATGCCGAGGGTGGCCTCGTTCGTCAGCTTCAGCATGATAGGCCGGTCGATGACCTGCACGGCCATGGAGCCCAGGCCGGCCGGCACCAGCGGCAGCGCGAAGGCGAGCATGGAACGGTAAAGGGCGGCGTCGAAGGCCGGTTTCAGCCGGGGCAGCTCCGGCAGCATGACCAGCAGGGCCGCCAACACCGAAGAGACCACGTTAGCCTCGAAGATGCCTGAGACGCCGCGCCCGAGATGCACTATCAGCAGCAGGTTGAGCCCGACGTTGACGGCCACCGTGAGGAGCCGGAGCAGGGCGTAGCGCAGCGCGCGGTGGGCCATGCGCAGGTCGGCGAACAGCGGGGCGCTCAGCGCGTCGAAGAGCAGGATAAGCGCTGAGTAGAGCACCAGCCTGGCGTTGGCGACCCCTATGCCGCCGGCCTCCGCCAGCTGGCCCGGGAAGACGCCCATCAGAGCGGCGAATAGAACGGAGACGACGGCCACGCCGTAGAAGGCCGCCGCCAGCGAGCGGTCGCGCTCGCCGTAATGGCGCATGTAGGCCTGGTCCATGCCGTGCTGGAACAGGATGTTGAAGAAGGCGATGTAGGAAAAGAGCGCCGCCGAGACGCCGTAGTCGGCCGGGGCCAGGTAATGCGTGTAGAAAGGCAGCAGCAGGAAATTGAGCAGCCTGGCGGCTACCGTGGACAGGCCGTAGATCAGTGATTCCTTGCCGAGGGCTTTGAGGTCCTTGAACATTCTCGCCGGGCGCGCGCGGGCCCTTCCCGCCGTAAAAGCGCCTGACTATAGTTTAGCAAATGACGGGGGGGCGGCAAATAAGATATAATGACCTGAGTATTAAGTATTATCCGGGGGAGATATGACGAAATTCACAAGAGATCAGGCGCCTGACTGCAGCGCCTGCCGCTTCAAGGCCGCCTGCTTCTACAGCAAACTGGACCCGCAGGCCCAGAAGGCCTGGAACCATACCAAGGTGGCGAGGAAATTCTCCGAGGGAGAGACCATCTACAGCGAATGCCAGCAGCCCCAGGGCGTGTACGCCGTCTGCAAGGGCCGCGCCAAGGTCTTCTCCACCGACGTGAAGGGCCAGCAGATGATAACCTGGATCCGCCATCCCGGCGAAACCTTCGGCCACATAGCCCTCTTCGCTGAGAACGAGTACTTCTGCAACAGCCGCGCGATGGGCGACACTATACTCTCCTTTATGGACAAGGCGACGCTGGAGCGCTTCCTGGACGAGCACCCGAGGACCTACCGGCTCTTCCTGCACAAGGTCGCCAACGAGCTCCATTCCCTGCAGCTCAAGCTGAAGGACACCGCCTACAAGCCGGCCAGGGCCAAGGTGGCCAAGGCCCTCATCAATGCGGTCTCTTTCAAGAGCCGCAATACCGACAAGCCGGCCATCTACGGCATCAAGCGCACCGAGATAGCCGAGATCACCGGCCTCGCGCTGGAGACCGTGGTGCGCACGCTGGCGGAGCTGGAGAAGCGCAACGTGATAAAGCGCGAGACCAAGTCCATAAAGATACTGGACTATCCCACGTTGGCCAGGGTAGCCGATCCGCACGCCAGGAAAACCTGCGCCAGCTGACCGCCGCCGAAGGCATTAAAGAAGAAGGACAGCCGCAAGGCTGTCCTTCTTCTTTTGGTGCCGCGAGGGTGGGCCGGGTTAGCAAAACCTTCGCGAAAGCGAGGCTTGCATAAGCGCCGAGTTTGAGTGGAGCACAAGCGACACCGCAGTGTGATGAGCGAGGCCACGGTG
>DAIENX010000089.1:0-3820 GCA_027340875.1 Elusimicrobiota bacterium
AGACAAGGACGGCATCGAGCGCGGCCAGGTGCTGGCGGCGCCGAAGTCCTGCACGCCTCACAAGAAGTTCAAGGGCGAGGTTTACATCCTGACGAAGGAAGAGGGCGGCCGCCACACGCCGTTCTTCAAGGGCTACAAGCCACAGTTCTACTTCCGGACGACGGACGTGACGGGCGGCGTGGAGCTGAAGCCTGGCGTAGAGATGATCATGCCCGGCGACCACGCGGAGATGACGGTTGACCTGATCTCGCCGATAGCGATGGAGAAGGGTCTGCGCTTCGCTATCCGCGAGGGCGGCCACACGGTCGGATCGGGCGTTGTGACCGAGATCATGGAATAAGCGCGCTGGCGGCGGCGTCCGCGAAGAGCGGGCGCCGCAGGCCGATCTTTTTACGGAGCTAAAGAATATGGGCGACAGAATACATATAACCCTCGGTTGCACGGTCTGCAAGGACAAGAACTATCACTATGCCAGGGGCAAGAAGCAGGAGAACAAGCTCGAACTCAACAAGTTCTGCCGCAAGTGCGGCAAGAGCACTCCCCACAAGGAAGTGAAGTCCTGATACCGACGGGAGTGTCGGTTAATGGTAAACCAGCGGTCTCCAAAACCGCAACTGAGGGTTCGATTCCTTCCACTCCCGCCAGATTTTAGCCGCTACGCCGCGGCTTGTGAGACTTGGACGCGTTTATGGAAAAATATACCGGATTTCTGAAGGAAGTATGGGAAGAGCTCGGGAAGGTCACCTGGCTGCCGCGTAAGGACGTGGTGCGCTCCACCATCGGCGTCAGCGTGGTCGTCATCCTGATCTCTATCTACATCAGCGTGGTGGATTTCGGCCTTACCGCGGTGCTTAAATCCATACTGGGAGGCCGTTAATGGCAGACAAAGCCTGGTACGTCATACATACCCGCACCGGCTTCGAGGAGCGCGTCTTCAAGACCCTCCAGGCGAAGATAGAGGCCCCGGACAACGCCGGCCGCATAGCGCAGGTCCTCATCCCCACCGAGGACGTCATGCAGGTCAAGAACAACCAGAAGAAGGTCTCCAAGCGCAAGTTCTTCCCCGGCTACGTGCTCGTCAATATGGAGCTGGACAGCAACACCTACTGGGTCATACGCGGCGTGCAGGGCGTCAGCGGGTTCCTCGGGGACCCCAAGCCCGTGCCGATGGGCGAGGAGGAGGTCCAGCAGATCCTGGAGCTCCAGAACTCGACCAGCGCCGAGAAGCCCAAGCCGGCCGTGCAGTTCGAGAAGGGTGAGAACGTCCGCATCATCGAGGGGCCGTTCAAGCACTTCATGGGCCTGGTGGAGGACGTCAACGAGGCCAAGGCCAAGCTGCGCGTCACCGTCACCGTTTTCGACCGCCCCACCCCGGTGGAGCTGGATTTTCTGCAGGTAGAAAAAGTCTAAGGCCGCAAGCTTCGGCGGCTGCAGGATGCCCGTGGTTACGCGGCGCTTCCAGGACGTAAAGGTAGAAAGGAGAGTTTTAAGGAATAATAATCCTTAAAATCTATTATTATGGCTAAAGCAAAAGCGGTAAAGACCTTCATTAAGCTCCAGATCCCGGCCGGCTCGGCCAACCCCGCGCCGCCCGTCGGCCCCGCGCTCGGCCAGCACGGCGTCAACATCATGGACTTCTGCAAGCAGTTCAACGAGAAGACCCGCAAGCTCGAGCAGGGCGTGCCGATACCGGTGGTCATCACCGTGTTCGAGGACCGCAGCTTCACGTTCATCACGAAGATGCCGCCCATGTCCGCGCTGATCAAGAAGGCCGCCGGCCTCGCGAAGGGTTCGGGCACCCCCAACAAGGACAAAGTGGGCAAGATGAACCTCAAGCAGGTCGAGGAAGTGGCCAAGCAGAAGCTGCCCGACCTTAACACCAAGGACGTCAAGCAGGCGATGGAGATGGTGAAGGGCACCGCCCGCAGCATGGGCGTGGACATAGTAGAATAGATTTGCCGCGAAGCGGCAGAAATTGAGGGAGCGGGGACCGCAAGGCCCCCGCGCTCGCACCTCGAGGAGATAAAATGGGTAAAAGAATAGCCAACATAAAGAAAGGTCTGGACCTTTCCAAGCAGTACAACGTGAAGGAAGCCGTGGCGCTCGTCAAGAAGAACGCCAACGCCAAGTTCGACGAGACCGTGGAGGTCCACCTGAAGCTCGGCATCGACGTCAAGCAGAGCGACCAGCAGGTGCGCTCCACCGTGGCGCTGCCGCACGGCACCGGCAAGACCAAGAAGATCGCCGTCATCGCCAAGGGCGAGAAGGAAAAGGAAGCCCAGACCGCCGGCGCCGACGTGTGCGGCGGGACCGACCTGATCGAGAAGATCTTCGGCGGGTTCATGGACTTCGACATACTCGTAGTCACGCCGGACATGATGAAGGACGCCGCCAAGCTCGGCAAGACGCTGGGGCCCAAGGGCCTGATGCCCAACCCTAAGAGCGGCACCGTGACCTTCGACATCGCCAGGACCGTCAAGGAGCTGAAGGCCGGCCGCATAGAGTTCAAGGCCGACCCGCAGGGCATCGTTCATGCCGTGGCCGGCAAGGTCTCCTTCCCGGAGGAGAAGCTGGCCGAGAACGTGCAGGCCGTGATAGACGCGGTCCTGAAGGTGAAGCCTTCGGCCTCCAAGGGCGTCTATATGCAGTCCGTGTTCGTGTCGTCCTCCATGGGCGCGGGGATACCCGTAGCCGTGGAGCAGAAGGCCTCGGCCTAAAACAATCCAAGGCCCGCCGCCAAAAACGGCGGGCCTTTAAACTTAAACCAGTCAGAGGGAAAAATGCGCAAACTGAAAACTCTCGCCGCCGCCGCGGCTCTGTTGTTAGCTTCCGCTCCCGCTTTCGCCAGCGAAGCAGAGCTGGTCATCCCGGACCTGTCCAGCGTGTCGTTCCTGGGCCTGACCGGGCATAACCTGCTGCTCGCCGGGCTCGTGATCTGCGTGCTGGGCGTCCTGTTCGGCATCGTGCAGTCGATGCAGATCTCGAAGCTTCCCGTGCACAAGTCGATGAAGGACATCTCCGAGCTGATCTACGAGACCTGCAAGACCTACCTGGTCACGCAGGGCAAGTTCCTCGCGATCCTCTGGGCCTTCATCGCCGCCATCATGGTCTGGTACTTCAGCCACCAGATGGACGCGATGAAGATATCGATAGTGGTCCTCTTCTCGATAGTCGGCATACTCGGCTCGTACGCGGTGGCGTGGTTCGGCATCCGCATCAACACCTACGCCAACTCCCGCACCGCGTTCGCGGCCCTCGAGGGCCTGCCCTATCCGGCTATGGCGATACCGCTGAAGGCCGGCATGTCGATAGGCATGCTGCTGATCTCGGTCGAGCTCGTCATGATGCTCTTCATACTGCTGTTCGTGCCGGGCGACTACGCCGGCCCCTGCTTCATCGGCTTCGCGATAGGCGAGTCGCTTGGCGCGGCGGCGCTGCGTATAGCCGGCGGCATCTTCACGAAGATCGCCGACATCGGCTCGGACCTGATGAAGATCGTCTTCAAGATCAAGGAAGACGACGCCCGCAACCCGGGCGTGATAGCCGACTGCACCGGCGACAACGCCGGCGACTCCGTGGGCCCGACGGCCGACGGCTTCGAGACCTACGGCGTGACGGGCGTCGCGCTGATCACCTTCATTTCGCTGGCGGTCTCCCCGGCGCTGTTCATGAAGAACGGCCTGCCCGAGGCGGACGCGACCGCGCTCGCGCACACGACCCAGATACAGCTGCTCGTCTGGATCTTCGTGATGCGCCTGGTGATGCTCATCGCCAGCGCCGCGTCCTACTGGATCAACGAGGCGTTCGCCAAGGCCCGGTT
>DAIENX010000103.1:0-4698 GCA_027340875.1 Elusimicrobiota bacterium
CTCCAAGCCGGTGGTAGTCTCCGGCACCACTATCCCTTCGATGATAACGAGGCAGATACAGACCGAGGTGGAGCTCAAGAGCGGCGAGACGCTGGTGATCGGCGGCCTGAAGCGCAGCAACCGGAACGTTTCCAAGAAGCGCGTGCCGATACTCGGCAGCCTGCCGCTGATAGGGGCGCTCTTCAGTTCCACCGACATCGTGGAGGAGCAGAGCTCGCTGTTCCTGTTCGTGACGTTCGATATCATAAAGTGACGTGTCGCGCCGCAGGCGCGGAACGTCATCCCGGCGAAAGCCGGGATCCAGGCAGGGAAGTGCCTCCCGGCGGGAGCCGGGATCCGGCGCGGTCAGGCGGTTCGGCGGGCATCTTATGGATGAACAGAATTTAGCGCCCAGGGTGGTGACCTTCTCCGGCCCCAAGGAAGGGGTGGGGAAGACCTCACTTGTGATGAACATGGCCATGGCGTGGGCCAATTATCAGAAGCGCAACGTGCTGATCCTGCCGCTGGACCCTATGTGCCGGCCGGAGCACGCCCAGCTGCTGGACCTGAACCCGCCGTCGATGGCGGAGATCATCAGGGCGGTAGGCCGCGAGTCCGTGGGCGCGCTGGGAGCCTTGCTGCGCGGCAAGATCCCGATCTCGCAGTGGGGCGTGGGCGTGCTGCCGCTGGCCAAGCGCCGCGCCGACGTCGCCAAGATGTCCCCCGACATCATCCTCCCGGTGCTTTCCAAGCTCGCCAACAGCTTCGATATCTTCATAGACGTGGACCCGTACTTCCCGATGCAGGTCTTCGCTTTCGACATCTCCGACCTGATCTTCTGGGTCTCCAACTCCAACGTCTCTTCGCTGAACGCGACCGCGGGCATCTTCCGCGAGATCAACGAGCTGCATTTCCCGATGAACAAGTTCGAGGTGGTCTCCAACCTCTTCGACATGCCCGGGGCGCTGGGGCCCAAGGAGGTCGAGAAGTTCTACAAGCAGATGGGCAAGGACGTGCTGGCCTTCATGCCGTGGGAGGACGCGCTGCCCGCCTGCGCCAACCAGAACAAAGTACTGATAGTAGAACAGCCGAACTCGCAGTGGATACGCATCCTTAGGGTGCTGCTCGGGCGGCTGGCCGAGGTTAAGCCCGTAGAGAAACAGTGGGTCTCCAACGTGGCCTCCTCTGATTTTTCCCACGGCTCGGACATGCTGTGGCGCCAGACCGAGAAGGAGGCCGCC
This sequence comes from Elusimicrobiota bacterium, assembly GCA_027340875.1. Lineage (GTDB taxonomy): Bacteria > Elusimicrobiota > Elusimicrobia > Elusimicrobiales > UBA9959 > UBA9959. The sequence continues at coordinate 1,221 of DAIENX010000103.1, forward strand.
CCGACGCCTCAGGCGCAGGCGGCCGCCTCGCCCGCCGCGGCCAGGGTGGACGTCCCTCCGTTCTGGGAAGACCTGAAGATGAAGATCCACCGGAACGTCGTGTCCGCGCTGGAGACCGAGCGCATCAAGATCTCCGACGAGCCGTCCCAGAACGCGGAGAACCGCAAGAAGGTGGACGGCATTATCAACGGCCTGCTGCAGAAGGAGACCGCCACGCCGCTCACCCGCGAGCAGCGCGTGAAGTTCATCAACGAGCTGCTGGACGAGATTATGGGCCTCGGTCCGCTCGAGGAACTGATGCGCGACCCGTCGGTCACCGAGATCATGGTCAACTCGGCCGACAAGGTCTACATAGAGAAGTCCGGCAAGCTGATCCTGACCAAGTACAAGTTCCGTAACGACGAGCAGATCATGCAGGTCATGAAGCGCATCGTGGCCCCGCTGGGCCGCCGTATCGACGAATCGGTGCCGCTGGTGGACGCCCGCCTGAAGGACGGCTCGCGCGTCAACGGCATCATCCCGCCGCTGGCCGTCTCCGGCCCGACGCTGACGATCCGGCGCTTCTCCGCCAAGCCGTTCACTGACGCCGAGCTGGTGAAGAAGGGCAGCATCTCCGCGACCGCCGTGGACTTCCTGAAAGCCTGCGTGAGGCTCCGCAAGGACATTATCATCTCGGGCGGTACGGGTACCGGTAAGACCACTTTCCTCAACATGTTGTCGAGCTACATCCCCGAGGACGAGCGCATCGTCACCGTGGAGGACACCGCCGAGCTTCGGCTGCAGCAGGACCACTGGGTGCGCCTTGAGTCCCGCCCGCCCAACATCGAAGGCAAGGGCGAGGTCAGCATCCGCGACCTCGTGAAGAACTGCCTCCGTATGCGCCCCGACCGCATCGTCGTCGGCGAGGTCCGCTCCTCCGAGGCTTTGGACATGTTACAGGCCATGAACACGGGCCACGAGGGCTCGCTGGCCACCATCCACGCCAACACTCCGCGCGACGCGCTGACCCGTATGGAGGCCATGTGTCTGATGGCCGGCGCCGACCTGCCCATCTGGGCGCTGCGCGAAATGATAGCGTCCGCCGTGCACATGATCGTGCAGCTGACGCGCTTCTCCGACGGCACCCGTAAGATCACCGCGATCACCGAGATCACCGGCCGCGAGGAGAACCAGATCCTGATACACGATATCTTCCGCTACCACCAGACCGGCATGGACGAGAACGGCAAGGTGGTCGGCTATTTCAGCGCCACCGGCGATCCGCCTAAGTTCTACAAGGACTTCGAGACCCACGGCATCCCGATGCCGGTGGAGATCTTCTGGACCGAGGAGCAGAAGAGGCAGCGCGCAGGGGGAGGCCGCTAGGAGCGGAAGCCGACGCTATGAAGAAGCTCGCTGCGATCATCCTTACGCTGGCGGCCCTGGCCGCAGGGGACGCGCGCGCCGGCGTGTTCACGAAGACCGAGATGGACGAGGTCTCCTGCGCCGCGATGAAGATGCAGCTTTTCTATTATTACCTGGCTCCTGAGAAGGACCCCAGCATCCTGAAGTACACGATGCAGTGCGGCGGCGCCAAGCTCACCTACGACATGCCCAAATGGCTGGGCGCGGAGGTGACGGAGATGGCCGGCCGTAAGGTCTGGCGCGACCCGGAGGAGGGCGAGATCACCGAAGCGGGCATCTGGCAGACCCCCGTGTCGATACTCTACGAGTACCTGGAATTGACCCGCAAGACGTTCCCCCCGGAGGCGGGCGGCGCCAACATCCAGCCAGGCCTGCTGATCAAGGAATACGCCGACATCCGCATCCGCTTCCAGATGTCGATGGACCGCCTTTACCGCGCCAGGACCCGTACTGTGAACATGGGCGATTCCATGCAGGGGCGCGGCCGCACGATAATGGCGCAGTTCGCGCTGGTCCTGAAGGAGATGGAGTCCATCGCGGACGCCATCTCCAGCACCAACCAGCGGGAATACGCGCAGGCCGTCACCGCTTCGGCCGTGCTCTGCCAGGACTCCTTCCGGATACTGTTCCGCCCGCCGCGCGTCTACGCCCCGCCGCCGCAGGAATCCCAGTCGCAGAAGGTCATCAGTACCGCGCTCTCGATACTGGGGATAATCCTGATCTTCCTGGCCGTGCAGGCCTATTTCGCGCTTAACGACGAGAAGACCGATAAGGTCATGGCCAGCTACAGGGAAAAGGTCTCCACGTTCACAGAGGCTTTCTCCCGCCAGTTCATCAGCATCAACGTGAAATACCTGGTGCTGGGTCCCACCGCTCTGTTCGCGCTGCTGGGCATGTTGACCGGCAGCGTCCTGATGTTCATATTGTTCACCGCGTTAGGCTTCTATATGGGCCTGCGCACGCCGGCCTTCGTGCTGAGCTCCATGAAACAGGCCCGCGGCCGCAAGATCGACGGCCAGTTGATGGACGGTCTGATACTGCTGGCCAACTGTCTGCGTTCCGGCCTCGACATAGTGCAGGGCTTCGAGATGGTCTCGAAGGACCTGCTGCCGCCTATTTCCGACGAGTTCGGCCTCGTCATCAAGAACTACCAGCTCGGTATGACGTTCGAGAAGGCCTTGGGCGTGATGGAGGAGCGCGTGGAGTCCAAGATGCTCTCCTACATGATCCGCGCGATCGTGCTGCAGCGCCAGATGGGCGGTAACCTGACGAAGGTCTTCGAGCGTATCGTGGTCGACATCCGCGAGGAGTCGAAGCTCGAGGAGAAGACGAAGGCGATGACGGCGCAGCAGAAGATCCAGTCCATCGTGGTGGGCATCATGCCGTGGATCATGGTGGGCGTGATGTTCCTGTTCCAGCCCGACGTGATGATAAAGTTCTACGCCAGCCCGATAGGCTTCGCCGTGCTGATCTTCTGCATCGTCTGGATCAGCATAGGCATGAAGGTGGTCTCGAGCCTCGGCAAGATCAGAGTATGAGCCCGGACAAGATAACCGCTATTTTCCTGATAATCCTCTCGGTAGGAGGCTCCTTCGCCGCCTTCACCGCGGTGCAGCGCTTCTTCGCCCCGCGCGAGGAGTCGCGTTCGCCCATCGGCGACATCAGCGACATGGAGGGCAAGCACATCTCGGCGTTCTCCAAGCTGGAGGGCAGCAAGAACATCTGGGACAAACTGGACCTCTTCCTGGCCAAGAACATGGGCTTCGAGAAGAAGCTGGAGGAGACTTATACGCTGCTCGGCAGCCCGCCCAACCTGGACCCGCTGAAGATGCTGCACCAGAAGCTGATAGTGGCCGCCGTGATGCCGGCCCTGTTCTACGCGATGAGCGGCTCTCCGTTCGTGCTGATCTTCGCGCCGCTCGGCTTCGTGCTACCGGACGCCGGCATCTACGCCGGCCGCATCCGCAAGCGCCAGGAGGACATCATCCGCAACTTCCCGACCTTCGTGGACCTGGGCGCGCTGATGATCGAGTCCGGCTTGGATTACATGACCGCCTTCGACCGCATCGTGAAG
>DAIENX010000111.1:0-12370 GCA_027340875.1 Elusimicrobiota bacterium
AGAAGGACGCGCTGCTGGTCAAGTACGCCCCCGACGGGCGCATGCAATGGGCTAAGACCTACGACCTGCTGGCCGGCAACCACGCCAACGACGAGGTCTTCTCGCTGGCGGCCGGTCCCGCCGGCCTGTACGCCGCCGGGCGCACGGTGGACAATAACCCCGTGTCCCCAGGTTATGCCACTTTCGACGCCGTGGTGGCCAAGTTCGGGTTCAATGGCGCTCTGCTCAGCACGGCCACCTATGCCTCCGGGAACGAGTGGTTCAACGCCGTCGCCTATGACCCCGCCTCCGCGCTGGTGTACGCCGCCGGGACCGTATTCACCGGCAACGCCTCGAACGCCATCATGAAGGCCTACGGCGCGGCCGCGCTGGCCGCCCAGGGACTGGTCATACAGGTGGACAAGGGCGCGGCGGACGAGTTCTATGCCGTTGCCGTGGACACCTATGTCAGCCCCGGCATCTACCTGGCCGGAGACGTCTCCATGCCCTCCGACGGGCAGGACGCCTACCTGGCCAAGTACTCCACCGGGGTGGTGTTCGCCTCTCAGGTCTGGGAGCGTACCTATAACTCCGCCAACCAGAACGAGGAGGATGCATACGGCCTGGCGCTGGACTCCCTGGGCGGGGTCTACGTGGCAGGCAGCGAGTTCCGCTACGACCTCAACCAGGGGGAGAACGTCTTCCTGCGGAAATACAACTCCGACGGGGACCTTATCTGGACCAATACGCTCAATACCGGCGGCAACAATGACGACGAGACCGGCGCGCTCGCGCTGGACCGCTTCGGCAGCCTGTTCGTCGCGGTCAACGTGACGCAGCCCGCGGCGGCCTACGGTGGCAGCGGCTCCATGGACGGGGCGGGCTTCCTGAAGTACCCGCAGCTCAGCCTGAACGTGGTCAACCCGCGCCTGACGGTGCGCGTCAATAAAGGCCCAGCTGGCGGCCCGCTGGCGGGAGTCAGCGTCGCGGCGATGGGTTTCAGCCAGACCGGCGGCATAGACCCCAACGGCATCCATCTGGGCGTCACCGACTCCTCCGGAGCCGTGACGATGTCCGTGCCGGGCGGGAAGAGCTATTTCGTCGCCGTCTCCAGCCACAACATGGTGCCTTCGATAAAAGACCAGCTGTCCGATCCGGGCGGCAACTTCTTCGTCGACCTGAACGCGGACACCACCAAGCAGTACTATATCTCGCCGCGTTCCACCACCACGGCCGGCGCCGTCCACAGGATGACCCTCAACCTCTCCGGCCTGGTGGCCGGCGAGTACGTGATGGGCGAGGTGTTCATCAACCAGACCGGAGAGCGTGTCGGTTACGGCGTGATCAGGGCCACCGATACGGCCGGCACGATGCAGGTATACAACCTGCCGCCTGCGTCCGACGGCGTCTACGGCATGGCCGTCAGCATCCCGTCTCGCAACAAGGTGCTGCAGATCTTCATGACCGGCGCGTTCCCCGCTACGGCCTCCTACGACGCCGACATGTCCGCGGCCACCCAGCTGACCGGCTCGTTCGACGTGGGCGGTTCCACGGTGCCGCCTACCCTTACCGGCCTGGTCACCGACCTCAACTACTCGCCGCTGGACGGGGCCCGCGTAAGGCTCGAGCGGATAGTCTGCTCCGGAGTTCCTCCGAACTCCACCTGTAACCCGGCCTTCAGCAAGGAGACCCTTACCGACGCCGGCGGCCGCTATGCGTTCTACAATGTCCCGTACGTGACCTGCACCGGCGTTATCAACTTCGACGGTTCCTGCTCCAACGGGAACGAGAATTACAGCCTGAACGTGGGCAAGGCCGGCTACGAGAGCGGCTACGGCGGCATGGCGATAGAGGCTCCACCGCCCGGCACCGTGCCGGCCCCGCTGATGAGGGACTTCTCGCTGAACCTGGCCACCTACACCCTTACCGGCGTGCTTAAGTACAACGGCATGCCCATGCCGAACGCCACCATCTTCGTGAACCCCGACTGGCAGACATATTCGCAGGGCGCGGACTCCTACCGCTACAGCGCCTGGGGCGGCAGCCTCGGTATCCGTTCGGACGCCAAGGTGCGCACCAGGGCCGACGGCAGCTTCGTGGTGACCGCCCTCACGGACGGCAACGCGCGGCTGGATGCCGACTTCGTCGGCGGCCGCCGCTCGCTCAACGAGGGGAACAACTACAGCACGATGGACGACAACGTGCGCGTGGTCATTTCGTCGCAGGGCGCGACGGCGCCGTCCCAGCCTGCCGGCAACCCGTGCCGGCCCGGCCGCGTCTGGGTGCTGGACAACCTGGGCAGGTGCCAGAGCGCGAACAACATCGCCTTCAACATCGTGCCGCAGAACTCCAACTCCGCCGGCAGGCTGTGGGGGCAGGTGACCTTCATCACCACATATACCGTCACGGCGGACAACCCGCTGGTCATCTCCACTTCGTCGCCGCTGACGATAATGGCCCAGCAGGAGTGCAACAACGGCAACTGCGGCAACCAGCAGATGGGCTTCGCCTCGCTGGCAGGCACTCTCGTTACTAATACCACCACGTATTCGATAGTGCTGTCGACGGGCTTTTCCTACCGGCCCATCATCTTCTCCACCGCCTGGGGCAAGGCGAGCTCCTTCGATTCGGCCTTCGACCTGGCCTCCACCGATACGGTGCGCCAGGACCTGCAGGTGGTCAAGTCCGGAGGCCTGCACGGAATGCTGAAGATGCCGGACGGGACCAGCTTCAAGCCGTCCGGCTCCAGTTATTACGCGGACATCCAGATCAACGGAGTCAACGTGGACGTCAGCGACGGCAAGGGCCTGGACGAGTACGGCGAGTTCGAGTTCCCTAATATCGCGCCCGGTATCTACGATCTGACGCTGCGGTCCTACGGGACCTCCTTCACGTGGGCGCTGTCCGGCTCTCCCGAGGTCACGGTGACGGCCGGCAAGACCACCGAGGTCCAGCTGCAGCTGGAGGACGGCCTGGCCGTACAGCCCCAGATCTTCGGCCTGCCGGACATCTCCACTTCCAGCTGGAATTACGTCATAGTCGGAGTGCCCTCCGGCACCGAGATGAACCAGAAGACCGTGACGGAACTGTTCTTCGAGAAGGACGTCGACAACGTCTTCGAGTACAGCACCAGCACCGGCTGGAGCACCAAGTACATGGCCCCCGGGCAGTACGACTTCTACCTTATGGAGGCTTCCCGGTACAACCCCGGCGACGGCGGCGGTGGCGGCGGCTCCCCTGTAAGCTACACCCAGTTCGGCAACTTCATCGGCCGGGTCAAGGGGGTGGCGGTGCAGCGGTCGGAGACCAATCCGAACGTCGGCACGGCGGCCCAGCCCATAGCCGTCAACATACTCGGCTCGGTGGGCCAGGAGCGCATCTCCGGCACGGTGCACGGCGCCAAGGTGTTCACCGACGCGGACATGGACCGCTTCTTCGACAACTTCAACGAGCTGTTCCCGCTGATCCCGGCCGTGATGCTGTACGACTCGGCAGGCGACCTGCGCGGCTTCACCAACGGCCTGCCTTCCGGGACCGACTTCCCGCAGTTCTGGTCCGCCCTGCAGGGCCGCGACAAGGCCGCGATGCACAGTTACCTGGAGAGCCATCCACTCAGTTACGGCGTCTGGGGAATGCCTCCAGGCCGCTATACGGCAGTGTTCGCCAACCCGAACTATCCGCCGGTAGCCAAGGAGATATCCCTGCCGGGCAACTCCGACTACGCGTTCGACTTCGACGTGCAGGACGTCGTGACGGCCGGTATCTCCGGCGTGGTGAAGAGCAGCTCTACCGGCGCGGCGCTGGAGGGCGCCCGCGTCTACCTGAAGCACCGCACCGTGGAGAAGTTCACGCTGACGGACTCCTCCGGAGCGTTCTCCTTCTCCAGCCTGCCGGTGGGCATCTACCGCATGGAGGTGACGCGCAACGGCTACGTCACCTCCGGGGTGAAGACCAGCCTGGCCGCGAACGACTCGCGCTCCTTCGCGATGTACCTGCTGCCTTCCGACTCCAAGATAACCGGCAGGATCTTCCTCAGCAAGTTCCCGACCCAGCTGACGAAGTCCGGAGTGCGGGTGGTCTCCTACGACGAGACTTATAACGTGGACCACCCCACCGACTACCTGCCCAAGACCGAGGTGCAGACCGACGGGTCCGGCAACTTCGAGATCACCGGCGCGGTACCGGGGCACATCTACAAGGTGTCCGTGTTCTACGAGGGCAAGCTGCCCGAGGTCACGGAGGTGACCGCGGAGGACGGCACTACCGCGATGAGCGATATCACGCTGAAGGACATACCGCCGCAGATAACCATAAAGGTGCGCAGGTCCGCCGATTCGGTCAACAAGGTGGATGTGACGATAAAGTCGCCCAAGCAGCTGATCACGGCGCCTAGTTGCAGCTACAATCCGGGCCAGTCGTACGACCCGTCCAGCGCGGTAACGCTGGCGCTCGTCCCCGGGCCGAACCGCACCTACCTGGGCCAGTTCACTGTCAGCAGCAGCCAGCAGTACTATACCGTGAAGGTCACGGCCGGCGACGGCGGCAGCAAGATGGAGAAGGAGTTCGTCTACGACCAGGTCAGCAACGCCAAGACCGAGCAGTACATACAACAGGAGTCGCTGGCCGGCGGAGAGATACAGATGGACAAGGAGACCGAGGAATATTCCGGCCTCGAGCTGGACCCCGGAGCCCTGTCCTACTCCACCACGACCGAGACCACCGACTACTCCAACCTGGTAGGCGGCTTCTTCAGCGCGCTGCCTTCGGTGCGCACGGTCAAAACGGACAAGGGCAGCCTGACCATCTCCGACGCTATACAGGGGCTGATGGCCTCGGAGGTCTATAATATGGACCTCTCCAACGCCTCGGCCAACAAGCCGTTCACGCTGACGCTGAAGTACGACAAGGAGAAGGGCGCCGGAGCCTCGCAGGCCCTGCGCATCTACCAGTACGACGCCGCATCCGGTTCCTGGAAGGAAGTTCCCGGCAATTACACCACCGACCCGATGCTGGGAGTGCTCAGCGTGGACGTCGCCAGCCTCTCCAACGCCACGGAGGGTATCGGCGGCGTGACCACGCCGCTGGGCCGCAAGCGCTTCGGCATGAGCGCCGTAGTGAACGGCCGCTACGTTCCGTCCGCAGCTGGCACGTCGCAGAGCGGCCGGTTCGCGGTGTTCACCGCGAACCCGCCGACCGGCACCGCCGCGTACAGCTCCGCGTACGAGGTGGTCAACTTGCCTAACCCGTTCAACCTGAAGAGCAAGAACGTCACGCTCAGCTCCGACGTGGGCGGTTCGGGCATAGCGAACCCGTATCCGACGGAAGGCACCGTGATCAAGTACAACCTGCCCGCCGGCAAGTCGGGCGGCCTGAAGTTCGTCATCTATGACCTGGCCGGAGAGAAGGTGCGCACGATAGACGAAGGCACGCGCGCCGGCGGCCAGATCTACTACTCGGAGTGGGACGGCAGGAACGATAATAACCAGAAGTGCGCCTCCGGTGTCTATTTCATGCTGACCTATCTGGACGGCAAGAAGCTGGGCACGAGGGCCCATAAGATGGCGATAATCAAGTGACGGCCTCCGGGGCCGCCGTGCGCGGCCCCGGGCGACGCCGTGGTTTTCAGTAGAGTTTTCGAGAGGTAACTATATGAGAAAATCCATTTTAACGCTGCTGGTGGCCGCGTTCCCCGCTCTGGCCTCGGCTTCGGGCCCCGGCACTACGGCGGCGCCTTTCCTCAAGGTGGCCATGAGCCCGCGGGCGGTGGCCCTCGGCGGCGCGTACAGCGCGATGGCAGACGATTCCGGCTCGGTCTTCGTAAATCCGGCCGGCCTGGCCAGGTCCGATAAGCAGGAGGCCGCGCTCGACTTCAGTACCTACCTGCAGGACGCCAAGATGGGGAACCTTTCCTACACGGGCGACCTGAAGGACGACCGCTTCGGCCTCGGGGTCACCTTCATGACCGTGGGCGGCATAGAGAAGCGGGGGCTTACCGATACGGCGGGTTCGGTGCCCGAGCTGGGGACTTTCGACGCCAGCGATATGGCCGTGACCCTCTCCTACGCCAAGAAGGACTTCTCGCCAGAAATGCTGCCGAACATGGACGGCGGGTTCTCTCTGAAGTTCATCCGTTCGGCGATAGACGACAAGACCGCGGCCGCTTTCGCTCTGGACGCCGGCGCCATCTACCGGGCCACCGGGAAGATGGACCTTTCGCTGGCGGTGCAGAACCTCGGCACGAAGATGAAGTTCGTCGATGAGTCGGACCCGCTGCCGGTCAGCATCCGCGCCGGCGGCGCCTACCGCGTCTCGGACAGGCTGCGGGCCGCGGTGGAGATAAACGAGTATCTGAACGACGAGAAGTTCTATCCCTCGCTCGGCGCCGAGTACTGGTTCCGCGACGCGCTGGCCCTGCGCTGCGGCTACAAGTTCGGCTACGACACGGCCAATCTGGGTTCGGCCGTGGGACTGAGCCTGGGGTTCGGGGTCAAGGTCCAGGGGCTGGGCGTGGATTATGCCTTCCTGCCTTTCGGGGACCTGGGGAATATCCATCGCTTCGGGGTCTGGGCGCAGTTCTGACCCGGCGCTCGGCGGAGTTAAAAGGAAAGAGCCGCTTGGCGGCTCTTTCCTTTTAACGCGTTACCTTATGAAGTCGTCGTTCGGCCAGTCGCCAGGGGAGCCGTTCACGGAGGAGAGTCTGGAGTCCTCCTTGGACGCCCTGCTCATCTTCTGGAAGGATTCCTTGAGCTCGGACAGGGAGATGTCCGATTTCTTGACCTTCATGAGCGCCAGGTAGCTGGCCGCGGCCATCACCAGCGAGACCGGCAGCACGTACAGCCACGCCGAGGATTTAAGCTCGAGGATCAGTACCGCGCAGAGGAATATCCAGAACGCCATGGTAGTGCTTATCCCTCCCAGGACGTAGCCCAGTATGATGTTGTATTCCTCGTTCTTCGGCAGCGAAAGAATGACCCCGAGCAGCGCTATGTTCACCAGCGTGAGGTACAGCGCCCTGGTGACCCAGCTCTTCCAGCGGTACTTCGAGTAGACGACGCTGCCGTATACGGGATGGTTGACGATGATGGCGTCCTCGTACGTGGTCTCTGCCATGGCTTTCTGGAGATTTTCCACGGCTTTCGCGCCCGGGTCATAGTTGAAGGTCCGCTGGTCCTGGGGCGTGTCCATCTGCGCCCTGGCGGGAGAGGGGAGGAGCGGGGCGGCCAGGGAGACCGCGGCCGCGAGCAGCAGGATGATCCTATTCATGCTCCCCCAACTTCGGCATGGCCGGCATTACGCCCTCGTCCAGGTGATAGTACTGGGTCCCGCCGGAGCGTATTTTTGACGGCGAGAACTGCAAGTCGCGCAACTTGCGGTCCTCCGCCGCGTTCTCGATCCTTGTTCTGAGCTTTATCTTCTGCCTCACCGAGATCCTGTCCGTGAAATGCCAGTAGGAGGAGACGAAGCCGGATATGCAGCAGCAGATGATGAAGCCGGTAAGGAAGTACTCTTCCCTGTCCTTGCGTATCCAGAAGTCCCGGAGCTTCACCTGAGCTCCTCCAGTATCTTGGTCAGCCTGTCGATGCGGCCGCCGCAGTCCTCGGAGCGGGCTTTTATCTTCTCGACTTCGGCCTTGGGCGCGCGCTCCATGAAGGTCCTGTCCTCCAGGCGCCTCGCGCACTGCTCGCCGTCGGCGCGGGCCTTCTCCAGCTCCTTGGCGAGGCGTCCCTTCTCCTTCTCCAGGTCCACGGTGCCGTCCATCGGGACGTAGATATTGAACGCCCCGGAGATGGCGCTTACGGCGCGCGCCGGCTTGGAGAGGTCGCGCCCTATGGCGAGCTCCTCCACTTTGGCCAGCAGGCTTACGTAGCCGGAAGCGTCCTTCAGCCTGGCAAGGGCCCCGTCGTCGGAAGAGACGGCCAGCGCCTTTATCAGCTTGCCAGGAGGTATCTCGAACTGGGAGCGGACCACCCGTATCTGGGTTATCACGTCCATCAGCTCGCGCATCGCCGCCGTCGCGCCTTCCCCGGCCTCGGGGATCTCCGGCCAGCGCTCGTTCAGCAGGTAGCCGCCCGGCTCCGGCAGATAGCCCTTCAGGCTGGCGTAGAGTTCCTCGGTGACGTACGGCATGAAGGGATGCAGGGCCTTGAGAGTGCCGGTGAAGAGCTCCAGCGCCAGCGCCAGCACGCCGTCCTTGCCGGAGCCCTGCAGGCGCGGCTTGGCGAGCTCCAGGTACCAGTCGCAGAACTCGTCCCACGCGAAGGTATACAGCGCGTCCTGCGCCTTCGGCAGGTCGTACTCGGCCATCGCGGCCTTCGAGGTCTTCAGCGCGGCCGAGTAGCGTTCCTTTATCCAGCGGTCGGCCAGCTCTGCCGGTTTCTCCGCCTTTAGCGGCGCCGGGGTCTCCGGCAGGTACATCTGCAGGAAGCGCGCCGCGTTGTAGAGCTTGTTGACGAAGTTGCGCCCGCCGACGATGGACTCCTCGGAGAACGGGATGTCGCGGCCGCCCATCGTCTGCGCCATCAGCGAGAAGCGCAGCGCGTCGGTGCCGTACTTCTCCATCATCACGAGCGGATCGATGGTGTTGCCCAGCGACTTGGACATCTTCTTGCCGTGCTTGTCGCGCACTATGCCGTGCACGTAGACCTGTCCGAACGGGACGCGGCCCATATGCTCCAGGCCGCTCATCACCATGCGGGCCACCCACAGGTAGAGGATCTCGTAGCCGGTGACGAGCACGGAGGTCGGGTAATAATAGTCGAGTTCCTTGGTCCTCTCCGGCCAGCCGAAGACGGAGAAAGGCCACAGGGCCGAGGAGAACCAGGTGTCGAGCACGTCCGGGTCCTGCAGCAGGTCGTGGCCGCCGCACTTGGGGCAGGCCGCGGGCTTGTCCTGCGAGACTATCGGCAGCGCGCCGTCGGAGAAGGAGACGCGGGAGAGGCCGCCCTTCTCGTCGAACTTCAGGCCGTCACCGGAGCAGGAACGGCAGTACCAGACCGGTATGCGGTGGCCCCACCAGATCTGACGCGAGACGCACCAGTCCTGGATATTGGAGAGCCACTGTACGAAAGGCTTCTTCCAGGAGGAGGGGTAGAACTTGACCTTCTCCTTCTCGGCGGCCTCCATCGCCGGGGCGGCAAGGTCCTTCATTTTTACGAACCACTGCTCGCTGACCAGAGGCTCTATGTGGCTGGTGCAGCGGTAGCACTTGCTGACGGAATGCTTGTAATGCTCTTCCTTCGCCAGCAGGCCGGCCTCGGTCAGGTCCTGGACCACTTCCTTGCGGGCCTGCTGCACGCTCAAGCCCTCGTACTTGGCCGGGCAGTTGACCATGCGGCCCTCGTACGAGACAACGCGCAGGACCTCGAGGTTATGGCGCTGGCCTATCTCGAAGTCGAGCGGGTCGTGAGCGGGCGTGACTTTCACGGCGCCGGTTCCGAAATCCTTCTCCACGCCTTCGTCCGCGACCAGCGGTATCAGCCTGTCCGTCAGAGGGAGCTTCAGCTTCTTGCCGGTCATTTCCTTGTAGCGCTCGTCCTCCGGGTGCACCGCGACGGCGGTATCGCCCAGCATGGTCTCGGGGCGGGTGGTGGCGACTATGACCTCCCCGGAGCCGTCCTCCAGGGCGTAATTTATGTGCCAGAGCTTGGATTTCTCATCCTCGTACTCCACCTCTATGTCGGACAGCGCGGTGCCGCAGCGGGCGCACCAGTTGATCATGCGCTCGCCGCGGTAGACCAGGCCCTTCTCCCAGAGGGAGCGGAAGGTCTCGAAGACGGCCTTGGCGCGCGGCTTGTCCATCGTGAAGCGCACGTTGTCCTTGCCCAGGTCCAGCGCGCAGCCCAGCTTGCGCAGCTGGGAGAGTATAGTGCCGCCGCATTCCTCGTACCAGGCCCAGGTTCGGGCGAGGAAGCCCTCGCGGCCCAGGTCGTGGCGGGTCTTGCCCTCGGCCTTGAGCTGCTTCTCCATCACGTTCTGGGTGGCTATGCCGCCGTGGTCGGTGCCGGGCACCCAGTAGGCCTCGTGCCCGAGCATGCGCTGGTAGCGGATCAGCACGTCCTGCAGCGTGTTGTTCAGGGCGTGGCCTATGTGCAGCGCGCCGGTGATGTTCGGAGGGGGGATGACCACTACGAAAGGCTTCTTCTCCGCGCTGGGTTTGGAGATGAAAAGTCTTTCTTTCTGCCAGGTTTCGGCCCATTTGGCCTCGACCGGCTTGGGGTCGTAAGCTTTGCTTAGCATGATGCCTTCTTCGGGGCTGAACTATACGAATTCGCGGAAGACCGCGTTGGAGACGTAGAACTTGTCCGGCTTTATGCGTATGCTCCCGTCTGTCCTCTCTATCAGACCGGCCTCCAGCAGGCGACCTATTTCAACTTTAAATTCTATAAATATATCCTCGGGAAGTTCAATTCCGGCGGTTTTGCGCAGGCCGAGCATTATTCGCTCGGCCGTTTTCGCCCTTCCCTCCAGTCTTTCCGAGTATTGCTGCGGCGCCGCGAGGCCAGCCAGCAGCGCCGAGACGTAATCGGCGGTTACGGCCGTGTTCGCGCCGCGCGCGCCGCCCAGGTAGGAAGCCGCGCCCGTGCCCAGTCCCAGGTACTCTCCCTGGTCCCAGTAGTTAAGATTGTGCAGCGATTCTTTTCCCGGTTTGGCGAAGTTAGATATCTCGTAGCGCATCAGCCCGGCGCGCTTCAGGATGTCCGCCGCCGTCTCGTACATGGCGGCCGCGGCCTCCGGCTCCTCGCGCACGCCGGCGGCGTGGAAAGGGGTGCCCTCGTGAATTTCCAGCGCGTAGAGGGACACATGCTCCGGCCCGAGGCCCAGCAGCAGGTCCAGAGACTCGCGCAGGTCGGCCTCCGTCTGGCCCGGCAGACCGCACATCAGGTCCGCGTTGATATTGTCGAAGCCGGCAGCGCGCAGCGAGCGGAACGCGCGGACGAAGTCTTCCCTCAGGGCTACCCGGCCCAGCTTCTTAAGCAGGCGGTCCTGGGCCGCCTGCAGGCCCAGGCTGACGCGGCTTATGCCGGTCGCCTTGAGCAGGGCGGTCTTGTCAGCGTCGAGGCTTTCCGGGTTGGCCTCGAAAGTGCTTTCCTTCAGTCCTTCCACCGGCCCGGTCAAGGCCTCCAGTACGCCGAACAGGCGCCGCAGCTGGGCTTGCGACAGGATGCTGGGCGTGCCGCCCCCGATATAAAGTGTCGAGAAGCTCCCGGCCAGCGCGTCGTGGCGTACCGATTCCGCCGCCAGGGCACCCAGGTAGGAGTCTATTGCCTCCGGCGTTCCTGGCGCGGAAGCGAAGTCGCAGTAGCCGCACTTGGCCCGGCAGAACGGCAGGTGAACGTATAGTCCGGTCATTTTCGAAGTGGAAAAACGCGGGGCAGAGGACGCTCCCAGAGCCGCTCCTCTGCCCCGCTCCGCCGCCCTGGAGCGGCGGTCCCGCGTCAGTTCTTAGAGGCGTTCTTCATGAACATCTGCAGCAGGTCTATCGGTACCGGGAAGATGGTGGTAGAGTTCCTCTCGGTGGCTATCTCGGTGAGGGTCTGCAGGTAGCGCAGCTGTATGGCGGCAGGCTCCTTGCCTATGATCTGGGCCGCGTCGGCCAGCTTCTGCGAGGCCTGGAACTCGCCTTCCGCGTGGATGACCTTGGCGCGGCGCTCGCGCTCCGCCTCGGCCTGCCGCGCTATAGCGCGCTGCATGTCGGAGGGGATGTCCACGTTCTTCACCTCCACGCTGGAGACCTTTATCCCCCACGGCTCGGTGTGCTGGTCCAGGATCTCCTGCAGGTTCTTGTTGATCTTGTCGCGCTGGGAAAGCAGGTCGTCGAGTTCCTGCTGGCCGAGCACGCTGCGCAGCGTGGTCTGGGAGAGCTGGGAGGTCGCGTACATGAAGTTCTCCACGTTCAGGATGGCGGACTGCGGGTTGATCACCCGGAAGTACACCACCGCGTTCACCTTCACCGAGATGTTGTCGCGGGTGATGATGTCCTGCGGCGGCACGTCCAGCACCACTACGCGGGTGCTGACCCGGAACATCGTCTGTATGCCCGGGATCAGGATGATCAGGCCGGGACCCTTCACGCCGGTGAAGCGGCCGAGCGTCAGCACCACGCCGCGCTCGTACTCGTTGAGCACCTTGATGCTGGAGAAGATTATGACGGCTGCGATTATCAACAGGGGAACGAAGCCCATTTTTGATTACCTCCGGAGGGTGTTTTTGCCTGCTGCCTGTAAGTCTACAAAAGAAAGTCACGGCAGGCAAACGCGTTCCCGCTTCCCGCGCGTGCCGCTTGTTTTGTATCATATTCCCGAAGGTCTTTATAACGCGAAATTATGAGCAAAAGAAGATTGGCCAGAGAGAACTGCCTGCAGTCGCTTTACAGCTCCGATATCTCCAGCCT
>DAIENX010000010.1:0-10161 GCA_027340875.1 Elusimicrobiota bacterium
GAGGCAGCCGCGCAGAGCGCCCAGGTCCCCGCCTTCCCTGGCGCGGTCGACCGGGATGGCCCCCCAGTCGCGCAGGAACCGGCCGAAGGGCCAGATCGAGAAAAGCTCCTTCTTGGCGATGATGTTGGGCAGGCGCACCAGCGCGAGGAAGGCCAGCAGGGCCGGCGGATCGGCGTTGGAAAGATGGTTGCAGGCGATGATCAGCGGGCCCTCCGTAGGGATCTTTTCCTGCCCTACGACGCGTATGGAATTGAAGAGCCGGAAGAAAGCCCTCAGCGCGGCGTAGACCGCCAGCAGCGGCAGCGGTCTTTCCTTGTGAGGTCGGGCCGGCATCGTTACTTCTTGAGGGCCTCGAAAAGGCGGACTATCTCCTCCACGACCTTCTCCCGCGGCAGCGTGGTGGAATCAAGGTAATGCGCGTCGGCGGCCTTCCTGAGCGGGTTGTTGGCCCGGCCTGAATCCTGAGCGTCGCGCTTGATTATGAAAGCGAGTATCTCGGAGTAATCGGCCGGCATCCCCTGGCCCATGAGCTGGCCCACGCGGCGCTTCGCGCGCGCCTCGGCGGAAGCGTCCAGGTATACCTTGAGCTCGGCGTCGGGAAAGACGTTGGTGCCGATGTCCCTGCCCTCCATCACCACGCCGCCGGAGAGGCCCGCCGTGCGCTGCATCTCCTTCATGAAGGCCCGCACGCCGGCGAGCCTGGCTATGGCCGAGGAGGCGCGGCTTACGCGCTCCTCGGAAAGCTCCAGAACGAGCACGCGGCCGTCCAGCGAGACGTCGGCCTCGGGGCCGGAACCCCTCGGGAAAGCCCAGCTCACCGAGTTGGCGAGGCCTACCAGCCCGACGTCGTCCTCCCGGTCCCGGCCGAGCTCCAGGGCCTTCCAGGCAAGCGCGCGGTACATCTTGCCCGTGCTTATGAAACGGTAGCCCAGGCGGCCGGCGACCAGCTTGCCCACGGTGGACTTACCTACTCCGGCGGGGCCGTCTATGGCTATTACGATGCCTTCTGGACGCATCACTTCCCCGCCGCCACCTTCTTGGGGATATTGGCTTCGTTGTCCATGCCCATCTTGCGCAGCGGCCGCACCCACTTGGTGAAGTTGGAAGGCTTCAGAGAATACTCGTGCACCAGGCGCACCACCTCGCTTATCGGCTGGTAGTTCTCCCAGTTCAACCGCAGGATGCGCACGCCAGCGTCCTCCATCTCCTCGATGAACTCGTAGTAGTTCTCCTGGAGGCTCTTCAGGTAATAGGGGTCTATGGCCTTCTCCATGTTACGCCCGCGCGACTTGATGCGCGCTATAGAGGTCTCGACGCGGCAGTCGAGGAAGATCATCAGCTGCGGGAACACCAGCTCGCGCAGCACCATGTTGTCGAAGAGGTCCAGGTAGGTGTTGTAGTCCATGTCCGAGATGAACTTCTCCGGGTGGCGGTTCAGCATACGCGCGAAGATCGTGTCCTCCCAGATCGTGCGGTCCTGCACGACGCCACGGATCTTTCCCAGGCTGATGCGGCTGACGAACTCACGGTGCTGGCGGAAGCGGTGGTTGAGCAGCCAGACCTGCATGATCGTACCGAACTTCTTCATGTCCTTGTAGAAGTGCTCGAGGTAGGGATTCCCCCCCACTTCCTCGAGCACGGGCTCGAAGTTGAGCGCCTTGGCCAGCTCCATCGTCAACGTGGACTTCCCGACGCCGATGATACCCGCTATGCCGATGTAGCCTTCTGCGAACATGTTGCCTCCCGAGATCCCCTTTTAAATTTCTTCCCGCCTCAGCTCTTCGTCGGAACGTCCTGCTCTATGCCCTTCACGGCCAGCAGCACGTCGTCCGGGTTGGACGCGGCCTGCAGGATGTCCTCCAGCTTGGCCATGCCTTCCTTGTGCATCTTCACCAGCGACTGGTTGAAGGTCTGCATGCCGTAGAAGCCGCCCTTCGCGATGGCCTGCACCACGGCGTCCAGCGTATTGTCGGCGATCATCTTCTTGACGTGCGGCGTGTTCGTCATGATCTCCACCGCCGGCAGGCGGCCGCCCTTGGTGCAGGGCAGCAGGCGCTGCGAGACGATGCCGCGCAGGCTCTCCGAGAGCTGCATGCGCACCTGCGCCTGCTGGTAGGGCGGGAACAGGTCGATGATGCGGGAAATGGTCTGCACGGCGTTCATCGTGTGCAGCGTGCCGAACACCAGGTGGCCGGTCTCGGCGGCGGTGATCGCGGCCTGGGTAGTCTCGAGGTCGCGCATTTCGCCGACCAGGATGATGTCCGGGTCCTGGCGCATCGCCGCGCGCAGCGCGTCGACGAAGCTGGTGGTGTCGGAGCCGAGCTCGCGCTGGCTGATGATGCACTTCTTCTCGGAGAACGAGAACTCTATCGGGTCCTCGATCGTGATGATGTGCGAGTCCCAGTTCTGGTTGAGGTACTCTATCATCGCGGCCAGCGTCGAGGTCTTGCCGGAGCCGGTTATGCCGGTCACCAGCACCAGGCCGCGCTCGTTCTGCAGTATCTTCTTGATCGAATCCTGCGGCAGGCGCAGCTCCTCGAACGTAGGGATCTTCAACGGGATGTGGCGGATGGCCACGCCGATCTTGCCCTTGTGCATGAAGACGTTGAAGCGGAAACGGCCCAGCTCGCCGCCGTCGTGCGAGAAGTCGCACTCGCGCTTCTCCTCGAAGATCTTCTTCAGGCGCGGCGTCATCAGCGGGAAGACCAGGTTCTCCACCTGGGCCTCGGTCATGTGCGAGGAGTTTATCGGGGTGATCGCGCCGTGGATGCGCAGGAAGACCTGCGAGTCGCCGCGGATATGGGTGTCAGAAGCCTTGTTCTGCACCATCACTTTAAGCAGCAGGTTAAGGTCTATTGCCATGCTCCCTCCGTGAGGCTCACTCCAGCCTGCGCTTGCCGCGGCGCAGGTAGGCGGGCTTTTCCATGTCGTCCGCGGTCGGCGAGGCCGGCTCGAACTGCGGCTGGCCGCCCTCCAGCGTGCGGCGCAGCGGCCTGCCGGAGCGGTCCAGCTCCTTGCGGCGGCGCAGCTCGCCGGCCAGGTCGTTCCGCTTGGGCGTGAAACCGGTGGCGATGACGGTGATCTTTATCTCGTCCCCCAGCGTGTCGTCGAAGGCCTGGCCGTACTTGATCAGCGCGTCGGGGTTGGCGTTCTTGCCGATGTACTCCATCGCCTCGTGGACCTCCACCATCCGGATCTCCCGGGAGGCGGTGAAGTTCACGAGGATACCCTTGGCGCCGTCTATCACCGCGCTCTCGAGCATCGGGGAATGTATGGCGGCCTTCGCGGCCTCGGTATGCCGGTCCTGGCCGGAGGACCGCCCTATGCCTATCAGCGCCTCCCCTGACTTCATCATGATCCTGCGGACGTCCATGAAATCCACGTTGATGGCCCCGGCGCTGGTTATCACGTCGGAGATGCCCTGGATGGCCTGGCGCAGCACGTCGTCCGCCATACGGTAGCCCTCGTCGGAGCTGGTGCTGCGGCTGACCTCGGAAAGGATATGGTCGTTCGGGATCACCAGCAGGCAATCGGCGTGCTTGCGCAGCTCGTTGATGCCTTCCTGCGCCTGCTCGCGGCGCTTCATGCCCTCGAAGGAGAACGGGCGGGTGACCACGCCTATGACCAGCGCGTTCGTATTGCTCTCCTTGGCCACCCTGGCGAGCACCGGGGCGGCGCCGGTGCCGGTGCCGCCGCCCATACCGGCGGTCACGAAGACGAGGTCCGCGTCGGCTACCGCCTCGCGCAGCAGCTCCACGGACTCCTCCGCGGCCGCCGCGCCCTTCTGAGGGTCGCCGCCAACGCCGAGGCCCTTCGTAAGGCCCTCGCCTATCTGGATGCGGTTGGCGGCCTTGCTGCGGCGCAGGTCCTGCGCGTCGGTGTTGATGGCGACGAACTCCACCAGCCTGATCTCGGCCTCCACCATGCGGTTCACGGCGTTGCCGCCGCCGCCGCCCACGCCGATGACCTTGATCACGGCCTCGCGGTCGTGGAAATCGTTCTCGTACCTGATCCTGTTCTCGGACATAGTTTCGGAAGAGCTCAGAAGAGGTCCTTCACCCAGCGCCAGAACTTCTTCTGCACGTTGCCGCCGCGGACCGGCGCGGAGACGTCGGCGGTCCAGTTCTTCAGGTAGGGATAGCAGACCAGGCCGAGCGCCCCGGCGTATTCCTGCGTCATGTACTCCTCGGGGCACTGCAGGATCTCCTGGGCCGGCAGGCCGAGCCTGGACTGGTTCAGGTCCAGCATCACCTCGGCCGCCTCGGGCATGCCCCTGAGCAGCGAGGCGCCGCCGGTCAGTATGGCACCGCCGGGCAGGTCGGGATAGCTGGAGGACTGCACCGCCTGGCTCACCTTCTCGAAGATCTCCTCGGCGCGGGGCTGGATGTAGTCCAGCAGCTCGCGCGGCTTGACCTCCTTCTTGGTGCGGCCGTCGAGCTTGGTTATAACGATCGGCTTGTCGTCCTCGAGTATCTTCGAGAGGACCGCGCCGTGGCGCTCCTTGATCTCCTGGGCCGACTCGATCTTGGTGCCCAGGCCGTAAGCGATGTCGCGGGTGATGCTGTCCCCGCCCAGCGGGATCTCCCTGGAAAAGTGGATGCCGCCCTCGGAGTAGACGGCTATGGAGGTGGTCTGGCCGCCCGCGTCGATCAGGATGCAGCCGAGCTCCTTCTCCTCCTCGGAGACCACGAGCTCGCCCACCGCCAGCAGCGTGTAGATCGGCGCCACCACGCGGAAGCCGCCCTTCGAGACCGACTTGACCAGGTTGTTGATGGCGGGGCTGGAGGCGGTGATGATGTGCACGCCCACCTCTAGCAGCGCCCCTTCCATGCCGATAGGGTTGGGCACGCCGCGCTGCCGGTCGAGCGAGAACCCCTGCGGTATCACGTGCAGTATCTCGCGGTCCGGGGAGAGCTGGAAAGCCTTGGCGGTCTCGATGACGCTGGAGACGTCCTCGCTGGTTATCTCCTTGTCGGTCCTGGCGATATTGTAGGCGCCCTTGCTGTCGAAAGCCTGGATATGCGCGCCGCGCACGCCCAGATAGACCTCGCCTACCACCTCGTTGGCCTTGCTCTCGGCCGCGTCCATCACCCGCTCGACCGCGCTGGCGGCCTCCTCGATATTCACCACGACGCCGCCCTTCAGGCCGCGGCAGGGCACGGAGGCCGCCGCCAGGACCTTCAGCTTGTTGTGCTCGTCGTCGCGCTCGGCTATAACGCAGGTTACTTTGCCGGAGCCCATGTCAAGCCCGGCGATGATCTCGGATTTTCCCATACGATGCTCCCTGCAACCGCTATTCTGACGCAGGCGCCGGCGGAGGCCGGCCGTTCAGGACTTCTTTCCCGACTTCACTGCGGAAACGAAAATTTTCCCCTCCTGGAAGTTCCTCAGGTCCGCGCGCAGCGGACCGCGGCTCTTGGAGAGGGCGACCTTCATCACTTCGTTCAATCTTAATATTTTTAACTTGGTGAATTCAAATCCGCCCCACAGCACCTCGGAGCCGTCCTCCAGCGACAGCGTGCAGTCCCAGGAGCGGCCGTCGCAGCGAAGGGAGGCCGGGGCGGAGTAGAGCAGGCCGGAAAGAGGGACGAAAGCGGACAGGAAAGAGGCCAGCTCCGGCGCCTTGCCGGGGGCATGGGATAGTTCGACCGGGAAGGCCGGCGGCTGTCCACCCGAAAGGTCCTCCCGAACCATCCTGCCGGTCACACCCAGGTAGGCGGTGGTCCCGTCGGCCAGGATGGGCGCGACGGTCTTCTCCGGCACCGCGCTGACGCTTACGCGCCCGGTGATGAAATTCCTGAATATCCGGACCTCCGCGATGCCGGGATGCAGCTGGCGGATGCGGCCGGAGAGGTCCGCAGCCTCCCTCCCCGTGAGGGTGCCGGAAGCGGCATCGGAAACGAGCTCTTTGATGGAAGGATACGCTTCGGATGAGGGGCAGAGGATCTCGAACGACTTGGGCTTGAACGCGAAAAAGCGGCCGTTGAAGAGCCTGCCTGACTGCCTTACGGCTGCGGCCGAGCCCCAGGCCAGCAGCAGCAGTCCCAGCACGGTGCCGGCGGCAACCCCGCCTCGCCTCAAAAGCCTGTTTCTGACCTTGCCGCGCACGCGGACCCTGAACCTGCGCTTTGTCGCCATCGCGCTATATTATAGCCCTAATTTTTGCCACAAGCAAAAATTATCCGCAGGACGGCCGAGCCGGCGCTGTGCGCCGCGCGCAGGCCGCTTGATGGCCATAGGCCCTGTTGCGGCACGCGCATAGCGCAGGCCGGGGCGTATCCCCGGCGCAGCCGGCCGGAGCTTCGCGACGGAAGCGGAGCGCAGGATAGCCCTAATTTTTGCCACAAGCAAAAATTACCCGCTGAGGACTTGGGCGGACGGTCTCCGGCGGCCGCATTATTTGCTATAATTCCTTGGCAGCATGGAGTAAGGCGCCCGTAGCTCAGTGGTAGAGCATCCGCCTTTTAAGCGGGTGGCCGCGCGTTCGAATCGCGCCGGGCGCACTCCAATGCGCAGAAGCCTCTGCCGCGGCCCGCGGAAGCCTCCCGCCACCATGGGCATACGTACCAAGCTGATAATATTCCTCCTGGCCCTCCTGACCGGCATCTCCGGGCTTACGGCCTTCCTGTTCATCAAGAGCGAGCTGGCGTCCATCTCGTCCAACAGCCAGCGCAAGAACATGCAGATACTCCTGGCGCTGTCCGAGGTCTGCCAGGAGATGCGCGGCACTCCGGGGAAGTCCTCGGCGTACAGGTATTTCAAGACCTTCCTGAAGACGCCGGAGATCATCCGCGTCTCCTGCGAGGCGGCCGGCGGCAGGGTGTTCATGAAGGACGACTACTATTCGCCGGCCCCGGAGCCGTCGCAGCGTTACTTCAAGACCTTCCCCCCTCCCAGGATCGGCACATGGGAGACCCATGTGGAGAACGGGGTCGAGGTGCTCAAGGCGTCCCTGGGGTCGCGCGTACAGAACGCCAGCATAACGACCCGCGTGGACTTCTCCACCAGGCTGATCTATCAGGAGATGGAGTCCTCGCTGCGCCAGTCCTCCGCCAACTTCTTCATAATCCTCGCCCTCTCTTTCGCGATAGGCTGCATAGGCGTGCTTATCATCACAAGGGCCGTCGCCGACCCTATAAAGGCCATGGCCGAAGCGGCCCGCAGCATAGGCTCCGGCAGGCTGGACCACGAGATCCCGGTGACCGGCAGGGACGATATGGCGCGCCTGGCGTCCGAGTTCAACGAGATGGCCCGGAAACTGCGCGAATCCGACGAGATACGCCGCGACTTCGTCTCCAGCATAACGCACGACCTCCGCTCGCCGGTGACAGGCATCGAGCTCTGCTCCGACCTCATCCTGAAGCTGGCCGAGAAGCGCGAGTACGACAGGATACCCGAGCAGGTCGTCTCGATAAACGAGCATTCCCAGCGTCTGAACCGTTTCATCGACTCGATGCTGGAGGTCTCCAGGATAGAGTCCGGCGAGATGAAGCTGGACATCAAGCCGGTGAACCTGGAGGAGCTCGCCGACAGGGCGGTGCGCGCTTTCAGGGCCTACGCCGCGCAGAAAGGCATAAAGCTGGAACTGGTCATCGCCGACGATCTTCCCGACACGCGCGGGGATCCCGACCGGCTCTACCAGGTGCTGGCGAACATCATAGGCAACGCGGTCAAATTCACCGCCTCCGGTTCCGTCAGCGTCTTCGTCGAGCTCTCGACCGGCGGCCAGAAGGTCAGGGTCTGCGACACCGGCCCCGGGATAGGCGCGCACGAACTCAAGAACATCTTCAGCAAGTATTACCGCATCAGCTCCGGCAAGCGGGAGTATCCCTCGGCCCGGACGGGCACCGGCCTGGGCCTGTATATCGCCAAGTTCATAATCGAGCTGCATGGCGGCAGCATCACGGCGGAGAGCGAGGAAGGCAAGGGCAGCGTCTTCTCCGTGTTCCTGCCTTCGTAGGAGAACGCCATGCGCGCCAAACAGACCATACTGGTCATAGACGACGAACCGTCCCTCCTGAAATCCGTCAAGGAACGGCTGGAGATGGAGAATTACAACGTGCTGACCAGCCAGACCGCCGAGCAGGCCCTGCAGACCCTTTCCAGGTTCACCCCCGACCTGATGGTGGTGGACCTGCGGCTTCCCGGCATGAGCGGACTGGATCTCTGCCGCCGCGTCCGCGCCTCGGACGGCCCGTCCCGGCTTACCCCTATAATCTTCCTCACCACCGACCGCAGCGAGGTGAACAAGGTGCTGGGCCTGGAGCTGGGCGGCGACGACTACATGACCAAGCCCTTCAGCCCGGCCGAGTTCGTGGCCAGGGTCAAGGCCCTGATACGCCGAAGCCTTTCGTCGGACGAGCGGGAGCAGGAGGAGACGCTCGCCTCCGGACCGCTGACGATAAGCCACGCCAGGCACGAAGCCGCCGTAGGGAGCCGCCGCCTGGAGCTCTCCCCGAAGGAGTTCGAGATCCTCTACCTCCTGGTCAGGAAGAGCGGCAGAGTGATGACGCGCCAGTTCCTGATGGAACGCATCTGGGGACGGCCTTACGCCAACACCAGCCGCGTGATAGACACGCATATCAAGAACATCCGCAAGAGCCTGGGCGAGCTGCAGGACTGTCTGCTCACGATAGAAGGCCTGGGCTATAAATGGGAGCCCCGGCAGTAACGGCCGGCCGCAATCTTCACACAATCTTCACATTAAAAACACCCCTGCGCCTCTTCAGTATGCTATACTTTAACTCGACAAGATGTATATAACGGGGTAAGAAACCGAGAGGAGAGGTAAACCGATATGAACAGGATTAGAAGGGGTTTTACGCTGATAGAGCTGCTGGTGGTCGTGCTGATCATCGGTATCCTGGCGTCCATCGCCATCCCGCAGTACTTCAAGGTCGTCGAGAAGTCCCGCATCGCGGAAGCGATGTCGCTGGTAGCGGCGATCAAGTCCGCAGAAGAGCGGTACCTGGCGCGCGGCGGCACCTACACCACCGACTTCAAGAAGCTGGACATCACCTATCCTAACATGACCGCCTCCGCGATCACGACCAAGTTCTTCTCGGCCGCGATAGCCGACGCCTCGGACTCCAACGGCCCCGGCTACACGCTGACCGTCACCCGTCAGACCACGAACTCCAGCGTGGCCGCCCGCTACGGCACCTATGCGCTGACCTGCTCGGTGCCCAACGCGCCGGCCGTAACTTCGGCCAAGCAGGAAGTCAAGGACGAGCTCCTGGACTAACGGCCGGTAAGGCGATAAAAAAACCCCGCTCCGGCGGGGTTTTTTTATCGTTCCTCCCTAACTTTAGGCTAGCCTGCCGCCAGTTCCCCCCTGCCCGCTTCGAACACCACTCCCAGCCCGTCCCTTGCGAACCAGAGGCGGCCGTTGTGCCAGCTGAAGGCCGAGAGTGGATAGCCGGGGCGTGCGGTCTTGAGCGTGAAGACCTTGTCCAGCGTCAGGGTGTCGTCGAGCTTATGCCTGTATATCTTCCCGGTGGAAGAAACGGCGGTCCACAGGTATTTCCCGTCCTTGAAGATCTGGTCCGGCTTCTCCGGCAGCCTGAACGACACCGAGGGCGTCAGCTCCGAGTCGGGGCGGCGCAGCACGGCGTTGCCTTCGCTGTCGCAGGTCCAGAGGTATTCGCCGTCGTAGAAGAGCGCGCTGACCTTGCCCGGCGCGGGAAAACTGCGCACCAGCGGCAGACCGGGTTCCAGCTTGCGCTGCTCGATCACCTTCTTCCAGGAATCCGCGACGTACAGATAGCCCCCGGCGGACGCCAGCCCGCTGATGTGCGTCTTTTCCAGCGGGAAGGTGCGCTCCAGGCGGAGGCCGTCCCTGGAAGAGGAGTAGAGATATACCGCCTGGGTGAGCCAGTCGCCGGCGTATAACTTGTCGCCGCCGGTCCAGACCAGCGCCGAGATATTGGCGGCGACCCCCGGGTATTCGCGGTAATACGAGGCGCTGCCGGAAACGGAACGGTATATGCCGAAAAGCAGCGCCGCGGCGACCAGCGCCCCCGCGAACAGCCAGGAACCCTTTCCGCCGGAAGGAGCGACCGAGGCCGGCGCCGGGACGGGCGCCGGGGCCGGCTGCACGGCCGGCCTGGCCGGAACGGCCTCCGGCTGCGCGGGTCTGGCGGGCGGCGCGGCGCGGCGCTG
>DAIENX010000020.1:0-39962 GCA_027340875.1 Elusimicrobiota bacterium
AAGGGTTGCTGGTTCGAGTCCAGCCCGGCGAGCCAAAATTTAAGACCCCCCTTGTGGGGGTCTTAAATTTTGTCCCTCCGGGCTGATTGGCTTGCCCAACTTCTTTGGTTCGGGTGGAGTTTTCGCAACGCGAAAACGGCACTGCAGTGTCCAGCCCAAGCAACCAGCCCCTAATGGGGGTCTTAAATTTTGTCCCTCCGGGCTGATTGGCTTGCCCAACTTCTTTGGTTCGGGTGGAGTTTTCGCAAAGCGAAAGCGACACCTCCCCGGCCAACCCGGTCACCATTCCGTCCTCCCTTGACCCCTGCGCCTTTATCCTCATATAATACGCCTGTGCCTATGAAACTTCGCCAGTGCATGCTGATCTCCCTGTTGCTCTGCTCATCCGCCGCCATGGCCGCGCAGGACTCGCGCCCATACCTCCTGCTCTCCCACGACCCGGACTTCCTGCTGAGCATCGAGGGCCTGACGGATACCGTCTATGATAAGGGCCGCGTGCGCCTGGTGACGCTCAAAGTGCCTGAAGCTGAAGTGCCGGCGGATATCATGCAGTTCCTGCGCCCTGTCGCAAGGGGAGAGATATCCTCTTACAGGCCCCAGTCCCCGCAGCAGCCGGCCCCGGACCCCGCCGTCCAGGCCGTCACCGCTCTCGCGGACCAGTCATCCCTGCTTTCTTTTACCGGAGCCATAGTTTCCTCGGGCAAGCGCAGCACCCGCCAGCTGGACCTCTCGCCCTCTTCCGGCAACAGGGCAGCCATGGACTATATCTACACCGCCTTCAAGCGCATGGGCTACGAGACCGAGCGGCAATGCTACAAGGACCGCAAGGCCGACAAGGAATGCAACATCGTGGCCCGCCGCCCGGCCGGCGCACCCGGCGCCAGGGCGGTACTGGTGATAGGCCATATGGACTCGGTGGGTTACGAGAAGGCAGGCGCGGACGACAACGCCTCCGGCGCGGCGGGTGTACTGGAGATGGCCCGGGTACTCTCCCGTTTCCGCTCCGACCACGATCTCATCTTCGTCGCGGCCAACGGCGAGGAGACCGGGACCGCCGGCAGCAAGGCCTGCGCCAGGCTGCTGAAGGCTTCCGGCGAGCTCGCCCGCGTGGACTGGGCGATAAACATGGACATGATAGCCTGGAACCGCGACGGGACGATGAACATCGAGACCAACAAGGAGTTCTCCGCCCACGCCGACTGGGTAGCCGCGCAGGCCTACACCTACACCAGCCTGAAGCCCGTCATAACCATGCCGGCCTGGGGCAGCGACCACGTGCCCTTCCTGGAGGCCGGTATCCCCACCTATCTCGCCATCGAGAACTGGGAGGACCATACCCCCTGCTACCACCAGGCCTGCGACACCATGGACTCCCTCTCCGGCTCCTACGCCGCCGATATCGTCCGCCTGAACCTGGCCGTGATAGCCGGCAAGACGCGGCTCACCGCGGCGGATTGAAACCTCCGGCATAAAAAGAAGAACCCGGCCGCAGAGCCGGGTTCTTCTTTTCCGAAGGGAAGTTCAGTGGGACTGGAATACCGCGGCCCCTATCCTGGGGGCCATGGAAGTATCGTCCACGAAAGGATTGCGGTTGCCCTGATAGCGCTCTATCAGGTCGTTGCGGCGGCGCTCGGCCGCGTCCGGCGGGTCCTGCCTGTCCCACTGCAGCAGCATCGGGACCCGGCTGGTCCAGAAATCCCTGTAGTTCATGCCGCTGCGGATGTCGCGGTCGTAATAGCGCACCACGAAATAGAGCAGGGCCCTCGCGATGTCGCCCTTCACCGCGTCCGCCGGCTCGAAGACCGCGCCGTCGAAGCGGCTGCCGCTGGAGGTGGAGTACTCCGCCCGGCCGGCCAGGCCGAAAGGCGACGAGCCCCGGGTATTGTTGGGCTTGATGAAAGTGGGGAAGATATGGTGCAGGTCGGCCCGCATGGGGAGGCCGCCGTCGAAGAAGCCCTGCGGCCAGGAATGTTCCGCGTTCATGCCGTCGGAGTCCACATAGCCGTCGCCGTTGGCGTCGCCCAGCTCGCGGTAATCCTCGCCGTGCTCGCTGGAACCGGGGACACAGATCTGCGAATAGAAGGCTACGACCCCGGGGCGCCCGCCGCAGCCCGTGTTGTCCGCCACCGAGAACATGTACTTTTTGGCGTTCAGGTAAGCGGTGCCGCCCTTGGGCAGGGAGAACTCGGTGGCCTGGTGCAGGAACTGGAACAGCCGCTCGCCGGAAAGGCCTGAAGCCTGGGGCAGATAGGCGGCACGGGCGGGTAAAGGTACGGAAGGGGCAGATTGAGCGGGAATGTCCGCGAGGAACTGGTCAAGGTCCGGGATCCGGGGGGCAAGATCCCCTGCTGCTGAATTGGCAGCTGCGGTAAAGGCCAGTAGTAGCGACAGCGCGAAGCTTCTCAAGATCTCTCCGTATTCCGCTGATCTACGTCGCTGAAATTATATCATTATTCCCGTGATCATAGGTAGCCTTTCCGGCCGCCTGTATGCTATAGTCATTCTCAGGTAGACGAATATGAAAAAACTCCTCACCGCAGTACTCCTGCTTTCCTGCACCGCCGTCCGCGCCAAGGGCCCGCTGGCCCAGCTGCTGGACGGCCGCGCCCTGCCGCCGGTACTGGCCCCGGCGCCGGCGCCGTCCGACCTCTCCTACCTGGAAGGTGACGACCGCTACTGGGCCACCGTCATGGCCGACGACAAGTACGACCGCGCCGCCCTGCTGGCCGCCGGCATGGACATCATCGAGATAGAGGAGCACTCCGTCTCCGGCCTGATACCGAAGGGCGAGATGGAACAGCTGGCCGCCAAGGGCTTCATTGTACGCAGCTCCCAGCCTATAGCCGAATACGTCAGGAAGCACCTGAAGGACTTCCCGGCCTCTGACGCCGCCTACCACAATTACTCCGAGACCGTGGCCGAGCTGCACAGGCTCGCCTCCGCGAACCCGGCCGAGACCTCGCTGTTCTCTGTCGGCAAGACCGTCCAGGGCCGCGACATCTGGTGCCTGCGCATCAACCCGTCGGAGAAGGGGGAAGCCCCTTCTTCCAAGCCGGCCGCCTTCTTCATGGGCAACCATCACGCCCGCGAACATCTGACCGCGGAGGTCGCCCTGGCGCTGGCCAACGAGCTTCTGTCGCGCAAGAACGACCCGGAGATAAAGAAATACATCGACACCCTCGACATCTACATAGCGCCGATGACCAACCCCGACGGCGTTGAGTACGACATAGCCACCGGGAAATACCGCTGGCACCGCAAGAACATGCGCGTCAACGACGACAAATCCTTCGGGGTGGACCTCAACCGCAACTACGACTCCCGCTGGTGCGTTGCCGGGGCCTCCCATTACCAGGGTTCCGACACCTACTGCGGGCCCTACGCCTTCTCGGAGCCCGAGACGCAGGCCATAAGGGATTTCGTCCTGGCCAGGCCGAACATAAAGACCCTGATGAGCTACCACTCCTATTCGAGCCTGGTCCTTTATCCCTGGGCGGGCCTGGACAACCCGGTGGAGAACGAGAAGGACCGCAAGGTGTTCACCGCGCTGGGCAAGGCCATGGCCTCCTTCACCGGCTACAAGCCGGAACAGTCCAGCGACCTGTACATAGCTACCGGAGATACAACGGACTGGGCTTACGCCACCCGCGGCATCTTCGCCTTCACTACCGAGCTCGAGGGGCGCAGCTTCTATCCCGGCGCTTCGATCATAGAAAAGGCCTGCGCCTCTAACGTAAAGGCCGCGCTCTACCTTCTCAGCGTCACCGACGACCCGTACAAACTGGCGCGCTGAAAGCCGTTCAGGACAAAAAGAAAAGGCCCCGCTCCGGGGCCTTTTCTTTTTTCTGCTGCTCGTTCAATGAGACTGGAACACCTGCGCCCCTATCCTGTCGGCCAGGGAGGGGTCGTCCACGAAAGGATTGCGGTTGCCCTGGAAGCCGGCTATCAGGTCGTTGCGGCGGCGCTCGGCCGCGTCCGGCGGGTCCAGGCGGTTCCACTTCAGCAGCATCTGCACGTTGCTGGTCCAGAAGGAGCCGTAGTCCATTCCGCGGCTGATATCCCGGTCGTAGTACCTCACGACGAAATAGAGCATGGCCCGGGCTACGTCGCCCTTGTCCCCGTCGTCCGGCTCGAAGCCCTCGCGCCCCAGTTTCGAACCCGCGGAGGTGGAATATACCGGGGCCGAAACTTCGGCGAACCGGAGGTTGCCGCGGCGGCCGTTGGGGACGGAGAGCGTCGATCCCAACTGATGCAGGTCGGCCACCATCGGTAGCGCGCTGTTGAAGTAACTCTGCGGCCAGATATGCTCCGCGTTCACGAAATCCCCGGAAACGCCGTCTCCGTCCTGGTCGCCCCTCTCCCTATAAGAATTCCCGTCGCCGCCGGTGCCGTTGATGCAGACTTTCGAGTAAAGGGTGACTATGCCGGGCTTTCCGTCGCAGCTGGTATTGTCGGCCGAGGAGTACATGAAGGATTTCGCCTGCTTGTACGAGATGATGCCTCTTGCGGAAGAAGGGGCGGTAGCATCGTGCAGATACTCGAACAGGGCCTCGCCCTGCAGGCCTTCCGGCGCGCGGTCCGCCTGACCTGCCGCCAGCGGGGAGGGGATATCTGCCTGCGGCAAAGTGAAGCCCGCAGCGGAGAACTTGAGGGCGTCCAGGGCGGGTAACGCGGCCTTTTGCGCCGAAGCGTGGGCCGGGGTCAGGAGGAGGAGGAAGAATAACGCGGTTGAGAGGTTCAAAATATCGCTCCTTGCTTGACGGCGGTCAATTGACTGCCGTCAACATATTTTAATCGCTGAGGCCTATCCTGCAAGGGCCAAAGGGCCTAGACCACCCATAGGCCCTTAGCCCTATCTGGTGTTGATCAGGGAATAAAAAAGGCGCCCTAGGGCGCCTTTTTCATCAGTTGGGTAAGCCCTACCAGAGGTTAATGTCGACCTGCACGGTAAAGGTGTTCTTGCCGGTAACCTTGGTGTTGTTGTAGAAATCATAGCCGAACAGGATGCTGGTACTGGGGGTGAAAGCCCAGGAAGCGCCCAGGCTCAGGGCCCCCAAGGCCGACTGGCCGCTCTGGTAATCTATGGCCGCCCAGAGCTTGTCGGAGATCTCGGTCATCGTCCGGTCGAGGGACAGCAGGACCCCGTTGTTGGCGTTTTTCCCGTTCTCGTCCACCAGCACCTTCGAATTGCCCACGTAGTACCCGGCGGAAAGCCGCCCGATTCCCGGAAGCGCTTTCGCGCCCAGTGCATAGGCTATGTCCTGCGCCGTAGTGTCCTGGTTGGTGCCGAGGTTGTAGATGCCCGCTGCGAAAGCGGGGGAGTTGGCGAAATACGCCCCGGCGGGCGCCCCTACCTTGGCGTGGAGATAGAGCGGGGAGCTGTCGGCCGCCGCGCCGGCCCGCATCACATCGAAACCGGCCTCGGCGCTGAGCTTCCGGCCTTGATAGATCCCCATGGTAGGGCCTATGACGAACAGCGGGGCCTTCCAGGCGCCGCCGCTCTCCTTGGAGGAGGAGATATAGTTGTCCACGTTAAGGTGCACCGACTTGTACTTCTGGACGTCCGTGGACGGGATCCAGATCTGCGTGGACGGCGTTGCGGAGACCGCGGCCGGCAGCAGGCAGAGAACGGCGAGAGAAAGGCATTTTCTGAATGTCATTATTTCCTCCAGACTGGATGGAGCTACCCCGATTCAGTTGTACAAAAAAACGGCCCGCCCGGGCAACGACCGGGCGGGCGGGGGAAGGCCGTTAGTGCAGGTAGGCGGTCTCGCCGTGCTGCACCTCGTCCATCCCGGTCTCTTCTTCCTTCTCCGTGGTCTTCACCGGGGTGATCACGTTGATGGCGTGAAGCGCCACGTAAGAGAAGGCGAAAGCGTACGCGGCCGTGCCGGCCACTGCCGCGAGCTGCTTGAAGAAGAACGACGAATCGCCGTGCCAGAGCCCGTTGGCCCCGCCGGAGTTGACCGCCGTGGTGGCGAACACGCCGAGCAGTATCACGCCCAGCACGCCGCCCACTCCGTGCACGCCCCAGACGTCGAGCGCGTCGTCCCAGCCCAGCTTGTTCTTCAGCGTGACGGCCATGTAGCAGACCACGCTGGAGAGTATGCCTATGGCTACGGCGGCCTTCGTGGTGACGAAGCCGGCGCCCGGAGTTATCGTGGCGAGACCGGCGATGGAGCCGGTCAGCAGGCCGACGAACTTGGGCTTCTTCTCCAGGAACCAGGCCAGGAACAGCCAGGTCACGGCCGCGAAGGAGGCCGCCACGTCGGTGTTGACGAAGGCGAGCGCGGTGACCGCGTCCACCTTCAGCTCGGAGCCGGCGTTGAAGCCGTACCAGCCGAACCACAGCAGGCCGGTGCCCAGGGCCACCAGCGGGATGCTGTGGGCGCCCTCTACGATCTTGCGCTTGCCCACGAAGAAGACCGAGGCCAGCGCCGCGAAGCCGGCTGTCGCGTGCACCACTATGCCGCCCGCGAAGTCCAGCACGCCCCACTTGGCCAGCAGGCCGCCGCCCCACACCATGTGGACGAGGGGGAAGTAGACGAAGATCAGCCACAGCACCAGGAAGACCAGGTAGGCCTTGAAGTTGATGCGGTTCGTGAACGCGCCGGTGATGAGCGCCGGGGTGATCTGGGCGAACATCATTTGGTAGGCGAAGAAGACCAGCAGCGGGATGCTGCTGGACCCGGCGAACGGGGTCATCAGGTTCACGCCGTGCAGGAAGGCCATGTCGAAATTGCCGATCACGGCGCCCTCGCCCCCGGAGAAGCACAGCGAGTAGCCGAAGGCGTACCAGATCACGGTGGTCACGCCGAGCGAGACGAAGCTCTGCATCATTATGGCCAGCACGTTCTTGCGGCCGACAAGCCCGCCGTAGAAGAAGGCGAGGCCGGGGGTCATGAGCATGACGAGGCTGGTCGACACGAGCATGAACCCGGTATTACCGGTATCGAACATAGGTTCCCTCCAGAATAATCAATGTACTGCAGCTACCCTCGAGAGATAATTATAGGGTTTAAAGGTACGGCGGGATATCGGGGAATCCCTGAACGGGCAGGGGGAAAAACCTTACCCGCTACAGGCTGACCAGGCCTTCCTTGACGGCGTAGCGCGTCAGGCCGGCTATGGTCTGGATGCCGAGCTTTCCCATTATGCGCTTGCGGTGGGTTTCTACGGTCTTAACGCTGAGCTCCAGCTTTCGCGAGATCTCCTTGGTGCTCAGGCCCTCGGCGAGGAGCTGCAGCACCTCCCGTTCCCGGTCCGACAGCAGCGTGAAGGCGCTGCGGGGGTCGCGCGAGGGTCCCTTTATGTAGTCGTCGAGGACTATGCTGGTTATGCCGGCGCTGAGGAAGTAGCGGTCGCAGGCCACGGTCCGGATCGCGTCCACCAGCTCGTCGAAAGCGGAGTCCTTGAGCAGGTACGCGCGGGCGCCGGCCTTGAAGATCTCCGTTACGTACTTGCGGTCGTTGTGCATGGAGAGCGCGATAACCTGAGGGGGGCGGCGGAGCTTGGCCAGCTTGCGGGCGGCCTCTATGCCGTTCAGCCCGGGCATAGAGATGTCCATTATCACCTGGTCCGGCGAGAGCTCCCGCACCAGCCGGACGGCCTCCAGGCCGTCGCGGGCCTCACCGGCCACCGAGATCCCCGGCTGCTGCTCGAGCAGGGAGCGGAGCCCCTCCCGGAATATCTTATGGTCGTCGCAGATAAGTATCTTCAGCTGCATCTTCCCTCCTGTCCAGCGGCGCCGTTATGACCGCGAGAGTTCCCGCCCCGCGGCTGGAGCTTATCCGGAAGGCCCCGCCCAGGTGCGAGACCTTCTCCCGTATGGAGAACAGCCCGAACCCGCCGTTGCGGCTGGCGCAGTTCCGGTCTTCTCCGGAAGAGAAGCCGCGCCCGTCGTCCCGGACCGTCACCACTATGCGGCCCCGGGTGCGCCGCACCCTGACGCGTACCGCCGACGCCCTGGCGTGCTTGAGCGAGTTGTTCAGCAGCTCGCGCACCGCCTTGAATATCATGACGCTGGTCTCCGTAGGAAGGGGTTTTCTGAGTCCGTCGCTCCGGAATTCCGTTTTAAGCCCGTGCCGGCGCTGGATGTCCTCGGCCAGCCGCTCAAGGGCGCTCTCGAGGCCCAGCTCGTAGAGTATGGGTGAGGCCAGTTGGAAAGTCAGGTTGCGCATGGCGAATATCGCCTCGTCGAGGAAAGAGGTAAGGCCCTTAAGGTCCTCCGTCGGCGCCGGGGCGAGGCCGCGGCCGCGCAGAGCGCCGGCCTTCATCTTCGCCATCGCCAGGGTCTGGCCTATCACGTCATGGAGGTCCGTGGCTATCTCGCGGCGCTCGCGCTCCTCGGTCAGTATGACCTCGGCGGAAAGGGCGCGAAGCTGGCGCTGGTAGGTCAGGATCTCCTGCTGGCGCAGTTCCCTTTCGTGCACTTCAGCCTTCAGCGCGGCGTTGAGCTTCTCCAGCTCGGCGGTACGTTCGCGGACCCGCTTTTCCAGGTCGCGGTGCGCGTCCATCAGCGCCGAGGAGGCCTGGCGGCGCTCGAAGTAGGCCCTGAGCATGTCCGCCAGAGAGTTTATCAGGTTGCGCTCCTCGGCGAGGAACGGGCCTTCCGCTTCAGGAGGCATCTTCTTAAGGTAATAGACCTCTATCCTGCCGGCAAGTGCCGGACTTACGCGGAAGTCCGCGGCCTGAAGCCAGCGCGTCTTCCTGAAACCGCGCGTGCGGCTCTCCAGATCGCCGAGGATGACCCGTCCGGCCGTTATCTGAGGGTACTGCCAGGCCGGCGGGATCAGCCGCACCACGCGCTCCAGCACCTCCCTTACGGGCAGCGTGTCGTCCTGGAGTATGCAGACGGTCGAGTGGAGGGCGGTCAGCTCTTTGACGCGCTCCCTCAGGGCGTGTATGACCTCGTTGCGCGGCACCTGCGGGTGCAGGGCGTGCATAGCCTGTTCGGGAGGTAGTATGCTCTTGTGGCTGCGCCGGGCTGACGGCATAACCAGAGTTTACCAAATAAACCCGCCGGCGAACTAATTTTGTATCATCAGTACTGTTGCCCGCCGCGCCACCAGTTACTGCCGGCGGGATACCGAGGAGAACCGATGTCCGACAAATTCACGTTAAGCTTCCACGGCGCCGCCGGCGAAGTGACAGGCTCCCGCCATCTCCTTGAGACGCCCTCCGGCACCCTGCTGCTGGACTGCGGCATGTTCCAGGGGCACCGCAATGACGCCCAGCAGAAGAACAGGGACTTCAAATTCCCGCCGGCCTCCGTGGATTCAGTGGTCCTCAGCCACGGCCACGTCGACCACTGCGGCCTGCTCCCGCTCCTCTACAAGTACGGCTGCTCCGCCCCGATACGCACCACCCCGAGCACCGCGGAGATCGCGGGCATCATGCTGGCCGATTCCGCCCGCCTGCAGGTCTCGGACGCGAAGTTCTACAACAAGATACACGCCGCGGAGGGGAAGACTATAGAGCCGCTCTACGACGAGGAAGATTCGGCCCTCGCCCTCTCCAGGCTGTCCCCGGTCAGTTACAACGAGGACTTCTCGGCCCTCGAGGGGGTCAAGGCCCGCTTCCTGAACGCCGGCCACGTGATGGGGTCGGCCATGACGCAGCTTGACCTGCGTACCCCAGCGGGGCCGCGCCGCCTCCTCTATACCGGCGACCTCGGCCGCCAGGAGGGGCTGCTGATGGAGAGCCCCGTGGCGCCGGAGGGGGTGGACTACCTGGTGATAGAGAGCACCTACGGGGGCCGCTTCCACGAGAAGCTGGCCGACGCCGGCGAGAAGCTGGCCGAGGTGATAGAGCGGGCGGCCGCCTCCCGCGGAAAGGTGGTGATCCCCAGCTTCGCGCTGGAGCGCACGCAGGAGATAGTCTTCATCCTGGACAGGCTTTACCGGGAGAAGAAGGTGCCGCAGCTGCCGGTCTACGTGGACAGCCCGATGGCCGTCAGCCTGACCGAGATCTTCGACAAGCACCGCGACAGCTTCTGCTTCGACGACAAGTTCCAGGCCTACGCCCGCATGGACGGCGACCCGTTCGGCTTCGACTATATCCGCTACCTGCGCAGCAAGGAGGAGTCGCAGTCCCTGAACAACAAGAAGGGCCCGATGATCATCATCTCGGCCTCCGGCATGTGCGAAGGCGGCCTCGTGCTGCACCACCTGCGCAACTGCATAGAACGGGACGAGAACATCATCCTGCTCGTCGGCTACCAGGCCCAGGGCACGCTGGGCCGGCGCCTGCAGGAGGGGGAGAAGAAGGTGAAGATCTTCGGCCTCGAGCACGAGGTCGCCGCCAGCGTGGAGACCATGCACGTCTTCTCCTCGCACGCCGACCACGGCGACCTGGTTTCCTTCATCAAGGCCGTGAACCCGGCCAGGGGCGTATTCCTGGTCCACGGAGAGAACGACGCGCGCGCGGCGCTGGCGGAAGCGCTCGCGAAGGAGGGCGTGAAGAACGTCTTCCGGCCCGGGATGTACGAGCGCTTCGACCTGGCCTGACACTCGGGTCCCTGGCCGCGCGGGTAATTTCCCCTGACGTCATAGGGGAAAATAACTATAATATAGTCAACGATCTATGAAAAAACTGCTAACGAAAATCGGGACCAGTGCGCTGCACGCCCTCGGTCTCAAGAAGAAGTCCGGCTTCTACGGGCTCGGCATCGCCCCGAAGCTCATGGACATACTGGACGAGAAAGGCTTCGTGAAGCCCACGCCGATACAGCACAAATCCATACCCATAGCCACCGAAGGCAAGGACATGGTCGGCATAGCCCAGACCGGGACCGGCAAGACCATCGCGTTCTCGATACCGATGATACAGCGGCTGGCCGCCGGCCCCGGCAAGGCCGTGGTGCTGCTGCCCACCCGCGAGCTCGCGCTGCAGGTGGCCGAAGTGTGCCGCGATTTCGCGCCGGCCTTCGGGATGGGAGTGGCCTGCCTGATCGGAGGAGAAGGGAAGGAGCACCAGCTGCGCGACCTGCGCAAGAAGGCCAGGATAATCATCGGCACCCCCGGCCGCGTCTACGACCACATCGAGCGCGGCGACGCCAAGGTGCATGACGCCCGCATCCTCGTGCTCGACGAAGCCGACCGCATGTTCGACATGGGCTTCGCCCCGCAGATCAACCGCATCATCCGCTGCCTTCCGAAGGAGCGCCAGACTATGCTGTTCTCGGCCACCATCCCGGACGAGGTCATGCGTCTCGCCAGCCAGCACATGAAAGGGCCCGTGCGCATCGAGGTCGCCAAGTCCGGCACGGCCGCCCAGAACGTGGTGCAGGAACTCTACGTCGTGCGCTCCAGCTCCAAGCCGATGCTGCTGATGAAGCTGCTCGAGAAGTACACCGGCACCGTGCTGGTCTTCGTGGAGACCCGCTACGACGCGATGAAGGTGGCCGGCTTCCTCAGCTACGCCCACTACGCGGTGGCCGAGCTCCACTCCGACCGCAGCATGGGCCAGCGCAAGGAGGCCATGGAAGGCTTCAAGAGCGGCAAGTACCGCATCATGGTCGCCACCGACATCGCCGCCCGAGGCATAGACGTGACCGGCATAGAGCTCGTGGTCAACTATGAGATGCCGTCCGAGGACGACGCCTACGTGCACCGCATCGGCCGCACCGGCCGCGCCGGCCAGCCCGGCCGCGCCGTCACGTTCGCGATGCCCGAGCAGGGCGGCGACGTGCGCAGCATCGAGACCCTCACGGGAATACCGATGACCCAGGTCACCCACCCGGACGTTCCGGCGGAGACCCTCTGGGGCTACAATCATGCCGCCACCAACCGCGGCTGGAACCAGCGCGCCTCCCGCAGGCCCGGCGGCGGGGGCGGCAGGCGCCGCCGCTGAGAACAGCAGGCAATAAAAAAGGCCGCCGGAGGGCGGCCTTTTTTTGTCCCCGGAAGTCTACTCCTTGGCTGTGCCGTAGAGCTTCTCGAATTCGGCCCTGTACGGCCTGACGTAGTCCGGGTCCATGGTGAAGATGGTGTTCTCGGTATTGCTGTTCTCGGCCATGTTGGTCCAGTTGAACGAGCCGTTTATCAGCAGCCGGCCGTCGAGCACCGCGAACTTATTGTGCATCTGGCCCTTGTCCTGGCCGCGGCCGGGCTTGAAGCGCAGCTCCATCCGGCTCTTCCTGGCCTCTGCCGCGAACGGGAAGTCCTGGCCGGCGAACACCATCAGCTTGACATGCACGCCGCGCCCGGCGGCCCGCTTCAGCGCGCCCATGATGCTCTCCGAGGTGAAGGTGAACATGGCCACGTCCGCCTCGCTGCGGGCGGCGTCTATAGCCCTCACTATGGCCTGCTCGGTTCCGCCGCGTGGGGAGAAGATGTAGTCGGGCAGCAGCGTCCCGTTGAAGTCGAGCTCCACCGTCGGATCGGCCGGGGGAGGCGTATTGGAGGCCGCTGCGGTTCCCGGGCCGGAGACGGGGCGGGACTGGCCCCACAGCCAGTCGAAGTCCCGCTGGTAGCCGCCTATCAGCTCCCGGGACGCCGTGAACATGATGTTCTCGTAGCTGTAGTCCTGGGCGAAGCCGCTCCAGTTGGCCGAACCGGTCTCGAGCAGGGAGCGGTCGAAGATCGCGAACTTGCAGTGCATCGTGCCCATGCTGCCGCGGCCTTTCATCGCGCGGGTCTCTATGCCGGAATCTATCACGGCCTGGATCTGCGGACCGGCCTTCGGGAAGACATGGGCGTGATCGAAGATGACCCGGACCTTTACCCCGCGGGCCTTGGCCCTCACCAGCGCGGCGGCGGCCTCGTCTATCTGGAGGTTGTAGAGGGCCACGTCCAGCGTGCGGTCCGCGCGGTCTATGGCCTTGATTATCGGCGCGGCCAGGCTCTCCTCGTCCGTGAAGACGTAGGCGGGCAGGCCGGAGAGATCGTAGGAACCGTAGGAAAGGGCGGAATAGGCCGGGGCAGGCACGGCCGGGGAGGCGGGGCGCTCGACGGAAGGGGCGGAGAAGTCAGGGGGACTGACAGGGGGCGCGCAAAAGGAGGGGGCAGCAAGGAAAACCAAAAGAAGGGCTCGGATGGCTACTTTCATCTGTGGCCGACCTCCGCTTGTATCATGTATATACTCTAGCGCTTCCTGCAGCGGTGCGGCAGAGGCTTTGGACCCCCGCGGCACCCGTCTTACGGCCCAGGCCGGGATGGGGCTTTGGGGAGATGATTGCGCGCCCCCTTTATCGCTATAATATGGACATGAAGGCTCCGGCCGGCATATCCATACGCAAGATCACGCGCGAGTCGGGCGAGTGGAAGACTCGCTACGCGGCCTTCTACGCCGATTTCGACCTCAAGGACGTGGACGGGCTGGACCACGCCTTCTTCGCCGCCTACTCCGGCGAAGAGATCGCCGGACACAGCGTCGTATATCTAGAGGAAGACCGCTGGGTGCTGGATGGGCTGAGGGTAAAGCCGGAGTTCAGGGAAAGGGGCATAGCCAAGGCGCTGACCGCAGCCCGCATCCGCTACGCGGCCGGCAGGGGGGCGAAAGAGGTGTGGTATTCCTGCGAGGACGGGAACCTGGTCACCACCTGCTGCCACCTGCGCTTCGGCTTCGAGAAGATGCGCAAGGAAGGCCCGGCCTGCCGGGCCGGCACCGCCAACTGGTACCGGCTGAAAATAACTCCGTCCCTCTTTAAGAAATTCCCGGACCTCAAGCCACCCGCCGGTCACTCTGTCCCGTAGGCTTCCTGCTTCTTCAGGGCGACCGTTATCTCTTTGGCTTTGACGAACTTCAGGTAGGGCTTCGGCTCGCTCGTCAGCACTCCCACCGACACTTCCACCTTCTCTCCTGGCGCGAGTGGCTCGCTGTGGCCGTAAGGCTTGCTCCAGATGACGGCGCCAGTCTCGTCGCGGAAGACCAGCACGCCGTTGAACGCCAGCAGCCTGCGGTTGCCGAGGTTCTCGAACCGCACATAAAGCCGTATCCCGGCGCGCTCCTGTCCAACCAGCTGCTTTTTCCTGAGGAAAGTTACCCCGACCGGTTCGGACGGCGGACGAACCTCGGCCCTCTCGGCGGGCCTGGGAGCGCCGCCTTCCTCCAGCTTCGTGACGCGCTTCTCCACCTTGGTCATGCGCTTTTCCAGGCTGGTGACCCTCTTCTCGGTAGCGCCTTGGGCGGCGGCAAGGGGCGGGACGCAGAGCAGGGCCGCCAGCAGGACATACTTCATGACTAAATTATAGCAATGTGGCCATGGACTGGCCATACGTCATACCCCCGGCGCGCCAATTATGGTATATTGCGGGGGAGGGTTAATATGGACGGGGAACAGGATAAATACAGGACCTTTTTCGGCAACGTACCGGCCATGGTGTGCTTCGTGGATTTCGACGGGCGCATCCTGGAGCTCAACCGCGCCTGGGAGACCTCCACCGGCTTCAGCCGCGAGGAGCTGGCCGGCCAGCCGTGGGCCGGCTTCATACACCCCGAGGATATCGAGGCGGCCTGGGCCGGGCAGAAGAAGGCGATGAGCGGAGAGCCGGCCACGGCGCAACTGCGCATCCGCTGCAAGGGCGGTTCCTACAAGTGGTTCCTCATCTCCGGCTACGCCGACAAGGACCGCAGCGTCCT
Organism: Elusimicrobiota bacterium; assembly: GCA_027340875.1. Classification (GTDB taxonomy): domain Bacteria; phylum Elusimicrobiota; class Elusimicrobia; order Elusimicrobiales; family UBA9959; genus UBA9959. The sequence continues at coordinate 14,584 of DAIENX010000020.1, forward strand.
TTACACCGCCGCTTCCGATATTTCCGCCCTTAAAGAGACCGAGACCTCCCTGCGCGCCAGCGAGCATCAGCTACGCCGCATCATAGACAAGGCCCCCATCTCGATGGCCATCGTCGGGATGGACGAAAAGATAGAGTACATAAACCGCAGGGCCGAGGAGACCTTCGGCTACCCCAGTTCCGAGATCCCGACGATGAAGGACTGGTGGGAGAAAGCCTACCCTGACGAGGCCTACCGCAAGGAGGTCCTAGCGGACTGGATGGGCCGGGTGATGGACGGCATAAAGCGCAACGGAGAGATAGCCGGCAACCAGTACCGCGTCACCTGCAGGGACCGTTCGGTAAAGACCTGCTTCATCTACGGCGTGATCGCGGCGGGCAAGGTCTTCGTGATGTTCGAGGACATCTCCGAGCGGGTCAAGACCGGCGAGATGCTCCAGACCAGCGAGAAGAGGCTGAAGAGCATACTTGAAGAGGCGCCGGTGGCCATAGCCGTAAGCTCAAAGGGAGGGAAGCTGGAGATGCTGAACAGGAAGTTCACGCAGATCTTCGGCTATACCCTGGAGGATATCCCGGACCTGGAGACTATGGGGCGAGAGGTCTATCCGGACGAGAGATACCGCCAGGAAGTGATCTCTTACTGGGCCGAGGTCCAGAGCGCCTCCCACGATCCCGGGGAGGAACTGCATCCCAGGGAATTCCGGGTGCGCTGCAAGGACGGGACATACCGGACGGTCATCAGCTCTACCGTAGTGACCGATGACGATAAGATCGTGACCATAAACGAGGACGTCACGGAGCAGGTTGCCGCGGAGCAGGTCCTGCGGGAAAGCGAGACGAATCTCCGCAGCGTGCTGGAGCAGGCCCCTATCGGCATCATGCTGCGCACTTTGGACGGAGGTATCGAATTCCTCAACCGCAAATTTACGGAGCAATTCGGCTACACGGTGGAAGACATCCCCACGGCCGGAAAATGGCAGGAGTGCGCATTGCCGGACGAGACTTATCGCCGGGAAATGATGGTGCCTTACCTCCGCAGGCTGGGGGAGGTGCGCGAGACCGGCGGGGAACTGCCGCCGATGCAGCTGCGCATCACCTGCAAGGACGGCACGGTGAAGCAGGTCAGCCTGACGGGCATGATCACGCGGGACAAGAAGGTCCTCACTCTCCTGGAGGACATCTCCGAGCGGGCCAGGGCGCAGGAGGAACTGCGCTTCAGCGAGAGCACCCTGAGGAGCGTCATAGAACAGGCTCCTATCTCGATAGCCGTCTATAGTCTGGAAGGCAAGCTGGACTTCCTGAACCGCAAGTTCACGCACACCTTCGGCTACCTTCCGGAGGAGATCCCGACCGCCGGGGACTGGATGCAAAAGGCCTATCCGGACAAGGCGTACCGCGAACAACTGAACGCCAAATGGGCCGCTCTTCTTGAAAAGGCCGTAAGGACAAACGGCGAGATAGAGGGCGGGGAATATCGCGTCGTGGCCAAGGACGGCACTGACCGCACGGTCTTCATCCACGGCGTGGTCACCGCCGGGAAGAAGGTGGTCTGCCTGCTGGACGACGTCACTTCGCGGGTTCGCACGGAACGCGCCCTGCGCGAGAGCGAAAGCACGCTCCGGCGCATACTCGACCAGGCGCCGATAGCCATCGCGGTCCACACCCTGGAAGGCAACATAGAGTTCACGAACCGGAAATTCACCGAGGCCTACGGCTACCAGCTGGAGGATATCCCGACCCTGGAGACGTGGATGAGGCGGGCCTATCCCGACCCCCAGTACCGGGAAGGCCTGCTGGACATGTGGAAGCAGTGGATGGACAACTCACTGCGGACGGGGCAGGCCATGCCCGGCACCGAGGTGCGCGTCCGCTGCCGCGACGGCCGGACCAAGTACGTCTTCGTCACGGGCGTGGTCACTCCGGACCGCAAGGTGGTCTCCATACTGGATGACATAACCGGCCGGGTCGAGTCGGAGCGTGCCCTGCGCGAGAGGGAATCCCTTTACCGCGCGTTGGTGGAGACCACCCGTACCGGCTATGTGGTGATCGACGGGCAGGGCCGCGTGGTGGACGCCAACAGGGAATACGTGCGGCTGGCGGGTTTCACCGACCTCAAGCAGATCATGGGGCGCAGCGTGCTGGACTGGACCGCGCCGCACGAGAAGGCCCGCAACGCCGCCGCCGTGGCGAAATGCGCCAGGGACGGGCACATACACAATTTCGAGGTCGAGTACGTGAACCCGGAAGGCGAGACGACTCCGATAGAGATAAACGCCACCGTGGTCAGCCGCGACGGCGTGAACAATATCCTCACGCTGTGCCGCGATATCTCACAGCGCCGTCGCCGCCTCGAGGAACTCAGGGCTTTCAACGAAGAGCTTGAGAAACGCGTCGCCGAGCGCACGGCCGAGCTCAAGAAGGCCAACATCGGGCTCAGCATGGAGATCGCCCAGCGCATGGACGCGGAGAGGAACACGCAGAAGCTCCAGCAGGAGCTGCAGCGCGCCCAGAGAATGGAAGCGCTGGGCCAGCTGGCCGGAGGCATCGCCCACGACTTCAACAATATCCTGGTGGCCATCAGCGGCTACGCCGAGTTCCTGATGAGCACGCTGCCCGGGGACTCTCCGGGCAGGGCGGACCTCTCCGAGATCATGCACGAGACCGAGCGCGGCGCGGCCCTGACGCGCCAGCTGTCCACGATAGGCCGCAAGGAACCCGAGAACCCGCGGGACGTGGATCTGAGCCATGACATCGAGGACGCCTGCCGCATGCTCAAGCGCCTGATAGGCGCGGATATACGCCTGGAGACCAGGCTGGTCCCCGGTTTGCCGCGGGTCTGCGCCGGTGTCGGCCAGATATCCCAGCTGGTCATGAACCTGGTCCTGAACGCGCGCGACGCGATGCCGGACGGCGGGCGCATAATCGTTACCACGGGCCTGCAGGACTTCACCGGCGGCGACGGCATGCCCATCACCCCGGCGCCGGGGAAGTACGTATTCATGGAAGTCCAGGACGACGGGCAGGGTATGACGCCGGAGACGGCCAGGCAGGCCTTCGAGCCCTTCTTCACCACGAAGGAGTCCGGAAAAGGCACCGGCCTGGGGCTCTCCGTGGTCTATTCCATAGTCAAGCAGGCTGGAGGAGGGATAGCGTTGACCAGCTCCCCGGGCTCCGGCACCGCCATCAGGATCCTGCTGCCGCCCTGCGCAGCCGACCGGACAGCCCCGTCCCGCCGAAAGCCTTAAGCACCTCGAACCATGCCAGGCTCACGGCCCCGCCGCCCAGCGCGACGAGCAGGTCGTGACCGTGCATGAACCCGAAGTGGAACAGACCGCGCAGGAAAGGCACGTAGAGCGTGAGGCCCATGACGGCCAGCGCTCCGGCGCAGACCCACCACAGCGTCAGGTGAGCCTCTTTCAGCGTCCTGGCGAAGTTGTCCTTCCAGGACAGATTGGTGATTATGAGCATCAGGTTGGCGAAGACCAGGGCCGTGAACGAGAGCGCGCGGGCCTCCTCCTCGCCTTTACCCAGCCGCAGCGAGAGCAGGAAGATCCCGAAGACCACGGCCAATACGCTGAAGCCCTGAAGCAGGCTGAGCATCGCCATCCCTTTGGAGAACAGCGGCTCGTCGGGGGAGCGGGGCGGCCGCGACATGATGTCGTGCTCTTCGCGCCCGGCCTCGAACACGACGGAGCAGGCCGGGTCTATTATCAGCTCCAGGAAGGCGATGTGCGCCGGCAGCAGCACCACCGGCATGCCGAAGAGGACGGGCAGCAGCGACATGCCGGCTATCGGGACGTGCACGGAGAGAATGTAGGCGATGGCCTTCTTCAGGTTATCGTAGATCCTGCGGCCCAGGCGTATCGCGTGCACTATGCTGGAGAAATCGTCGTCCATCAGCACTATCGCGGCGGCCTCGCGGGCCACGTCCGTGCCGCGCCCGCCCATCGCCACCCCGATATGCGCGGATTTGAGGGCCGGCGCGTCGTTGACGCCGTCCCCGGTCATCGCCACTATCTCGCCGTTGGCCTTCAGCGCGTCCACGATGGCGAGCTTCTGCTCCGGCACCACCCTGGCGAAAACGGATATTCCTTTTATCCTCTCACGCAGCTCCGCCGGGGCCATCCCGGCCAGCTCCGGCCCGGTCAGGACTTTCTCCGGATCGCGCAGCCCGATCTCCCGGGCTATGTAAGAGGCCGTGCCCGGATAATCCCCGGTGATCATCACCACCCTGATGCCGGCCGCTGCGGCTTCCGCCACGGACGCCGGAACCCCGTCGCGTACGGGGTCCATGAACGCGCACAACCCTCCGAACTCGAACTCGAAATCATGCTGGGCCTGCGGCAGGCCCGTCTTGTCAGACCACGCGCGCGCCACGGCCAGCACCCGCAGTCCCCTCGAGGACAGCCCGGCCACCGCCTTCATCACCCCGGCGGCCGCTTCCGGCCCGAGATGGCAGAGGTCTATTATCGCCTCCGGCGCGCCCTTGGCGGCCACCACGTAGCGCATATGGTCGGGAGACTCCCACGCGTGCGCCAGCGAGAGCAGCTCTTTGGACAGCGGATATTCGCGCACCACCTTCCAGTCGCGGTGCAGGTGCTCGGTCCCCGTAAGACAGCCGGCGCCGAAGCGCTTCAGCTCCTTCTCTATCGGGTCGAACGGGTCCTCCTGGCTGGCCAGTATGGCGTATTCGGCCAGGGCGTGGAACTCCTCGGGCAGCTCGTTGGCGCCGTCGCTGACCCTATGGAAGCCGCCGTCGGTCCAGAGCTCCCGCAGGCGCATGGAGTTCAGCGTCAGCGTCCCCGTCTTGTCGGTGCACAGCACCGTCGCCGCGCCCATCGTCTCTATGGCCTGCATACGGCGCGTCAGCACGTTCTTGCGGGAGATGCGCCAGGCGCCAATGGTGAGGAAGATCACCAGCACCACCGGGAACTCCTCCGGCAGCATAGCCATGCCCAGCGTCAGTCCGGAGAGGAAGCCCTTCAGCCAGGTCCCGCGCGAAAGCCCCATGACCAGCACCACCGCCGCGCAGAGGACGGCGCCGGTCACCGCGAAGATGCGGACTATGCGCCCGGTCTCCCGGTTCAGCGGCGTCTCTTCCTGCGCTATGGATTCCAGCGCTCGGCCTATGCGGCCGATCTCCGAGCGGGGGCCGGTGGCGGCCGCCCTCACCAGAGCCCTGCCCTGCACCACGAGCGACCCGGAGAAGACGTAGGGGAGATCGTCGCCGCCGGGGCGGGGTACGGGCGCGGCGCCGTCCCACGGGGCTTTACGGACCGGCACGCTCTCGCCGGTAAGGAGCGATTCGTCGGCGCTGAAGTTCACGCAGGCCAGCACGTGAGCGTCCGCGGGCACGCGGTCGCCCTCGGTCAGGTAGATCAGATCGTCCCTGACCACCTCCCGGCCCGGCACGCGCAGCTGGCGGCCGCCGCGGATGACCAGAGCCCGGGGGCTGGCCAGGCCGCGCAGGGCGTCCAGGGCGTTCTCGGTCTTGCGCTCCTGGTAAAAGGTGATGCCGATCACCACCAGCACGAAGGTCAGCAGCATCATCGCGTCCTTGACCCCGCCGAGAACGAGGTAGATGCCGCCGGCGGCCAGCAGCAGCAGGAGCATGGGCTCCTTCAGCACGCCTAAAGCGAGGGAGAGGATGGACCGCTTCTTCTGGGAGGGGAGCTCGTTCAGGCCTTCCTCGGAGCGCCGGGCCAGCACTTCGGCGTCGGTCAGCCCCTTGGCGGAAGCCAGCAGTTCGTTGAGGTCGGGCATCGTTCCTTCCATAGATTAGCCCGCGAAAAAGCCGCGGGGGGTATAGTCCCGCGGCTTTCCCGCTGCCTTCCGGCCCGGCCGCGCCCCAAGGGGGCCGCCTGATCTGTGCGATATTCTAAGAAAAGCCGCGCGTCTTTGCAACCGCCGGCGTTTGCCCCGGGATAGTTAGAAAACATATAATATGGTTCCTAACTATTTATGCGCCAACCAGAAGACCGTAGAAAACTGCTGCTGCGGAACATGCCCAGAGGCGCCCGCCTGCGGGGACTGGCCGCGTTATACCCGGAGACCGACCCCGGGGCCATGGAGGTCTACGGCGCGCTGCTGGAGATCTCCTCCGACATACTCGCGGCCAGCAACTCCGCCCTGGCCCGCAGCGGCATGTCCCAGGCACGCTTCCGCCTGATGCTGCACCTGCGCAGGGCCGGCTCCGACGGCCTGCACCCGATGGACCTCGCCAGCGCCCTGGGAGTGGAGCGGGCCACCGTGACCGGCCTGGTGGACGGGATAGAGAAGGACGGACTGGCCAGGCGCCTGCCGTGCCGCGGGGACAGGCGTTCCATACTCGTGGCCCTTACGCCGAAGGGCGCGCGCCTGATGGACGAACTGGCCCCCGAGCGCCTCCGCCGGGTCGCGCTGCTGATGTCCGGCCTGACCCCCGCGGAAAAGAAGGCGCTGGTCAGGCTGCTGGACAAGGTGGGGGAAAAGCTCCACGCCTTCGCTACGATATGAGAATACTTCTTCTGCTGCTGCTCACGCTGCTGCCCGGCTTCGCCGCCGCCGAGGACCTTAGCCTCGGACGCGCCGTCAACCTGGCCCTGGACAACAACCTCCATATGAAGCTGGCCCGCGCCGACGGGGAGACCGCCCGCGCGGAGGCCCTCTCCCGGGCCTCCAGGCTGCTGCCCCAGGCCTACTTCTCAGCCTCGCAGAGCCGGACTTTCAGGGAGAACCTCAGCTCCATAGGCTTCGGCGCTCCCGGCGGCGGCCCCAACCTGATAGGGCCGTTCGACACTTTCGACGCCAGGCTCGCCCTGGTCCAGTCGCTGCTCGACCTCCCCTCGGCCAACTCCGCCCGTTCCGGAGCCGAGGCGCGCCGGGCCGCCGACCTCAAGGTACAGCTGGCCTCGGAGCAGGTCTCCGCGGCCGCCGCCCTCGCCTATCTGGACGTGCTGCGCTCCTCCGCGGCCCTGAATTCCGCCTCCGCGGGCTTCGAGCTGGCCGGCAGCCTCCGCTCCCTTGCCGAGAACAAGCATGACGCCGGCACCGCCACGGGTCTCGACGTCCTGCGCGCCAGGACCCGCGAGGCGGAGGAGAAGCTCCGCGTCAGCAGGGTCTCCACGGCTCTCGACGACGCCTGGCTGAGGCTCAAGCGCCTGCTGGGCCTGCCTTTCGGCAGGGACCTGCGCCTCACCGAGGACCTGGCCTACACCTCTTATGAGACCCCTGAAGCAGGAGCGGCCGTGAAAGAAGCCCTTTCGGGGCGCCTGGAGATACAGATCGCGGCCGCGGCGCTTTCCGCTTCCTCCTACGCCCTGAAGGCCGCCAGGGGAGCCAGGCTGCCGGCCCTGGCCCTCTCCGGCTCGGCGGCCATGAGCGGCAACAAGCCCGACGGCAACGCCAGGCTGGTCGGCGACATGGGCCTTTCGCTGAAGATGCCGTTGTACGCCGGCGGCCGGGTGTCGGCCGGAGTGGACGCCGCGCTCTCCGCCCGTGAACGGGCGGAAAGCCTGTACGCCGACGCTTCCGCCATGGCGGAGCAGGAGACCCTTTCGGCCCTGAGCCGCCTGTCGGCGGCCGACGAGGAGGTGGCCACAGCTTCGATGACGGTGACGATGGCCTCCCAGGAGCTGGAGATGGCCCGCAACCGCTTCGCCGCCGGGGCGGGGGACAACATAGAGCTGGTAGAGGCGCAGACCTCCCTTTCGCGCGCCAGGGACGCCCTGGTGGACGCGCTGTCCCGCGGCAAGGAGGCCAACATCCGCCTTACGCTGGCCCTGGGCCGCATGAAGGACCTTAAGTTCTGAAGCCGAGCCGTTCTTCCTAGGAGAGATATGACCGACAATACCACTGCCGAGCCGAAGCATCACCGCAGGAAGCCGCACTGGGGCGTGCTGGTCCTCATAGCCGCCGCGGCCGCCATAGCGGGCGGCTACTACTGGGTCCATTCAGCGGCGCACGAGACCACCGACGACGCCACGATAGAGTCCCACGTGCTGCCGGTCAGCTCCAAGGTCTCCGGCCAGATCGTCGAGGTAGCGGTGGACGACAACCAGCACGTCGAGAAGGGCGCGCTGCTGGCCCGCATAGACCCGCGCGACTACCAGGTGAAGCTGGACCAGGCCCGGGCCGAGCTCGCCGCGGCCGATGCCGAGGCCGCCCGCGCCGAAGCCGACGCCGAGCGCGCCAGGCAGCTTTTCGGGAAGGACAACGTTTCCCGCCAGGTCTACGACAAGGCGCTGGCGGACTCCGGAGTGATGAAGGCCCGGGCCGAGCTCGCCGGGAAGAAGCTGGCCGCGGCCGAGCTGGACCTCTCGTACACCCGCATCACCGCGCCCGAGTCCGGCAAGGTGACCAAGAAGAACGCCGAGCAGCGCGCCTTCGTCCAGGTGGGCCAGCCGCTGATGGCCATAGTCACCGACGAGGCCTGGGTGGTCGCCAATTTCAAGGAGACCCAGCTTACCCGCATCCGCCCCGGGCAGGAGGTCACGGTCGAAGTGGACACCTATCCCGGCCGGAAGCTCAAGGCCCACGTGGACAGCATCCAGTCCGGCACCGGCTCGCGCTTCAGCCTGCTGCCGGCCGAGAACGCCACCGGCAACTTCGTAAAGGTGGTGCAGCGGGTCCCGGTCAAGATCGTCTTCGACGAGCCCCTTGACGGCCTGATGCTGGTGCCCGGCATGTCCGTGGTGCCTACCGTGCATCTCAAATAATGGCCGCCGAGGCACCTGCGCAGCGCGGCTACTGGAAGCCCGTCCACTCCCCGTGGCTGGTCAGCTTCTCCGTCATGCTGGGCATGTTCATGCAGGTGCTCGACACCTCCGTCGCCAACGTCTCCCTTCCGCACATAGCCGGCGGGCTTTCCGCCTCCACTCACGAGGTCTCCTGGGTGCTGACCAGCTACATCGTGGCCAGCGCGATAGTCCTGGCCGCCTCCGGCTGGCTCAGCGCGCTGATAGGCCGCAAACGCTACCTGGCCATCTCCGTCGGACTCTTCACGGTATCCTCCGCGCTCTGCGGCATGGCGCAGACCCTGCCGCAGCTGGTCTTCGCCCGCATCCTGCAGGGCATAGGCGGCGGCGGCCTGCAGCCGCTTTCGCAGGCCGTCATGCTCGAGAGCTTCCCGCAGGAGAAGCGCACGCAGGCCATGGCGGCCTACGGCCTGGGCATAGTCGTGGCGCCGATCATCGGACCTATACTCGGCGGCTGGATAACCGACAACTTCTCCTGGCGCTGGATCTTCTACATAAACCTGCCGGTGGGCATACTGGGACTGGCCTTGCAGCATATGTTCCTGGAGGACCCGCCCTACCTGAAGCGCGCTAATATCGCGAGCATAGACCGCTGGGGCCTGTTCTTCATGATGATAGGTCTCGGGGCCTTCCAGCTGGTGATGGACAAGGGTCAGGAGGTGGACTGGTTCGCGGACGCCTGGATACGCTTCGGGACCTTCGCGTTCTCCGTCTTCCTGCCGCTGTTCGCGTGGTGGGAGGTGCGCCGGCAGCAGCCGCTGCTGAACCTGCGGCTGCTGAAGAGCCGCAACCTGGCGCTGGGCTCGTCGCTCTCCGCCGTGCTCGGCGCGGTGCTGATGGGCTCCACGGCCATCCTGCCGATCTTCATGCAGACGCTGCTGGGCTACCCGGCCTTCCAGAGCGGCATGGCCATGATGCCGCGCGGCATCGGCTCGCTGATCTCGATGATGGTGATCAGCCGGATGGTGCGGGGTTTCGGCAACCGGGTGATGATAGTCGTCGGCTTCATCGGCATAGCCGTGACGCTGCTGATCTTCTCGAGGTACAACCTCGACATCTCCCGCTACAACGTGATGGCGCCGCTGTTCTTCAACGGCCTGATGATGGGCTTCATCTTCGTGCCGCTGACCACGCTGTCGATGGCCAACCTGAAGCAGGCCGACATACAGCAGGCCAGCAGCATCTTCAGCCTGCTGCGCAACATCGGCGCCAGCTTCGGCATCTCGATCATGTTCACGATGCAGGCCAGGATGGCCCAGGTGCACCAGACCGCGCTGGCCTCCCACGTGACCGACTACGGCCAGCAGTTCCAGTACTGGTCGGCGCAGATAGGCCGCCTGTTCCACTCCGGCGCGGCCGCCTACGGCTTGGCCTACAAGAACATCATGATGCAGGCCGTCCTGCTGTCCTTCCTGGACTGCTTCAGGTGGCTCTCCTACACCGCGCTGATCACCGCGCCGTTCGTGCTGCTGTTCCACGGCAGCCGCCACATAAAGACCCAGGCCGAGATCGAGGCCGTCTGGGAATAAAAAAGGCCGCCAGGCGGCGGCCCTTTCGGATATCTCCTCCCGCTATTTCCTGTTATAGAAGCCCAGTATAAGGCCCAGAGCCACCGACCACAGCGCCGCCAGCCCTATGCGGTAGTGCACCGGGAGCATGAAGGTCACGGTGTGGGCCGGCACCCAGAACCAGAGCAGCGAAAGGAAGGCCTTGTCCAGGTTCGCCCAGTTCGGCGCGCCGTCGATGAAGTTGTCTATCAGCCGGTGCGAGATCACGAGGAAAGGCCCGAACTGCAGGTTCATCGCGAGGGATATGGCAAAGGCGGTCCCGAACGCGCCCAGCTCCGGCAGCAAGCCGTGCGCGGTCAGGGCGGGGATGAACGCCACGAAGCCGGTGAAGGCGTACTTGATGGCCACGGCCAGCAGCGCCCAGCCGGCCATGCGCAGCAGCGTGCCGCGCGCGCCGAAGGGGGCGAAGACGCGGCGGGCGGCCAGCCATCTGGAAGCGGTCTCTCCGAGTGTTCCCAGCACGGCGAACTGCGTCATGGCCGTAGTTATCGGGTGCGTTTTTACCAGTTCCACGTACCATTCCATGCGCATATGTTACCATTTCCCAAAAGGTACCAGGTACCTTTTGAACTTTGAGCGAAAATCCATCAAAAAGGTACCTGGTACCTTTTTGTGGCTTTTGTATAATGGGGTAGAACAGGAGGGAATATGGCCAAGAACGAGCAGGGCGTGACCTGGGACCTTACCAGCTACTTTCCGGCCTTCAACGGCCCGGAGATGACCGCTTTCAAGAAGAAGCTGGCCGCGGACATAGCCGCGCTGCAGAAGAAGGCGGCGAAGCTCGCGCCCCTTTCCAGCAAGACCGCCAATGACTGGGAGAAGCTGATACTGGCGGCCGAGAACGCGGAAGCGCGGCTGAGCCATATCTTCTCCTATGTGGGCTGCCTCTCGTCCGCCGACGCGGCCAACGAGGCCTACCAGGCCGAGGAAGCCAGGCTCTCCTCTATGGCGGCCGAGTACTCGAAGTTCGCGGTCGACCTGCTGCGCGCCTTCAAGGACGTCCCGGAAAAGGTCTTCGCCGCCTTCATCAAGCGCGACAGGCTCAGGGACATAGCCTACTCCCTCAAGCGCACGCGCGAGAGCGCCCGCCGCACGATGACCCCGGCCGAGGAGAAGCTAGCCGCCGACCTCTCCGTGGACGGCTTCCAGTCCTGGAGCCGCCTGTACGACAAGATCTCCAGCAAGCTGACCTTCGAGATGAAGTGGCCCGACGGCAAGACGGAGACGCTGCCCATCTCCCGCTGGCGCGCGCTGATGTCGGACCCGGACCGCCGCGTGGGCCGCGCCGCCTTCGAGGGCGGCAACAAGGCCTGGGCAGGCATCGAGGACTCCTGCGCGGCAGCGCTGAACGCGCTGGCGGGCACCCGCCTCACGCTGTTCAAGCGCCGCGGCATGAAGCATTTTCTGGACGAGTCGCTGTTCGGCTCGGGGATAAAGCGCTCCACGCTGGACGCCATGTACAAGGCCGTCAACCGCAACCTGGAGCCCCTGCGCGACATCCTGCGCGCCAAAGCGGGGGCCATGAACCGCCGCGGCATCGCCTTCTTCGAGCGCGAAGCCCCGCTGCCGCTCAAGGACAGCAAGACCTACACCTGGGCGGAAGGGTCGGAAAAAGTGGCCGGCGCCTTCGGCCGCGTCTACCCGGCGCTGGGCGCCTTCTACCGCGATTTCGTGGCCAAGAAATGGCTGGAGAGCCAGGCGCGCGGCGGCAAGCGGCCGGGCGCCTTCTGCTCCACCTCGCATTTCATCGGAGAAAGCCGCGTCTACATGACCTTCAACGGCGCTCTGAACGACGTGACCACGCTGGCCCACGAGATGGGCCACGCCTGGCATGGCGAGCTGCTCAAGGAGAAGCGCCCCTGGGCCGCCGGCTACCCCATGACACTGGCGGAGACCGCCTCCATCTTCGGAGAGCACCTGCTGGCCGAGGGCATACAGGGCGACCCGGCCGTGCCCGAGGCGCAGAAGCTGATAATGCTGGACGAGTACCTCACCGGCGCGGCCGTCACCATACTGGACATCACGGTCCGCTTCGAGTTCGAGAAGGCCTTCCACGAGGAGAGGCAGAAAGGCGAGGTCTCCGTGGCCCGCCTCAAGGAGCTCATGACGGAGGCACAGAAGAGGATCTTCGGCGACGCGCTGGAGCCCGGCGGCGAGGACCCGCTGTTCTGGGCCTCCAAGCTGCACTTCTACATCTCCGGGGTCTCGTTCTACAACTACCCGTACACCTTCGGCTTCCTGCTGGCGGCCACGCTGTTCCGCAAGTTCAAGGCGGAGGGGGAGTCGTTCCTGCCGAAGTACGAGGCGTTCCTGCGCCTCTCCGGCTCCGATACGGCCGAAGGCGTAGCGAAGCGCGGCCTGAAGGAGGACCTGGGCAGGCCGGAGTTCTGGGAGACCGCGATAAAGGGCCTGGCCGAGCCGCTGGCCCGCTACCGGAAGCTGCTCGATGAGCTGAAGGCCGCGGCCTGAGCGCCTTAACGGCGAAAAAAAGCCCCCGGGAGACCGGGGGCTTTTTCTTTCCGGGCGCAGGACGTCAATCGTCCGTGGTCAGGCCGCTGAAGTAGTTGCGGTCGAGCACCGTGGAGCCCTCTTCGCCGGTGGCCTGGGGCTTCTCGCCTGTCCAGTAGCGGGGGGACAGCATCGTGCCGGTGTTCAGGTAGGTCTGGTCGTCGGAGAGGATCACGTTGCAGTCGCGCAGGTAAGGCATCGCCGGGCAGCCGTACTGGCTGAACACCGCGTAGCGGTAGTCGAAGCCGCCTTTGCCCACCTCCTTGCGCCCCTGCGAGGAGAAGTACTTGAACCCCACCACGTCCGGCCCGTACTCGGGCAGCATCTTCCCGGTGCCGCTGATGTAGCCTAGGAAGGTTACCGCGTGGCCGGTCTTCGTGGTGCGGTTGATATTGACGAAATCCCCGGGTTTGAGCTGGTCGAATGTCCGCCGCTCGCCCATGCCGAAGTTTATCAGCGCGTCCGCGGTGCCGTCGGCGTGGAAGGCGTGGTTGACCCAGATGTGGCCCTTGATGTCAGTTATGGCCAGGCCCTCGAAGCTGCTCTTCGGCAGGTAGTCGTAGACCGAATAGTCCCCGGTCTCCCCGGCGTAGATCTGGAAGGCGGTCAGGATGACCTCCATCTGCGCGGCCACGCACATGGTGAGCGGGGGATGCCTGGCGGGTATAGTGCCGTACTTGTAGTACTCGATGTCGTGCGTCAGTATGGAATTGATGTCGTAGCCCAGCTTGCCGTAGTTGTTGTAGAGGTAATCAACCGCCTTCAGCACATAGGCGTTGAAATAGCGCGGCTCGGGCTGGGGGTCCTCACGCAATGGGACCGGGATGGCAGTTGCCGGAGCGGCCATGCGTAGCTGCGGCAGCGTGAGCCGCTCGAGCTCGAAGCCCGGCTGGACGGCGCCGGCGGCGCCGGAGAGCAGCAGAAGGAGGGGGAGTATAAGCCTGGTCATTTGACATTCCTCAAGTCGTCCGCCAGCCCAAATTATACAACTTAGGCGGCGGCTGTCAACAGGAATGCCGGGCTATTTCTTCTTTACCTGGGGGATGTACTTCCCGTAGCCCTGCTTTTCCATCTCCTCCAGGGGGATGAAGCGCAGGGCCGCCGAGTTGATGCAGTAGCGCAGGCCTCCCGGGGCGGGGCCGTCGCTGAAGACGTGGCCGAGGTGGGAATCGCTGGAGCGGGAGCGCACTTCGGTCCTCTCCATGCCGTAAGAGGTATCGCCGCGCTCCTCAATATCGGCCCCGGCCACGGGCTTAGTAAAGCTGGGCCAGCCGGAACCGGAATCGAACTTGTCGGCGGAGACGAACAGCGGCGTTCCGTCTATCACGTCCACGTAGATGCCCGCCCTGTGGTTGTCCCAGTACTCGTTGTGGAAAGCGGGCTCGGTGCCGCAGTTCTTGGTGACGTCGCGCTGCAGCGGGGTGAGCTTCCGGAGCTTCTCGTCCATGGGGGCCTCCGCAGGTGTCTTCGAAGTGCACGCGCCCAGCAGCAGCGCAGCCGCGGCCGCGTACAGCGCCCTCACAGCGCCTCCAGCGGCCGGCAGGCCACCAGGTCGGCCCCGAGACCTAGGAAGTTCTCGGCTATCACCGAGCCTTCCCTGACCGGGGAAGTGACGGTTATGCGCCTGACCGCCTGCATGGCTTCGAAAAGCTTTTCCTTGGGGATCGGGGCGGAAGTGCGGACCGGGAGCATCTTCAGCTCCAGGCCTCTCGTCAGCACGCTAGTGGTCAGCGTGCGGGTCGGCGCCTCTATCTCCTGGCGGGCGTAGGAGGCGCCGCGGTTGCATTTGTGCCCGGCCAGCGAGATCAGCCTGGCGCCGTCGGCCTCTATCTCCAGCCGGCAGCCCTGCGGGCATTCTATGCAGGTCATCGTCCGTTTCATGTCAGTTCCTCGGGACGCTCCGGGGCGGCGCCGAGATATTCCGCGGCCATGCGGCCCGCCAGCGAGCTGTCACGGGTGACCCAGTCCACCAGATCGTAGACCCGGCACGCGTTGCCGCAGGCGAATACCCCCGGCACCGAAGTGAGGTTGACCTTCTCCGCCACCGGGGTATTGGTCTTCCTGTCGATATCGGCCCCGGCCATCTCCAGCAGCTCGTTCTCCGGGATCAGGCCGACGGACACCAGCACGGTATCGCAGTCCATCTCGAAGCCGGAGCCCGGGATGTCCTTCATACCGTCGTCAACCCGCACTATCGAGACCTTCTCCACGCGGTCGCGCCCGTGTATGGCCGAGATCCGGTGTCGGAGATAGAGGGGGATGGAAAAATCCTCGAGGCACTGTACCACGTTGCGTACCAGGCCGCGGCTGGCCGCCTGTATCTCTATCACGCCCTTCACCTTCACCCCTTCCAGGGCCATGCGGCGGGCCATTATCAGTCCTATGTCCCCGGAGCCCACGATGACGGCCTCGGTGCCCGGTATCCAGCCCTCCATGTTGATCATCTTCTGGGCCAGCCCGGCAGGGTAGATGCCCGCGGGCCGCGAGCCGGGTATCGGGATCATCTCGCGGGTGCGCTCGCGGCAGCCGGTGGCGAGTATGACCGCGCCGGCCTTAACTTCCTCCAGCGCGCCGGGACGGAGGTAGGAAAGCTCGCGGTCCCGGGTCAGCCTGACCACAAAGGAGCGGAGGCTCACCTCTATGCCGTGGTCCTCTCGCACCTGGCGCACGAAACGGTCGGCGTACTGCGGCCCCGTCAGCTCCTCCTTGAAATGATGCAGGCCGAAGCCGGGATGTATGCACTGGTTCAATATGCCGCCCAGGTGCTGGTCGCGCTCGAGCAGCAGCACGTCCTTGACGCCCGCGGCGCGCGCGGCGAGGGCCGCCGCCATACCGGCGGGGCCGCCTCCGACGATGACCAGTTCCCTGTTCTTCAAGATAGGTCCTAGTTCTGGCTCAGGTTGGCCCAGCCGGCGCTCTTCCAGATGAAGTCCACCATCTCCGGCGTGACGTCGTTCACGAAGGTGACCAGGCGGTCCGAACTGCCGTCGTGGGCAGGGGCCAGGCAACAGTCCCCGGCCTCTATGTCGTAGATAGAGGACGGCTCGTCGCCGCGCAGCTTCTTCTTGATGAACTTCTTCGCCTTGGGGGTATGGTTTCTCAGGTATATCAGCGTCATTTCCTTTCGTCCTTTATGAGCTCGGAGCCGGGACCGCGCTTGGTGATGGCCGTGGCGGGCAGGCCCAGTTCCTCTTCCATGATCTTCATGATGCGCGTGGTGCAGAAACCTCCGTGGCAGCGGCCTGCCTGCGCGCGGGTGCGGAACTTGATGCCGTCCATGGTCCGCGCCCCGCGCTTCACCGCGTCGCGTATCTCCTGCGCGCTTACCAGTTCGCAGCGGCAGACTATGTCGCCGTAGGCCTGGTTCTTCTCTATCAGGTGGCGGGTCTCTTCGAGCGGCACCTGGAACAGGTGCACCGGCTTCGGCCGGAGGCGGTGGAACTGCTCCTTCGGCTCCAGAGCCAGCCCGTGCCGCTTAAGGATGTCGGCCGCCATCACGGCTATGGCCGGCGCAGCAGTGAGTCCGGGAGACTGTATGCCCGCCACGTTCACTAGCCCCGGGGCGGAGTCTTCGTGGCGGATGATGAAGTCCTTGCCGCTGGCGGGCCGGAGGCCGGCGAAATACGCTATGATGTCGTCCTTCGAGACGGACGGGATCAGGCGGCGCGCGCCGGCCAGCACCTCGGCCAGGCCCTCGTCGGTAGTGGTGAGGTCGCCCTTGTCGGCGGTCTCGTGCGCCGTCGGGCCTATCATCGGGTTGCCGTCCGAGGTCTTGATGACCAGTATGCCCTTGGTGTCCCCGGACGGAAGGGGGAAGATGATGCGGCCGGTCATGTGCTCGAGCTTCTTGTCCAGCAGGTACTCCTCGCCCTTCCTGGGGGTTATCTTGAAAGTGGGGGCCCCGGCCATCGCGGAAACCTCGTCCGCGTACAGGCCGGCCGCGTTCACGAGGAAGCGGGTCTCCAGCACCTCGCCGCCGGCCTCCACGTAGAAGCCGCCCTTCTCTATGCGCGTGATGCCGGAGACGCGGGAGGAGGTCCGCAGCTCCACGCCGTTCCTGACGGCGTTCTCCACCAGCGCGTAGACGAAGCGGTAAGGGCTGATGATGCCGGCCGACGGCACCAGCAGGGCGGCCTTGACGTCTGGCCCGAGGTTCGGCTCGTTCGCGTCCAGCCAGGCCCGGTCAACCAGACTCATTCCCTTCACGCCCATGGCCTCGCCGTCGCGGCGTATCTCCTCCAGGCGCGGCAGATCGGCCTCGTCGAAAATGACTACCAGCTGGCCGCACTGCATGAAGCTGAGGCCCAGGTCGGGAGCCAGTTCCTCGCGCAGCAGGCGGTTGCCCTCCACGCACAGCCAGCCTTTCAGCGAGGTCGGCGGGTTCTGCGTCCCGGCGTGGACGATGCCGCTGTTCGATTTGGAGACGCCGAATGCCGGCTCGGCCTCCTTCTCGAGGAGGAGCACCTTCAGCCGGTAGCGGGAGAGCTCCCTGGCGACAGCGGCGCCGGTAACGCCTGCGCCCACTATCACGACATCGTACGCCATAGGCCTATTCTACAAAATAACCCCGCGGCGCACCCGGCCCGGATATTTGCCTTGCCTTTTCGCGGGCCCTTTAATAGAATTTATCCGAGCCCGCTGGGACCCCCGGTCCGTGCCGGGTTTGCCGCCAGGGGGGCGCGCTGATTATTTAATGAAAATATCCGTTATATTATTATCCCTGTCCGTTATCATCGCACGGGCGGCATCGCCCGCGGCCGCCGGTCCCGAGTTCAACCCGGAGGATGAGTTCTTCGACCTGGAGCGCGCCAGCCTCCAGGAGCTGCTGGACATAAGGACCTCGCTCGCCTCGCGCAGCGCCATGAAACTGCGCGAGACCCCGGGGCTGGTCACCGTGATAACCCGGGAGCAGATACAGGCTTCCGGGGCGCGCGACCTGATAGACGTCCTGGAACAGGTACCCGAGCTCTCTTTCGGTATGGACGTACAGGGCAACCTGGGCCTCGGGGTGCGCGGCAACTGGGGCAACGAGGGCAAAGTCCTGCTGCTCTGGGACGGCCAGCCCTATAACGAGCCGCTCTACTCCACCATCCAGTTCGACCGCTTCCCCATAGACCAGGTGGAGGAGTTGGAGATCATCAAGGGGCCGGGCTCCGTGCTCTACGGTGGCAACGCCGAGCTGGCGGTCATAAACATCAGGACCCGGCCGCCGGCAGGGCTGAACCGCGGCAGGGCCTACGCCGCCTACGGGCAGGGAGCAGCCGCCCGGTCAAGGACATACGCCGGCTTCGCCTGGGGGAAGGCCGACGACGCTGCGGAATACTCGGCCCAGGCCTTCTGGGGAGAAGGCCAGCGCAGCGACAGGCGCTATACGGACTTCTCCGGGGTTTCCTACAACATGAACCGCACCTCCGACCTGCGCCCGCGCGGGGTGAACCTCTACGGCCGCCGCGGCGGCACCTCGCTGCGCCTGATAGCCGACCGCTACCAGCTGCGGGACCGCGACCATTTCGGCGATGTGCTGACCACCGGTTCCTCCAAGGTGGAGTTCCCGGGCTTCTTTTCGGAACTCCGTCACGACCTTCAACCGACCCCGGAGCTCAGCCTCCATCCTTACCTGAGCTACTCCGACCGAGGTTCCTGGATGGAGAAGGACGAGTACTTCACGTACGACAAGCACGTTCGCTCGCTCTCTGCCGGGCTCAGCGCGCGGTACGCGCTGTCGTCCGGGGCGGAAGCGTCCGGAGGGGGGGAGTTCCTCCACGAAGCGGTCTCCGTCGACTCCGCCACGGACCCGGACTCCAGGTACGCGCGCGGCAACGGCAGGGCCTACGACAACGTGGCCATCTTCGGTCAGACCACGCTGAACTGGCCGCTGGGCATAGTTACTGGCGGCGTCCGCTACGAGAAGCACTCGCATTACGGCGCCTCGCTGGTGCCGCGGATCGCCGTTACCGGCCTGACCGGCGATCTCAACTTCAAGGCCATGTACAGCATGGCCTTCAGGGCTCCTTCCATCGAGAACATCCGCCTCAACCCGGCCATAGAGCCCGAGCGCACCCACACGCAGGAGCTCGAAGCCGGCTACAAGGCATCCGACACCCTCTACCTGTCCGCCAACGTCTTCAACACGGTCATAAAGCACCCCATAGTCTTCACCTACTTGGCGGGCAAGGAGGCCTACGGCAACTTCTCCCGGACCGGCACCGCGGGCGGAGGCCTGTCGCTGAAATACAAGGAGAAGGCCGTAATGGCCGACCTCGGCTATTCCTACCAGGAGAGCTGCGCGAACCGCGTCGCCCTATACTCGGTGGCGGGGCGCCAGTCCTACATGCTCGCCTTTCCCCGGCATAAGCTGACCTTGGACTCGTCGCTGCCCCTCGGGAACGGTCTGAGCCTGAACCCTTCGGCCTTCTACGTCTCAAAACGCTACGGGTACGGCGGGGACGGGTCCCTGCGCGTTTTCGGCGAGCGCACCATCGCCAACCTCAACCTTCACGCCAGGAACCTCGCGGCTAACGGGCTGTCGCTCAGCCTCGGAGTGCGCGACCTGTTCAATTCCGGCTATCGTCACCTGCAGCCTTACGACGGCGGCCACGCGCCGCTGCCCGCGCCGTCCCGCGAACTTTTCCTGAAGGGGGAGTACGGGTTCTAGCCGCTCCACCCGCACCCCGATAATTGGCTACAATAGAGCCGCTCATGCGAAGACCACGTCCATCCATCCTGACCTTGACCGGCGCCCTGCTGGTCCTGGGAACCTGCTTCGCCTTCGCGGAAGAGGGAACGGGGGAATTCTGGGATTTCATGGGGGAAGAGGCCCGCAACCTTACGGTAGCCTCCCCTATACCGGAGAACGTCTTCGACAGCGTTTCCAACGTGACCGTGATCGACCGCAACGCCATCGAGCACTATAATTTCGGCTCCGTCTCCGAAGCACTGCGCACCGTGCCCGGCATGACCGTGACCCGCACCTATACCATCCATAACGTTCCCACGGCGCGCGGGGCGCTGCAGGAGCATTACGCCAACAAGGTCCTGGTAATGGTGGACAATGTCCCGATGTGGAACGCGGTGACCGGCGAAGGGGACCTGGACCGGGTGGATATAGACTCCGTAGAGCGCATCGAGGTGCTGCTGGGGCCCGCCTCGGTCCTGTACGGCTCGAACGCGCTGACCGGAGCGGTCAATATAGTGCTGCGCAAGGCCAGGACCGAAGGCTCTATCGGGCAGGTCGGGGGCGGCCTGGGCTCCGGCGCCGGCGTATACGGAGGGGCGCTCGGCGTCTCGCGCGCCGGCGGATCGTATGCCTGGAAGGGGAAGGACGCTTCCTACATGTTCTCCGCCAATTCGCGTGACGCCGTTCAGCCCTCCATAGCCTTCAGGGACGAGACCGGCCTCCAGCACTCCGTGCGGGAGTATCTCAACGCGAGGACGTTAAATTTCTCCGCCGCCGCCGGCGGCAACTCCCTGCTGGTCAACGCCTTCCGCAGCGACCAGAATTTTCTCGGCAACGCCATCTCCCTGGCCAGCGGAGAGCTGTTCAACGAGGCCAAGGAGGGAGCCGTGGCCTCCTATTCGTATACCTTCGCTCCGGGCTGGGGTGACCTTAAATATTCCGCCGCCTACGACTGGCAGCGGCGCAACATCCCGAGGGACTCCTCCAACAAGCTACGCTCAGACATAGTGGGGGCCAGGCTGAGCAATACACTGAGCGCCGTGGCCCCTCTCGGCGGCGGCTTCTATCTGGAGAGCGGCGCCACGTACGAGTACCGCTCCGCGCAGCGCTACCTCAATTACGACAGCAACACCGGCACCCCCCGGGACGACAACAGCATGAACGCCCGCGGCTCCCGCGAATCGTCCCTCTACGCCCAGCTCGGGCGTGAGGCGGGGGACTGGAAGTTCCTGGCCGGCAGCCGCTACACGAAGGACAGCAAGGCCGGCGACAATCTCTCGTCGCGCGCCTCCGTGATACGCCGCTTCGGCGACCGCGACAGCCTGAAGGCCATGTTCAGCCAGTCTTTCCGCTCGCCCACTCCCTTCGAGCAGTATTTCCTCACCTCGACCGTAACGGTAGTAGGCAACCCGGACCTGAGGCCCGAACGCACCGAGACGACGGAGCTTTCATACCTGACGGCGTTCGGCCCGCTGTTCTTCCATCTCACTGCCTATCACGCCCATTACATAGACACCATCTACCGCAACCGCGGGGATTTCACCCGCGACGGCGTCAGCTATCCCAACGCCAACCATTACCAGAACGCGCCCGGCTTCGCGGCCGACGGCCTCGAGCTCACCGCCCGCTACGCCGTTCCGGCCACCAGCGCTTTCCTGACGCTGTCGCGCCTGCGCGGCACCCGCGGCGACGAACATCCTATACCCGCTTCCGGCTCCCTGCCCGCCTCCGCTTCGTGGAACTTCAAGTACTCGCCGGACTATACGGCCTCGGGCGGCATATCGCACGAGTTCGGCAGCTTCTTCGCGGCCGGCAATTTCAACCTCCTCGGCAGGAGCCGCTCGCTGCGGACCGCGCTGGGCTCGCAGTTCTGGGCCGACCTGAGCGCAGGCTATCATAAAGGCCCGGTGAGGCATACCATCTCCGTGAGGGACGTTACCGACCGCGAGGTGCAGGTACCCGAGTACGTGCGCCTGCGCGTGGTGGAGACCCTGCCGCTCTACACCGGCAGGCGGCTGGAATACACTTTCGATTACCGTTTCTGACGATGAAGAAGGCTATACCCATACTGCTCCTGCTCGCCGGCACCCCGGCGGCCCACGCGGCCCCCGGGGAAGGTGAGGTCGTAGCCGTCCTTTCCCATCACGGTGGCGCGTACATGGAGGCTTTCTCCGCCTTCCAGGCCGGTTTCGGCGCGGAAGTGCCGCACCTGGACGTCTCGGACCAGCGCCCCGCCATCCCGCGCGGCGCCAGGCAGATAGTCGCTTTCGGCGCCCGCGCGGCCGCCCAGAAATATCCGTCCGACGTGGACCTTGTATACTGCCTGGCGCCCGGCTACTTCCTGGACACCGGCGCAAGGACCGCCAGCACCGTGAAGATCAGCATGCGCCCGGCCTCGGCCCAGTTCCTGACCAGGCTGAAGGCCATACAGCCCTCGCTGCACCGGCTCACCGTCCTGTGGGTAAGCGAAGGCTACACTCCCCACATGAACGACCTGAGCGCGGTCGCGCGTGCCTCCGGCATAGAGGTGACGCTGATACAGGTCCAGCGCATCTCACAGCTCCCGTCGCTGCTCCGCAAGGCCCTCCCCGGCATGGACGCTTTCTTCCTGCCTCCGGACCCGCTGCTGGTGACCCCGGACACGCTGCAGATCTTCCGCCAGTTCTCCTGGGGTAACTCGGTCCCGATGTACGCCACCACCAGGGGCCTGGCGCAGGAAGGCGCCGTGGCCGCCATCGGCGTCAGCTTCAAGCAGGCCGGGGCGGCCGCCGCCCAGGCGCTCATGTCCCTCAGGGCCGGCGAGCAGGTTCCCGATATAGTCTACCCGCAAGAGGTGGAGATGACGCTCAACGCCTCCGCGGCGAAGAGCTGCGGGATAACCCTCTCCCGGGAGATACTCGGCCAGGCGGCCTACCTCTTCCCATGAAGCTCTACGCCAAGATCATCCTGCTGCTGCTGGCCCTGATAAGCATAGCCTTCTGGGCCAACATCCATTTCTCCCGGAAAGCCGTCGCCACCGCGATGAGCGGCCAGATAGGCGACGCCGCCGACGGCGTCGCCGGGCACATGTCGGAGGATTTCAGGATCGCGCTGGTCTCCGGCAGCGAGATGAAGGGGCTGCGCGCGCTGCAGGCCTATGTAAAGAGGACCGGCGCGCTTTACTGCGGCCTGCTGGCCCCTGACGGCACCGTGCTGGCCCACACCAACGTGGCCGTCACCGGCACCAAGCTGGACGACGCGCTCTTCCACCGGGCCAGGGACTCCCGCGCCATGGCGTGGGACCGCACCGTCTTCAACGGCGAGGAGATCCTGGACGCCGTCATCCCGGTGCAGCCCAAGAGCGCTTCCGGCGAGGACCTGATGTTCGTGGGGCTGGAAGGCACCACGCCGGCGCCCGGCTTCCTGCGGGCAGGACTGCCGCTGGCCCCCGCCAGGAAGGCCGAGGGGCAGATACAGTACCATCTGCTCGTCATAGGCCTGGCGGCGGCGGTGATAGCGGTTATGCTGGGGGCCCTCTCCGCCCATTTCATACTGCGCCAGGTGAACCTGCTGGCCGGCGGCATACAGAAGGTGCGCGGCGGCCATTTCGGCGTCACGGTCCCGGTGGTATCGGGGGACGAGCTGGGCGAGGCGGCACAGAGCTTCAACAAACTCTGCCGCGACCTGGCCGACACCACGGTCTCGCGCAACTACCTGGACTCGGTGCTGGAAAGCCTGCCGGACCCGCTGCTGATAACCGACGAGGAAGGGTGGATCATCAAGCACAACCGGGCCGCCGCCGAATTCTCCGGCTACGACTTCGCCGGACCGGAGAAGATAAACCTCAAGGACATCCTGGAGCAGCACACCGACGGGGCCGGCGAGCCCTTCGCGCTGCTCTCCTGGAGCGGGCGCATAAACGAGCTCGACCTCTGGGTCAAGACCAAGGACGGCCGCCGCCTGCCCGCCATGCTCTCGGCGGTCTTCATCGGCACCGAGGGGCACCGCCAGGTCGTTTCCCTGCTGAAGGACACCTCACGCCACCGGGAAGCGGAGGCGCGCATGTCGCAGTACCTTAAGGACCTGGCCGCCGTCAACAGCGAGCTTGACGCCTTCGCGCACACCGTTTCGCACGACCTTAAGGAGCCGCTGCGCGGCATAGAGATGTTCTCCGGCATGCTGCTGTCCGACCACTCCGCCCCGCTGGACCCGCAGGCCGCCGACTACCTGGGCCGCATCGCCCGGGCCGCCGGCCGCATGCGCACTCTTATCGACGACCTGCTCAGCTATTCCCGCATCTCCCGCATCCGCAACCCCTACGAGACGGCCTCCACGCGCCAGCTGGCCGCGCAGGCGGTCTCCGAACTGGCGGCTACCATAGAAGAGCACAAGGCCGCGGCGGAGGTCTCGGACTCGCTGCCGGAGATCTACTGCGACCCGGTCAAGCTGCGCCAGGTCTTCCACAACCTGATCACCAACGCTATAAAGTACAACGACCGCCCCGTACCCAAGGTGAGGGTCTCCGCCGAGAAGTTCGGCGAGTACTACTGGAAGTTCGCCGTAAAGGACAACGGCATCGGGATCCCCGCCCAGTACCTCGAGGAGATATTCACGATGTTCAAGCGGCTGCACGGCCGCGGCGAGTACGGCGGCGGCACGGGCGCCGGGCTGGCCATAGTAAGGAAGGTCATAGAGGAGCACAACGGAAAGATCTGGGTGGAGTCCGCGGAGGGGGAGGGGAGCACGTTCTTCTTCCTCCTGCCGGAGGACCTGCGCCGCAAGCCATAGGAGAGTACATGACGAAGGAATCCGAACAGTTCACCATCCTGCTGGTGGAGGACAACGAGGACGACATACTGATAGCCAAACGCGCCTTCTCGGAGTTCAAGTTCTTCACCAACGTCGAGGTGGCCCGCGACGGCCACGAGGCGCTGGACATGCTGACCGGCGGCGGTTCCCGCGCCGGCAAGAAGCCTCTGCGCCCGGCGATGATACTGCTGGACATCACGCTCCCGCTGATGGACGGCATCGCCCTGCTCAGACGCCTGAAGTCGGACCAGGCCCTCAGGGCCATCCCCGTGGTGATGCTGACCACCTCCTCGCGCGCCGAGGACATCGCGCGCAGCTACGACGGCGGCGCCGCCTCCTACCTGACCAAGCCGGCCTCGCTGGAGGAGTTCCTGCAGCTGGCCCGGAACTTCGAGGCCTACTGGATCTCGATCTCCAAGCTCCCCGCACCCTAGAGAGGCCCCATGGACAAGAAGAAACCCCTTAAGCTGCCCCCGATAGCCGTGGCCAAGTGGCGCGCCATAGCGGACCTGCTGGCCGAGCTGGCCCGGGTCCCGGCGGCCACCATAAACATCCTCGACGAAGAGGACTCCATGCGCGTGATCGGCGGAGAGCGCGGAGGCGAGGCGCAGGGCGCCCCGGACCCCCGTATCAACCTCGGCCTGAAGACCTACTGCAGCGCGGTGGTGAACTCCAGAGAACCGCTCACCGTTCCGGACGCCACGAAGAGCGCCTTCTGGAAGGACAGCGAGGGGGCCAAGGCCGGCTACATCGCCTACGCCGGCGCCCCCATCTTCCGGCCCGACCAGGAGATCTTCGGCAGCATCTGCCTGTTCGACAAGAAGCCGAACGACTTCTCCGGCCCCATCCAGAGGGTGCTGAAAGAGTTCTCGGAGATCATCACCGACCACCTCGAGCTGATACAGGCCAATATCAAGCTGGAAGAGTCGCTCAAGGAGGTCCGCACGCTGCAGGGGTTGATCCCCATCTGCGCGCAGTGCAAGAAGATCCGCGACGACAAGGGCTTCTGGCAGAAGGTGGAGACCTACCTGGAGGGGCATTCGCAGGCCCGCTTCACGCACGGCCTCTGCGAGGACTGCATGGAGAAGCTCTACGGCCACGAGAA
>DAIENX010000033.1:0-3914 GCA_027340875.1 Elusimicrobiota bacterium
GGCGGCATGAGCAGGCCCTTCGCGCGCAAATTCTCCCCGGCGGGAACGGAGGTCTGGACCAGCACGGTGGCCAATACGGTCAATCCCGCAAGCTATTACGACTATGGCCGCGGGGTCGCGGTGAGCACGGACGGCAGCGCGGTCTACCTGCTAAGCGTTATGGACAGCCGCGGCGTGGTGGTCACCAGGCTGGACGCCGCAGGCAACAAGGTCTGGGAGAGCGCCTATAGTTCCGGCGCGGGCGACAACGCCTACGGCATCGTCGCGGACCCGCTTTCCGGCTTCGTCTACGTCGCCGGCACCTCGGCCGGCAAGGTCGCCATCTTCCGCTTTGCTGCGGCGAATGGCGCCACCCCCGCGCCCACCACTTTCGACGGCAGCGCCTACAATGACGTGGCGTACAGTATCGCCCAGAACCTGGATTATCTGGCCGTGGCCGGCTCGATAGACGGAGGCTCCGGCTATAACAACAACATCTGGGTGGCCAAGTTCGCCAAGACCTCCATGAACATGGTGTGGGCCAGCACGTTCACCTCTCCGTCGGCATACGACGGGGACGACCAGGCGCACGCCGTGAAGATGGACGGGATCGGCAACGTCTACGCCGCCGGCTTCTATTACAGCGACGTCAGCGGCGCTGATATCTGGATGGGCAAGTACGACGTGAACGGCAACCTGATGTTCTGGAAGAGCAAGAACGGCCCGGCCAACGGCTGGGACAAGGGCTTCGGCCTGGACCTGGACCCCTTCGGCAACATCTACGTCGCCGGCAAGGTGGAGGCGTACAACATCGGCCAGGGGAACAACGCCTGGGTAGGCAAGTACGCGCCCAACGGCACGCTGCTCTCCGAGATAACGGCCAATATAGGCGACGACGTCGCCTACGACGTGAAGGCCAGTTCCGCGCAGGTCCTGCTGGAAGCCGGTTTCGACAATAATTTAGGCGTTATGAACATCTCCCCGGACCAGTTCGGAGCGCCGCAGGAGCTTTTCGCTTCCCCCGGCTATTACGCCGCGGCGGTGGACCTCTCCTGGATATCTCCGCCCGTCAGCGCATATGACTATTCCATCCAGTATTCCACGTACGCCGCCGGTATGCCGTGGAACCGGGCCGGGGCGCAGATCAGTTCCGGCGCGGTGACCGCGGCCGGCGGCCAGTTCCAGGCCAGCGTGCTGGGCCTGACCACACAGATGGACTACACCTCCACGGCAGGCAACAACGTCGGTCCCACGTACTATTTCAAGGTCTGGATAAGCACCGGCGGCGCGGTTCCCGTCTGGTACGCGCTCTCCAACGTGGCGGCTTCGGCCCCCGGAGTGCCGTACAATTATTGGAACGATATCTACAACGGCATGGACAGCTTCCGGATATTCCAGAGCGCTTACGGCCCGTCTTCCGCCATGACGATGGACGCCCTCGGCAACCGCTACGTCGCCTACGGAGACAACGTAGGCGACAAGCAGGGCTTTGCGCTTACGAAGTTCGACTCCAGCGGCCAGCCGCTCTGGACCACCTTCTATAACGATACGACCGCCAACGGCCTTTACACTCCTTACCGGATAAAGCTCGGCACGACCGGGCATATCTACGTTGTCGGCCATGCCCGGATACCGGACAGCAATCCCGACGACGACGCCTGGATAGCCAAGTTCCACCGCGACGGCCATCCGCTCTGGTCAAAGACTTTCGCCGGTTACCCCGGGGAGTACGACTTCTTCGGCGACATGGCCATGGACGGGGCCGGCAATATCTATGCCGGCGGGCGTATCGCTCTCGGCCCCAGCGTCGGGCAGCCTCCTGACGCCGTTCCCTATTCCGCCATGCTGCTGGCCAAATTCGACCAGGCGGCCGGCGCGGTGATATCTTCCACGACCTACCGCAGCCCCACGATGCCCGCCGGGACCGCTCCCGCGGCCATACAGACCGTTGGCCTGGACGCTTCCGGCAACGTGATCGCCGGCGGCTATTTCGGCTATATCAACGGCACTGCGGTGGACCAGGACGCGGCCCTCGTCAAGTTCAATAACGCGCTCTCACCGGTGACGGAGAAGCGCTATGTCAACGCGCCTGCTGGGGCCAACATCTACAGCAAGGACACTATCAGCGCCATCGGTGTCGGAGCCGGCGGTATCTACGCTGTCGGGTCCAAGTTCACGCATGGCGCCGGCAACTACTCCAACTTCTGGGTGGCCGACATCAGCCCCGCCGACTTCTCCGAAGTCTGGTCCAGCACCTATAACTCGGTGGACAACCTGAACTCCGAGGCCTACGGGCTGAACCTCTCCTCGGGCTATCTCTATGCCGTCGGCTACGAGGACCGTCCGTTCACCCCCGACGTCCAGAAGAACATAGTGCTGCGCAAGTTCGACGCCGCCGCCATGAGCTCCGGCCCTGTCTGGACCAAGACCGCGGACGGGGCGTACACCAATGACAGCGCCACCGGTTTAGGGGTGGAGATAGGCCCGGACGGCTATTTTTACGTCAACGGCGTGTTCGGGATATACGGACCGCTGAAGAAAGGCAACCCTGGGGTGGCGAAGCTGTCGGAACCCATGACGGGCATCCGGGCCGATATGGGCCCCAAGCCCTGCTCGGTACAGCTCTCCTGGATAACCGACGCCGAGATACCGCAGGGGACGACTTTCTACGTCCAGTACGCGACCTATCCGCTGAACGCCTTCAGCCTGGCCGCTGCGGGGTACTCCTTCTCCGCGGACTTCTATTCCGGTCCTGGCGGCTATATCAGCCACCTAGTCCCCGGCCTCGAGGCCGGGAACGGCGTCCCGGTGCCCGGGTCCGATAACATGGATTCGCCCAAATACTATTTCCGCATGGCCTACAGCACCGCCCCGGGCGCCGCCCTCGTGGAGATCAACGCCTCTACCGACGCGGTGGCCAGCACGCCGATGACGTGGGATATGTACAACCAGTATCCCAATAACACCAAGATGTTCCTTATCTACGGCGCGCACGGCGGAAAATTCCCGCTGATCCGGGACGCCGCCGGCAACGTCTACGTGGCCGGGACCCTCTCGCAGTGGGGGCCTGGCTCCTCCGCGGCGTACGTGCGCAAGTTCAGTTACGGCGGCCAGCCGCTGTGGACGCGTTACTATTCCGACGGCTACCAGAACTCGATGCCGGTGTTCAACGGCCTGGCGCTGGACGCCAGCGGCTATCTCTACGCCGCCGGCACGGCCGGCTCGGACGGCAATGACTACAACGGCAACCCCGAGTCCCAGACCAAAAAGGACGCGTTGCTGGTCAAGTACGCCCCCGACGGGCGCATGCAATGGGCTAAGACCTACGACCTGCTGGCCGGCAACCACGCCAACGACGAGGTCTTCTCGCTGGCGGCCGGTCCCACCGGCCTGTACGCCGCCGGGCGCACGGTGGACAATAACCCCGTGTCCCCCGGTTATGCCACTTTCGATGCCGTGGTGGCCAAGTT
Source organism: Elusimicrobiota bacterium (assembly GCA_027340875.1). Taxonomy (GTDB): domain Bacteria; phylum Elusimicrobiota; class Elusimicrobia; order Elusimicrobiales; family UBA9959; genus UBA9959. The sequence goes on from DAIENX010000033.1 coordinate 3,450, forward strand.
CGGGTTCAATGGCGCTCTGCTCAGCACGGCCACCTATGCCTCCGGGAACGAATGGTTCAACGCCGTCGCCTATGACCCCGCCTCCGCGCTGGTGTACGCCGCCGGGATCGTATTCACCGGCAACGTCTCGAACGCCATCATGAAGGCCTATGGCGCGGCCGGTCTGGCCGATCAGCCGCTGGTGATACAGGTTGACAAAGGCGCGGCGGACGAGTTCTATGCCGTTGCCGTGGACACCTATGTCAACCCCGGCATCTACCTGGCCGGAGACGTCTCCATGCCCTCCGACGGGCAGGACGCCTACCTGGCCAAGTACTCCACCGGAGTGGTCTTCGCCTCCCAGGTCTGGGAGCGTACCTATAACTCCGCCAACCAGAACGAGGAGGATGCCTACGGCCTGGCGCTGGACTCCCTGGGCGGGGTCTACGTGGCAGGCAGCGAGTTCCGCTACGACCTCAACCAGGG
>DAIENX010000036.1:0-16625 GCA_027340875.1 Elusimicrobiota bacterium
CGGCGCCGTGACGTTCTTCGCGGAGTCGGTGGCGAAGACCGCGGTGTACATGGACGGCAGCGGCAGCGTGACCCCGTAGGTGACGGCGCTGGAAAGGGATATCATGCCGTCGTCGTTATAGGCGCCCACCGCGTAATAGTAAGTGGTGGCGTAACGCAGGCCGTAGTCCTGGAAGGAGGTGGAGACCAGCACGTCGCTCCAGGAGCGCACCGTGCTCCAGTTCACGCCATCGGTGGACCGGGCCACCGCGTAGCGGGGGCCCTCGCTGGCGGGCCAGGCCAGCGTCATCGTGTAGGAGCCGGTGCTGGTGATGGCCAGCGAGGCCGGCGCGTTCACCAGCGTGGAGGCCGCGGCTTCCGCGTAGGCGCCTTCGCCGTCGTAGGTGGTGACGGAGCGCACCCGCCGGACGTAGCGGGCGTTGGCGCTGGACAGGCCGACTTCGTCGTAATAGGTGGCCGAGGCCGCCAGGCCGGAGGCCAGCACGCCGTCGGTGGACGTGTAAAGGTTATAGGACGTGACGCCGGAATAGATCTCGGTCCACCACCAGCGTATGGAGGTGGTGCCGGTGGCCACGGCGAAGAACGTCGGCGCGCCGTGCTTGGTCATTGTGCTCTCGGCGAAGCTGTAGTCCGCGCGGTGCCCGGCGGTGGCGGTGGACAGGCCCACGGTCTGCACGCCCAGCAGGTTGATGGCGCCTATGCGGTAGGTATAGGTGGTGAACGGCAGCAGGCCGTCCGTCGAGACTCCGGCTCCGGTATCGTAGAACTTGTTGCCGGTGACGCTGGAGACGAACACCCACGGGCCTTTGGAGCCCAGCGTGGTGGAGCGCTCCACGCGGTACTGCGTGGCGGGCACCTGCGGCTCCAGCCATTGCAGGCCCAGACCGTGCGGGGCTATAGTAGCGAAGGCCACATCGTTTGGCGGCGTGGCGTAGGTGTAGCCGTCCGCGTCGGTGCCGTAGCTGCCGTAGTGGTTGTAGTAGTACTCCCATTGCTTGGGGACCGCGTCGTAATGCGGGTTGCCTGCCACCCAGTCCGGGTCCTGCTGCGTAACCCAGATCGTGACGGTGTGCGTGCTGTTGGTCATCAGGTAGTCGAGGCTGTAAGAGGTGCTGCTCACCCCGGCCAGGAAGTCCGTGGGGTCCCAATAGGCCGTGCCGTCCGGATGGTGATGCAGGTCTCCCAGCGTGTAGCCGCTGATGTACCCGGGATTGGTGTAGGCCGAGGTGGACCAGTTGCAGCGCATGGCCGTGTCGGTCCAGGAGGTGCAGGTATAGTTGGACGGGGCTACGGGACGCGTCATGACCCTGTAAAGCCGGGTGTAGGCGAAGGGATTGTAGGCGTCGGCGGGGGTCTGCTCTCGGTCGCCGTTAATCGCCCCGACGCGGATATCGAACCTGGTGTTGCTGGCGAGGCCGGAAATGGTCTGCGGCGGCCCTCCCACTATCGAGGAGGTAACGGCCACGGCGAAGCCGCCGGTGGTGGAATGGTCTATCACGAACTGGCTAGCGATGCCGACCTGCGGCCCGGTGGCGGTCCAGACCATATCCCAGGTGAGGGAAATATAGTTCTCGCCCAGATGGGCCACATCGAACGGGGACGGGTCCGGCCAGACCACGGTGGTGGTCGGCGCGGAAATGGCGTAGGTGTACTTCTGGTAGGCCTGGGAACCTTCGCTCTCCAGATAGCCCACCGCCTTGAGCCAGCGGGCATGCCGTGAATTGGCCGACGGGGTGACGCTGTCGATGTAGACCTCCAGCCAGTAGCTGGTATTGGCCCCCAGCGTGGCGATCATCTCGCCCTTGTCTCCGGCCAGGGGCAGTTCCCCTTCCACCGCTATGGTGGAATGGTAGACTTTGAACCCCGTGATCCCAGTGCCGGCGAACATGTCCTTGTCCCAGCGCCATTCTATGGTGTAGGAGGAGACGGCCACCGCGGCGAAGCTCTGCGGGGTCAGGGGCGGGGTGGTGAACGTCCGGGTGGCGCTGTAGACGCCTGGGGTCAGCTCGTCGTCCCCGTTCAAGGCGCCCATCCTTATCATGTAATGCTTGTTGCTCAGGACGGGGAAGGTCTCCCAGGGCACGAAGAAGCTGCGGTTGCGGACGTAGGTCGCGCCGCCGTCAGTGGAGCATTCGATGGCGTAGGCGCTGGCGTACACCGGGTTGGGGAACCAGTAGGTTTTGGGGATCTCCGCGTAAGCGCTGGTGGAAACGATGGTGCCGTAGCGCTTGGCCCAGGGAAGGGAGAGGGAATTGGTCGTCGGCGCGGCTACGGGCGCGTCGGAGGAGATCGCTATCTCGACCGGCGGCAGGGCGTAAGTGTATTTCTGTATGTGCAGGGAATCGCTGCCTTCGTCGGTAGCGTCATAGACGGTCACCCAGCGCGTAACGGAAGAATCCGCGCCGAGGCCCGAGTCTATGTAATAACTGGTGTCCAGCGCCAGGGGGATGTAGGCGCCGGCGGCGCTGGAGGTGTACAGCTTATAGCCGGTCAGGCCGGACCCGGTGAAGGAGCCGGTGGACCAGGACCACTGGACGGCGGAAGTGGAAACCGCGGTCGCCGTAAATCCAGGGACCACGCTGATGGCCGGGTTGGCCGAGAAACGCAGCGTCCGCTGGGAAGTCCTGGATACGCGCCCGCCGGCGAAGGCGGAGGACGGCCAGGCCAGCAGGAGGGCCAGCGGAAGTAAAGACAGCAGCGCTCTGATTTTTCTTGCCCCCATTCTATCTCCCCTGTAAAAAAATAGAAAAACGGACGGACCTATGCCCGGTAGTGTATAAATCAGGATTGTAGCACTTAAACAGCGGCATTTCCATATATAAACGCGTTTTTATAAATGAATCGCGCGGGGAGCAAAAAGAGGCGGGCGGCCCGCCCGGGCCGCCCGCCTCTTGCCGGTAATCCTCCCCGCTCAGGGCTTGGAGGCGTTGAGGGCGTTGGTGAGACAATCCAGATAGGCCATCAGCTGCTGCAGGCTGGCGCCCTCCGGGGGCTTCACGCAGCCGCTCATGAACTCCAGGCCGGGGGCGGAGACGCCCTTCATTTCCTTCAGCAGGTCGTCCCACTTCGTGTCCCTGGCCCAGGCCAGCTGGTCGTATTTCTCGTTATAGCCCTGCTCGGGCAGGTAGATCGCCAGGCCGTGCGAGGCCTCGTCGCGGCCGTAGCCTTCCTTGTAAGCCGTATTGCCGATGACCATCGCGTCCAGCGCGTCCGTCATCGCGCGGCCGCTGTCGGCCAGCGCCGGGTCCGCCTCGGCTGCCAGCCGGGCGAAGTCGGAGAGGTCCTTGTTGTCCTTGTCGGCGTAGGAGGCCGCGCCGTAGAACTTGGCCTTTATCTGCGGCTTCTTGTCCGAGGCCAGCAGTGCGTCGGTCCAGGAGCCGAAGGCGGACATGAAGCCCGGCAGGGCCGATATGTCGATAGCCGAGAGCGTGACCTTCTTGCCCTTGGCGCCGTAGAACGAATCGTAGGCGGTGACCATGCCGGCCGCCAGCTCGCCGGCGCTCCGGGAGCCCGAAGCGAAAGCCGGGAGGAAGGCGTCGTAGGGGAAACCGAGGCCGGGGATGGTCTCCTCGGAGCCGACTATGTAATCCGCGTGATCCTTCACCTCGTAGACCAGCTCGGCCATCTGCATCAGGCAGGCGTCGTAGGCCAGGATGTCCACCTTGCCTATCTCGCGCATGGCCGCGCCCAGCTCAGGAGTGGAGATATGGTTCTTGGTCTCGAAATCGTAGGAGATGCCCTTGCTGACCGCCTTCGTGGTCACCCAGCCGGAGCCGTGGTTCCAGACTATAAGCGCGTAGTGGCGGGCGGGATAGTTCTTCATGCCCCACTTGGCGAAGTCCACCAGGTGGCGCCAGTCGCCCATGTCCACCTTGTCGAAGGTCTGCACGGCCTTGGACTTTATCCTGTTCTCGTCGGTGTCCTTCGTGACGTAGAAGCGGCGAGAGCCGGTCCAGTCGCCGTCGAAATGCACGTCGTTCTGCTGGCCGTTCATGCGGCCGGTCTCTGTGAGTATGTTGAGGGAATCGCCGGAGCCCACGAGCTCCATCTTGTTGACGTTGTAGAGGCCGGCCACCTCGAGGTCGTTCTTGCCGTTCATGTAGACCATCACGGTCCATTCCTTGACCGGCTGCGGCTTGTCTTCGTCGTGATGGGAGAACCAGCCTTTCGTCCCGGCCGGTACGGCGACCTCGGGGGCGTCCGTCCCCGTCAGGGCGTCCTTCACGTCAAAGCCCCTGTCGAAATCCATGCCGGCGAAAGCCCAGGGCCCTCCGGAAAACATTATCGCGAGAACCGCAGCTATGCGCTTGATCATCGAACCTCCCGTGAATTCCATGGTAATAGTATAGCGGCCCCGGAGGAGATGCGGGAGCGGCCAAGGGCCTATAACGGCGCCGTATTATGGCCCATCCCCAAGGGCCTAACGGGCAACAGGAAAGCCGGCAGAGCCCTGCCCTCGATACGATGCGCGGCCGCGCTTTTACTATAATTTAGAGGTATGAGATCATCCTATTTCCTGCTTCTGTTCCTGATGCCGGTCTGCCTGTCTGCCGCCGTTAAGAAGCCGGCGGCCAACGTGGCGGACAGGAAGGCGCCGGAAGCGCCCGAAGCGCCCATAGTCCTGACCACCTCCACCCCCGGCTTCTGCATACTGGGAGGCCAGTCCGGCAAGTCGTATTCCGGGGAAGCGGCCTTCAAGGCGGTACTCTGGAAGAACGACGTGATCTACATCGGCGAGACACACGACGAGGAACAGGACCACCGGGCCCAGCTCGAGGCGCTGAAGGCGCTGCGCATAGCCCGCGGAAGCCGTATAGCGGTGGCTTTCGAGATGCTGGACTACACGGCCCAGCCGGCGCTGGACGACTACCTGGCAGGGAAGATCGGCGAGGCCGAGTTCCAGGCCAGGACCGGCTGGCAGAGCGGCAAGGGGTTCGACTATTCGCTCTACAAGCCGCTGCTGGATCTCGCGGCGGCCAACCGTCTGCGCGGCCTGGCGCTGAACATACCGAAGACCATGGTGTTCAAGATAGCCCGCAGCGGGCTCCAGAGCCTGACGCCGGAGGAAAGGCAGGCCCTCCCCAAGGAGGTGAACATCACCTCCCACAAGAAGTACAACGAATACCTCAAGGAGTCGTTCACGATGCACTCCGGCACCTCGGTGCCGAAAGACCTCGCCTTCGAGAACTACCGGGCCTCCATGGGAGCCTGGAACGAGGCGATGGGAAGCAGGATAGCGGACTTCGTCACGGCGAACCCCGGCTTCGCCGTGCTGGTCATCACCGGCAACGGCCACCTGATGTACAACGCGGCCATCCCGGCCTCCGTGAAGGCGCGCACCGAGAAGCTGCGGCAGGTCTCTTTCTATACCGAGCAGGCCGAGTCCTGCCCGGAGAAGATGCCCGAGGCCAACAAGAACGTGGCGAACTATATCTGGTACATAAAGCACCCGGCGCCGCCCGCTGCCGCCCCCGTGCAGGCCAGCACTTCGGCGCCGGCCGCGGCCGGCAGGTAGCCCGTCGGGGCGCGAGCGCCCAAAAGGGTATAATATCCGGGATACAGGGCGCCGGCCGGGCCCGCAAGATTTAACTGACAGACAAAGGAGAACCCACATGGCATTCAATCTTCGCAACAGGCATTTCCTGAAGGAGCTGGACTTCACGCGGGAGGAGCTGGTCTTCCTGCTGAAGCTGGCGGCCGACCTCAAGGCGGCCAAGTACTCCGGCACCGAGCGCCAGCGCCTCAAGGGCAAGAACATAGCGCTGATCTTCGAGAAGACCTCCACCCGCACCCGCTGCGCCTTCGAGGTGGCCGCGCACGACCAGGGCGCTCACGTGACCTACCTGGAGCCCACCGGCTCCCAGATGGGCCACAAGGAGACCGTCAAGGACACCGCGCGCGTCCTCGGCCGCATGTACGACGGCATAGAGTACCGCGGCTTCGGCCAGGAGATAGTGGAGGAGCTGGCGAAGTACGCCGGCGTGCCGGTGTGGAACGGCCTGACCAACCAGTGGCACCCCACGCAGATGCTGGCCGATGTGTTGACGATGACGGAGCACTGCGACAAGCCGCTCGAGAAGATAGCCTACGCCTACGTCGGCGACGCGCGCTTCAACATGGGCCGCTCGCTGCTGGTAGTGGGCTCCATCCTCGGCATGGACGTGCGCATAGGCGCCCCCAAGGGCCTGCAACCCGACGCCGAGCTCATCGCCAAGTGCAAGGAGATAGCCAGGACCTCAGGCGCCCGCATCACCGTGACCGACAAGGTGGACGCCGCAGTGAAGGGCGTGGATTACCTGCACACCGACGTGTGGGTCTCCATGGGCGAGCCGAAGGAAGTCTGGGCGGAGCGCATAAAGCTGCTCAAGCCATACCAGGTCAACCCGGCCATGATGAAGAAGACCGGCAACAAGAACGTGAAGTTCATGCACTGCCTGCCGGCGTTCCACAACGCCGACACCAAGGTGGGCAAGCAGGTCAGCGAGCAGTTCGGCCTGAAGAACGGCATAGAGGTGACCGAGGACGTCTTCGAATCCCCCGCCTGCATCGCGTTCGACCAGGCCGAGAACCGCATGCACACCATCAAGGCCGTGATGGTGGCCACCCTCGGCGCATAACGCTCCGCGAGCATAAAAAAGCCCCGGGCCGCCCCGGGGCTTTTTGCTTTCCATTATCGATCACAGACTGTCCGAGGATAAAAAGCCATCAGCATGCGCGGGTGGCGGCGGATTCGGGCACGGAGGGCCGTCGCGCAGTCGCGACCGACTTGCCGAGACGGGCCGTCGCGGACCGAAGCCGCTTGCGCAGCGCGGCGAGGGGATGGCCGCGAAGCGGCCAGGTCTGCGTGACGAGCCCCGCACGGTGGCCGCTTGATGAGCATAGCTCTCGATGCGGCACGGCCACAGGCCAGTGCGAGACCGCGTGCCCGGTGAGGTAAGTCGGGAGCGACTGCTTTGAAGCGGGAAGCGCTAGCTTTTGGACCGACAAATCAACTTTTTTGCTTCTAGGGCCGGAAGGCGGCCAGCGCCTCCACCAGCGCGTCCGCGTCGGACCTGGAGTTGTAAGGCTGTATGGATATCCGCACGAAGCGCCTGTCGCCGAAAGCGCTCACCGGCACTTCTATGCGGCGTTCGGAGTACAGCCAGCGGGACAGCCGCTCCGCCCCCGCCGGCCGCACCGGTATCGGCACCATCTGCCGGAAATCCTCGGCAGGCGCTATGGATTCCAGCCCATTGGCTTCCAGCACGCGGCCCTGCGTCTCTACGGCCAGGTCCTGACAGGCCTTCAGACGTTCGGCCCAGCCGTACTTGCGGCGGAACTCGAGAGCGGCCGGCACGGCCAGGAAGGCGGCGATATCGCGGGTGCCCTGCCACTGGTGGCGGCGCTCGAAAGGCTCCCGTCCGGCGTAAGCCTCCTGGTCGGCGTTGGCGGCCGTACGCTCGCTGTAGCCCCAGCTGGTGACAAGTCCCTCTATCAGCCCCTGCGAGTCTTCCCGCGCGTGCAGGAAGGCGCTGCCCTTCGGCGCCATCAGCCACTTGTGACAGTTGCCCACATAAAAATCCGCGCCGACTTTTTCCAGGTCCAGCTCCAGCTGGCCGGGAGCGTGAGCCCCGTCCACCATGGTCAGTATGCCGGCGGCCCTCGCCCTGGCGCACAGTTCCGCCACCGGGAAGACAAGGGCCGTGCCGGAGGAGATATGGCTGACGAAGATAAGGCGCGTGCGCGGGGTTACCCGGGCCCATACCCTGTCCGCGAAGGAGGCACGGTCGAACGGCAGCGGTATGGCCGCCTTGACGTAGGCCGCGCCCGACTCACGGCAGGCCAGGGTCCAGGTATTGTCACAGGCGCCGTACTCGTGGTCCGTGGAGAGCACCTCGTCCCCGGGGGCCAGCTTCAGGGATTTGGCCACCGCGTTGACGCCGTAGGTGGAGTTCGGGATGAAGACCAGGTCTTTCGGCCGCGCGCCGAGGAACCGTCCCAGTTCGGCGCGGGCCTCCAGCAGCAGCTCCCCGGAACGCCGGCCGAGGAACTCCACCGGGTTGCGCTCCAGCTCCAGCTGCCTGGCCTGGTAGACCTCGAACACTTCCCTCGGGCAGGCCCCGAACGAGCCGTGGTTAAGGAATATGACGTCCGGGGACAGCAGGAAAAGAGAGCGGATCTTCGCGGCTTCTTCGGCGTTCATGGTCATACGGGTATCGGCGTCCTTAATTCAAGAAAAAGGCCCGCGGAAGCGGGCCTTTTGCGCGGGCTGAGCCCGTTCACTTCGGCAGCGGCTGGGTCCAGACAGCGTAGCGGTCGCCGCTGGTGGCCAGCGTCCAGCCTGAGCCGGGGTTCCAGCCCCAGTTGCGGCCTATCTTCACGACCACGCGCCCCCTGTCGCCGTCTATCACGGCGGCGTAGAGCTCGTTGGTGGCGGCCAGTATGCCCATGCGGCTGGTGGAGGTTATGCCGGCGGACCGGCGGACGTTCATCAGCGCGAGGATCCTGTCCTGATAGTCCTTCCCCCAGTCGAAGAAATGCGGCCAGAACACGCAGGGCACGCCGGGATGCGTCAGGATGTAGGCATAGCCCATCAGGCGCTGCGCCTTGTACTCGGAAGAGGCGTTCTTGATGAAGTTGGGGTCGCGGGGGCTGGTGTCATGGTTCTCGACGAAGGTCACGGCCTTGGCCGGCCACCAGCCTATCAGGCCGGACGGGCGGCCGTTGTCGTTGAGCATCTCGTAGCGCTCGTTCTCTATGGCGGAGATCAGGTTAAACTTGGTGGGGAAGTCGAAAGCGCTGGAGGCGTTGGCCTTGTTCGCCGAACTGTCGGTGCCGTCCACCCAGTTGGTGACCACCTGGCGGTTGCCGTCGTACACCTCGCCCACGGTGAACACCGGCGCGGAGGCGTTGTTGTAGTCCCCCACGTGGTACGGCGCGTAGCCCTTGACCATGTCGTAGCGCCAGCCGTCGAAGCCGATGCTGTTCTTGAGCCAGCGCATGAAGATCTTGGAGTCGTTCTGCACCAGCGGGTCGCGGTGATCGAGGTCGCGGCAGCCGAAGTCGCCCTGGCCCTCGTCGTCGTTGGGGCTCTTCGGGGAGCCCTGCCACTCGTCGTTGCGCACTATCACGCTGCTCGGCCAGTCGGGATTGGCGAAGTCGGCCCAATCCTTGCTGCCGTTGCGGTGGTTGAGCACCACGTCGGCCAGCACCAGCACGCCGTTGGAATGCATCGCGTTGACGGCGCGCACCAGCCTGTCCTTGGTGCCCCACTGCGAATCCAGGTTGTACCATTCGGTCGGGTAATAGCTGCCGCGCGAGACGGGCGGGAACCAGATCAGCCCGAAGCCGTCCCGTCCTATCTCGGCGGCCTTGCCCTCGAGCTCGCCCCACCAGCCGTTGGCCGGATGATACCAGTAATTGTCGGCGTACCAGTGGAAGCCCTGCAGCATGATCATCGGGTTAGCTCCGTTGTCTATGCGCTGCTGCGCCTTGGGCTCGAAAACGCCGTCCGAATAGAGGCGCTCGGCCTGCAGCCAGTCGGCCCGGGCCGGGGTCAGGAGCGGGGAGTTCTGAAGACGCTGCGGCGACGGGAGCGCGAGATCGAATTTACCCTCTCCGGACTGGGACCGGAGCTGGTCCACGGCCGGCAGGGCGTTTACGGAAAGGCTCGAGAATATCAGCGTGAGGAAAAGCGGGAAGGCGTCGCTACGGAATGGATTTGACCGCATTTTTTCACCCCTCTGCAGGATATACCGACATTATAGTATACATGGCGGCAGGGGCGCCGCCAGAGCCATAAGGCCCAGCGCCGCGTGGGTCCTGGCGCGGCCGGAAATCCCTTTACTTTCGTCACCACGGCGAAAGCCGGGGTCAGGGATCAAAGTGGCGCCGGCGCCAGTACGCTAGCAGGGCAGCAGGTCCACGCTGAAGGCGGCCTCGTTGAGCACGAGGTTCAGGGTGAGGCCGGAGGCTTCCCCGTAGACGTAGTTGCTCTCTTTCAGGGCCGAGTTCCAGCGCGCGAACTCTTCCCTGGGCCAGGCCCAGATCTCCACCTTCTCCGGGTTGCGGATCTCCTTCTTCACCATCTCGCGCTGGCGAAGGCCCGCATCCTGCGACTCTTTAATGACTATAAGACGGCCTTCCTTTATGCGGCGGGCGACCTTGGTAAGTTTGTTCATGGCCACATTGCCGCACTCGACCCAGACCTTTATGCCTCCCACGCCGTCAGGCACGAGCAGGTCCGGCTGGAAGCCGATATCCTCCAGCAGCGGGTCCGACGGCCCGGGCTCCACGGGATCCCCGTCGAAGAGCAGCGCGGCGGCAGCCAACCGCAGCGCGAGGTGCTCGTGCGTCTCCTCGTCGGAGCCGACTATGATAACGCGGCGCGTGCCGCCGTTGACGTTCAGCTCGCAGCGCAGGGTCATAGCTCTTCCAGTTCCTGTCCGGGCTCCAGGTACAGCCGCATCACGCAGGCGGAACAGTCGAACTCCAGCCGGAACTTCCGTCCCTCCGCGTCCTCCAGCCAGAGCGGCTCCACCTCTTTTCCCTTCCTGCACAGGCCGAGCCGGCGCCTGATGCAGAACCTGGTGGTCATCAGCGGCTTGCCAGAGAGGTCCGCCCCGCCCTCGGCCGACATGGCTATCTCCTTTACGCCGTGGCGCCTGTAAAAGGCGGCCGCTTTGGAATTAAGCACGTTTCCCCGGTAATCCAGCCTGGCTTCAGGGTAGGGATAATCGTTCGGAGTTACCTTCGCCTCCTCTCGCGCGACCGGCAGCGCGCCCGAAGCCTTGCCCAGCGCGGCCAGAGCGTCGCGACGCAGGTCGTTCAGCGCGGCGACTGGCAGGAAATACGGCCTGGAGAGCTTCAGGTCCAGCGACTCAAGGTGATAATCCGTCTCGCCGAGCTTCGAGAGCTGCTTCCGTATGGTGTCCAGCGCGGCCTCTGGCTTCTGCGCGGCGGACTTCACCCCGCGCCAGCGGGCCTCTGCGGAGGCGCCGAATTCGTCGGAAGCCTTCAGGACGAAGCCGCCCTCGTAGTCGGAAAATTCCAGCTTGAGCGCGAACATGCGCCGAGGCGCGCCGCGCTCCATCGCGCGCATGAACTCCCTGTCCAGGTTGCGGTATACCAGCGCGCCGTTCTCCAGCCCCTTCATGTTGTTCACGCGCACCCGGCCGTCGGATACGCCGTTCACCAGCGAGCCGGCCAGCACGCCGTTCCTGTCGTAGTAGGTTATGCCGTCGCCCGGGTGCAGCCTGGCGGCCTCGCGCAGGCGGAACGAGCCGTTCTTCACGTCCGAGGCCGGGCCCAGCGGCTCGCCGACGAACTTGGGCGTGTCCGGGGAAGCGATGTCGGCCGGGTTGCCGTCAACGAAATACTCGGTATAACCGCGGTTGAAGGTCTTCGCCAGGTCCGGCTCGAAACCGGCCACGCTGCGGCCTACGGAATAACGGGAATACCCTTTCTTCGCCATGACCTTGTCCAGCTCGCGGCGATAGAAGGATACCGTGTTGCGCACGTAGTCCCTGTCCTTGAGCCTCCCCTCGATCTTGAAGGAGGTTATGCCGGCCGAGGCCAGGTGTGAAAGCCTGCGCGAAAGGTTCAGGTCCTTTAGCGACAGCAGGTGCTTGTTGACCTCCAGCGTCTCCCCGGAGGCGTCCTTCAGCGTATAGAGCTTGCGGCAGGGCTGAGCGCATTCGCCGCGGTTGCCGCTGCGGCCGCCGAGCGCGTAGCTGAGGTAGCACTGGCCCGAGTAGCAGACGCACAGCGCGCCGTGCACGAAAAACTCAAGCTCCACGGAGGTCTTCGCGCGGATGGCCTTCACCTCCTCGAGCGTGAGCTCGCGGGCGAGTATGACCCTTTTGAACCCCGCCTTCTCCAGGAACAGCACCTTTTCCGGGGTGGAGTTGTGGCACTGGGTGCTCGCTATCAGCGGTATCGGCGGCAGATCGAGCTCCAGCAGGCCCATGTCCTGTATTATCAGGCCGGCCGCGCCCGCCTCCCACAGCTGTCGGACCAGCCTCTGGGCGCGCGTCAGCTCTTCGTCGGAAAGTATCGTGTTCAGCGCGGCGTAGACCCTGGCGCGGTAGCGCCCGGCGTAGGAGCAGAGCTTCTCGATGTCCTGGATGGAATTGCCGGCGGAAACGCGGGCGCCGAAGCGTTCCGCGCCTATATAGACGGCGTCGGCGCCGCTGTTGACGGCCTCCAGGCCGCAGGCCAGGTCCTTGGCCGGGGCCAGCAGTTCCAGTTCGTTGTCCTTCATCGGGCGGCGGTCAGCCTGAGACGCTGCCGGCGCTCCCGGCGCGGCTCGAGTCAGGAAGACCGGCATAGTCGGCCTCTATCTTGTAGTACTTGTAGGTGGTCTTGGCCACCTTGGAAATGAAGGCCTTGGCGCTGGAATAGCTGGGCACCTTGCCGGTCAGCACCGCTATCACGTAGTCGCCGCGCGGCGAGAAGACTATCCCCACGTCGTGGCAGGAGCGCCGCAGCAGGCCGGTCTTATGCCCTATCTCCCAGCCCATCGGCAGGCCGCGGCGCAGACGGCTGCGGCTCTTATTGTGCTTGAGGACGTCCAGCATCTGCTCGCTGGCCTGCTTGTCCACCAGCTGGCCGTCGTAGATCCTCTCCATCAGCACGGCCATCTCCTTGGCCGTGGTGTAGTTCTCGTTCTTCACCGGCCTCGAGGTAAGGCTCATCCCATCCGGGGTGATATTGGTGTACCTCAGGCCCATCCCGGAAAAGGCGCGCTCCAGATAGTCCATGCCGACGGTGTCTATCAGCATCCGGGTGGCCGTATTGTCGCTCTCGGTTATCATCTTGTAGACGATCTCCATCACCGAGAGGGAGGTGCCGTTGCGCACCCATTTCAGCGAGCCGGAACCGCCTACGCGGTAGGCGTTGGTCAGTCTGATCTGCGTATCCAGCTTAATGCCCCCGTCGCGTATCTTCTCGAAGACTGCCGCCATGATCGGCACCTTGATCAGGCTGGCGGACGGGAAGCGCTTGTCGGCGTCGTATTCCCAGGTCTTCCCGGTCTCGAGGTCCTTCAGGTAGATGCCCACCTCGCCGCGGTAGTTCCGCGACAGCTCCTGCAGGCCGGCGACCATCTCCGTCCATTCCTCGTCGTTGATCGGGGCCTCGACCACCTTCTTCTCCGGCTCCGGGTTCAGGCTCTCGGCGATCAGAGAGACCGCCTTGTAGGCGGCCCAGACGCCGGCCGCGCCCATCAGCAGGGCCAGCAGCAGCTTGAGGACGGGGAAACGCGCCGGCGCCGGCCTTGCGGCCGGCGGCGGTACGCGGTGCTGAGGATGCGGACGGCGCTGCTGCACTTGGCTGCTCCCGGGCAGGTCTTCAGCGGACCTTCAGCTCGAGGGCGTCGCCCTCTCCCTTGTAGTCCACCTTGATGACGTCGCCCTGCTTCATCGAGCTGTTCAGCAGGAATTCCGCCATCGGGTCCTCGAGATAGCGCTGCACGGTGCGCAGCAGCGGGCGGGCGCCGTAGTTCGGGTCGAAGCCCTTCTTGACGAGGAAGTCCTTGGCGGCCTGCGAGATCGTGAACTTCACGCTCTTCTCCTCGAGCTTCTTCGCCACCTTCGCCAGGCTGAGCTCGAGGATCTTGGCGGTGTCCTCCTCGGTCAGCGGGCGGAACACGACCACTTCGTCGAGGCGGTTGATGAACTCGGGGTTGAAGACGCGCTTCACCTCGTCCATCACGGTGCCCTTCATCTCCTTGTAGTCCTTCTCCTTGTCCTCGGCGGGCATAAAGCCGAGCGTCTTGCCCTTCGTGATCATGCGGGCGCCGACGTTGGAGGTCATGATGATGATGGCGTTCTTGAAGCTGACCTTGTGGCCGAGGCTGTCGGTCAGCGTGCCCTCGTCCATGATCTGCAGCAGGATGTTGAAGACGTCCGGGTGGGCCTTCTCTATCGCGTCGAGCACCACCACGGAGTAGGGCTTGCGGCGCACCAGCTCGGTGAGCTTGCCGCCCTCCTCGTAGCCGACGTAGCCTGGGGGCGCTCCGATCAGGCGGCTGACGGAGAACTTCTCCATGTACTCGGACATGTCGATGCGCACCATCGCCTCCTCGTTGCCGAACAGGAAGTCCGCGAGCACGCGCGCGAGCTCGGTCTTGCCGACGCCGGTGGGGCCCAGGAAGATGAAGTTGCCGATCGGGCGCTTGGCGTCCTTCATGCCGGTGCGGCTGCGCTTGATGGCCTGCGCGACGATGCGCACGGCCTCGTCCTGGCCGATCAGGCGCTTGTGCAGCTCGTCCTCCATGTGCTGCAGCTTCTGCGTCTCGGTCTCCGTCATGCGGGTGACAGGGATGCCCGTCCATTTGGAAGCGATCTGCGCTATGTCCTCCTCGGTGACCTCCGGGAAGACCTTGTCGCGGCCCTCGCGCCACTTCTTGCGGGCGTCCTCGAGGGCCTTTTTCAGCTCCTTCTCCTTGTCGCGCAGCTTCGCGGCCTTCTCGTACTCCTGGCCGTAGATCGCGGCGTTCTTCTCCTTGGCCGTCTCCTCTATCTCCGCCTCCTTCTCCTTGAACTCGGGCGGGGCGACGGACAGCTTCAGGCGCGCGCGGGAACCGGCCTCGTCGAGCAGGTCGATCGCCTTGTCGGGCAGCGCACGGTCGGTGATGTACTTGTCGGAGAGCTGCGCCGCGGCGAAGATGGACGGGTCGGTGTACTTGCACTTGTGATGGCTCTCGTACTTGTCCTGGAGCCCCTTGAGGATCTCTATGGTCTCCTCGACCGACGGAGACTCCACTACGACCGGCTGGAAGCGGCGCTCGAGGGCCGGGTCGTGTTCGATGTGCTTGCGGAACTCGTCGAAGGTGGTGGCGCCGATGCACTGCAGCTCGCCGCGCGCTAGCGCGGGCTTGAGCATGTTGGAGGCGTCTATCGCGCCCTCGGCCGCGCCGGCGCCGATGACGGTGTGCAGCTCGTCGATGAACATGATGATCGAGTTCTTGGCCTTGCGTATCTCCTCGATGATACCCTTCAGGCGCTGCTCGAACTCGCCGCGGTACTTGGTGCCTGCGACGATGGACGCGAGGTCCAGAGACAGCAGGCGCTTACCGACCAGCGTGTCGGAGATCTCGCCGGAGGCTATCTTCTGCGCGAGACCCTCCACGATGGCGGTCTTGCCGACGCCGGGTTCGCCGACCAGCACCGGGTTGTTCTTAGTGCGGCGGCCGAGCACCTGGATCAGGCGGTCTATCTCGTTGGCGCGGCCGATGACCGGGTCCAGCTTGCCCTCCTTGGCCATCTGCGTCATGTCGCGGGCGAATTCGTCGAGTATCGGGGTCTTCGTCTTGGTCTTGGTGGCTGTATGGCCGTGGCTCTTGGACTGCGGGGCCTGCTGCTCCTTCTGGGAATCCTTCTGCTCCATCTCGCCGAGTATGCTGAGCACCTCCTCGCGGACGGTCTCGAGCTTGAGACCGAGGTTCTCGAGCACGCGAGCGGCCACGCCCTCCTCTTCGCGGATCAGGCCGAGCAGGATATGCTCGGTGCCGATGTAGGAGTGGCTCATGTGCTGGGCCTCCTCGACGGCGTACTCGAGGACTTTCTTCGCGCGCGGGGTGAACGGGATCTCGCCCAGCAGCATCATGTTGTCGCCGGTGCCCACGATCTTCTCGATCTCGGCGCGGACCTTGCGCAGGTCGATGCCGAGGTTCTGGAAGACCTGGCTGGCCACGCCCTCGCTCAAGGCTATCAGGCCGAGCAGGATGTGCTCGGTGCCCACGTAGTCGTGGTTGAGGCGCTTCGCCTCCTCCTGGGCTATAAGTATCACGCGCTGCGCCCTGTCCGTAAACCTGGTTCCCATTGTTAGTCCTCCGTGTTGAATGCGGAAAATCTGTCAATAATAATATAACTTCGGCGAAGTATAAAGGCCGAACTTATATTATGGCAAAAACGCGGCTTTTTTCAAAATCCGCCGTTGAGAGGGCGGAACCGCCCCCGGCGGGAGCGGTCAGGGCCTGGGGATCGGGCCGCCGTTCAGGTAGGTCTCGAGCGGTTCGCCGGAAAGGCTCTTCACCGTGTCCTCCACCATCTCCAGCGCCAGGAAGCTTCCGCAGGCGCGGACGAAGGCCTGCTCCCTGTCCGTGGGCCTGCGGCCGAGACGCCGCGCGCATTCGGCTATGATCGCCTCCTGCCAGCGCCGCACGGTCGGGTCCGCGGTCATTTCACCGCGCGGACCCGTATGCGGAAGCCGTCCACCGACGTGACGTCCACGTCGGAGCCGGCCGGGATCTCGCCGGAGACGCTCTCCGCGTCCCACAGCTCGCCCTCCACCAGCACCTTGCCCTTGGGCGCGAGCGCGGTCTTGGCGAGGCCGCGCTTGTCCTTGAGGCTCTCGATGCCGGTCACCACGCGGCGCAGCTGCGCCCGCACGGCCAGCCAGGCCACCCCGGCCACCACGGCCACCAGGCCTATGATCGTGGATAACAGCATGCTCATCGACACGGACAGACCTCCCAGGGAGGGCTGGTCGAACAGCATCAGCCCGCCCAGCAGGATGGAGACGGCGCCGCCCAGCGTCAGCAGGCCGTAGCTCACCACCTTTATCTCGGCTATGAAGAACACGAAGCCCAGCAGTATCAGCGCTATGCCGGCGAAGTTGGCCGACATGGTCTGGAAGGAATAG
>DAIENX010000064.1:0-11666 GCA_027340875.1 Elusimicrobiota bacterium
GGGGAACAGGACTTTCATGGGCTGCCATGACAAGAGCGGGAAGACGTATTACGTCACCGGCAACGTCATCTTCAAGGCCGGCGGCGGCGGCAACCATATAACCGGCACCGTGATGACGCTCGGCAACGTGGAATTTTCCGGTAACGGAGGCTCCTCCAACGGGGCGGACGGCAGCTACAGCGCGAATATTCCTCCTTATGCCTGGAGGGAGTACGGGGCCAACTGGGCGCACTATAAAACGTTCGACCCGGCCGCGCCGGCCACCTGGGCCGACGCGGTCAGCTCCAACTACGTCGCGACTGGCAAGACCTATCCCCTGAGCGGCGTTCTGGTGCACGGCTTCCTCTACGCCAGGGGTGAGATGTCGCTGCAAGGAGGCGGTAACGGCGTCTTTCACGGGTTGGTGATGACCGCCGGCGAATTCGAGACGGAAACTTCCAACTATACCGTTTACTACGACTCCCTGGTCGCCGAAGCGGTTAAGTTGTCGGCGGGACATCTGACGATCTCCAAGAAGAACTGGTACGAGATCAAGGCCGAATGGCCGGCGGGGCTGCCTTGACCATCCGGAGCATGACGACCGGCACGGGAATATTCGGAAAGATCCGCCGGACAGGCGGGCCTTTGGGCATGGTATGAAGAACCGCAGACCCGGCCAGATGGCCATAACAATTGTCATCAGCATCCTGCTGTTCCTGATGCTGATGTTCCCGGTCATGAACCTGTTCACGCGGAACGAGGGGAAATGGTCGGTCAAGGAGAAACAATCCACCGTGGCCTTCCACCTGGCCGAGGCGGGTGTGGACCGGGCGTATTGGAAGATACTGGAGAGCGTTGACATGTGGAACGTCACCTCCACCGGCACGATCGCGGGCTATGATTTCGACCAGGTCTACGACGACATAGGCGGTGGTTACTACGCGATAAAGATAAGCTCCGACCCCACCAACCCGGACTCCAGGATAGTCGAGGCCGCGGGGAAGGACCTCGGCAGCAACCAGGTGCGCCGCATCCGCATGTACCTGGTTAACACCAACACCGGGGTGAAATTCGCCATAAGGTCGGAGAAGGTCCTGACCAATGGCGGAGGCAATCCGCACGTGGAATGGGGGCCGGTGATCTCCAACGGCAGCATCATCGCCACCGGGCGCACCTTCCCGAGGTTCTATAGCGCCGGCCACGTCACCACGCAGGACGGCGGCTCGTCCACCGCCTCCACCGACGGCGTCTACTGGTGGTCGTACTACCCGGTCCCCTCCGCGCCGACCATCAACTTCGGGTTCTATCTTAGCTCGGCCACGGGCGGCGGCGCCTCGCCCTGCGGCGGGAACTATTACACCATAGGCGACAGGACCTTCACGGGCTGCCATGACAAGAGCGGGAAGACCTACTATATCACCGGCAACGCCGTTTTCAAGTCCGGCGGGGCCGGCAACCATATAACCGGCAACGTCATAGCTCTCGGCAACGTCACCTTCGCCGGCAACGGCGGCTCCGCCAACGCCCCGGACGGCAGCTACAATGCCGCGCTTCCCCCTTACGCCTGGAAGGAGTACGGGGCCAACTGGGCGCATTACAAGATCTTCGACCCGACCGGACCCGCCACTTACGCGGACGCGGTCGGTTCTAGCTACGTCGCGACGGGCAAGACCTACCCTCTCGCCGGGGTCCTGACGCACGGCATGCTTTACGCCGGCGGCAACATGGAGCTGTCCGGCGGCGGCAATGGCATCTTCCATGGCGTGGTCGTGTCGGCCAACGACAGCACTACGGACACTTCCAATTTCCTTATTTACTACGACCCTGACATCGCGTCCAACATAAGGCTGTATACCAGCCCGGTGACCATAGTGAAGGGGACCTGGTACGAGGTCAAGGGCGAATGGCCGCCGGGACTGTGAGATCCCGCCGGGGGCTGGAGATAGCCGGCTTGGAGTTTTTTTTTGTACCGGAGGAAGGGGGCATCGTTCCAGCGCTGAGGCGCCGCTACGGCGCCTTCTCCCGCCCCGTCGGGGCCTGCCGCGAGTTCGAAGTCTCGTCCATCCCGAGGCGGGACCTGCCGTTCAGGCCGGCGGTGGTCCGGACCGGGGACAGGCTGACGCTGAGACGCGGGGATTTCGACGCCTCGCTGGAGCTGTCCTCCGGCAGGGGTACGCTTAGGGCGGCACCCAACGCCCAGTGCCTGGACGCTTTTTTGCGCTCTTTGCTTAGCTCGCTGCTACTCCGCTCCGGCGGCCTTATGCTGCACTCGGCCGGCCTGCTGAGGAACGGCCGGGCCTATGTCTTCCTCGGCAAGTCCGGGGCCGGCAAGTCAACGCTTTCCAGGCTGGCCGCGGCCTCGGGAGGGGCCGAGGTGATCAGCGACGAGATGAATATGCTCAGGCCGGGGAAAGGCGGGTGGCTTGTCCACGGCTCCCCGTTCTGGGGGGAGATGCGGGCGGCGGGCAGGCCGGGCGCGTGGCCGCTGGGCGGCCTGTACGCGCTGGGCAAGGCCAGGGAGCATGCGCTCCGTCCCTGCGGCGCCGGCGAGGCGCTGAAACTGCTGCTGCGCTGCCTGGTGAATTTCGAAAGGGGAGAGGAGGCCGCGGCCCTGGCGCTGAGCAACGCCTGCGGCCTGCTGGGGAGCGTAAAGCCGGAGCGGCTTGAATTCACTAGGCGGGATGCCGCGTTCCTGGAGCTGATATGAAAGACACTGCTGTCAGAATTCGGAAGGACCTGGCCTTCAGGCGCGTAGGCGAGGAGCTGTTCGTGGTGGACGCCGCCTCCGCCAGGCTGCACGAATTGAACGGCACCGCGGCCGTCATCTGGGAATGCCTGGCGGCCGGCCAGGACGAGGACGGCATCGTGGCGGCCCTCGCCGGGAAGTTCGAAGTGGACCGGGACGCGGCCCGCGCCGACTGCCGGGCCTTTATAAAAGAATTGATAAGTTCCGGTCTCCTTAAGAAATCGGTGTAACCATTCTTTAATCCGCGTAATAACTATATGAAAAAGAAAAAATATGAGAAGCCTTCCATCAAGACCGAGAAGGTCTTCGAGAAGGCCGCGCTGGCCTGCGGAAAGTGCACGAGCGGTCCCATAAGCCAGCTGGCCTGCAAGACCCTGAAGAAGTTCTCCTGAACATGCCGGCCTGCTTCAGCCTGGAAGGCTCCAGCATGCTGCCGGTGTTCAGACCGGGCGAGCTGGTGCTGCTGAACGACGCAAAGCCTGGCCCAGGCGACTGCGCCGTATACCTGTTCAACGGGGCCAGGCTGCTGCACCGCGTGCTGGCCGTCACCGGAAAAGGGGCCTGGCTGGCCGACGACGCCGGCCGGCTGGAGAGGCATTTCGTTCAGTTCGGCGACATCATCGGCACCGCGGTTTCCGGAGGCACGCTATCGCGGGGTAGGGTCGGGCTGGCCTATTCCATCTCGAGGCGGATTTTTTCCCGCCTTTTCCTTTCCCATGGCTGACCGCCTGCCCTCGGCCAGACTGAACCGCCTGACGCTGGAGCGCAATATCCCGGTCTCGGTCACCGCGGAGCTCACCCGCCGTTGCCCTCTCTCCTGCGGGCATTGCTACCTGCCGGAGACGCGCGGCCGGGCGGGGGTCCCTGGTGAGCTGTCGGCCGCCGCCTGGAAGCGCATCCTTTCCGACCTGGCCCGGTCCGGCGGCCTTTATCTGACCTTCACCGGCGGGGAGCCGCTGCTGCGCGAGGACCTGGCGGAGCTCTGCCGCCACGCGTCCTCCCTCAGGTTCGACGTAACCGTGTTCTCTACCGGCCTGGGCCTGACCCCGGCCCTGGCCAGTGAGCTTAAGGAAGCGGAGGTATCCTCTTTCGGGATAAGCTTCTATGGCCGCCCCGCCGTGCATGACCGGATCACCGGGTTCAAAGGCTCTTTCCGCCGCAGTCTGGCCGCGGCCAGGCTGCTGCGAAAAGCCGGGGTGCGGGTCAGGATGAAGTCGCCGTTGATGACCCTGAACGCGGGGCAGACCGGCTGGCTGACCCGCCTCTCCTCCGCGGAAGGCTTCGATGTCTCGTTCGACCCGGTTATAGCCCCGGCGAACGACGGCCATCCCGGCGTTTCCTCTTTACGGCTCTCCGGACCTGCCCTGGCGCGGGCGGTCAGAGAGGTGCCTCCTCCCCCATTCCCCGCGGATGCCGCGGCGGGGCCCGGAGCTGACGGATTTATCTGCGGCGCCGGCCGCAACGTCTGCTCCGTGGACCCTTCCGGAGATCTTTATCCCTGCCTGCAGCTTCCGGTCAGGCTGGGGAACCTC
The DNA here is from genome assembly GCA_027340875.1 of Elusimicrobiota bacterium. Classification (GTDB taxonomy): domain Bacteria; phylum Elusimicrobiota; class Elusimicrobia; order Elusimicrobiales; family UBA9959; genus UBA9959. Next base: position 4,258 of record DAIENX010000064.1, read on the forward strand.
GCGCGAAACGGATTTTCCTCCATATGGCGGAATTCTCCCTGGCTGAAAAAGTGGCGCCGGCTTTCCCTGGCAGACCAGAAAGACTGCGTTCAATGCCGCGACAGGGAGTATTGCAGTTTTTGTCCCGGCATCAGCCTGCTGGAGGAAGGGAATGTGCTCGCGCCGAACCGGGCGGCCTGCGAAATGGCGGCTATTATGCGGCGCGCGGCCTGTGTATAATGTGTAACCTGTTCTGGGCCTTGACATCGTCCCGGCCTCTGCTATACTATTGATATCAATGGACAGCGTGTCGGTTGCGGCTGTCCTTTTTTTTCGGTAGTCATCGGATAAAAAATATCCGATGACTGTTGGTCGCTGGAAAAAAACAGCCGCGTAGCGGCGATACGGCTTGTAAGGCACCGGAGCTTTCTTTATGAGGATGAACCGCACTTTGGCTTATGGATTGTCCTGCCTGCATTACCTGGGGCAGAACAACGGGGGCCAGTGGAACCAGGTGGCCGAGATCGCCCGCTTCCAGGGGCTGCCCGCGCCGTACTGCAACAAGGTGCTGCAGGCGCTGGTGCACGCGGGCTTCGTTGAGTCGCAGAAAGGCAAAGGCTACCGCCTGCGCAAGGACCTGGACGGCATCAGCGTCTGGCAGCTGATGGAGGCGTTCACCTTCAACGGGGCGCCGAAAGCGGAGAAGGCACAGGTCTCCAACAAGCTCTACGAGACGCTGCGCGCTGAGGTCAACCACTGGCTGGTGGGCCTTACGGTGCAGGATATAGTGGAGATGATGAAGGAAGAGGAGCGGCGCGCGCGCGAAGTGACGGCGGAGGACTGACTTTACAGGGTATGTCTAAGGCTGCCGGATATTACGGAAGAGGGTGGCGGGCCGCTTTGCGGCCGCTGCTGCTGCTCTGCGCCGTGCTTTCGGCGTCGCCGGCCGCGGCCGATACCCGCATCAAGACCGTGGAGTACAATTTCGGCGGCTACTATTCCAATACGGACAAGGCTTCGGGCTCGAAGACCACGTTCACCTCGCGCACCCTCAAGCTGCCGGAGAACGGGAAGGTCATACGCAGCGCCTGGCTGCATTACGAAGGCATAGCCGTCAGCGCCACCAACGTCAGCCCGCTGGTCATCTACTTCGACGCCGGCGCCGCCGCGAATACCGCCCGCTTTACCTCGGTCCAGTACACGGCCCAGTCCGGAGAGTCCATCCGGCTTTTCGCCAGGGCGGACGTCACGTCCGTCATTAACGCTCAGCTGGCCAACCTGGCCGCCGGGGCGCAGTTCACCGCCGGCGTGGCCATAACCGGCCCGGCCAGCAACATGCACAGCATGACGCTGTACGTCACCTACGAGTACGACGACCAGTCCCCGCAGGAGGTTAAGACCGTCCGCTTCCCTGTTTATTCCGACTATGTCAACGGCATAGCGGCCTATACCGCCCAGCAGCCGGCCGGTACCAAAACAATGCAGTACCTGGCCGAGATAGCGGATTCCGGCTACAGCCTGCAGCAGCAGTGGGTGGAGTTGCGCGGCTTCAGGCAGTCCAACGGCGTCACCACCGACGGCACCATCTACGTCAATATAAACGGCGGCGCCAACGAGCCGACCATGAACATGGACGGCTCGCTTATCGATTCCTACGAATTCCGGTATCTCTCTAATTCCGACATCATGCCGGGCTTCTCTACAGGCACGGTGCAGAACCTGAACGTGGTCACCGTGCAGAGCCCCGTCAACACGCTTGGCGGCGAGGTGGTGCTGACCTATATAGCAAACTCCAACTCGGCCGTTAAGACCAAGACGGCCAAGACCTTCATAGGCCAGGGCCTGACCGCGGTCTCGAACGCGATACTGGGCGCCCAGGTGTTCCTGCGCGAGGAGGGTATAACCATAAAGCGCGCCTACGCGCGCATAGTCGGGTCTTTCGATTCCACCACGAATACGGCGATGCCGGTGGATTCCTCCATAGGCGGCGTCCTCATGCCGCAGCGCTCCTACGCGGTGCAGTCGCAGTTCGCGCAGATCTCCGGCTACCAGTTCTTCCACGACATGACCTCGGCGGCCCAGGCGGCCGGCTGGAGCAACGGCCTCCAGGTGGGAACTACCATTTACGCGGCCGGCAGCGCCACCGGCGCGCAGGGGATGGAACTGATAATAACCTACGACTATACCAACGGCGCGGCGCACACGGACGACTACGAGGTGCTGGCCGGCAACGACACCAACGGCACCGTGCCCAGCGACACCTTCGCCTTCGGGGCCTGGTACCCTGAGACCGAGGGTTCTAAAACGCTGCGGGAGGCGTATACTTATACCGATTTCCTGAACAACCGCGGCACCACGCAGGATTTCAACACCACGGTGGATTTCAACGGCAACGCCCCGGAGACGGTCTTTCACCGCACCACCACCGAGGACTGCACGGTAAACCAGTTCTACCAGAACCTGGTGCAGTTCAGCACCTTCCCCGCCGTGGTCACCGCCAACTACGCTCTCAGCTCCACGCGCGGCCTTATCGGCGGCCGCGCGGCCATAAACTACAGTTTCGTGCCCTTCCCCAAGCTGCCGGTGTCGCTCGTACAGAAGGCCAACGGCGCGGCCCTGGCGGCCGGAGCCTGGACCAACGCGCGGGAGCTGCGCTTCGAGGGCGTGCTGGCCAGCTCGATGAACGTGGACAATATCGCGCTGGTGGCGGAGGTGAAGCCGAACGCCTCTGTCTTCGACGAGAGCGCCCTTTCCACCGGCCCGGTCTTCAACTACAATACCGTGGCGGCCTCCAGTTACGCCGTGGTCTCGGGCCTGGTCTCCGGCACCGTCTATCATTGGCGGGCCGCCGGTTTCGGGGACGGCGGCCGCGGGCGCTGGGTGAACAGGGGCGGCAATCCGGACTTCGGCGTGGACTATTCCAGCCCGCCGGCGCCGGCCATGGCGGCCATAGTCCCGGCCGACAGGGTGAACCTGAACGCCAGCCCTGCTCTGCTCGACTGGGAGGACGTGACGGACATTGACGGCTCGGGCCTGAAGAACTACGAGCTGCAGGTGGCCACTTCCTCGGACTTCACGACCGTCACCTACAGCTCGAGCCCCCTGGCCTCAATGGCGCAGCCCGCCGCTCTGGCCCAGAACTACTATTACTGGCGCGTGCGGGCGCTGGACAACGCGGGTAACACCGGTATATATTCCTCCACGCGCGCCTTCCGGGTGGACCTCTCGACGCCGGTCATAGCCTCCAACATGGGGACAGGCGACCAGGTCTGGCGCAATACGAACAGCGGCCTCTACGACGTGGACTTCAACGACGACGGCGGCTCGCTGATCTCGAAGCTGCAGGTGCGCGCCACTTCGGGGCCAGCGCAGACCGGCACCGACTTTAGCGGCGGCTGGGTGGACCTGTCTCTGACGATAAATGCCACCTATTACGCCACCGACTGGGCCCTGCCCGCCGCCTTCTGGACCAGCCTGCAGAGCTGGACCACCAACTATATCTCGGTAAGGGCCATAGATTACTCCACCAACACGGCGACGCTGTCGGACGCTTTCAAGGTCTTCAAGGACACGGTACCTCCCGTGGTGACCAACGGCGAGGCCGGGGGGGACCTGACCTGGCGCAAGGCCGGCCGCAGCTACAACGTGGACTTCGCCGACCCTTATTCTAAGCTGGCCGGGGCCGTCTACGCGGCCCGCGCGGCTGCCGGCGGCACTGGCGCGGTGCTCTTCTCCACCACGGCGCTGGCCGGCGTGGGCGGCGCTTCGTATACCGCGGACTGGTCGCTGAACTTTGCGGGACTGGGCGGTGACTCCACCAATTATATAACGGTGGAGGTCTACGACATAGCCGGCAACACCGCCACGGTTACCGACGCCTTCAGGGTGCTCAAGGACACCACGCCGCCGTCCTATACCAACAACGTCGCCGGCGGGGACCTGACCTGGCGCAAGGCCGCCGGCACCTCCTACGACTTCCGGTTCGCTGACTCCGCCGGCTCCTGGCTGAACGGCGCCGTCTACAGTGCCTGGACCGGGCCCGGCAACACCGGCGCGCTCAAAGTGTCCGCCGCTCCCGTTCCCGGCGTCTCCGGACCTTCTTACGTGACTCCCTGGCAGGTGGCTTTCGCCTCGCTGGCCGGAGACAGCACCAATTACATCACGGTGGAGTTCTATGACATGGCCGGGAACACCACCACCGTCACGGACGCTTTCAGGGTGCTCAAGGACACCACGGCGCCCTCGGTGCCTTCCCCGGTCTCTCCGGCGGACGGCTATAAGACCAACCTGGCGAACCTTTCATTCGACTGGGGCGATTCCTCCGACGGGGCGGGCTCGGGCGTCACTAACTACCTGCTGCAGCTGGCCACCGCCGCGGATTTCACCACTATCTCCTATGCCAGCCAGCCGGTCGTCTCGGAGGCCTTCGTTCCGCTGGCGGCGCAGAACACCTATTACTGGCGCGTGGCCTCCAGCGACACGGCCGGGAATTATTCCGGTTTCAGCGCTTACCGCTCGCTGCTGGTGGACCTGTCCACGCCCACGATAACGGATTCCCAGAGCGGAGACTCGAAGTGGCGCGATTCCAACAGCGGACTGTACAGCGTGTTCTTCGACGACGCCGGCGGTTCGCTGCTCTCGTACTTCCAGATAAAGGTCACCAGCGGGCCTTCCCAGACCGGCACCACGCTCTACGACTGGACCACCATCGCCTCCGGCATCAATTCCGCCTCTTATTCGTCGCAGTGGGCCCTGCCCGCGGCAGTATGGAACTCCATACCCAGCGGCACCACCGGCTACGTCAGCGCGCGCGCCTACGACAACGTGGGCAACTCCACCGCGTCCGCCAACGACCTGTTCTACGTGCTCAAGGACACGGTGCCGGCCACCATAACCGACTCGCAGGCCGGGGACGATACCTGGCGCAACTCCGGCCCGGGGGACATCTACAACGTCTCCTTCGCCGACACCGGCGGCTCGCTGCTTGACAGCATGCAGTACACGGCCTGGACCGGCCCCGGCCGCACCGGCACGAAGCGGCTGGACTGGACCTTCATCTCCTCCGGCCCCGCCGGCGTCCCGTCCTACGCCGCGCCGTGGGGCGTCTCCGTCTCCTCCTGGCCCGCCCTGGCCGAGGGCTATAACTACATCTCCGTGCGGGTCTGGGACGTGGCCGGCACCACCACCTCCCTCGACGACGTTTTCTACGTGCTGAAGGACACCACCGCGCCCTCCGCCCAGAACGGCATGGCCGGCGGGGACGCTCTGTGGCAGAAGGACCCCGGCAAGCTCTACAACGTGGACTTCTACGACACCGGCGGCTCGCTGCTGAACTCGATAGAATACTCGGTCTGGTCGGAGCCTGGGCAGAAGGGCACGCAGCGCAAGACCTGGAGCCCCATAGTCACCGCGCCGCTGGGCGCGGCCTCGTATGTTTCCGACTGGCCGGTGGACTTCACCTCCCTGGCCGAGGGCGCGGCCACCAACTATATCTCGCTGCGGTTCACGGACCTCGCCGGCAATTCCTCCACCTACGCCGACGCCTTCTATGTCAGCAAGGACAAGACGCTGCCGGTCATAGTGGACAACCAGTTCGGGGACGATTCCTGGCGCAGTTCCTCCGGCACGGCCTACGACGTGGGCTTCGCGGACGCCGGCGGCTCGCTGCTCTCGAGCTTCGAGCTGAAGATAACGACCGGCCCCGCCCTGACGGGAACGCTGGTGCAGGACTGGACCGCGCAGCAGTCCGCCATAAATTCGGCCTCCTACCCGGCGGGCTGGAAGCTCGCGCAGGCGCAGTGGGCCGCGCTGCCGGCCGGCATCTCCTACGTTTCGGCCCGCGTCACGGACAACGCAGGCAACCAGCAGGCGAACAACGACGTCTTCTACGTCCTGAAGGACACCTCGCCGCCGTCCATAGCGGACAACCAGCCCGGGGACTCCTCCTGGCGCGCCGTCTCCGGCCTCTATAACGTGGACTTCGCCGACGAGGGAGGCTCGCTGCTCTCCGGCTTCCAGGTGAAGGCGACTACCGGCCCGGGGCAGACCGGGACGCTGGCGGCCGACTGGACCGACGCCGCGACCGGCATTAACGCGGCCTCCTATGCCGCCGACTGGCAGCTGCCCTCCGCCTTCTGGAACCTGCTGCCGTCCGGCACCAGCTATATCTCGGTACGGGTGTTCGACCATGCAGGCTCCACTGTCTCGCTTACCGACGCCTTCTACGTGCTTAAGGACACTTCCGCCCCCGTTATAGCCAACGGCCAGGCCGGCGACGACGCCTGGCGCCGCTTCGGCGGCACCGCCTACAGCGTGGGCTTCGGCGACGCCGGCGCCGGCCTCGCTTCGGCGGCCTACGAAGCCTGGACCGGGCCCGGGCTCACCGGCGTCAACGCGGTCCCGCTGACGGCCATCCCCGGCGTTTCAGGAGCGGCCTACTCCACGCCCTGGAGCGTCGACTTCAGCCTGCTGGCGCAGGGCACCAACTACATCAGCGTCACGGTCACCGACCAGCTGGGCCATTCCGCCGCGCTGCAGGACGCCTTCCGCGTGCTGAAGGACAACGGCTCGCCGGTCATCACCGACAACCAGGCCGGGGACGACGTCTGGCGCGGGACGGGCGGCACCCTGTACAACGTGGATTTCGGGGACCTCACCTCCGGCCTGACCACCGCGCAGTACCGCATGACATCCCTGCCGGCCCAGGGCGGCACGGTACTCAAGGACTGGACCGACATAGTCTCCTCCCCCGGAGGCCTTTCCTCCTACACTGCGGACTGGCCCGTAGATTTCGCGGCCATACCCAGCGGTACCACCGGTTACGTCAGCGTGCGCATCTATGACAATGCCGGCAATCCGGCGCAGGTGAACGACGCTTTCCACGTTCTCAAGGACACCGTCCCGCCTTACATGGTCATAGTCAGCACTCCGGCCGACGGCTACGGTCCCTACCTCGCCAACCCTGGCGCCGTCTTCGACGTGGACTTCTTCGACGCCGGCGGTTCCGGCATAGTCGCGCCGCAGTACCGCGTGACCGAAGGCCCCGGCGGTACCGGCGTTCTGGTCAAGGACTGGACCAATATCGCCACGCTCTCCGGAGCTACGTATTACACGCAGAACTGGGGGGCGGACTTCTATTCGCTCTCCCAGCTGCCGGCCACCAACTACTTCTCGCTGCGCGTGACCGACCTGGCCGGCGGCACCTCGGACTACGCGGACGCCTTCAAGCTCTTCCGCTCCAGCTTCCCTATGGGACTCGCCATCAACCAGGCCGGCGACGCCGTCTGGCGCACCGCCAATAACGGGACTTACAACGTGGACTTCTTCAGCAACAACGCCGCGCTGAACCTCAGCTCCTTCTCGGTGCAGGCCTGGACGCAGCCCGGCCGCACCGGCGAGCTCAGCGCGGACTGGGCCAAGGTGCTGGACAT
>DAIENX010000045.1:0-44270 GCA_027340875.1 Elusimicrobiota bacterium
ATCAGGACGACCACGACCATCTCGATCAGGGTGAATCCCGCGCGGTTCTTGTTCATATAGTCCTCCCCCTCCTCACCCCGGTCAGCCGGCGCCGATCTGGGACAGCTGGAATATCGGCATGAAGATGCTCATCACGATGACCGCGACTATGCCGCCCACGCCGACCACGAGTATCGGGTCGATCAGGGCCGAGAAGCGCCGCAGCCACTGGTCTATCTGCTCCTGGTAATACTTGGAAAGCACGGCTATGATGTCGGGCAGCTTGCCCGACTCCTCGCCCATCCACATCATCTCGGTCACCATCGGCGGGAAGATGCCGGTCTTGCGGAAGGACTCGGAGATGGAGCGGCCGCCGGCGATGTCGTTCTTGGCGGCCTTCAGCGCGCCCTGGAAGATCAGGTTCTTCTTGAACGCGCCTTCTAGCACCGAGACCGCGTTCAGGATGCTGACGCCGGAGCGGATCAGCGTGGACATCGTGGTCAGCATGCGCTCCGTCTGCATGGCCTTGATCAGCGAGCCGAACAGCGGCAGGTTGAACTGGATATGGTTCCAGGTCAGGCGGCCCGGAGGAGTGGTGATATAGGTCCTGAAGGCTATCACCGAACCGATCCCGACCACGCCCATCAGGACGAAGTACTTGGTGACGATGTGCGAGACGAACAGGATGAACTGCGTCAGAGCCGGCAGCTGCAGGTTGAAGTCCTTGAAGATGTCGGCGAAGACCGGGACGATGTAGATGATGAAGTAGGCGAGCACTCCCATCGACATCGTGAACAGCACGGCGGGGTAGGAGACGGCGGTGATGATCTTGGACTTGACGTTCTCCTGCGACTCGCTGTAAGCCGTGATCTGGCGGAGGACGGCCGGCAGCTGACCGGACACCTCGCCGGCCTGCACCAGCGAGACCCAGATCTCGTCGAAGACCTTGGGATGCTTCTCGAGGGCCTTGTGGAAAGCGCCGCCCGCGGAGACCTCCTTCGTAATGGAGGAAAGGACCGCGCCGAGGGCCTTGTTCTCAGCGTGTTCGGACAGCAGCGACAGCGCGCGCACCAGCGGGATGCCGCCGCCGATCAGCGTGGACATCTGCTCGCCGAAGAAGACCATCTCGCGGCCTGAGATGCTGCCGCCGCGGAGCTTCTTTATATTGAGCAGGCCCTTGGACTTGGTATCCTCGGCCTGGATGGAAAGGATGAACAGACCCTTGGTCTGGAGGGCCTGTACGGCTCCGTCCTCGTCCTCGGCGTCGACGGCGCCGGTGGTTACCGTGCCCTGCGCGTCCTGGACCGTGTAGATGAACCTGCCCATATATATAATAACTTAACAGAAAAACCGCGTTTTATCAATGGCTATTATTTCTCCGTCATCGTGATGGAGAGCATGTCCTCGGCGGAGGTGACGCCGATCAGCACCTTGCGCCAGCCGCTGGCGCGCAGGTCCCAGGCTCCGCTCTTGGCCACGGCCTCGCGGAGCTTCGGGATGTCGGCGTCCTTGGAGACGATGCGCTTCATCTCCTCGGTGATGAAGAAGACCTCGTAGATGGCCTTACGGCCCTTGTAGCCCATGTTGTTGCACTTGGGGCAGCCCTTCGGCTTGTAGAAGGTCAGGCGCGTCAGGTCGGGCATCGGGCTGAGATAGGACTCTTTGGAGAACTGGTCCAGTTCCTCGGGGCCGGGGCGGTACGGCACCTTGCACTCGGGGCAGAGCACGCGCACCAGGCGCTGCGCCGCCACCAGCAGCAGAGTGCTGGCGAGCAGGTACGGCTCTATCTCCATGTCTATCAGGCGCGGTATGGCCTCGAGCGCGCTGTTGGTGTGCAGCGTCGAGAGCACGAGGTGGCCGGTCATGGCGGCCTTGAGGCAGGCTTCGGCGGTCTCGTTGTCGCGGGTTTCGCCGACCAGGATGACGTCGGGGTCCTGACGGAGGAAGGAGCGCAGGCCGCTGGCGAACGTCAGGCCGATCTGCGGCTTGATCTGCACCTGGCTGATGCCCTCCATCTTGACTTCGACGGGGTCCTCCAGCGTCATGATATTGATCTCCGGCGACTTGATGGTGTTCAGCACGGCGTTGAGCGTGGTGGTCTTGCCGGAGCCGGTGGGGCCGGTCAGCAGGATCAGGCCGTGGGGAGCGGTGGCGGCCTTCAGGAAGTCCTCCTTCTGGCGCACCTCGAAGCCGATCTTGTCGACGTTGAACTCCACGTTGCCCTTGTCGAGCAGACGCATGACGAGCTTCTCGCCGAAGACCGTAGGACAGATGCTGACGCGGGTCTCGATGTTGCGGTTCTGGAAGCGGATCGTGAAGCTGCCGTCCTGCGGCAGGCGCCGCTCGGAGATGTCGAGCTTCGAGAGGATCTTCACGCGGGAGATGATGGCGTCGAACAGGTCCGACTGCGGCGCGCTCCGCTCGTAAAGCGAGCCGTCTATGCGGAAACGGAGCGCGACCTTCTCGTCGTATTTCTCCAGGTGGATGTCGCTGCAGCGCTCGGAGATCGCCTGCTTGATTATAGCGTTGACGAGTTTGATGGACTGGGCGCCCGAGGAGGACCCGATGATGACCTTGTCAAGGTCGAGCTTGCCGTCCGCGGTCATCACGTCCGCGTCCGAGCCGCCGCCGTCTCCGGAGCCTGCCTTGTCGAGGACCGTGTCGATCAGGCTGGTCTGCCCGGAATAGAAGGCGTCGATGACCTTCAGGATCTGCGCCTTGGTGGAGATGAAGGGCGTGATCTCCATGCCGGAGACCAGCTTCAGGTTGTCCTGCAGTATGATGTTGGTGGGGTCCGTCATCGCGACGGCCAGCGTGTTGTCCTCGATGAACAGCGGGATCACCGCGCTGTCGCGGGCGAACTTCTCCGGGATGAGCTTCTCCAGGCCCTGGGTCTTCTCGGGATTGAGGATCTGGTTCTCTTTGGAGGCGTAGGGGATGCCCAGCTGCTTGCCCAGCGCCTGAGCCACCTGTTCCTCGCTGGCATAGCGCAGCTTGATCAGGCATTCCCCTATCAGTCCTCCCTGCTGCTGCTGGAACTTCAGCGCCTTGGCCAGCTGGTCTTCGGTGATCCACTTCGCCTGAACCATTATTTCGCCGAGGAGCTTTTGTGCCATAGAGCTTTCCTTGTTCCTTTGCAGCCCGGGACGCCCGGTATTAGTCCACCAGTATGGTCGGCGTGAGGAAGATCACCAGGTCGGTGTTGGTGCGCCTGGAGCTCACGCTGGTGAAGAGCCAGCCGATTATCGGAATGTAGCCCAGCAGCGGGACCTTCTTGACGGTCTTGGTCTCGGTGGAGGCGAGCATGCCGCCGATCACTACGGTCTGGCCGTTCTTGACGCGGACCATCGTCGAGGCGCCGCGGCTCACGGGGTCGTAGACGGTGGAGCCCTGCACCGTGATGGCGGAAGCCACCACGTCGGAATAGGAGGGCTGGACTATCATAGTGATGTAGCCTTCCTTGTTGACCTGCGGCGTGACCTTAAGGGTCAGGCCCACGCGGCGCCGCTCCGTACCGGTACTGGTGGTGCCGGTATTGCCACCAGCCGATGAGACCATGCTGGTGGTGCCCATCGCCGCGTCCTTGGAGATCTGGATCAGCGCGGTCTTGTTGTTCATCGCGACGATCTTGGGCTTGCCGAGGTAGCGTCCCTCGCCTTTAGAGATCAGAGCGCGGAAGATGGCCTGCAACTGCGCCAAGCTGAAGATGCCGTAGTAGACGCCCTTCGAGCTCTGCTGGCCGGTGGCCATTATCGGGTCTATGCCGCCGCCACCGCCGCCGCCGGAACTGCCGCCGCTGCCGGAACCGCCTCCGGAACCGAGGTCGGTGGTGTTAGGGAAGAACTTCTTCCACTGGTCGCCGGAATAGAAACCAGGCCGCAGGCCGTAGTCGGTCAACCGGGCCGGGCCGGCGAAGTACGCCATCTCGCCGCGGGAGCCGCCCCACTCGATGCCGAGCTCGTTCATCCGGTCGGTGTTGATCTCGACTATCTGGGCCTCTATCAGGATCTGCGGAGCCTTCTTGTCCAGCTCGGCTATGATCTGCTCCACCTGGGGGAAGACCTCAGGCACGTCGGTAATGATCAGGGTGTTGGTGCGGGGATCGACCGCGAGCTGGCCGTTGCTCTTCGTCAGCACGCTCCTGATGATGTTAATGATCGCTATCGGGCTCTCCGCCTGCTGGCCGCCGGGGCCGCCGGGGCGCCCGCCCTGCTGCTGGCCGCCGCCCTGGCCGCCGCCCTGCTCCATACCGCTGGACGAGACGTCCTGCGAAGTGATGGAGGCTATCTCCTCGCCCACGGAAGAGATGGGGATCAGCGGGATATAGTTGAGCGTGTAGATCTTGGTGATGAGGTTCGGAGTGCTGGCCGAGCGCTTCTGGACCACGTAGGTCTGGCTCTTGCCGATGCGCTGGTAGGTCAGCCCCTTCACCCTGAGCAGCAGCTCCAGGGCCTCGCGCACCGTGGTCTTGCGCAGGAAGACCGTTATCGTCTTGGTCTCCAGCCCTTCGGTGATGATGAAGTTCACCTTGGACTGCGCCGAAACCACGTCAAGGAACGTGGAGAGCGGCGCGGCCTTGAGCCTTATGGGGCCTATTTTGCGGTCGAGCGGGGAAACGGCCTCGACCTCCTCGTACATCGGGGCGTCCTTGGGCGCGCCGCCTATCTGCACGGACTCGACCGGCGTGCCGGGGGTCTGCGCCTGCGGCATGGTGGCCGGGGGCGCGGCGTCGCCGCCGTCGAGTATAGGGCCGCCGCCCTCGTCGCCGCCGGCCGGGGCCTGCAGGTCCTGCGCGAAGTTCTTCTCGGAGTCCTGTGTCCCCTGGGCGTAAAGGGAGGCCACCGGGAAAAGAAGCGGGTCGACAGCCAGTGTGAACGCGAGCAGGATCTTAATAGTCTTCATAAAAACGCCTCCGTCCTATCTTATACCTGATTAGTTGCCGAGCGCCCAGAGAATAAGGCGATCAGCGCATGACCTTCTTGAAACGCTTCCCTTTGTATTCGCAGATAATGTAGTTCGCACCTATCTTGAGGATCTTTATCCCCTTCACCTTCTGGCCAGCCGTATACATGTCGTCGTTGATGATGGCGGAATTCCCCACGATGCCCTGCAGCCGGATCAGGGTCTCGGGGCCAGGCTCCTTGGTCTTTCGCGTCTGCATGAGCTCATACTGTCTCTCCGACTCCTCCCGGGCACGCTTGGCCTCGGCGATGCGGCGGTAATCGTCCGGCGTGAGGGTGGGGTCCCTCTCGCTCTTCGGGGAATAATAGGAAATGGGCTTGGGGGCAGTGGAAACGACCGTTTCAGCGCCCTCGGGCCTGGCTTCCCCGGCCGCCGGAGCGGTAGACACGGCAGCAGGCTTCTGCGCGGCAACGGGCCGCTCCGGCGCTGCCGGCTCCTCGCCATCAGCCTCGTCCTCCTCCACTACCGGAGCATTCGCGGCGGCGGAAGGCCTGTCCTGGGCCTTCGGGATCGCGGCCGGGGCGGCGGAGGCCGCCGGCTGGGAAGGGGACTGAGGGGCCGGCGCGGGCGGCGAGGAAGGGGACGCCTGCTTCGGGAAGACATTGGCCGTCACCGGAACTTGCGCTATCTCCAGGGAGGCCTGTTTCTTGCCCTTGCTCCACCAATTGTAGAACAGGAATGAAGGCACCGCCAGCACGGCCAGCAGCAGCAGCCAGGAGAGTACGGAGGAGAAGCTCTTCATATCAGCTCCCTCCCCCTCCGCCGAGGCGCGGGAAGACGGTGGAGATCGTGAACGAGGCCTTGACCATGCCCGGAGAGCTGTCCTGCCGGCTCATCTGAAGATCGGTGATACGCACGAAGATAGGAGAGTTCTCTATGTCCGCCAGCCATTTGCCTAGCAGCGCGTACGTGGTGGTGGTGGAGACCTCGCGGGAGACCACCAGATAGCCCGAGACCTCCGTCTCGTTCTGGGCGCTGCGGGACTCTATGGAAACCCCCGCGTTCCTGGAGGTCTCGGTAAGCAGGTAATTGAGCCACTCGCCCTTGTCCGCTATCCTGGGCAGCCTGCGCTGCAGGCCCGTCAGCCGCATCTTAGCGGATTCGTACTCATCCGCATACTGGGCCACGGCCTCCATGCTGATTATGCTGCGCTGGGTCTTGGCGAGCTTGGAGGTGATAGGGCTGTAGACCGCGGCGTAGAGCAGCAGCAGGGAGGGGCCGGCGATGGTCAGCGGCCGCTTGAAAGGAGCGAAGCCCTTCTCGCCGTAAATTATCAGGATATCGGCGAGCATGTCCTTGAAGTAGGACTTTATCTTCTCCTGTACCGGCGTCTTCTGTTCCCCCATGGTCATTTCCTCTTGAGCCGGCAGACCACGGCGAAGCTGGTGGTCGGCCTGTGTCCCGGGTCGTTCGCGAAAGGAGAATCCACGCCGCCCTCTTCGGTGGTGCTGTCGACGGCGCCGAAAGGGGGCGTGAAGGCCTTGAACGCTTCCGACTTCTTCACCGCGGAGGTGAACGCGTCCACGAGGCGGCTCTTGCTCTGGCCTTTGAGGAAGGTTTCGCCGGAGATGCGGAACTCGCGCTCGGCCGACTGCGCCTCCGACAGCGAGAACGGATTGGAATAGGAGAAGCCCGTCACCCAGAGCTCGGCCGGGATGAGGTCGGCGATGGCCGACATCTTGGGGGCGAACGGATCCACGTCGGAGACCAGCCCCTGCAGGACCTGCCCGCCGGTCTGCATCGTAGTGATCTTCGATTTAATGGTGTCCGGGTCGAGGCCGTCCAGCTCCGGAACGTTCAGCACCTTGTTCCTGAGCGAGGAGACCTTGGACGAGGCCATGAAAAGGCGGGTCTGCCCCAGTATGGAGAACAGCAGCAGTATGCCGCCGAGGAGGAAAGTGATGTTCCAGACGTATGACTGGACCTTCTTCTCCAGGTTGGCGGCCGTGCTTACACCGGAGATGTCCGGCAGCGATGGGCCGGGGACGCGGCCCTTCATGGCGGCAGCCGAGGCGAACAGCGCGGCGGCGTCGTTGTCCTTCAGCCCCATCAGGGCGGAAAGATTCCAGGTCTCCACCGGTATGGGAGCGGCCTCCTTGGCCACGGAACCCTGCCAGACATCGCAGCCGTCGCCGCTCAGCATCACCGCCTTATAGTCCTTGCCGCCCACATAACGGTCGACAAACTGCACTGCGCCCTTGATGTCCAGACGCTTGCGTTCGCTCATCGTGCCGCCGGAGTCAGTCTCGGTCTCGCGGTAGAGCACCGGGTATCCGGAGTGCGAGAAGACCATGTAGCTAGAATTCTCGCTGAAATGGACGTAGCCCTTCGAATCGTGGCCTTCCGAGTCCAGGAAGCCGGAGGCCCTCTCCAGGGAGAGCGGCGTAGCCTCGACCGCGGCCAGGGTAAGGCCGGCGGATTTGAGGGTCTCGGTAAGGAACTCGACGCTCTTGCGCTGGGTAAGGCCGAAGAGCACCCCGAGCTTCTTCCCCCCGTCCGAGGGAACGGCGCAGTAGTCGTAGACGACCTCATCGAACGAGACCGGGATGTATTTCTTCGACTCCAGAGGGATGGACTTGCTCCAGAACCGCCGGTCCACGGCCGGCATCACGAAATATCTGAGGATCGAGAAATGCTGGGAGAGAGTCACCACCGCCGAGCTGGAGCCCCAGCTGACACGCTTCACGGCCTGTTTGAAGGAATCCAGCCAGGGAGCCTTCTCGTTGAAGAACTCGTGGTTGAGCGAGAGGGGGCGGAGCATCCCCTCCTTGACCGGGAAGTTCGTGGGGAACTTGACAAGATGCTCGACCTCCGGTTTGGAGGCCTTGCCGATCTTCACCTGTGAGATACAGATCTCCTTCGGGGAGATGTATATGCCCAGGTGACTTTGTCCCGCCGCTTTCGCCATAAATATATTTATTTTACTATATAGTGCCCGCTGTTGCGATACCGCGCCGCTACTGATTCCCCGCCAGCTTTATCTCCACCATCGGCTTGGTCGACTCGGTCACCTTCGAGTTCAGCTCCATCCGGGAGCGGTCTATGCTGTACTTTTCCGACAGCCTCGAGGCCACCTTGTTGACGCGGTTGTCCGCGACGGCGTCCGCGTTAGGCTCGCCGGAATAGGCATAGCCGGTAAGGCGTATCCTGGCCATTGGGTAATAGCCCATCGTCTCAGCCACCTGCGCCAGGCGCTTCTCGCTGGCGCTGGTCAGCGAGTTGTTGTTCATGAAGAAGATCCGGTAGCTCACCTGCCCGGAAAGCTGTCCCTGAGGGGCCGCCTCCCCGGCGTCCGACGACTCCTGTCCTCCGGCCGGCTCCTGTCCGCCGGAGGGTTCCTGGTCCCCGGAAGGCTCCTGTTCGGCGGCCGGCTCCTGTCCGGCCGGCTTCGCCTTGGATCTCGCGGCCGGCTTGCCCTTCACGGCCGGGCGGCTCTTCTTTGGCGGGCCCTTCTTGGCCGGCTTCTTGAGGACCTTGCCGGATTGTCCGCCCTTTACGCCATTCTTCGTCAGCGAATGCGTTTTCACGCCGGAAGGCAGAACTGTCTCTTTCTGGGGCTGCTTGCGCGCGGCCGCGGCACGCATGGCCTCCTCCTCCTCGGGGGTGGGCTTCACGGCCAGCAGGCGGCTGACCGAGGTCTCGCGTCCCTCCACGTCGGCGGCGGTCACCGTGAACATGTAGCGGCCGGAAGGGTAGGCGGCGCCGAAGAACTTCTTGCGTCCGTTCCAGAAGCTCTGGTTGTACATCGGGCCGGACCCGGAAAGCTCCTGCAACAGCAGCTTCGTGCCGTCCTTCATGACCTGGAAGATCTGGAACTTCCAGCTCGGCGTTCCGACAGGGGACTCGAAGACGGAGAACTCGACTATCGCCCCCTCGTTCTTGTACACCGCGATGGCGGTGGGATAGATGCCCAGCGAGACCTTAGGCCCCTTCGTCTGCAGGTCCTCGGTGTCCTTCAGGCGCTGTTCCTTATCATAATCAAAAAGTATGATGATACCGCTTATGCTCGTCAGCTCCTTGGGGAACTGCACGTCGGTGCCGGTAAGATTGACGTCGAGGCGGGACTTGGAGATCCCGCGGGACTCGAAATAGGAGTTCATCGCCAGCGCGCGCCGGATGTTCTGTATCTTCACGTCGCCGCCGGCGGAACCCTCGGGCAGGATCAGGATATTGGCCTTGCCCAGCGTGAACAGCAGGCCGGCGACGTCGGACAGCGACTTCTCCGTGCCCGGGCGGAACGCGGTCTCGTTCGCGAAGAAATAATTGGCGTCGAGCGTGATGGCCTTCGGCACGCCGTCGCCCATGTAGACCTTCACGGGCCGCGAACGGCCGAGCTCCAGCAGGATGTCGCGGCGCATCTCTGCGATCTTCGTATTTATCCGGTCGGAGACGTCGGCGCGCTGGTCCGCGGCCTGGTCCTGCGAATCCTCGTTGACGTCCACGGGCGGGGCCGCCGAGGGACGGTCCGTCGGCTTCTTCCCTCCCTCCTTCTCCGGGTGGGAGATCTCAGCTAGGCCGCTGGGTTCCGCGCCGCGGTCCTTCACGGTGTTCACGCCGGTGTTCATCCGCAGCGTGATCTTCGAGATGTACTCGTTGGCCAGGGCCTTTTCCGAGGGGCTCCCTTTGACGAGGATGTCCATGAAGCGGTCCATGGCCTCGGTATTCTCCCCCTCGTGATAAAGCCGTATCGCCTGCTCCATCGACCGGCTGATGCCGCTGGCCGGGGCCGTCTGGGCCCTCAGCACCGGAGATATCGGCCCGGCGCCCGAGAGGAGGAGCGCGAAGAGGCCGGTAAAGGCCGTTCTAAAAGCGTATCTTGTTTTCATAACGCTATCCATAGCGGAACGTTCTGCCTGCGTTATATTTAACTTATTCCTGTTTGCCTAAATATTACAGGATTGTTACAAATTTGGCACGCCGGCTCAGCGCAGGGCCTCGAGCCTGGCCCTGACCGCCGCGTTGCCGGGCTCGAAGCGGAGGAACTCCTCCCAGGCCCCCCTCGCGAGAGCGCGGTCCCCCTCTTTCTCGTAGATGACGGCCAGGCCATAACGGGCCTGGTTGTCGGAATCCCTCTCCCTGAGGAGGGACAACAGGGAGGCCTTGGCCTCGGCCAGACGCCCGGCCTTGAAATAGAGCTTGGCCCTGAGCATCCTGGCCGGGCGGGAAGACGGCTGAGCCGAGACCATCGCGTCCGCGGAGGCGAGGTCGGCCCCGGAAGGGACGGCGGACGCCGAGACCTTGTCCAGCCGCTGGTATTCCGCCATCCAGCGGATAGCCGGGTCGTCCTTAAGCGCGAGCTGCCGGGAAACGCCGAGGAGATTCTCGGCCAGCACCCTGTCCCCGGGCGCGGCCGTCAGGCCGCGGAAGTAATCGTCATGGGCGGCGCGGTAGTCCCGCAGCAGCGTATGGAAATAGCCCAGCGTATTCCACATGGACGGATCTTCGGGGAAGACGGTCACGACTTCGCTGAAATCCTTCACCGCGGCTGCCGCGGCCGCGGCCTTGTCCGGCATCGCGACGTACAGCTCCGCCATGGCCTGCCAGGCGGTCAGATTAAGGGGATTTATCGCCGACGCCACCTGCAGGTAGTCCAAGGCCTCCCGCTGCCGGCCGAGCCTCTTGAGCACGATGGCGAGATTGAAGTAGATCTCGTCGTAGCCCGCGTTGGATTTCAGGGCTTCGCCGTAGGCCCAGACGCCCTTCTCCAGATCGCCGGCGCGCACGTAGGCGTTGGCGAACTCGTAGTCGGCGTTGACGTCGCGTGGCTGCGCCTGCCAGGCGGAACGCAGGGCCTCGACCGCCGCAGGCACGGCGTTCGCGCGCATCGCGCGGAACCCCTTGAAGTAGAAATATTCCCTGGTGAACTGGCGCTCCCAGGACCAGGCGCCGGCGGCGCAGAGGGCGATCAGCGCCCAGGCCGCCGCGGCGGCGGCGCGCGGGCGCTTCCATTCGGGGAAGGCGGCCGCGCCCGTAGTTCTCAGCGCCAGCGCTCCGGCCACCCACCAGAAGGCCGCCGCGGGCACGGCGAAGTGCAGCGAGACGTTCAGCATGTTGTCGGCGAGCGCGCCGGCGAGGCCCGCGGCCAGCGGGACCGCGGAGTAGCGGGCCTCCTCCGGAGAGGACCGGTAATACCGCAGGAAGCCGGCGAAGAGCGCGGCCAGGAACCAGACGTATATCCCCAGACCTATCAGCCCGGACTGGGAGAACTGCTCCAGCACCTCGTTATGGGCGTTGTTGGCGTGCGTGCGCAGATTGCGTATCACCGGGTAGTTGACCAGCAGGCGCCCCTGGAAGAACGGGTAGAAGAGCTCGAACTGGCCCCAGCCGTTGCCCAGCAGCGGGTTCTGCAGTCCCATCTGCCAGGCGCTGGACCAGATCAGGAGGCGCTGGTGGAAGGAGGAATAGATGCGGCCGTTATCGCCGGAGAGGCTCACCGCGGCCGGGGTGCCTATGCCGGAGGCGGCCTCGCTGACGCGCTCGGCCAGGCCGGAGCTGAGCGGCTTAAGATTGTCGGCGGGCCAGAAGAAGAGCAGCAGCAGGGCCGCGGCGAAGAACGGGTAGAGGAACTTCCGGTTGGCCCTGAGCTGGGCGCGGTGGGAGGCGAAGGCGAACAGGAAGGAGAAGGCCGCGGCCGCGCCTATCCACGACGAGCGCGTCAGGCTGGCCATCAGCATCCCCTCGTAGGACAGGAAGACCAGGCCGTAGTAGACGCGCTTGACCGTCGTATCCGCCTTCATCAGCAGCGAGGCGGCCAGCGGCATGAAGATGACCACGTAGGTGGAGATGAAGTTGGGGTTGCCGAACGTAGAGACCGAGCGGTTGCCGTACGGGTTGAGCAGTTTGGCCCAGACCAGCTCCAGCCTGAAGTACTGCAGCATCCCGTAGAGCGAGGCTACGGCGCCCGCGGTCATCGCCAGGTGCAGGATGTCCTCCTGCCTGCAGCGCCTTATCAGCAGCCACACCGCGGTAATTCCGGCGGTCCAGACCAGGAACCCGTACGGGTCGAAGAAATGGTCGAAGAACGTGTCCCCGCCGGGCGGTATCTTCAGCCACGGGAACAGGAACCAGAGCAGGCCCCAGGCGGCGATGAAGCCCAGCCATTTCCCGGCCGGCACTTCCTCCTTCTGGGAGTACGGCAGCGCCAGCGCCAGGTAGAAGACGGCGAGGCAGTTCGTCAGGAAGAACATGCCGGCTTTCAACCCCTCGGACTGCATGGCCGGGCGGAAGAAAGGCTGGTGGCCCGCCCAGGACCAGGCGAAGGAGACCAGGTATACCAGCGCCAGCGCGGCCAGCGGCTTAGAGAGATAGGTGGAGGGCAGCAGCCAGCGGCCGCGCTTCACGGAATAGAACAGGAAAAGCGCGGCGGCGCCCAGGAAGGACCAGTTGACCAGGGCGATCTGGAGGAAGTAGGGGTTGCGCGTCAGGCCGGTGAAGAAGAGTATCGGCGAGACAAGAAAGGCGGCCGTCAGCAGCAGCGCAAGGGGGCCTCGCGGCACCGGGAAGTTGTCTTGCTGGTCCGACATCTTAATGCGCGGGCTAGCGGGCCTTGCCGGGCTCTACGCCCGTTATCCGCACCCCGGCGGCCGACGGCATGCGGCTGCGTATGACGGCCAGGTTGTTCAGGGCCTGCTGATAGCCGGGGTCCAGCTCCAGGGCCTTCGTATAGCTCTCTGCCGCCTCCCGGAACTTGCCCAGCGCGTACTGCACGTTCCCCAGCAAAGTGTAGCCTTCCGGCGAGCCGTGATTGTGGTCCTTCTGGTAGCATTTCCAGGCCGTCACGTTGTGCAGGTACTCCTCCTCGGCGGACTTCAGGTCGTGACGGATCACGTAGATCTGGGCCTTGCGGTAATAGTTGGGCGCGTAGACCGGGTCCAGGTTCTCGTAAAGGTTGTAGCGGGCCAGCGCCTTGTCCAGGAACTGCGCGGCCTCCTGGGGCTTGCCCTGGCGCATATCGTAGTCGTACATCTTCAGGTAGAGGTTGCCGACCTGATGATGCATCTGCACGTAGTTGGGCGCTATGCTGCGCACGTACTCGTACGCCTCCATCGCCCTGTCGTAGTCAGTGCGGGGCACATCGTTGGTGTCCCCCCACTCCGGGTGGTACGACTTCTCCATGTTGAACCTGTCGTTGAAGACGTTGCCGGTGAAGTAGTACGGCATGATGAAGAACTTGTTGAGCTTGTTCACCTTGTGGTAATAGGAGATCGCGTCCTCCCACTTCCCCTGCTTGGAGAAGAAGATGGCCATGTTGTGGTAGACGTCGCCCTTGAACCAGCCCCAGAAATAGTACAGCGGCAGCAGCGTCAGCAGTATCACCACCGGTACCGCGGCGGAAACGCCCTTCAGCGCCACCCCGGCGAAGGAGTACACCGCGTACCCGACGCAGGCCAGCATCAGCAGCCAGGAGATGCGCCACTGCAGTATCTCCCCTGGCGCGATGTAGTTGCGCAGCGGTCCCTGGATGCCGGCGAACTCATAAAGGACGATATAGGCGGCGTACAGCACGCCCGCGACGGCGGCGGCCCTGAGCACCCAGACAGCCCACATGTAGACCCCGCCGTGCTCCGGCTTCTCCTCCGGATGCGACAGGGAGGCGTGCGCCTCTTCCTTGTAATGCAGCTCCCAGAGGGCGTGCCCCCGGGCCAGGTTGATGATGACGCCCGGCAGCAGTCCGAAGAAGATGCCGGAGGAAACGAAGCGCATGCTCACGTCGGTGAAATTGTGGGCCAGCATGCCCAGCAGAGCCGTCAGGTAACCGAGCAGGTCGTAGGCCACCGGGGGCGGCCGCGAGCCTTTGAGGTTATCCGTCAGGGAGGCGAGCCCCCTCAAGCCCACGGTGGTCACGAAGGCTATTATCCAGATGTAGAGGCCGAAACCGATCAGCCCGTTGTCCATCCACTGCTCCAGGTGCTCGTCCTCGGCGTGGTCGGTCTCGGTGTTATGCTTGCCCTCTATATGGAAAATGGCCGGCCTGCGGTAGGCCGGATAGATGATCTTGAAGCTGCCCACGCCTATGCCGGTCAGCGGGTGGGACTCCACCATCTCCCAGGTGGAAAGCCAGGTGTTGACCCGGAAGCTGTAGGAGAGCGCGTTGCCCAGCCTGTAGATGGTGAAGAAGGCCATGATGGGGATGATGGAGGCCAGCCCCAGAAAAGCCGCCTTGCTCATCTTCAGCTTCTCGCGCAGGAAGAAGTAGCCGTAGAACACGGAGAACAGGAAGGCCGAGATGCCGAAGCCGAGGAAAGCGCCCTTGGTCTGCGTGGCGTACAGGCAGATCAGGTCCATCACTATCAGCGGCAGCAGCAGCACCGAGCGGCGCTTCATGAACTGCGTGACGATGATAGGCAGGATAAGCACCAGGAAGTTGCCGAAGAAATTGGGGTTGCCGTAGGTGGAGAAGACGCGCGGCCCGAACGCCCAGCGCCAGACGAACGGGTCCAGGCCCGGCCCCATGTCCTTCGGCGGGAAGAACCTGGTGTCAAGGAACTGGACCATGCCGTAGCCGATGGCTATGTAGGCCGCGACGAGCAGCACGGTCGTGAGCCTGTCTATGGCCTTCGCCGTGAACTCCCGTATCACTATCAGCGTCACCGACATGTAGAGCAGGTAGCGCACGAAGTCGTCCACGCTGGGGCCCTTGTATGGCGCGCTTGCGAACGAGACCAGGATATAGGCGAGGTAGGCGAAGAACGGCGCCAGGAAGATGAAGTCCTCCTTCCGGAAGGCGCGCTTCCCCTCCAGCACCAGAAGAGAGACCCACAGTCCCAGCAGGCCTATGCCGCCCATCTGCAGCAGCGTTATCTTGACCTGCGCGGAGTCGTAGGTGCGCAGGTAGAAGGTGTCCGAGATCAGCAGGTAAAGGATAGGCAGCCACCACCAGATGGCCTTTCTGGCGAAGCTGACCCCCGGAGCGAAACTTATGCCTTCGAACTCTGACTCTGGGAGGTTGTATTTTTTTGCCATGATCGGGAGGTAGGAGGCGGAGTGATAAGGAACTTGCGACCGCGAAGAAATATTAAGCCGAGGATGGGACTTGAACCCACAACCTATCGCTTACGAAGCGAGTGCTCTACCGTTGAGCTACCTCGGCACCGCATTAATTATAAATAATTTTACAGGGAAAGCAAAGCCGGGCGCACACAAGAAGCCGTGCCACATGGCAACGGCGGTCACGGCGCGGGCGGGGTTGGCGCGAGCGATTTGTGGGCGCAGGGACCGCAGGCGGAAGCGTACCGCCTATCATTAGGGCGGCGGCGAAGAATGTTCGAGGAGCGCACTGTGTGCGCTACGAGTTCTTCGCCGGCTGAAGCCGGAGGTCCCTCTTCCCCCGCGCCCGCGCATGAGCGAGCGCCGGGCCCGGCCGCGTCTACTTCCTTTGCACGCAGCCGGAGTCGGAATAGTCGCAGGGCGGCGACTCCTGCGCCTTCACCGCCACCTTCGACCTGAGCGCGGCGCAGCCTAATAGGAATATAAGGGCCGCCAGCGCGGGTCCGAAAAGCCTCATTTGTATCATAACTCCCCCCACGGTGAGTATAGCAAAAACTGCCGGGCCCGGTGCCGCCATTTTTTGTATATTATCATGAGTCCGCATTTTCCGGTTCAGGAGCGCCCGTGACCACGACAACCTCATCGTCAGCGGCTATGGCAACAGAATCCCTCAGGGACATCCCGAGGATGCAGACCAATCCCCGCCGCTGGAACGGCGAGGGTTGGGCGGATTTCGTCTCCGCCTTGCGCGCGACTGGAGTGGAAGTGACCGAGAAGAAGCCGGTGCTCGCCGTCTATTCGGTGGACAGCGGCGGACTCGCCTGCGGCATGCCGCACGGCGTAGCGCTGGCTCGCACCTCGGAACAGGTGTCCGGGATACTGAAGGCCGCCCAGCGCTACCGCGTTCCCGTGACGACGCGCGGCGGCGGGCTGACCACCGAGGGCGAGACCGTAGCCTACGGCGGCCTGCTGCTGGACATGCGCGGCATGAGCAAGGTCCTTTCCATAGACCCCGCAAAGATGACCGTGCGCACCGAGGCCGGCATCTACTGGCATTCCCTGGCCGAGGCCCTGCGCCGCGAAGGCCTGGACTATCTCTCCGCTCCCCTCAACATGACCTCGTCCGTCGGCGGCACGCTGCAGGTCGGCGGCATAGACATCAATTCCCCCCGCCTCGGCTGCAGCGCGGACCAGGCCGTCCGGCTTAAAGTTGTCACCCCCACCGGCGAGATAAAGGAATGTTCGGAAGACCTGAACCCCGAGCTGTTCGAGCGCGTCCTGCTGGGCTACGGGCAATTCGGCGTGATAACAGAGGCGGAGCTGAAGGTCCGCAGGTTCGCTCCCATCACGATGCACTACCTCTACTACAGCTCGCTGACGCTCGCGATGGAAGACCTGAAGATGCTGATAAAGGCGGACGCCGCCGACTACTGCGGCATCCTGACCATAATGGACAAGGCCATCAACCTGCTGGTAGCCTTCGACTCCGACGAACGCGAGAAGTCATTTCTCAGCGCCTGGCGCGCCAGGATGCGCGGCCACGGAGAAGCGGGGTTCGCTCTGCGCATGGCCGCTCACTACGCCCTGCGCCCCTGGAAATTCCGCGAAGCGCTCTATCTGCTGGACCGCAAGAACACCATGCAGCCGGAGTTCTTCCCCTCCCACCACATGGAGAAGGGCAAGATCGTGGACCGCACCGTGGTCTTCAGTAACGCCGTCTGGAAGTTCTGGGGCGGAAAAAAAATGGTCATCCCGGACCTGGCCACCAGCGAAGGGAAGTTCGTGGAGGCCATACTGCGCGGCAATGCCGTCTGCAAGAAATATTTCGACCACTACACGCTGTACTGCGTGGGCATAAAGCTGCGCGGCCGGCTTCCGCGCTACGAGATGTCCTGCGTGCCGCCCGACGCCGAGGGCTACGCCTACGGCTGCGAGTTCGAGCCGATGCTCGAGGGAAAGGAGTACAGCCGCGACTACCTGCAGAACTTCAAGAACGAGATCTACGACATCGGCGCAGACATGAAGACGAGCTACTACCGCTTCGGCGGGGTGATGAAGGGCTATATCCGCCGCGTCTTCGGGGACGAGGTGGTGGACCGGCACCTGGCGATGAAGCGCGAGGCCGACCCGGCCATGATACTCAACCCCGACGTGATATTCTGACCATGAAAAAGAACAAGAAGAACGGACACGAGAGTTGCACCGGCTGCGCGGTCTGCGTCCTGTCCTGCCCCGTCTGGGCTCAGACGCACGACCTGATGATGACCAACGCCGGGCGGGCCAAGGCGCTCCAGGCCGGCGCTACGCCCCAGGACATACGCGAGTCGCTGGAGGCCTGCCTGCTCTGCGGCTCCTGCGCCCCGGTCTGCCCTTCGGGCGTGGACACGCTGACCCTGACCGCCTCGCTGAGGGCCGGGCTAGGCCGCAAGGCTGCGCAGACTGCGCCCAAAGGCTCCCCGTTCACGGCCTCCGGACGCAAGCTTTTCCTCCCCGGCTCCGCGCTGCGCTCCGAGGCGCAATTGCTGGCCAAGGCAGGCTCCGCCTTGGGGAAGACAGGTTTCACCGTGTCGCCTGACGATTCCCTCTCGGCCCTCGGGGCCGATATAGACGCCGGCCTGACGCCCTCCCGGGAGGCGGTGGCCGCGGCCCTGGCGTCGGCCGCCGGCGCGGCCGCTTTCGTAGCCGGCGAGGGCTTCTTGCTGCGCTATCTGCGCGCCTGGTTCCCCGGCGTAAAAGCCGTCGGCATCGGCGAGGCCGTGCTTTCCGCGGGGGGCCGCAAGGTCCTTAAGCCCGGAGACTTCTACGTGGTGGACGCCCGCGCCTTCAATTCCGACCAGGCCCGCCTGGTCAAGTTCTACGACTCCATCCGAAAAAGCTCCGGCTGCGCTATGAGCACCACGCTGCAGCGCGCGGCCATGCCTGCCGGGCCCACCCGGGCGCAGAAGAGCCGCCTGGCGGGGAACTTCGACGACGCCTCCCAGGCCCGCTGGCTGCTTGGGAAGGCCGGCTCGCCCGCGCGGGTAGTGGCCGAATCCGCGGAGGACATGGACGCGCTGCGCGCCGCTGGGGCGCCTTCCGTCATCCACGTCTCGGAGCTCCTGTGAGGACAGTAAAGGCGGACGCCATTGTGGTAGGCTCCGGCCCCTCCGGTGCCGCCGCGGCCAAACGCCTCACCGACGCCGGCTACGAGGCCGTGATCCTGGAGCGCCTGGCCCTGCCGCGCCACAAGCCCTGCAGCGGCATAGTCTCCCCCCGCGGGCACCGCTTCCTGATAGAGAACTTCGGACCGCTGCCGGACGAGACGATGCACGCTCCCCAGTACTGCCGCGGGGTTATCTTCCATTTCCCCGCCGCCCCGTCGCTGCCGATGGAATTCGACGGCGGCCCCACGCCGCACCTGTACCGCAAGTTCTGCGACAACTGGATGGCCCGCCGCAGCGGCGCCGCGATACACGCCGGCACGGAGTTCACCGGGCTGACCGACGACGGGAAGAAGGTGACGGTCTCCGCCAAACGGAACGGCGAGGAGCTCCGCTACGAGGCCCGCTGCGTGATAGGCGCGGACGGCCCGCGCATGGCCGTGGTCAAGGCGCTCTACCCGGGCTACGCGCAGAGCATACCCTGGTTCGTGGTCGGGCAGAAGTTCCACGAGATAAAGTCCTGTCCGCTGGACCAGGACTACTTCCATTTCTGGTTCCACCCGGAGCTGGGGCACTATACCTGGAGCCACGCGCGCGACGGGCGGCAGATAGTAGGCGTCGGCTTCAAGAGCGGGGACGCCTTCGACCCGCGCCACGAGCGGGTCACGAGCTATCTCCGCGACCGCCACGGCGTGGAGCTGGGCCCCGGCGAGGATACCGAGATCGTCACGGCCAACTTCGGTCCCTCGCTCATCAACCGCTACGTCTTCGGCAAAGGGAACGCGCTTGTCACCGGCCAGGCGGCCGGCTTCTTCAACATGATAGCCGAGGGCATGAGCTGCGCGCTGCACTCGGGAGCTATCGCCGGGGAGGCGGCGGCGGAATCCTTCCGCAGAGGCGCCGACATACAGTCGCTTTACCGCAGCATGATACAGTCCGAGGTGCGCCGCTGCTCGGACCAGGGGAACCCGCTGAAGATAGTCTACGGCAGGCCGCACGAGGCGGATTTCCGCGGCGCGCTGAAGAAAAAAACGCCCGCCGAGAGGCGGGCGATAGTGAGGGACATCTTCTCCTTCCTGCGGCTGTACGCGCCGCTGGGCTGGGGCTGGCAGATGCTCCGGCAGGCGCTATCGCGGGCCGTCACCGGCCGCTATTCCCCCTCCAGGTGGCTCTGACCTAGCGGGGTTCCTCGTCGTTCCCGGCGTAAGAATCCGGTTCGGGCTTCGGCGGGATGGTCAGGACCTTCCAGAAGAAATATACCGTCATGACGGTTATCGTGCCCTCGGCGAGCACCATCATCAGAAGCGCGCTGCTGCTCATGATCTCACCTTCTTTTTGCCGGCCAGCCAGACCAGCCAGGACAGCGCCGCGAACAGCGCGGCCATCAGGCCGCGCGCCAGCGCCACCTGGGCGGTGATCTGCCTGGTCAGGTTATGCCAGACCTCTGGAAGGCTCCCGACGAAGACCACCAGCAGGAATACCGGCGTGATATAGCGGATAGTGAAGCGGAAAGCCTCGGGGACCTTCATGTCGGCCCCGTGCGTGATCTCCTTCCAGCCCTTCTCCATGCCGAACACCCAGGCGAACAGGATTATCTCCAGCAGGGAGAATATCACCAGCGCCACTGTGCCGGCCCAGTAGTCGAACTCGTTGAAAGCGTCCTGGGAAAGCACGGACGGGATGCCGAGCAGCAGCACCGCCAGGCCGAAGGCTATAGCGCCGTTGCGGCGCTGCCAGCCGAAATTGTCCTCGAGGAAGGCCATCACCGGCGTGCCCATGGCCAGCGACGAGGTTATCCCGGCGAAGAACAGCAGGCCGAACCACATGATGCCGGCCGCGGCGGAAAGGGCCGGCCCCCACTGCGTGAAGAGGTACGGCAGCGTCATGAAGCCGATGCCGAAGCCGCTGCCGCCCTTGGTCATCTCCACGACCTTGTCCACCCCGATATAGCCCACGGCTATCGGGATGATGACGGCCGAGCCCAGCACCACCTCCACGAACTCGTTCATCCAGCCGGCGCTCATCGCGTTCAGCGCTATGTCGTCCTTGTACTTCACGTAGGAGGCGTAGCAGTGTATGCTGCCCATGCCGAGCGACAGCGTGAAGAAGATCTGCCCGGCCGCGTTGCGCCAGACCACCGGGTCCCAGATGGAGCTGAAATTGGGGGTCCAGAGGTAGTTAAGGCCCACGACGCCGCTGAAGACGGCTCCGTGGTCGCCTGCGGTCAGCGTGACGCCGCGAATGGCCAGCACTATCCCGAAGATAAGGAGCAGCGGCATGCCTATCTTGGCGGCCATCTCCACTCCGCCCTGCAGGCCGCGGGAAAGTATCCAGGTGTTCAGGGCCACGCAGGCTATCCACACCACCACCGGCTCCTTGGTGCCAAGGCCGATATAGGTGGTGAAGAAGTTCGCCACCTGGTCCTGCGACATGCCCATGAAGTGCCCCATCGCGCTGTGGTAGGCCCAGGAGATGGTCCAAGTCTCGATATAGGTATAGTAAGAGCAGATACCGATGCTGATGAAGAGGCCGAGCACGCCCGCGTACTTCCAGAAAGGCTTTTCGTCCAGCGACGCGAAGATGAACGGCGTGCTGTGGTGGCCGAAACGGCCGGCATGGCGGCCCATGGCCCATTCCACGTACAGCAGCGGCAGGCCCATCAGCACGAAGCAGACCAGGTAGGGTATTATGAACGCCCCCCCGCCGTTCTGCACCGCCTGCGCCGGAAAGCGGAGGAAATTGCCCAGCCCGACGGCATTGCCGGCCATGGCCAGCACCAGCCCGACCCGGGAGCCCCACGCTTCTTTCTCTTTTGTCATCTTTCAAACCCCTGTAGTGGACTTCCTCCTGCCCCGGAGGATTTGCGATATAATACAAAAATACTAGTAAAAAAAGAACGGCCGCGGCCTAAGGGCCGCGGCCGTTATACGTCGCCGGCAGCTTACTTGCGGGCGGCGGTGAGCAGCGAATACAGCTTGTCCGTGGCGCCGCGGATGCCGGCCGTCACGTCAGCCACCATCTTCGGGTCCCAGTCCTTCTTGTCGACGCGCAGGAAGCTGGTCTTGTCGACTCGGTTGTCGAACCGGCCTATAGGAAGATGGTACTTCCGGCCGCCGTTGACCACCGTGATGGTGCCGGGGAGTTCGGTGTTCTTCTCCAGATAGTCCATATCGTCGCAGCCGTAGTCGTTCAGCATGACCTCCATCGGCACGCCGTGGTGCAGGATGGAGCCCGGGTCGTTCGGGTCGGTGCGGGCGGTATTCTTCCGGCGGCTCTCCTCAGGGGTCACCCAGACGTACAGTATCACCGCCTTCTTAAGTATCTCCGGGTCCAGCTCGCGCAGCGAGTACTGGTAGCCGAGCGGGTCCTGCAGCGGGAACGCGGACTTGTCCGGGCCGCCGCGGGCGGCCTCTATAACTATGGTCCTGCCCTCGAAGGAATCGGGGTAGGCCGCATGCTTCTCGTCGAGCATCGCGCGGGCCTCTTTCTCCAGCGCGGCCGAGACCTTCTTCCAGGTATCCGCGTCCAGCTTGGCCAGGCGCGGGGTCACCTTGGCCTTCTCGCCGGCCTTGTCTATGCGCTTCATCAGCAGGTCGGCTGCGCTGGCCGCCTTAACCACGTTCTTCTTCATCAGGTCGTGGTAGTCCTCGTTGAGCAGGTGGATCAGGGTCCCCCAGTCGCGGGTGTCCTGGAACGGCCTGTCGCCGGCCTTGAAGAAGATCCTGCCCTTGCCGAGCCTGGCCAGCTCGTCGTCCGCGCGGCGCATCATGTGGACGTAGGGGAAGTCGTCCAGCTGCAGATTGGGGCCTATGTGGAATTCCTTCCTGAGGCGCTCCGGCTCTATGTTGGCCAGAAACCGCCTGACCTCGGACTTGCCGGAAGCCGGCAGCGCGAGCAGCAGCACTATATCGAAAGTTTCGCTCATGTCTCCCTCCTGGGCTGTCATTGCCTAGATTCTAACAATCTCGGCAGGCGGGTTCAAGGACAAGGAACAATCCCGGCGGCGATATTATATAATTAGCCTGCATGGCACCGTTAACGATAATGTGGATGGTCTTCGCCGTGACCGCCGCGGCGCTTTTCGCGGCCGACATCCGGCTGTCGGCCGGACGGGCGCACGAGATAACCCGCAAGGAAGCGCTGCTGCTCTGCGCGTTCTGGGTGCTGGTCGCGTCGCTTTTCGGCTTCCTGACCGGGCACATGCTGGGCTTCACGAAGATGGTGGAGTTCTTCACCGGCTATGTCATCGAGTATTCCCTCTCGATGGACAACATGTTCGTCTTCATCCTGATCTTCACCTACTTCGGCATCCCGCGGAAATATCAGCCCAAGATACTGACCTGGGGCATACTCGGGGCCGTGCTGATGCGCCTGGTCCTCATCTTCACCGGGGTGAAGCTGATAAACACCTTCAACTGGATCATCTACGTCTTCGGGGCCATCCTCATCTTCACGGCCGTCAAGATGCTGCTGCAGAAGGAGGGCGAGATGGACCCGGGCAGGAACCCCGTGCTGCGCCTGCTCTCGAAAGTGGTGCCGGTCGAGAAGGACATAGCGGACGGAAGCTTCTTCGTCAAGCGCGGCCGGTGGTACGCCACGGCTATGTTCGCCACCCTAGTGGTGGTCGAGACCTCGGACCTGATCTTCGCCGTGGACTCGATACCCGCCGTGCTGGCGGTCTCGCGCGACAAGTTCATAGTCTACACCTCCAACGTCTTCGCGGTAGTAGGTCTGCGCTCGCTGTACTTCCTGCTCTCCTCGGTGATGGACCTTTTCCGCTACCTGAAGGTCGGCATCTCCGTCATTCTTTTCTATGTCGGGGCCAAGATGCTGGCCTCCGCCTACGTCCATATACCGGCCCTTCTCTCTCTCGGGGTAGTCATCGGGATACTGGCGGCCTCCATCTTCCTCTCGGTGGCCATTAAGCCGCGTCCGCAGGACGCCTCCTGACCCTACGCCCCGGTCCCCGGGGCTTTTATTCCCGCGCGGTAACTCCTATAATCCCCTTGGGGGGTGTATGCCGGCGCAGGTCGATAAGCACGACTGGTATCAGCTGGATATCTCCGGGCTCCTGAAAGGGCTCGGCACTACGGCTTCCGGACTTGCGGAAGGCGAAGCCGCCGCGCGCCTGGCCGAATACGGCCCCAATTCCCTCAAAGAAAAGCCGAAGCGCTCCGCGCTGGCGATGTTCCTCTCCCAGTTCGGGGACTTCATGATACTGGTCCTGATAGCGGCGGCCCTCGTGTCGGGGCTCATCGGCGAGCTTCTGGACAGCGCCATAATACTGGCGATAGTCCTGCTGAACGCCGCGATGGGATTCGCGCAGGAATACCGCGCGCAGAAGGCGATGGAAGCCCTGAAGAAGATGGCCGCCCCCGCGGCCGTAGTAGTCAGGGACGGGATCCCGGCCGCCGTCCCGGCCTCCGGACTTGTTCCCGGGGACCTGGTGCTGCTGGAGGCCGGCAGCGTGGTCCCCGCCGACCTGCGCATCACCGAATGCGCCGCGCTGAAGACGGACGAGGCGGCGCTGACCGGCGAGTCCGTCCCGGTCGAGAAGACCTCTTCGGCCCTGCCCGGGACCGGCCTGCCGCTCGGGGACAGGCGTAACATGGCCTACAGCGGCACGTCCGTCACCTACGGAAGGGCCAGGGGCCTCGTCACCGCCACCGGCATGCGCACCGAGCTGGGACGCATAGCGGGACTGCTGCAGGACGAGGAGGAGGTGCAGACCCCCCTTCAGCGGCGGATGGCGGCTTTCGGCCGCAAGCTGGCATGGATCATATTGGGGATCTGCGCGGTGGTATTCCTGGCCGGCCTGCTGCGCGGGGAAGACCCGGCCCTGATGTTCCTTACGGCGGTATCCCTGGCGGTGGCCGCCATACCCGAAGCCCTCCCGGCGGTCATGAGCATCGCGCTGGCGCTGGGCGCAGCCAGGATGGTGCGCCAGCAGGCCCTGATACGCCGCCTGCCCGCCGTAGAGACCCTGGGCTCCATTACGTATATCTGTTCGGACAAGACCGGGACGCTTACGCAGAACCGGATGCAGGCGGCCCAGGTGTTCATCGGCGGCAAGCTGCTCGACGCGGACGGGCCGGTCCCGCCGGAGCTGCAAAGCCACTGGGCCAGCCTGCTTACAGCGGCCGCGCTGAACAACGACTCCCGGCGCGGACCCGGCGGCTGGAGCGGGGACCCGACCGAAACGGCCCTTTGCGCGCTGGCCGAGAGGGGCGGGCCGGGCAAGCTGGAACTGGACGCCCGCTATCCCCGCACCGCGGAACTCCCCTTCGATTCCGAGCGCAAAGCGATGACCACTTTCCACGCGGGCTCACTCTCCGGGGAGGGGAGGTTCTTCTCCGTCACGAAGGGCGCCGCGGAGAACCTGCTGGAGTCCTCCGTCCGCGGGCCGGGAATGGACGGCGGAAACGAGGCGGCGCGGCGGGCCGCGGAAGGCATGGCCGCGAGGGGCCTGCGGGTGCTGGGCTTCGCGTCCAGGGAGTGGGACTCGGTCCCGGCCTCCCCCACCCCCGAGACGGCGGAGCACGCGCTCACCTTCATCGGGCTCGTCGGGCTCGAGGACCCTCCGCGCGAGGAGGCGAAGGCGGCGGTGGCCGAATGCGCCGCGGCGGGCATAGTCCCCGTCATGATAACCGGGGACCACCCGGTAACCGCCATCAGCATCGCCGCCAGGCTCGGCATAGCGGAGCCGGGCGGGACCTCCATGCTGACCGGCAGGGAACTCGAGGGCATGTCCGAGGCGGAGCTGATGGACAGGGTGGAGACCACGCGCGTCTACGCCCGCGTCGCTCCGGAACAGAAACTGCGCATCCTGAAGGCGCTCCAGCGCAAAGGGCAGTTCGCGGCAATGACGGGCGACGGCGTGAACGACGCCCCCGCCCTCAAGCGCGCCGACATAGGCGTGGCCATGGGGATCACCGGCACCGACGTCTCGAAGGAAGCCGCCCATATGATACTGCTCGACGACAACTTCGCCACCATAGTGCGCGCGGTGCGCGAAGGGCGCCGCATCTACGAGAATATCCGGAGGTTCATCCGCTACATCCTCACCTGCAACTCGGCCGAGATCTGGACCATATCCCTGGCCCCGTTCCTGGGGATGCCTATACCGCTGCTGCCGATACAGATACTCTGGATAAACCTGGTCACGGACGGCCTTCCCGGCCTGGCGATGACCTCGGAGCCGGCCGAGGCCGACGTGATGCGCCGCCCCCCGCGCCCGCCAGGGGAAAGCCTGTTCTCCGGCGGCATGGGGACTCAGATCATCTGGGCAGGGCTGCTGATGGGCGCGGTCTGCCTGGGGACGCAGTACTGGGGGCTGGCCACCGGCAGGGAGCACTGGCGCACCATGGTCTTCACCGTCCTCTGTCTGAGCCAGCTCGGCCAGGCGCTGGCTATAAGGTCCGAAAAGCGCACGCTGTGGGAGCTGGGGCTGCTCACGAACGGGCCGCTGCTGGGCTCCGTGGCGCTCACCGTGGCGCTGCAGCTGGCCGTCATATACTTCCCGCCGTGCAACAGACTGTTCACTACGGCGCCCCTGACCCTCAAAGAGCTGGCGCTGACGCTCGCGCTTTCATCCGCGGTCTACTGCGCGCTGGAAGCGGAAAAGCTCCTGGGCAGGCTCGCCCGGAAATGAAAGGGCCCCGACTGTCCGGGGCCCTTTCCTGTCCTGAAGCGGGATCAGTTCTTCTTGTCGGCTTTCTTGGCCTCTTTCTTCTCCGCCTTCTTCTCCGTTCTCTTCTCGGGAGCTGGCGAGGAGAGGGCGGCCATCGGGTTCTCCTTCAGGATGTCCAGCAGCTCCACGTCGAACACCAGCGTGGCGCCTCCGGGTATAGTGCCGCCGGCGCCCTGGTCGCCGTAGGCGGTGTCGGACGGGCAGACCAGCTTGGCCTTGCCGCCCACCTTGATCTTCTGGACGCCCTCGGTCCAGCACGGGATGACTCCGGAGAGCGGGAACTCGGCCGGCGTGCCCCTCTCAACGGAGGAGTCGAAGACCTTGCCGTCGGGGAACGTGCCGTGGTAATGGACCTTGACCATGTCGTCGGCCTTGGGATAGGCGCCGGTGCCTTCCTTCACGGGGATTATTATCACTCCGGACGGCAGCTTCTGGGCGCCCTTTTCCTTCGCCATCTTCTCCAGGAAGGGCTTGGCCTCTTCCTTCTTGCGGGCGGTGATGGCCTCCTGCTTCTTGGCCAGGAAGGCGTTCAGCTTTACGCCGTAGCTGGAGTCCATCTTTTCCTTGCCGCCGCCCAGGGAATCGGTGAAGCCCTGGACTATATATTTTGACTCCTCCGGGGTGAACTCGAACTGCGTGAGCTTGGAGCTGACCGCCTGGCCCAGGAAATAAAGCGTCTTCTGGTCCTCGGTCATGTCCGCGGCCATGGCGGAAGCCGCTATAAAGCAGGCTGTAACTGCGAGCAAAGTCTTCTTCATTTTGTAGTGTCCTCCTGAGAACTGTCTCTATATAATACAATTTTAGGCGCCGAACGGTTGCATGCCGCCCGCCCGGGCGGGCGGACCCGCTCAGCCGAGTCGTCCCGCGCGTCGCAGGGCGGCCGTGATCCTGGCCATCACCAGCGGGCCCTTGAACGGCTTTACCACGTAGTCGTCAGCGCCCAGCTCGAAGGCCAGCTCCTGGCTCTTGTCGGCGCTCTCCGTGGTCAGCATGATGACAGGCAGGTCCAGCAGCCCCAGCGTCTCGCGCACCCCTTTGACGAGATCGAAGCCGTTCATCTTCGGCATGTTGACGTCCGATACAAGCAGGTCGGGGGCCGGACCCTCCGCGATCTTGGTAAGCGCGTCCTCTCCGTCCACCGCCTCCACGGCCTCATAGCCAGAGTTCTCGATGAACTTCTTCAGCAGCATCCGCATTATCTGGTCGTCGTCGGCCACCATGATGCGCGGCTTGCCCTGCTGCGAGCTCCTCCTCGCCGGGGCGGACGCTGGCGCCGCGGCCTGCACCGGCATCGCGGCCGGCTGGGAGTCCTGCAGGAGCGACGGCGCCGCTGGCTTGGCCAGCTTCAGATAGGGCTCTATCTCGGGAAGGTCGGTATCGCCCTGGGCAAGGTGCCACAGCGCGTCCTTCGTCATGGTCCGCAGGGCCCCGGACGCCACCGCGGTCTTCGTTATCTCCTCCGCCGTGGCGCCGTAGTTGATGAGCTCCTTCACCTTGGCGTCGGCCATCAGCAGTTCCACGATGGAAGTGCGCCCCGAGTAGCCGGTCTTCTCGCAGGCCTGACAGCCTTTGGCGCGGTAATAGGCCTTCCGGAAACCGTACTCGCCGAGAACCTGGAGTATAACCTTGTCGGCCTCTCCCTCCGCCACCTGCTCGCGGCACTTGGGGCAGAGGCGGCGGACCAGGCGCTGGGCGGTGACCGCCAGGAGGCCGGGAGAGATCTTGAACCGGTCCACCCCCATGTCCACGAGGCGGGCCAGCGTCGAAACCGTGTCGTTGGTATGAAGAGTGGAGAGCACCAGATGGCCGGTCATCGCGGCCTGCAGGGCTATGTCCGCCGTCTCGTGGTCGCGGATCTCCCCGAGCATTATGATATCCGGGTCCTGGCGCAGCACCGAGCGCAGCACCGAGGCGAAGGTGAGCCCCTGCTTTTCGTTCACCTGCACCTGGTTGATGCCGGGCAGCTTGTACTCTATAGGGTCCTCGGCGGTGACGACGTTATTGGACTCGTTCTTCACCTTGTTCAGGATGGAATAGAGCGTGGTGGTCTTGCCGGAGCCGGTGGGCCCGGTGATCAATAGGACCCCCTGCGTCTGGGTCATGCACTTGTCCAGTTCCGCGGCCACTTCCGGCGCGAAGCCGAGCTTCTCGAACGGGACCTCCGCGGCGCGCTGGTCCAGTATGCGCATGACCACCTTCTCGCCGTACGACGTGGGCAGGGTGGAGACGCGCAGGCCCACCTCGGCCGCGCCTATGCGGATCTTCGTGCGGCCGTCCTGGGGGCGCATGTGGTTGGAGACGTCCAGGTCGGACATTATCTTGATCCTGGAGACTATCGGGCCGGCGGCTATGGGACGCGGCAGCTTGAGTATGTTCCTAAGGTCACCGTCTATACGGATGCGGACATGGCTGTTCTGCTCTTCGTGCTCTATATGGATGTCCGAGGAACGCTTGCGGTAGGCCTGCGAGATGATGGAATTGACCAGCTGTATCACCGGCGAGGAGATGGAAGAGTCCTCCTGCACGGCCTGGGCCCGCTCGCCCAGCACCATGATGTCGTCGGGGGTCTCCACCTTGCTGAGCAGATCGAAGACTACGGCGTCGGCGCTGTAAAGGCGGTCGAGGCAGGCCTCTATCTCGCGGGGCAGGCCGAAGAACGGGATCACCCGGCGGCCGGTGATGGCCTCGACGTCCGACTGGGCGTTGAAGTCGGACGGGTTCATCATCACGGCCTGGATCTCGCTCTCCTCCAACCGCAGCGGGACCAGCAGGTACTTCCGGCAGATCTTTTCCGGGACCAGCGACAGCGTGAACTTGTCTATCGCGGCCGAGGCCAGCGGAACGTGCCTGGCCTTGAAAGCGGCTTCCGAAGCGCGGATAACCAGCTCAGGCGCAAGCACGCCGCCCTCTATCAGGGCCTGCGAACAGAACCTCTTTTTTTCTACGCGCGCCCTGGCCAGGGCTTCCGGCACGGCCCCGGAGAGGGGCGACAAGACCCGCAGCATGTGCTCATCCCTAAAAACCCAATCGTTCCCCATAGCCTGTATTCTATTATATTTTTGCCGCGGTTAAGCCGAGAGGACCGGTCCGGGATCAGCGCCCTGCGGAGAGGACGCTGAAGGTTTCCGGAGGCAGGGAGATGAAGCCAGCCGCCCCT
This sequence comes from Elusimicrobiota bacterium, assembly GCA_027340875.1. Taxonomy (GTDB): domain Bacteria; phylum Elusimicrobiota; class Elusimicrobia; order Elusimicrobiales; family UBA9959; genus UBA9959. The sequence goes on from DAIENX010000045.1 coordinate 28,916, forward strand.
GCACGGAGGCCCCTCCCGGAAGAGGTGAATATCTCCGTCCACCTGCCGCGCGGCAGGGAGACGCGCCTGGCGGCCGCGGAGAAATTGAAGGCAGCAAGGGTCGCGGCCCCGCCGCGGCGGCGGAGGAGCGACAGAACTCCGGAACGGCCTTCGGAGACCCGCAGCTCGGAGCGGTGCACGGTACCCAGCAAAGGGACGGAGCGCTGCATCGCTATGAGGCGCCGGTAGAACAGGAGCATCCGGGCGTGCACCCCCCGCTCCTGCTTCCCCCAGTCCAGGCGGCTGGCCGCGAAAGTTGCCTCACGCTGGGGGTCGGGCGGTTCCGCCTTCCAGTCGAAGGACGCGAATTCCCTCCTGCGCCCTTCCCTGACGGCCGCGGCCAGCGCCGGGTCGCCGTGGCTGACGAAGTAAAGGAACGGATTGGTCTCGGCGTACTCCTCCCCCATGAAGATCAGCGGCACGTACGGGGACAGCAGCACGGCCCCTGCGGCCAGCTTCAGCTTTCTCTCCCCCACCAGCGCCGCCAGCCTCTCCCCGCCGAGCCTGTTGCCGACCTGGTCGTGGTTCTGCGCGCATACGACGAAACCCGAAGGAGGCAGGCCGTCGGCCGGGGCGCCGTGCATGCGGCGCCTGTGGCCGGAATAGGCCCAATCGTATACGAAGCCGGCGCGCAGGGCCTTCGCCAGGTGCGGCAGGCCTCTGAAATCCTCGTAATACCCCTGGCGTTCGCCAGTGAGTTCCGTGTGCAGCGAATGGTGGAAGTCGTCGGACCATTGGGCGGCCAGGCCGTAGCCGCCCTCGCGGCGCGTGCGCAGCAGCCTGGGGTCGTTCAGGTCGCTCTCCGCGATGAGGCTGCAGCGGCGGCCGGCTGCCTCCGAGAACTTCTCGACGGCCTCCTGCATCTCCGCCAGCAGGTGCCTGGCGCCTAGGTCGAAGATGCCGTGGACCGCGTCCAGGCGGAGGGCGTCGACGTGGAAATCCCGCAGCCAGTAGAGGGCGTTGCCCACGAAAAAGTCGCGCACAGGAAGGCTGTCCGGACCGTCGAAATTGACGGCCTTGCCCCACGGTGTGCGGTAGCGGTCAGTAAAGTAAGGCCCGAAGCGCTCCAGGTAGTTCCCCTCCGGGCCAAGGTGATTATAGACTACGTCGAGGATGACGGCCACGCCGGCCTTATGGCAGGAGTCGACGAGCCGCTTCAGACCGTCCGGGCCGCCGTAGGTGTTCTGCGGGGCATAGGGGTAGACCCCGTCGTAGCCCCAGTTCCTCGAGCCTGGGAACTGGGCCACCGGCATGAGCTCCACCGCGTTTATTCCGAGGTCCACCAGGTACTGTAGTTTCTCCTGGACGCCGGCGAAGCCGCCCTGGCGGGTGAACGTGCCCGGATGCAGCTCGTAGATGACCATGTCCTCGGGGCGCAGACCCTTCCAGGAGGAATCCGCCCATTTGAAGGCGGCCTGGTCCACGACCTCGGACGGGCCGTGTACGCCTTCCGGCTGGCAGCGGGACGCCGGGTCGGGGAACACCTCGCCGTCTAGAAGGTATTTATAGTGCGCGCCGGCGCCGGCGCGCGGCAGATGCAGCCGCCAGAAGCCCCCCCTCTCCCTGCGCATGGGAAGAACGGCCTCCCTGGGCTGGGACAGCATCAGGGATACCGTTTCGGCGGCAGGGGCCCAGACACGGAAGGACACGCCCCTGCCCGAGACTACGGCCCCCTGGGGCTGATCGGCGCCTTCCGGCTGCCCGGAGTTACGTTTTAACCGTCCCCTACCCTCCATACCCCGATTATATCTAATCCGCGGCCCGCGCGGGCTGCGCACAAAGCATAAGCCCCCGGAAAATTCCGGGGGCTTATGGTTGCGGGGGTTGGATTTGAACCAACGACCTCAAGGTTATGGGCCTTGCGAGCTACCAGGCTGCTCTACCCCGCAGAGATATTATAGCACAACCGCTGGGGTAAAGCAATATCGGTCTACTTCTGCAGTTCCTGGGAATCCACGGCGTCCCCGGCCTTGTCGTAGACGGTCATCTTCAGATGGGCTCCGTTCACCTCGAACACCGCGAAGTGGAAGACCGGCAGGAACTTGGCGGACCAGTCCTCGTTGCGCCGCTGGATGTACAGCGGGGAGCCGCCGCCTCCCAGCGTGACATAGGTTATCCCTCCCTGCTGGTCCGGCACGCCGTCCTTTATCGGCAGCGTGCGCTCGTAATCGTGGTCGTGTCCCTGCAGGACCATATCGACCCCGTATTTCTGGAAGAGCGGCTCCAGCGTCTCGACTTCCTTCAGTACCGGCTCGTGGGCCCCGGTGGAATACAGCGGGCCGTGGAGCACGACGAAGCGCCACTGCTTCGCGTGCGCCTTGGAGAGAACGTACTCGAGCCATTTGTACTGCTTGGAACCGGGCTCCAGCGACGGGGCGAACTTGGCGCCGTAGAAAGCGTTGGTGTCCAGCACCACGAAGCGGGCGTTCGCCACGTCGAAATAATAGTAGTGGGGCGGCAGGCCGGTGTACGGCGTGGTGTGGAAAGGGACGAAGTTAGCCTTCAGGAAGCCCTTTCCCTCAGGGCTGCCGAGATCGCGGCCGTAATCGTGGTTGCCGAGCGCCAGGAAGAACGGGACGCGCGCCAGCAGGTCGGCGTAAGGGCGGAAATATTCCTCGTCGGCCATCTCGTCCAGTCCTTCCGAAAGCGAATCGCCGGTATGCACTACGAAGTCCGGGGAGAATTTCGCCATCCGCTCCGCGAGGGTCACCTGTTCCTCGGAGCTGGAGCCGGAATCCCCGAACGCGAGGAACGTGAAGTACGGCTTATCCTCGCCGCGGAAGGTGACGAAGGAGCCCTCGAAGGCCTTGTAGGCCGCCGTGCTGTCCTGCACCGGCAGGTAGATGCGGTAGCAGTGGGTAGTGTCGGGAAGCAGGCCGAACAGCGTTATCCTGTGCTCGGCTGCCTCCGGTATCGGGGTCAGGAAGCGCTCGCAGTCGGGCGCGCCTCCGTAGGTGAGCCAGCCGGGAGCAGGCGCGTCGGTGCGGAAACGCACCGTCACCATATCCTCGGTCATGCTCTCCAGATAGGGGCCGCGTTCTATGACCACGGCGGCGGCGGGAGCCGCCGCCAGGAGCAGCGGGAGCAGCAGGCTAGCGGCCCTCATTTCCCCTTGGCCCCGCAGAAGAGCGGCGTCACCCGGAACTTCACGGCGTCTATGACGCCCCGGTCCGTGATACGCAGCTCGGGGATAGGCGGCAGCGTGAGGAAAGCCATGGCCATGAAGGGGTCCGACAGCCTCGAGCCCAGCATGCGGGCCGCTTCCGTCAGGCGCTTGAGCTTCTCGCGGACGAACTCGGAGCTGCGGTCCGACATCAGTCCGGCGACCGGCAGCGGCAGCGCCTCGAGCACCTGGCCGTTCAGAGCGGCCACTATGCCGCCCTGCATCTTCACCACCTGCACCGCGGCGGTGTACATGTCCCCGTCGTGCGTGCCGATCACGACTATATTGTGGGAGTCGTGGGAGACCGACGAGGCGATGGCGCCCTTCTTCAGACTGAAGCCCTTGACCAGTCCCTTGGCTATGCGGCCGCTGGCCATGTGGCGCTCTATGACCGCTATCTTAAGTATGTCGCGCTCGGTGTCGGAGGAGACGTAGCCGCCGTCCTGCTTCACCGGCTCCACGGTCATCCTGGTCACTATCTGGTCCGGGACCACGTTAATGACACGGGCGAACTTCCCCTCCGCCTTCAGCGCGAAGTCCTCGTGCTCTATCCACTTCACGTTGACGGTGCCGCGCGCCTTGCCCTCGTACTCCTTGATCACTCCGGGGGTTATCCGCCGGTCGCTGGCCACCAGCTTCCCGCACTTGAAGACCTTGGTTATCTTGAGGCCCTTGAGGTCCTGCAGCACCACCATGTCGGCCTGATAGCCAGGGGCTATCGCGCCCAGGTTCTTCAGGTTGAAATACTCGGCGGTGTTTATCGTGGCCATCTGTATGGCGCGGATAGGGTCGACGCCCAGCCTTATCGCGGTGCGCACCAGGTAGTCGATATGGCCCTGGCTCTCGATATCCTCCAGGTGGCGGTCGTCCGTGACGAAGATGAACTTGCGGGAATTCTCGGAGTTCACGAGCGGCAGCAGCCCTTTGAGGTTCTTGGCCGCCGTGCCCTCGCGGATCATGATGTACATACCGGCGCGCAGCTTCTCGCGCGCCTCGGCGACGTCGGTGCACTCGTGGTCGCTCTTGATGCCGGCGGAGACGTAGGCGTAGAGCTGCTTATCCTTCAGCATCGGCGCATGGCCGTCTATAACCTTATTCTTCGCTATCGCGATCTTCTCCAGCACGCCCCTGTCCTGATAGATCACGCCGGGGTAGTTCATCATTTCGCCTATCCCGAGCACGCGGTCGTCCCCGAGCAGCAGCCCCAGGTCGTGCGCGTCCAGCTCGGCGCCGGCGGTCTCGAGGTGGGTGGCCGGCACGCAGGACGGCAGCATCACGTAGACGCCCAGAACGGCGTTCAGGCTGGAGGAGAGCATGTACTTGATGCCGTCCAGGCCCAGGACGTTGGCGATCTCGTGCGGGTCTATCACCACCGAGGTGGTGCCGCACGGCAGCACGGTGCGCGCGAACTCCGGGATCTTCACCATGGAGCTCTCTATGTGGACGTGGCCGTCGATGAAGCCCGGAGCGACGTAGGCGCCTTTGAGGTCGATGGCCTGCTTAGCCTTGTACTCGCCGAAGCCGACCACCTTGCCGCCGTGCACGGCGACGTGGGTGCGGTGGATGTCGCCGGAGAAGGTGTTTATCACCCTGGCGTTCCTGAGCAGGAGGTCCACCCTCTTGGCCCCTCCGGATATCTCTATCGTGCTCTTTATCTTAGCGAGATTGGAATCAGCTAGCATCATGCACCCCTTTTTCCGCGCGGCATCAATGATTTAATTCTACATATTCCCGCGTTGCCGCGCAAAAGAGCAGCGGGGCGCTTTTTATTTAGTATTATTTTCAGGGGTAATTAACAATGAAGGTGAAATTCCCATCCCTGCTATGGACCGCGGCCGGCACGCTGGGCATCAGCGTGGCCCTTTTCATCGGCTGGCTGCTCTATTCCAACCTGGCGCAATGGACCGAAGCCGAGCGGGAGCTGAGCCATTCCAACGCCGCCATCCACAGCGCGGAGAACCTCTACGCCCAGACCCTTGGGGCCTCCTCCCGCGGGCGCGCCTACATGGTCACCGGCCGGCAGGAGTCGCTGGCGGATTTCGACCGGCAGGTTTCGATAATGCTGCGCGAGACCAACTTCCTGCGCCAGATAGCGCGCACCAGGCCGGAGTACGCACCGTATTCGGAGCATCTGGCACTGCTTGTTCCCGAGCGCATAGACGCCATGCGGAACTCGATAGCCCTCAGGAAGGCAGGCCCGCTGTCCACGGAGCGGGTAGCGGACAGGATACGCAACGGCGACGCCATTACCGCGGAGATCCGCGCCGTGACACGGGACCTGATGGAAACCGTCAGGATGAAAATGGGATTGCTGGGCGCGCAAACCCGGCTCCAGGAGACCCAGCGCAACCGCATCATCGCGACCATCCTGATCCTGCTGATCCTGCTGCTGCTGGTCACGCTGGTGTTCATGCTTCGGGAGGAGGCGCGCCGGCGGCGCGCCGAAACGGAACTGGCCGACGCCAACGCCAGGCTCAAGAGCGTCCTCGACTCCGCCACCCAGATCTCCATCATCGCCACCGACCTCAAAGGGACGATGATACTTTTCAGCGTCGGAGCCGAACGGCTGCTCGGGTACTCGGCGCAGGAGCTGATAGGCAAAGCGACTCCGGAGGTGATACACCTGCCCGAAGAGGTGGCCGCGCGCGGGGCGGAACTTACGGCCAGGCTGGGCCGCCCGGTGACGGGCTTCGACGTTTTCGTGGAGGCGGCCAGGACGGGCGGGCACGAGATCCGCGAATGGACCTACGTCCGCAAGGACGGCTCCCGCCTCCCTGTGGACCTGGTGGTCACCGGACTCAAGAACCACGCGGGAGAACTTACCGGCTTCCTGGGCATGGCCATGGACATCAGCGCCCGGAAACGCTCCCAGATGCGCATGCGCAAGCTGGCGGCGGCGGTGAGGCACAGCCCCACGTCCATCGTGATCACCGACAAGGACGCCAACATAGAATACGTCAACCCAAGGTTCCTCGAGCTGACCGGCTATACGGAGCAGGAAGCTCTCGGCAAGAACCCGCGCATGCTGAGCTCCGGCAGGAACCCGAAGGAGCTTTACAGGGACCTGTGGGCTACCCTGCTGGCGGGCAAGGTCTGGCGCGGCGAGTTCCTCAACAAGAAGAAGGACGGCGAGCTGTTCTGGGAGCGCGCGGACATCTCCCCGGTGAAGGACCCCGCGGGCAACATCACCAGTTACGTGGCCGTAAAGCTGGACATCACGGATAAGAAGCAGATAGAGGCCGAGATGGCGAAGGCCAAGGACGCGGCCCTGGAGCTGGCCCGCATGAAGGCCGACTTCCTCGCCAACATGAGCCACGAGATACGCACGCCGATGAACGCCATAATCGGCATGACCGGTCTCCTGCTCGGCACGGAGCTGTCCCCCCGCCAGCGGGATTACGCCAGGACCATAGGCACGGCGGGAGAATCTCTGCTGGACATCATCAACGACATCCTCGATTTCTCCAAGATAGAGTCCGGGAAACTTATCATAGAGACGATGGATTTCGACCTGCAGGAGACGGTGGAGAGCACCGTGGAGCTCCTCGCCCAGCGGGCGCAGGACAAGGGGCTGGAGCTGGAGCAGCTTATAGAACCCGACGTGCCGCTCCACCTCCGCGGCGACCCCGGCCGCCTGCGGCAGATACTCACCAACCTGCTCGGCAACGCGATGAAATTCACGGACCGAGGAGAGGTGATACTGCGGATATCCAAAGAGAGGGCCGACGCTGACGGGGCCCTCCTGAGGTTCACAGTGAAGGATACAGGCGTGGGGATACCCAGGGAGGCCGGCCGCAAGCTCTTCCAGGAATTCACCCAGGCCGACGCCTCCACCACGCGCAAATACGGCGGAACCGGCCTGGGACTTTCCATCTGCAAGCGTCTCACGGAGCTCATGGGCGGTGAAATAGGCTTCGAAAGCGAGCCGGGACAGGGCTCCGTCTTCTGGTTCACCCTGCCGTACGCCCTGACCGCGCAGCAGCCCCCGGAGGCGCGCCCGGAAGGTCTGGAAGGCACCAGGACCCTCGTAGTGGACGACAACGCCGCCAGCCGCCAGATAGTCACCAACTACCTGACCCTCTGGCAGATGCCCTGCGAGGCCGCGCAGTCCGCCGAAGAGGGCCTGTCCCTGCTGAACGCCGCCGCCGCCGCAGGCAAACCCTACCAGGTCGCCATAGTGGACATGCAGATGCCGGGCATGGACGGCCGCATGCTGGCCGGGGCGATAGGCAGGCAGCCGCAGCTCTCCGGGCTGAAGATAGTACTGCAGACGTCTCTCGGACAGGAGATCTCCAGGGAGGAGCTTTCCGCAAACGGCATCTCAGTATGCGTTCACAAGCCCATCAGGCCCTCCGTCCTCCTCAGGGCGATAACCGCGGCCCTTTCCGGGGAGACGGCCCAGGAGCCCGCCTCCTCGGCACCGCGCAAGGAGCCCTCGCCTCTGAGCAGGTATTTCAGGATACTCCTCGCCGAGGACAATCCCGTGAACCAGAAGGTCGCGATGCGCCAGCTGGAGAAGCTGGGCTACGAGGCCAGTCTCGCCGCCAACGGCCTCGAAGCCGTGGCCGCGATAAAGGGATCCTCCTTCGATCTCGTCCTGATGGACTGCCAGATGCCAGAGATGGACGGCTTCCAGGCCACCCGGGAGATCCGCCGCCTCCAGGCCGACGACCAGCGCCGGATCCCGATAATAGCGATGACGGCCAACGCCCTCAAGGGCGACAAGGAGAAGTGCATCGCCGCCGGCAGGGACGCCTATATCTCGAAGCCCGTGCGCATAGAGCAGCTGGCGGAAGTGATAGGGCGGTGGGATTCCCCGCTGGACCCGTTCACGCTGAAGGACCTGGGCGAGCTCGGCGGCGACGACGGCGGCGAGTTCTTATCGGGGATCCTGTCCACCTATCTGAAGGACCTGCCGGGCAGGGTCGAGGCCGTCCGGACGGCCGCCGAGGCGAAGGACGCCGAAGCGCTCCGCCTGGCGGCCCATGCCCTGAAGGGCAGCAGCGGCAACATCGGCGCCAGACGCCTGCAGAAGCTCTGCCTCCTGCTTGAGCAGGCCGGCCGCTCCGGCAGTCTCGAGGGTGTCGCCGACCTGATGAAGGCCTTCGACCTGGAAGTTCCCGCGGTACGGCAGGCCATCGAGGCACGCATCTCCGCGGGGAACTGAAGATGATTGCGCTCCACCCCGCCCAGCACGACCTATCACTCGCCTCCTTGGTCTTCCTAGCGGGCTTCGTCGATTCCATAGCGGGAGGCGGGGGTCTTATAACGCTGCCCGCCTACCTCGCCCACGGGCTCAGCCCAGCGCTGCTGCTGGGCACGAACAAGCTTTCCTCCTCCATGGGGACCAGCGTGGCGGCGGTCAGGCTCATCAAGGAGGCGCGCTTCGGCGCCGACTTCCTTTTCGTCCTGACGGTGCTGGCGGCGGGAGGCTCGTTCCTGGGCGCCAAGGCCATCTCCCTGGTGCCGCCCGAACTGATACGTTACCTCCTTATCGTGCTGCTGCCCCCGGTGGCGATATTCCTGGGCGCCCGCAAACGCTTCGGCCTGGCGGATACCAGCCATGTTCATTCGGAGAACTCGCTGCTGAAGCGCTCCGGAACGCTTTCATTCTTCGTGAGCTGCTACGACGGGATGCTGGGCCCCGGCACCGGGACCTTCCTGGCCGTGGGGTTCGCCAAGCTCTGCGGCTACGACCTGCTGCGCTCCACTGCTCTGGCCAAGCTGCTGAACCTGGTCTCCAACCTGGCCGCGCTGGCGGCCTTCCTGTGGCTCGGCAGGGTGGACATACGGCTGGGCCTGGCGATGGGTATCGCCGGGATGGCGGGGAATTACGCCGGCTCGCACATGGCGCTGAAAAAAGGCGCCTGGGTGATCAGGCCCATGCTCTTCTCCGTCTCTGCCGCGCTGCTCGTTAAGCTGGCGTGGGATATGCTGCGATGAGGAATTACAGCGAACGGCTTCCCGTTTGCGGCCGTTATACCTCTTCTGCTGGCTTCCCCTATCTGAGCATCGCCAGCAGGCCGAAACGCCCAGTCCTGGCCCCGTCCCGCCTCCAGGAATAGAACTGCTCCTTCTCGGCGTAGGTGCACAGATGCATGAACTCGTGCCTGGCGACCCCCAGCGCCTCCAGCCGCACCCGCAGGAGTTCCCGCAGGCTGAAAAAGTGCCGTCCTTCTTTGAGCGTCAGGAAACGCTTCGCGGCTCCGTCGGGGTAAAAAAGGTTCAGCTTCTCGAGAAAGTCCTCTTTTACCGGATAGTTCGCGGCGGAGATCATCGGGGAAACGCCGGCGATGACGTCGGCTGGGTCGGTGCCGTAGCGGAGCTTCATGGCGGCCAGCACCGTTCCGTAAATATCAAGCAGCGCGCCGCGCCAGCCGCTGTGCGCCACCGCCACGGCCTTGTGCGCCCTGTCGTAAAGCGCGGTCAGAGCGCAGTCAGCGGAGACCGCCAGCAGCGGCACTCCGGGGGCCGCAGTGATGACAGCGTCCGTATTCTCCGGGGGCGTCACCCCGCCCCCCTCCACGAAAGCCACGTTGGCCGTATGGTTCTGGCGCATGCGCTCCAGGCGTGCCGGCTCCGCCCCCAGAGCCTCGCAGAACAGCGCCAGGTTCTGCTCCACGTCCTCCAGCCTGTCTCCGGAACCCGCCCCTAGGTTCAGCCCGGAATAATGCCCGGAGCTCACGCCGCCCTGGCGTGTGGAGACGGCGCACTCCAGGCCCGGCTCGCCTTTGAATACGTCGAAGCGCAGCAGCTTGAGACCTTTCCGTTCTTCTGCGTGCATGTTCCCCCCTTCCCGCCCCGTACGGGGTCAGGACTTCAGACTCAGACTGTAGGACCTCACGAACCTGGCCGGGAAATACGATTCCTTGGCCTTCCTGATACCAGGGATACCGAGGTCGTTCTCCTTATTGATGAACTTATACCCGGGCGAAGCCGTCCGGGCGGCCTCCCTGTCGAGGAACTGGTAGAGGCCTTTGACCGAAGCGTCGGCCTTCTCGAAGTTGAGCGTATAAGTATCGGCGCTGAGCCGCGAGCCGAAAGCGAAGCCGGCCAGCTGGCCGCCTATCTCGACGGCCACTCCGGTCATCTCCAGCCCGCTGAAATTATCGAGTCCGTTTATTATGGCCCGGCGCTCGCAGTCGGGGATATCGTCCAGCACCGCCGCGCCCTTGCTGGCCTGCCAGGTATCGAAGACCTCCAGGCACTTCGCCAGGCAGGCCCCGGCCAGCCTGGAGACCCTCACCTCCGCCCCGGCGGCCTTCGTGAACTGCGCTATCAGGTTGCGCTTGCGCGAGTACTTGTGGCCCCTGAGCTCGGCCAGGTCGGAGGCGTTGTATATATAGTCGCCGTAGCCGGCTTCCTCTGTCACCGTGAAAAATCCGGAGACGTTCTCCAGCCCTATCATGTCCAGGTAGTCCTGCGGCACGTAATGGTATTCCGCGCAACCGAGGTCCTTCGCCCAGCAGGCGAGCTCCCGCGGCGTGGGATACCGGAACGGCAGAAGCAGCGGCAGCAGTAGCCTGGCCCGGCGCGGCGGGTCCATATCCACCTCGGAGAGGTGCAGCACGCCGTCCTTTTCCAGGTAGAAAGCCTCGTGCACGCACCCGCTCCAGATCATCATCGAGGCGAGGGAATACGGGCAGAGGGGGTAGAGCTGCCCGTCGAAATAGCATTTAAGACGCTGGTAATCGCCTGGATGGAACTTTTTAAACATTCCTGGTGCCCCGCATCATCGCAGTGGCCTTCGGCGGGGAGCTGAAGCCGAGCGAACGGTAAAAAGGCGCCGCTCCATTGCTGGCGATAAGCCCGACCCAGCGCATGCCGTCGGCGCGCAGCCTGGCGCCGAGCCTTCGGATAAGACCGGACCCTATCTTCCTGCCCCTGCAGGACCTAAGCACGGCCACGTCGTGTATATAGGCCTCGCGGGACCACGCGTCTATGGCGCGGGCCATGCCCACGGCGCGGCCCTCCTCCTCGGCTATAATGAACCGGCAGCTTCTGGATATGATCCTGCCCAGCAGGGCCGGAGTATCGCCCCTCCCCCACCAGCCCTGCTCCTTATATATATCCGTGATCTGGCGCAGCAGTGCCGGAGATGCCTGCCTGATAAAGCGGTACTTTATCATACCGGAAGAATCCTATCTTTTCTGGAGAACGCGGGTCAAACAAACGAAAAGCCCGGGTTTTCCCGGGCTTTTCGTATTCCGAGTGAAGTATTAGAGGCCCCGGTACGGGTCGTCCGTGACGCTCAGCAGGTAGACGGCGGCCTTGATGTTGCGCTCCACCGCGCCCTTGACGATGGCGGCGCCGGGGTAGAAGCCGCGGCCCTCGAGTTCGAAGGTGAAGGCCAGCGCGCCGGTGGCGTCGTAGGCCCAGTCGCAGGAATCCCCGGTGGCGATGTACATGTCGCTGGACTTTATCGGCTCATAGCCGGTAAGCTTGCCCATCTCCCCGGCGTGCTTGATGAAGGCCTGCTTGTCCTTCGCGTTAGGGACGTCGCTGTCGCTGCCGCCGTAAGGGTAAAGGATCTCGCTGGCGTAGGAGTGGTAGCTGATATGCGTCCTGATGTTCCTGCGGGCCAGCATGAAATCGCGGATGTGCTGGCTCTCGGGCTCGGAAAAGGCCTTCGGGCCGCAGTAGGTGTCGGAACCGGGATAGTTGGAGGCGCCCGCCTGGCACCACCAGGAATCGAAATTGCGGTTCAGATCCACTCCGCGCGAGCCGTTGGAGTTCTTAGCCATGTTCTTGCGGAAGTACTGGTAGCTGCCGGTCTTGATATCAAACTCCACTCCGTCGGGGTTGCCCATCGGGATTATATAGATATCCAGCGTGGAGATATACTTCTTGATGTCCGCGTCGTTGCGGTGGTCCATCAGCCAGGCTGCGAAGAGCAGCGGGACCTCGTCGGCCAGGTGCTCGCGGGCGTGGACGTTGCCCAGGAAGAAGGCCCCGGGCTTGGAGCTGGCGGCCTCGCCCTTCGCGGAGGGATTGATGCGCAGGCACCAAATGTCGCGGCCCTCCACGGTCTTTCCTATGGAGAACAGGGAGGCTATGTCGGAGTTCTTCGAGGCCAGTTCCTTCAGCAGGTCGGTGGTCTCCTTGTAGTTGTGGTAGATAGCGTCGGCGGCCGGGAAGTCCTTGCTCACCGTGGAGGAATATTCGGCGAGCGGAACGCGCTTGATGACGGAGAAGGATTTGGAGGAAAGATGGTCCATCAGCTCCGGGCCGGCTATGCCGGACACGGTGCCGCCCTTCCTGTCCACTTCGATGATGTCGAAGCCCTGCTCCAGCAGACTGGTGCGCGCGGCCTTGTCGGCGGCCTTGATGGTGACCCAGTAGCGGCCGTCGGCCTGGCGGGCGGAAGCCTGGGCGGCGGGATAAGCGGCGTCCCCGGCCGGCGGGGTCGTGATATGCTTTAAAAGCTGTTCGTAGGAAGAAGGCGTTTCCGCGGCAAAGGACGGAAGAGCCGAGACGGCGGTGAAGAGCAGCGGGAGTAAAATCTTTTTCATGCTGTAAAGCCTCCGCGGACCTTAGTTGACTATAGTCAATGTATATTAATTATATGAGCAAAATCAAGTGCCCACAAGGCCAAAGGACCCATACATCCGTAGGACCTAGGGCCCATGATAAATGTCAAACGACATCGCTTATTCCCGACGGGAATACGGCTTTTCCGGAATTGTCAGATAAGAGCGGATATCCCCAGCGCGGCGTACCATAGCCCGGCGATGAGCATCGTCAACCGGCCGATCTCGTTGGCGCGGCGGCCTATCCAGGGGGTGCCGAAAAGTACCGGGGAGATGAACAGCGAGGTGGCGGCGAAGAAACCGCAGAAATAAGCGGAGCCCTTGATAACGTCGGCCAGCCCGAGCAGGCGCACCAGGCCGGCGGCGAAGGGAGGGCACACGTTTATGCCCGTCACGAACCCGAGGGCGACCGGCAGACGCTTGAAGAAAGGGGCAAGGTCCACGCTGAACAGACAGAGGCTCTTTACCCTGACCCTGGCCAGGGCCAGGAAGGCCATCAGCAAGCCGCAAGCGGCCATGCAGGCCGGCAGCACCCAACCGGGCAGGACATAACGGCCGGCCTGTCCGGCCAGGGAGGCGAGAACCGCGAACAGCATATAGGCCGCGAAGCGGCCGCCGAGGAACTGCAGGAAGATGTAGAAGTTGAACTTCCAGGCCTCCTTCCCCTCCGCCAGCATGTAAGGGGCCAGCAGCGGGAGGCAGGACGCCAGGCAGTAGAAGCCGGTGGAAAGGCCCAGCAGGAAACCTTCCGAGAAAAGGGCCGGCACGGCTAGATGTCGACGCCCCTGTTGCAGCGCTTGCACCAGCCGGCGGCGCGGCCGGCGTTGTTCTTCCGGCTGAGCTGGACGGAGTCCTTGCAGCCGGGACATTTCACGTCCATGCCTGAAAGGTCGAGCTTAGGGAAATCCTTCTCGAATATCTCCTTGCTGGTATAGCGCGGTTCAAGCCATTTTCCATCTTTCATATAAACCTCCGGGAACAGCTTCTACCTGGCGATGAGCCTGACGACGTCGTACATGGCGGCGGGGACCCAGAACGCGGTGAAGGCCGTTCCCAGCGTCAGGGCGGAGAAGACATAGAAATATTTCACCGACGCGAGGCGGCCGAACGCCCCGCCCCTGACGGGCAGCTCCAGACCAAAAACCGTATAGCGCAGCGCGGAGGTCGGACAGGCCTCCAGGCACTGGCCGCAGAGGTTGCAGTAGGCCAGTATCTCCGCTTTATCTCCCCCCGCGCACTTTATGGCAGTCACGGGGCAGGAACCGGCGCAGCGGGCGCAGCCGTTGCAGGTCCCGGCGTCCACCGAAAGCCGGAAGGGGTTCAGCCGCCCCCAGAAAGCCTGCCAGGCGGCGAAAGGGCAGAGGAAGGAGCAGAAGAAGCGCCTGCGCGTGAGCACCGGCGCGGCCAGCAGCGCGGCCAGGGCCAGTATCATCAGTCCGTACTGCGCGGCGAGCAGCCCGCCCTCCTGGTTCAGGAACACGTCCGTCAGCTTGAACGGACAGAGCCAGAGACAGTACTGCGGGAGCATGTAGGCGAGCGACACCAGCATGAAGAAGATCAGCAGCGCGGCGGGGAAGTCCCTGAACTTAAGCGCCCAGCGGTCTATCTTAAGCGCCGGCTTTCCCGGCAGCGCGCTGAGAGAGTCGTCTATCCCGCCGTAGAAGCAGGCCCACGAGCACCAGCCGCGCCCTATGGCCAGCGTGACGAACAGCCAGGCCGCGCCCAGCGTCAGAGGGCCCCAGAGGCGCCAGTCCCCGCTCATCAGGGCCAGGTACTGCTGGTACAGGTAGTTCAGGAAATACGGAGCCATCGCGATATGGCAGAACGGCGTTTCCGCGAAGCAGGAAGGAGCCAGCGCCTTGCTGAGCAGCCCCAGTTTGAAATGGACGAGGAACGCGGCGGCCGACACGCCGAAGAATATCCTGCGGTAATAAGAGACGCGCCCCGTGTAAGCTATGGCGAAAGCCGCGGCCCCCGCCAGCAGCGACCACGCCAGCGCGTAGAAGCGGCTGATCTCCCGTCCCGCGATAACGGCGGTGAAGATCAGCGCCGGCACGAAGACCAGCGCCGCGAACGCGGCGGCCGCCGCGGCCCGCTCCCTGGACGGAATTCCGGCTTCCATAAGTATTGTTATAATATCAAAAATCATGGGGCTCTTCTTCCTGTTCGGGTTCTTCTCGCTGCTGGCGCAGACCGTGCTGCTGCGCGGAGCGGCGCAGGTATTCGGGGCGCACGAGCTGTCCCTCTCCGCGGCCCTCGGTTTCTGGCTTCTCTGGACGGCGGCCGGCGCAACGCGCGGCGCCAGGCTCTCCGGAGAAGGGGCCTTCCGGCTTCTGGCCGCCGTTCTCCCGGCGGCCGCCGCGCTGAACCTGCTGGCCGCAAGGCTTGCCCCGGCCCTCCTCTCCCCGCTATCGCAGCCCGGCCTTTTCACCATCCTGGCCGGCTCCGCGCTGCTGATATTGCCGGCGGCCTTGGCCAACGGCCTTGCCGCCGGCGCGGCGCTCCGCGGCGTGCCATCCCGTTTTTACGCGGCGGAAGCCGCCGGCGCCGCGGGAGCCGGGGCCTTCTCGATACTCTATTACCGGCATTTCCCCGGAGTAGACCCGCTGCTGGTCCTGCTGCC
>DAIENX010000056.1:0-12286 GCA_027340875.1 Elusimicrobiota bacterium
CGCGCTCGTCCGCCCGCGCGCCGCCGGACGCGCTCTGGCCGCCGCGGGAGCCGCCGCGGTCCTGGGCCTCGCCGCCGCTTACGGCCCGAAGTGCTGGCGGCTGAAGCCGCCGGCCCCCGTCCCGGCTAAAGCCGTGCAGACGGAAGGCTCCATGCTCTACGAGGCCGGACGGGGCCTGGTCTACGAGGACGGCAGGCTCCTTCACGCGCCGGAGGACACCTCCGCCGAGGAGCTGGTACATATCCCGCTCCTGACCGGGAAACGGCCGCTCAGGGTGCTGCTTGTGGGAGGAGGAGCTTTCTTCGCGCTGCCGGAGGTGCTCAAGCACGCTCCGCAGGAGGTCGATATCGCGGAGCCGGACCGCTTCAAGGCGGAAGAACTGGAAAGCGGGACCGGGGCGAAGCCGGGCTCCTTCCGGCTGCTGCGCGAGGACCCGCGGGAGATGGCCGGCCGCTCCGGCCGTTACTCGGCGGTGATACAGGCCGCTGGCGCGCCCGAGAACGCCGCCCAGAACAGGCTCTACACGCTGGAATATTTCCGCAAGGCCGCCTCGCTGCTCTCGCCGGGAGGCCTGTTCGTCTTCCAGCTGCCTTTCTCCGAGAACTACGTGCCGCCGCAGACCGCTTATACCGCGGCTTCGGTGCTTGCCTCGGCCAGGGCCGTCTTCCCGTCGGTGCAATTGCTGCCCGGGTCCAGGCTTACCGTCATCGCCTCCTCCGCGCCGGTGAAGCTCTCCGTACCGGAGCTGGCCGCGGAATACTCGAAGCGCCGCCTGCGCGACCGCGCGGTGGTACCGTCGGCCTTTCCTTTCCTGCTGGACCCTTACCGCCGGGCCTGGGCCGCCGCGGAGATAGAGAGAGTGAAGGCTCCTCCGCTCAACACCGACCTCAACCCGCTCGCTTATTTCAGGTTCTGGCGCTCGTGGCTTTCCATGGTGCTCTCCCCCTCCTCGCTGCTGGGGCTGGCCGCCCTGGCGGCCGCTGGCATCTTCCTGGCATGGAAGCTGAAGAGCAGCCTGGGATTCCGCGGGGAAGAACGGACGGGAGAGGCGTTCCTTATGGGGTTCTGGGGACTGGCGCTGGAAACGGCGGCGCTGCTGGCCTTCCAGGCGCGCACCGGCCGGCTGAGCCCGGAACTGGGGGCGATGTTCTCCCTCTTCATGGCCGGAGCCGCGGCGGGAGCGTGGTCGGCGAGGAACGCCGGAACGAAGACCATAGCGGCGACGGAAGCCGCGGCGGCGGTCCTGGCGCTGGCGGCCGCGGCGTGGCCGGAACTGGCCATGGCGCCCTGGACCGCGCGCGCGCTGCTGCTTTGCGCCGGAGCGCTGTCCGGGGCTTTCTTCTCGGCCGCGGCCTTAAAGAACGGGCCGGGCGTATATTCCTGGGACCTTATAGGAGGGGCGGCCGGCGGGCTGGCGGCGGCGGCTTTCGCGGCGCCGATCGCCGGCGTCCGCTCGGCCTTCGTAATAGCGGCGCTGGCCGCGGCGGCCGCGCTCGCAGGCGGCTACTTCTTCTCCTCGAAAGCGTCCACCCCGAAAGAATAAATGGTGGTACCCGGCTGCTTCCAACAATCGCGCGGCAGACCGGCCTTCTGCTCGCAAAGCTCCCCCATGAAGGCTTCCTTATCCGGGATCTGTTCCCAGACCTGGGGCAGGAAAAGCCCGGACTTCCCGTCCCTGGCCACGACCACGCCGTCGCCCTTCTTGACGGCGGAGGCCTTTGCGGGCCTCAGCGGGGAGAGGACGGAAACTTCTATGCGCACGTCCGCGAGTTCTTCCTTCCCCAGCGGGTGGAAACGACCGTCGCGGAAAGCCGCGGCGAAAGCGCCGTAGCGCACGGCGTCCGTCAGCGTCATCGCGGGGGTCACCGTGCCGACGCAGCCGCGCAGCGACCCTCCCTTGGTAAGCGTGACGAAAGCGGCGCCCGGCAGGTTAAGGCGCGGGTCCGGGTCCAGGCCCTCCGGCTGGGGCGTTCCGGAGAACTGGCGTTCCAGGGTGACGCGGGCTTCCTTGAGCAGAACGGCTTTCTCGTCCGCGGAAAGGGAGAGGTCGGGCGCGCGGCCGGACTTGACGAAAAGACCGCTGATATAGCCGACGACGCTCTCAGGCCCCGCCTTCGGACTCTCCGAATTGGAATCGGACATCTTCAGGAGATGGAAAGAGGCGGCGCCCAGCCGGCGGGCGGCTTCCATGCCGGCCTCGAGCGCGGCCTCGCCGCAGGCGCAGGTCTCCAGTCCGGGGATCCTCTTGCGCAGCAGGTAGTGGGACGTGGTCCAGACCAGCTCCGGGTCCATGCTGCGGATGGCCAGCAGCATGGCTCCGTCGGCTTCGGCCGCCACCGCCTTGGGAGGGTAATGGGAGAAGTCGGAGGAGACCACTATCAGCGCCTTCTTCCCCTTGAGCGCCGAGGCCAGGGCCGCGCCGACCGCCCTGGCGGTCCCGAGGTCGTCGGTGTTCATCACGGCCGCGAGCAGCTTGAAGGGCTTCTTCAGGCGGCGCTGCAGGAACGGCAGCTGCACCTCCACCGCGTGCTCGCGGGCGTGCGCGGACGGCCTGTTCTCGAAGAGCGGGCTGACCTTCATCAGCGCGGCAGCCAGCTCGCGGTCCGTAGGCACCAGGCCCAGCGGGGTGCGGTAGTCGTCGGAAGCCAGCAGGCCGGCGCCCTTGACCGCCTCCGTGTGGCCCGTGGCCAGGATAACTACCACGTCGTAGGAATCCTTCACGAACCAGTAGGACATGGCGGCCAGCCTGCCGGAGAACTCGTACCCGGCGTGCGGGGCCAGCACCGCCACGATCCCGCCGGCCGGCTTCTTGGCGTCCTTCGGGACCGTCAGCCAGGCGTCGGCCTCGCGCGTCAGCTCCGCAGCATCGGCGGTATAGAACTTGCCGGCCACGACCGGCTCGCGCGCCTGCGCGGAACAGGCCGCGCAGACCGCCATCAGCGCTATAATATGCAGGATGACCGCCCGTCCCGTCATTTCCATATGCCCGGTATCTTAGTGCCGTCCCAGGGGCAGCGCCCGCCGGTAGGGGTAAGCCTGTCCTCCAGCACCGCGTAGCCGTAGCGGCGCACCAGTATCCGGCCGCACTTGGGGCAGTAGGTGTTCTCCCCCTCGGAACCCGGCGCGTTGCCGGTGTAGACGTAGCGCAGGCCCTTCTGCATCGCTATCTTCCTGGCCTTTTCCAGGGTTTCAAGCGGAGTAGGAGGGATGTCCGAAGCCAGGTAGTTCGGGCTGAAACGGGAAAAAAAAAGGGGCGTGTCAGGCCCCAGGTTCTCGGCTACCCAGCCGGATAGCGCGGCCAGGTCCGGTTCGGAATCGTTCAACCCAGGAATGACGAGGTTGACCACCTCCACCAGGGCATTTTTCCGCTTCAGTTCGAGCAGAGCCCTCTTCACCGCCTCCAGACTGCCGCCCGCGTAGCTGCGGTAAAAGCCCTCATTGAACCCTTTCAGGTCTATCTTCACCACGTCCATGTAAGGGAGCAGCTCGTCCAGGGGCTCCGGGTTTATGTAGCCGGCGCTGACCATGACGTTCTTAAGCCCTTTCAGGTGGGCGAGCCTGGCCGTGTCGTACATGTACTCGTAGAAGACGGTGGGCTCGGAATAGGTGTAGGCCACCGAGCGGCAGCGGGAAGCCAGCGCGTAGCGCACTATGTCGGCCGGCTGCAGGTAGGCGGTTTCAGAGGTGATGAGCTCCCCGTAGGACCGCCCGTCGGGAGCGACGGCGACCCGCAGCCCGGTGGGCACCCGCACCGACGCGGGCGCCTGCTCGGGGTAGATCTGCGATATCTCCCAGTTCTGGCAGCCCCTGCAGGAGAGATTGCAGCCCGGGGAAGCGAGAGAGTAGACGAGACTGCCGGGATACATGTGGTAGACCGGCTTCTTATCGATAGGATCGACGTGCACGGCGGAAGCCCTGGAGTAGATCAGCGTCTTCACCTTGCCGCCGTAGTTTATCCTGACCTTGCAGGGGCCCCGGGCCCCCTCAGGAAGGAAGCAGTCAAGCGGGCACAGGCGGCACTGCACGCCGTTGCAGACCGGAGCGGTGAACCGGGCCGGCCTGACGGACGGATTGTCCGCAGGGAAGAGCCTGGCGAACGTGGAGGGCGGAGGGAAGAAGGCCAGGAAGGCAGCGGCGGCCGCGGCGGCGCAGGCGGCCGAGACCGCCCAGGCCAGCGCAGCTGCATGCCCCCCCTTCCTAGAAGTCATTTATTTGTGCTTCCCGTGGTTGCCGTTGAACGGGTGCTTCTTGTAGAAGTCCTGTATGCGCTTCACGATCTCCTCGCCGGTCTCCGCGAAGGAGAACAGCTTGAGGTCCTCCTTGGAGATGTAGCCCCACTTGGCTATCGCGGGGAAGTTGATCACGTCGGTCCAGTACTTCTTACCCACCAGCACTATGGGCAGGTGGCTCTTCTTGCCGGTCTGCACCAGCGTCAGCACCTCGAACATCTCGTCCATCGTGCCGAAGCCTCCGGGGCAGACGACCAGCGCGCGGGCGCGCATCACGAAGTGCATCTTGCGGATGGCGAAATAGTGGAAGCGGAAGCAGAACTCCGGGGAAACGTACGGGTTCGGGCCCTGCTCCATCTCCAGCGTGATGTTGAGGCCGATGCTCTTGGCGCCGGCGTCGTGGGCGCCGCGGTTGGCGGCCTCCATGATGCCGGGGCCGCCGCCGGTCACGACCACCAGCTTCCTGCCGGGCAGCACGTCGCTCTGCGAGATCAGCCTGCCGAAATCCCTGGCCGCGTTATAGTATTTCTCCGAGCCGCGGAGGCGCGTCACGGAAGCGAGCTTGTTGCGCAGCACCGGATTCTTAGGGTCCTTCCGGAGCAGGGCCTTCACTTCCTTTATCCGCTGCTCTGTCTGTTCGGCGTCCCAGATGCGGGCGCTGCCGAAGACCACCACCGTGGAAGTGACGCCCTTCTCGGCCAGCGTCATCTCCGGCTTGAGCAGCTCGAGCTGCAGGCGCACCGGGCGCAGCTCATCGCGGCTCAGGAATTCAGGATCGGTGTACGCCTTGCGGTAGGCTTTGGAATGCCTCAGCGCGAGCGTTTGCTTGCTGACTTTCGTGCTCATTTTCACGGTAGCTCCTTATGCTTACTGTTATAAACGCGCCGCCTCAGGCGGCCGTTTTCTCGACGCGGCGGCCCAGCCAGCGGGCTGACGCCGCCGCCATCTTTTCTGGCGTAAGTTCGACATCGTCATAAAGCTCGTCCGGCTTACCGTGCTCGACGTAAGAATCCGGGATACCCAGCCTGAGCAGGCGCTGATCAATGGATTCTGCGTTCAGGTACTCCAGCACGGCCGAGCCGAAGCCCCCTGCCAGCGCGTTGTCCTCCGCAGTTACCAGCGGGCCGGCGGCCGCCAGCTCGCGCAGCAGGGCCCCGTCAAGCGGTTTGGCGAAACGCATGTCCGTCACGCCCGCGTCGATGCCGGCGGCTTTCAGCAGCTCGGCGGCCTTCACTGCCGGGTGCACCCTGTTGCCTATGGCGAGGAAATTCACGTCGCGGCCGCGTGACAGGACCCTGCCCTTGCCTATCTCCAACGCGCGCGGCTCCGGATCCATCGTCACGCCGTAGCCCTTGCCGCGCGGATAGCGCAGCATGGCCGGCCTGCCGCAGGCCAGCGCCGTGGCCAGCATGTGCTGCAGCTCGTTCTCGTCGGCCGGCGCCATGACCACCACGTCGGGTATCATGCGGAACAGGCCGAGGTCGAAGACGCCGTGGTGGGTGGGACCGTCCTCGCCGACTATGCCGGCGCGGTCCATCGCTATGACCACGGGCAGCTTCTGCAGCGAGATGTCGTGCTGCACCTGGTCGAACGAGCGCTGCATGAAGGAAGAATAGATCGCGGCGACAGGCTTCATGCCGTCGGCGGCAAGGCCCGCCGCGAAGGTGACCGCGTGCTCCTCGGCGATGCCCACGTCGTAATAGCGGCGCGGGAAAGTGTCGCGGAAAAGGTCCAGGCCGGTGCCCTCCGGCATAGCGGCCGTTATCGCGCAGATCTTGGGGTCCTTCTTCGCCAGCTCAACCAGCGTGCGACCGAAGACGGCCGTGAAAGTGGGCGCCTGCTTGCCCTGTCCGGCGGCTTTCTTCGCCTCGCCGGTCTCGATATCGAACTTAGGGGCTCCGTGGAAGTTGGTCGGGGCCTCCTCGGCGGGCTCGTAGCCGCGGCCCTTCTTGGTGACTACGTGCAGCAGCACCGGGCCTTTAAGGTTCTTCACGTAGCCGAGCACCTCGGTCAGCTCCGCGAGGTTGTGCCCGTCGACAGGCCCGAAATAGGTGAAACCCATCTCCTCGAAGATCATGCCCGGGAAGAACAATACGCGCGCCCTCTTGGCCACGCGCAGGATCTTCTTGCCCCAGAACTGGAAGCGGTTCAGGAAAAGCTCCGCCTTGCGCTCGGCGTCCTGCACGGTGCCCAGCGTCAGCATCTTAGTCAGTATGTGGCCCAGCCGGCCTACGCGCTGAGAAATGAACATCTGGTTGTCGTTCAGGATGACCAGCAGGTCCGTGCCCAGCTGGCCGACGTTCTGCATGGCCTCCCAGGCCATGCCGCCGGTCATCGCGCCGTCGGCGACCACCGCCACGACCCGGTGGGGACTGCCTGCCTGGTCGCGCGCGGCGGCCATGCCCGCGGCCGCGGAGAGGGAGGTGGAGGCGTGACCCGCTCCGAACGCGTCGTATTCGGACTCGTAGCGTTTCAGGAAGCCGGACAGGCCGCCTTTCTGGCGGATGGTATGGAACTTGTCGGCTCTGCCGGTGAGGATCTTGTGGGCGTAAGCCTGGTGACCGGTATCGAAGATTATCCGGTCCCGGGGGGTATCGAAAACATAGTGTAGGGCCAGGATCAGGTCGGCCGCGCCGAGGCTGGAGGCCAGGTGGCCTCCTGTGCGGCTGACGCCTTCGACGATAAGCTTGCGCACCTCGGCGGCCAGGGCCGGGAGCTGGGCCACGGTAAGCTTTTTAATATCCTCGGAGCCACGGATGCCTTTTAACAGTTCCATATCAGTTCTCACGCCTGAGGACGAACCCCGCTATCTCCGCGAGCGCCTCCTTCGGGGCGCCGCGGCCTTTCACCGAGGAAAGGCGGGAGAGGGCCCGGCTCAGGAGCTCCGCGGCTTTAAGCCTGGCCTCGCCCACTCCGAGCAGGGAGGCGTAGGTGAGCTTGCGGTTGCGGGCGTCGCTGCCGCTCTTGCCCAGCTTCTTCTTGTCGACTACCACGTCAAGGACGTCGTCCGCGACCTGGAAGCAGAGGCCTATCTCCCGGCCGAAGGCCGACAGCGCGCGGAAATCCTTTTCCGGGGCTCCGGCGAGCGCGGCTCCCATCTCGACCGCGGCGGTTATCAGGTCGGCGGTCTTGTGCAGGTGTATATAGGATAGGAGGTCCAGCCCAGAGCGCCGTTTGGCCGGGGTAAGCCTGCCGTCGAGGAAACCCTCGGCGTCCAGGTCCGCGGCCTGGCCGGAGACCATTCCCCTCGCCCCGGCCCTGGAAGAGAGGACTGAGGCCGCCTTCACAAGGGCGGGCTTGGTCACCCGGGCTGGGTACCTGGAGGTCAGCAGGACCGTGAAAGCGTCGGTCAGCAGGGCGTCGCCGGCAAGTATCGCCAGCGCCTCGCCGTAGACCTTGTGGCTCGTCGGCCGGCCCCGGCGCAGATCGTCGTCGTCCATCGCGGGCAGGTCGTCGTGGACCAGGGAGTAGGTGTGGACCATCTCCAGCGCGCAGGCCGCGGGCAGGATGTCGGAAGCCTTGCCGCCGAAGATCTCGTAGGCCGCCCCCATCAGGACCGGGCGAAGGCGCTTGCCGCCGGCCGCCAGGGAGTAGGTCATGGCTTCGGCCAGGCGCGGCTGGGCGTCTTTAAGGCGCGAGATATGTACCGGAAGGGCTTTGTTGACCGCGGAGGCTCTTTCAGCGATGTACTTCTCTATGTCCATCACACTTAATTATACAAATAATCGGGAGGGAGCGGGACCGGGTCCCCGGGTGGGGCTACCAGATGAACTGAACACCGAGACGGTGGGTGGTGCCGAGCGTGCCGTAGTCCAGGTACGCGTAGTCCACCCGGACGCCGCGCATCAGGCTGTTGCTGTCGGACAGGCGGTCGAAGTTCATGCCGAAGCCGCCGCAGACCCGCGATCCGGAGTCCTTGTGGGTCTTGTAGCCCAGCCGCAGCTGGAACATCTTCATGATATCCATCTGGAGCCCGGTGGAGGAATTATAGGACTCGTCGCGGTACTTTACCAGGTCGGAGGCCACGGTGAAGATTATGATGTCGTTGACGGTATGGAAATCCTTGGCCACGCCGAAGCGCAGCGAGGACGGCAGCGGGGAGGACTGGGAGATGAACTTACGTCCCCCTCCCAGATTGAGCACGGAGGCGCCTACGTGAAAGTGATGCGGCAGGATCAGCGTGGCGCCTCCGTCGAAAGCTACGGAAGCCGCGGATTCTCCGGCGAGCTCCTCGCTGATGCGCTTAACAGTGCCGCCGACCGCCACGCGGTATACCTTGGGGCGGTAGTCGCGCACCGGCTCCACCCTGGTCCACGGCGGAGTGATCAGCATCGGGTCCAGCTTGCCGGCGTCGCGCTTGAAATTGGGCCAGCTCTGCGCGAAGGAGAAGGCGAGCATGGTATGCGAGGTCGAGGTCTTGCCTATCGGCATGTCGTTCTGGTCGTAGGCGTCGATATCGCCGCTGGAAAGGGAGGAGTAGGCGGCCGCGGCCGTACCGAAAGGGAAGCGCCAGGCTACCGTCAGGTACTCCTGCTTCACCCCGATGAGGTACTGGTTGTGAGACCCGGAGAAGGAGGAGTAGCTGAGCAGGCCCAGCCCGGCGGGGTTGTACAGGATGGAATCGGGCCCCACCATGGCGGTATAGGCCTCGCCCATGGCGGAAGGGATGGAGGCCACCGGGATCTTCAGGAAATTGGCGGAGGTGGTGCCCGCCCCGGCGGCGCCGGCGGGACGCGGCCAGGCCGCTGTCAGGGCGGCTGCGCAGAAAGCGAGTATAGCGGCGCGGGTTCTCATAAACAAGGCGCTGCCGGAGCGGTCTGCGCTCCAGCGGTATTATAGTATACACTAATGACCGGGCTTTTCAATGACAGATTTGTTACAGGGTCGCTCCGTGTTCCCCCCGCTCGCAAGAGCGGGTGCAGCGGAAGAGGACCTTGTGCCTCCGCCCGCGAAGAACTCGTCGCGCACACAGTGCGCTCCTCAGACAATCTTCGCGGCCGACCTAATGATAGGCGGTCCGCTCCGGCACTGCGGCCCTGCACCCGCAAGCTCGCGTGGGCAACACGTCGCTCCGGCACTAACCCTGCGCCGGAAAGCTCGCGCGGGGAACATGTCGCTCCGCATCATCCGGACAAAAAAAGAAGGGCGGGGTTGCCCCCGCCCTTCGGTATGGGCCGGTGTTCAGGAACGGATCACTTGATCCACTTCATGAAGTCGTCCCATTTGCTGTCCTGCGCCCACTGCAGCCCGTCGTAAGCAGAGTTGTAGGCGTTGGGCAGGTACACGGCGAGGCCGAAGGCGTTGGCGTACTTCGAACCCACGGCCCTGTTGTGCGTTATCACGCTGCCGGAGAGGAAGGACAGTATCTCCCCGCCCTTCGCCTTGACGGCCGGGTCGGACGAGGCGTCGTCCACCAGCTTGACGAAGTGATACAGGTCCTTGTTGCTGGAATAATAGAACGCCTGCGCCTTGGTGCGGGCGTTCCTGGCGGCGGCGGTGTCGCCGGAAGCCATCACGGCGGAGACCCAGCCGTCGACCATCCCGGCCAGACTGCCCAGCTCGGAGGTCTTGACGGCCGACTGCGTGGCGCCCTGGTTTATGGACTGGTAGTGGTCGGCGTAGGAATTGACCATGACCTTGGAAAGGGCCGCGGCCTCCATCGACGGGGAGGCGGTCAGCTTGTCCAGCCAGGTGTTGTAGGTGTAGCCGTCGCCGGGCTCGGTCTCCTCGGAGGCCACGATGTAGTCGGCCCCGGAGCGCGCCTCGTAGGCGACCTCCATCATCTGCATCAGGCAGGCGTCCATCGACAGAATGTCGATCTTGCCGGTGCGCTCCAGCACCTGGCGGAGCTGCTGCGTGGTTATGTGGCGGCCGCTCTCGTCGTCGTAGGAGATGCCCTTGCCGGCGGCTCCGTCGAGCTTGCTCCAGCCGGAGCCGTGGTTCCAGATGACCAGCACGTAATGCTGGGCAGGGAACTTCTGCTGCGACCAGGCCACGAACTCGACGAGATTCTCCCAGTTGCCCATATCGGATTTGGGGATAGACATCAGGACGGGGGAAGTGATCTTGGAAGTGTTATTGTCCTTCTTTATCAGGTACCGGCGGGAACCGGTCCAGTCGCCGTCGTCCGAGGAATAGCCGCGGATGCGCCCCAGCTCCGCGACGATGTTCACGTCCGGGGAGGACCCCACCATCTCCATCTCGTTGACGTCCTTGAGACCGAAGGACTCAAGGTTGTTCTTGGCGTTCACGTAGACCATCACGGTCCACTTCGCCTGGGCTTTCTGGTCGCCGGGGAGCGGCACTACGGCCGCCTCTGCGGATGAGCCGCGCAATTGCGCGACCAACTGCGGAACGCTGCCCTGCTGGTCGAAGGTCACCGCCGCGAACGCGCCGGTGGCCGTGGCCAGGCAGAGAAACGCGCCAAACAACTTTTTCGTCATTCACTCCTCCTGTTCCGAACTTGTCTTTGTGCAGCTTCAGGCAAATCCTAGTAAAAGCCCTGACGCAAGTCAACTAGCGGAGGCCCTCCTGGCCGCGGACGGTATTGTCCGCCGCTGGGCTACTTTATATAATAACATGATATATATATCCATGCGGCCGTTAGTTGACCGCCGGGGGCTTATTGATGCTCAGACAATACTTAAGATCCATACCGCTGCTCCTGCTGCTGTGCGCTCCTCTTGCCGCGCAGACCTCCAGCAAGACCTCCCTGGAATCCAGGCTGGCGCTGGAAAGTTCGCTCGAGAAGCGCGTGCAGATGGTCCTCTCGGAGGCCCTCGGCACGGACGACGTCATAGTGATGATCTCGGCCGAACTGCAGGAACAGAACAAGAAGGCCCTGGAGATACTCCCGGGGGTTCCGCAGAAGGACAAGATGGGGGAGCCTTCCCTTTCCAGCAGCCTTACGATGGTCAAGGAGATCTCCGCCACGCTGATACTGGACAAGAGCCTCCCGGACGAGGACGTGCAGCTGGCGCGGAAGCTGGCGGCCGGCCTGCTTGGCCTGCCCGCCGACCGCCAGGACCTGATAACCATAGAGAAGATGGACTTCCGCAAGACGAGACCGATAAAGCCCTCCGATTTCCTGTCCCCCCCGAACCTCTGGAGCATAGTCTGGATACTGGTGGTGGCCGCCCTGGTCATATTCACCGTCTCCGCCTTCCTGTCGCCGCTCTCCAAGAGCGCTGGCGCCTTCGTCGAGGCCTTCAGCGCGAAAGCCGCCGCCGGAGAGTCCTCCGCCGCGGCGCGCTCCGAGCGCCGCGAGGAAGCGGAATCCGGGGAGTCACAGGCCAAGCAGGCAGAGACCGCGCCCCAGGTCCAGGCCATAGAGGGCCGCAAGCCCCCTTTCTGGTTCCTCTCCCCGGCCCACCTCGGCAGCCTTGCCTTCATCATGAAGAACCGGCCGTCCGAGGACCTGACTATACTGCTCAGTTACGCGCCGGAAGAACTGGCGGTTAAGCTTTCCGAGGCGCTTTACCCCAAGAGCACGGAGGCGCTGGCCGCGCTGCCTAAGGTGGCGCTGATGCCGGAGTCACGCATCAGGGGACTGGAATCCGAGATCCTCTCCTCGCTGGATTACGTGGTGGGAGGCGAGGACAAGACCGCGGACATACTCAGCGCCCTCGATGAGTCCGTGCAGGAAAAAGCCCTGGCCGCGTTCACCCGCCTAGACCCGATGGTAGCGAAGAAGATGAAGGCCGCCGTAGTGAGGCTCTCCAACGTGGCGGACCTGTCCCCGGCCCATGCCCAGGCCCTGGCCCGCAGGCTTCCGATGCGCGTCATAGCGGCGGCGCTGAAAGGTTCCCCTTTCGCGGCTACTTTCATTGCCAAGCTCGCCGGCGGCATGCAGGACCGCCTGAAGCAGGAGCTGGAGCTCACCCGAGACCTCCCCGCCGAGGCCTACAAGGCCGACCGCGCGAAGCTCGTGGACGCGATGCGTCAGATGAGCAGGGAAGGCCTTGTCTCGCTGAAGCCCCAGGGTCCGGCCCCGGTAAGGCCTGCTGGCGCCGTGCCCCCGGCCGCCGCCAAGCCAGGCGCCGCACCGCGCCCCGCCG
>DAIENX010000065.1:0-2757 GCA_027340875.1 Elusimicrobiota bacterium
AAGCGCCGGGCTGGCCGCCGCTCTGGGCCAGGGCGCCGGAGGCCGAAAGGGCAATAAAAAGCCCCATGGCGAGGCCGAAGCGTATTATACGCTTCATTTCGGCCCATATAGCCAAGGGGGCAAAGGCATTACAAAGAATGCTTTTCATGTTTTCGGCAGCCTGACCCCCGCTCACGTAGCGGGTCTTAGCTTTGCGCCGCCGGCTTTAGCCGGCTTTGCTATTATCGTAACAACACGGCGTTACAAAACCGTTACACTTTTACGGCATTAATATTATAGCAGAGAATTCCGCTTTGTCAAGGGGCATTCCTTGACATGTCAACCCCCCCTTTCAAAAGGCTAGTTTCAGGAGTATATACTCCTAGGAAAAGCCCCTCCGTACGGGGCGGCGCCCCGGGCCGCCTGATGCGCATAGCGCCTGATACGACACAGGCATAGCCTAGGTCGTCTGATGCGCATAGCGCCTGATACGACACAGGCATAGCCTAGTGTATAACGCCTATCTTGCGCAGTATGACCTTGCTGCCCTTGGGGCTGGAGGCCTTCACGCGCACTATGTAGCCGCCCTTGGAGACCGTGCCGCCCAGGCCGTTCTTGCCGTCCCACAGCACGTGGTTGGGGCCGAGCGCGCCGCCGGGACCGCCGCTGGAGAAGTGGAACTCCTTGACCACGTAGCCCAGCAGGTCGTAGATCGTCATAGTGACCTCGGCGTTGTCGTTGAGAGTGTAGGTGATGTCGACCCTGCCCTCCACGCCGCCCTTGCGCAGGTCCACCGGGTTCGGGAAGCTGGACACCTTGCTTATCAGCTCTTCTCCTATCGTGGTGCCGGCCGGGGTGGAGATCTGCGACCACTCGGAATGCAGGCCGGCGAAGTTCCAGCTGCGCACCCTGTAGGTATAGTAGGTCCCCAGCTTGCGCGGCGTCTCGCCGGGCACGGCGGGATCGCCCACGGTGTAGATGTTGTTGATCGCGCCGCCGGTCTTGAAGCCGGGTATGGCCGCGATGGTCTTCCAGACGGGGCTGGTGCCCTCGCGCTCCTGGATCTCGTAGGACATCACGTTGGACTCGGCGTCCTCGGACTGGTTCCACTTGAGCGTATAGGCCTGGCCGGAAGGCAGGCCCTTGGCCACCTGGGGCTCCGGCGCGCCCGGCACGCTCGGGTAGGAGGTGTCGAGGCGGTAGATCAGCACCGGCGCGCCGTTGACGCTGGGCACGTAGGTGCCGTCGGCCATCCTGCCGCGGACGGACACGACGTACGCGCGGTCGGAGACCGCCTCGCCCCAGGCGGTATGCGGGCCCTTGAACGAGCCCTGTGCGCCGCGCTCGATTATCTTGAACGTGGTGGCGTCGTACTTCGAGGCCAGCATGATCTCGTCGCCGACGTAGACTATGCCCTCGGCCGCGAAGCCCTCGGTGGAGAGGACGGTGAACGAGGAGCTGTCCACCTCTATGCGGCTGGTCAGCTTGGTGATATGGCCGGGGGACAGCGCCACGTTGGTGACGCTGCCGGAGAGCTTGTCGCCCACGGACTGCCAGGTGTTCTTGATGCCGGTCGGGTCCGAGTAGTTGTCGCCCAGCGACACCTCGTACGACACCACCGGCCCCGAGGCCGGGTTCCAGATGGCCGGCACCTCGTTGGTCTTGGAGGACCAGACGGCCGGCACGGCGCCCAGGTCGGAGACGGCCATCAGGATCCTGGAGTTCTTGACGTTGTCGCCGACGAAGTACAGCGGTTTGCCGGTGCCGTCGTCCACGATCTTGTCCGGCACGTAGTCCAAATTGGTCTCGAAGTCCAGCAGGCCGTCGCCGTCGATATCGAACGTGGGCATGCCGGAATTGTTCAGCGAGACGTTCCGGCACTGGCCGGTGCCGTAGAAGTCGAAGTTGTCCGGTACGCCGTCGCCGTTGATGTCTATCAGCGGCTCGGAAGGCGAGCACCTGGTGCCGGGGTAGTTGTAGATCCAGCGGCTCGGGTCGGCCACCGGCTGGTTGCCGGAGCCGTGCACTACGTTGCCGCTGGAATCCAGCAGCGCGTAGGCGGGATAGCCGTTGGAGGCCAGCATGATCGGCGCGAACACCGGCTTCAGCGGGATGATGGCCGGCGCTATCAGCACCTCGTTGGAGACCATCGGGTACTGGTCGGAGGAGTTCTGGCCCGCGGCCAGCGGCAGGCCGCCCAGGCCGCGCAGGTCCGTGAAGGCGTTCAGGGACAGGCTCGCTATATGCCCCAGCGTATCCGCGCCGGAGAGGTCGGTGGAGGAGCTGACGTCGGCCGTGAGGTGCAGGATGACGCCCGCCGTGGAGACTATGGTGTAGGGCAGGTTGCCGTCCATGATGTCGATCACGACGCCGTCCTTGAACGGGTTGGTGGAGGAATGCAGCGCGAAGCCGAGGCGGCGGTCCGTTATCGGGCTGAACGCGCCGTCGCCGTCGTCCTTCCACAGCGAGACCCCGGAGAAGTCGCCGTCGCCGAAGCCGGCGGTGGCGGTGCTGATGCTGCCGCCCTGCGTGAACTTGACCTGGCCTATGGCCACGAAGTCCGACTCGGTGGCCAGGCTGAACGTCAGCATCGGGACGTTCCTGGTGTTCTTCTCGGCGGATTTAGGCGAGACGTTGACGGAGTTCACCGCCAGCGTGATGGCGCGGATAGGCACCAGGCTGGAGCTGAAGGGATAGGTGTCGGTATAGTTGCCCTTCGGCAGCGCCTTCGTGATGCCCATGTAGATGGCGGGCGAGATGTCGTGCGGCGTGTTCACC
>DAIENX010000086.1:0-5173 GCA_027340875.1 Elusimicrobiota bacterium
CGGCGCTGTACGGCACGCCCCCCTAACCCAAACCCCCAAGACTCGGGGCTTCGGCCCCGTGCTCTAGTGTCTGCAGCGCCGGTCAAAATCAAGCCCCGCCGGGCTCACCAGGTAAGACTCCTTGTAAGGCAACCGACTCTCACCATGAAACTCCCGGCGGGGCGCTTTTTTCCGGCCGGCCGGGAGAGACCCCGGCCGGTGTAATCCTCAATATAAAGTATTATAATCATCCTTATGAAAGAGCGCGCCCTGATAGTGGACGATGACGCGGAGCTGCTGGGCATACTGCGCAAATACCTGGAGAACCACGGCCTTGAGACCATAACCGCCGCCAACGGCGCGGAGGCCCTGGCGGCGGCCCCTTCCGGCAAGCCGGATATCATCATCACGGACATAGAAATGCCGCGCATGGACGGCTTCACGCTCTGCAGGCGCGTCAAGGAGAACAAGGTGCTGTCCGACATCCCGGTCATAATAATGACGGGCAAGAAGGTGTCGGAAGCCGACCATGTCGCCGGCTACGGCTACGGCGCGGACGACTATGTCGTGAAGCCTTTCTCCTATCCGGTACTGCTGGCGAAAGTCCGGGCCATGTTGCGCAGGGCCGCCAAGGGCAGGAAGAAATCCGGCATCGTCAAATCCGGCGACCTGGAGTTCGACCTGGAGGGAAGGACCCTCAGGATCAAGGGCAGGACGGTCAAGCTGACCTCCAAGGAATTCGACCTCTTCCACACGCTGGTCTCCAGGCCGGGCAAGGTGCTGAGCCTTAACAGCCTGCTGGAGGCGGTGTGGGGCTACAACACGGCCGACTACAACGATCCCCACACGGTGGAGGTGCATATCTCCAACCTGCGGCGCAAGGTAGGGCCCGCCGGCAAGCGCATAAAAGCCGTTCCGGGCCACGGCTACAAGTTCGAATAATGGGAAAAGCCCGACCCGAAGCGCAGGATATACCTATACCCGGCAGGATCATCCAGACCCTGCTGATGGCCGCGTTCTCGCAGGACAACTTCGACCCTTTCCTCAAAAAAATAGCCGCGATACTGGCGGCGCCCGGCGCCATAGGCGCGGGGGCGGAAGTGACCATAGCGGTCAGGGGAACAGGCTCCCAGCTCTCCACCGCCGTAGCAAGGAGCTCCGGGAAACGGCTCCCCTTCAGCGGCGGGAATACCTGCGCACTGGCCGCCCCCATAACGCTGGCCGGCAAGACCGCCGGCAGGATAGGGGTCAGCCTGCCCTGCCGGCCGGGGGACCGCGCCGCCGCGAAGAACATCCTCGAGACCGCCGCCCGGATAATCTCCGCGCGCATCGCGAACGAAAGACGCGACCGCGAGCTCTACATGGAGCGTGACCTCTCCGACTCCGTCAAGCACGTGGAGGAGCTGTATCTCGCTTTCCCGTCCATCTCCATACAGGAGATCTCGCGCGCGGTGCTGGACGAGGCCAGGCGCCTGACCGGCAGCAGGCTGGGCTTCACGGGCCGGATAGACGCCTCCGGCCGGCGCCTGGACGTGGACTCCATCACGCTGGAGTCCTGGGAGGGCAAGCCCCCCCCTCGGCCGCTCACTTTCGGCCAGCCGTCCGGCCTCTGGGGCCGCGTGATAAAGAACAGGAAGCCGCTGATGACCAATTCCGCCGGCGGCCAGGCCGGCGGTTCAGGACTGCCGGCCGGACACCCCGGGATAGAGCGGTTCCTCGGCGTGCCGGCCATGTCCGGCCGCAAGCTACTGGGGCTCCTGGCGCTGGCCAACCCGCCGGAGGACTATTCCGCGGCGGACCTGAACATAGCCAGGAAGCTGGCCCGCGTCTACGCGATGATCCTCGAGCGCAAGGACTCAGAGGAAAGACAGAAGGAAGAGGACAGCCGCTTCAAGGCCATAGTCTCCTCCACCAGGGACGTCATCTACACGGTGAACCTGGCCGGCCGCATCACCTACATAAGCCCGACCACGGAAGACTACGGGTACAGGCCCGAGGAGCTCGTCGGCCGCTGCGTCACCGACCTGGCGCACCCCGAGGACAGGGACTTCATCACCAAGGCCCTGGCCAACGCTGTGAAGACCGGCCACACCCTGCCTATAATCCCCTACCGCGTGCGCAAGAAGGACGGCTCCTACGCCTACGTGGCTCAGAAGAGCGGCATAGTGATGAAGGACGGCAGTATCGCGTATTTCACCGGCGTGGTCCGCGACGTCACCGAGCAGCGCAAGACGGAGATACTGCTCAAGGAGAGCGAGGCCCTGATGCGCATGGTCTTCGACACCGCGAAGGACGCCATCTTCGTCAAGGACATGAACGGCATGTACATGAAGGCCAACAAGGCCTGCGCGGAGCTGATGAAGACCACCCCCGAGGAGATGATAGGCCGCTCGGACTC
The DNA here is from genome assembly GCA_027340875.1 of Elusimicrobiota bacterium. Classification (GTDB taxonomy): domain Bacteria; phylum Elusimicrobiota; class Elusimicrobia; order Elusimicrobiales; family UBA9959; genus UBA9959. Next base: position 2,378 of record DAIENX010000086.1, read on the forward strand.
GGACTACTTCCAGGCGAAGACGGCGGCCGCGATCTTCCAGACGGACAGCGAGGTGGTGCGCACCGGCAGGACGCTGTCGCTCAACAACCTCCACCCGTTCCCGGCCGGCAGCCGCTACGTCAACATCATCAAGACGCCGCTGAGGAACGCGGCCGGCGAGACAGTGGGCCTGCTGGGCGTGGCCAGGGACATCACCGAGCTCAAGAAGATGGAGAGCGAGCTGGCGCTGGCCCGCGCGGCCGAGGCCGTCAGCAGCGTGGCCAGGCCGATGGCGCACGACTTCAACAACGCGCTGGCGGCCATCAACGGCTACGCCACGCTTATAGACGAGGACCTGCCGGAGAGCAGCCCGCTCAAGAAGGAGATCTCCCGCATCATAGAGGCCGTGGGGCGCGCGGCCGAGCTGACCTCCAGGTTCCAGGACTTCGCCAGGAACCCGAAGATAGACGGCCACGGGGAGTCCGGGGAAAAGAAGGAAGAGAAGAAGTAGGGTTTACCTGCGCCGCAGGGCCGCCGCGTTCTCCAGGAGCGCGGCGGTCTCTTTTTTAGACAGGCGGAGGCCGGCCGCGAACTCCTCACCGGCCGGGCCCATCAGCGCGGCTATAGCCGCCAGCCTGGCGGGCGCGCCGTCCTGCGCGGCCACCAGCGGGCCGAAAGCGAATGAAGGATGTATGACGGCCAGAGCGCCGAGCCCCTTCAGCAGTTCCAGCGCCGGCAGCGGGTCCCGCTCGGCCAGTATCTTCACCAGCTCGTTGCGCAGGCGCTCGCGCGAGAGCAGGCCGGGCAGCCCGCCGGCTACCGCGGCGCGGGCCAGCGTCAGCGTGCCTTCCTCCAGCCGCCAGCCGAAGCGGCCGGCGAAGCGGGCGGCGCGGAATATCCTGGTCGGGTCGTCCTCGAAACTCTTGGCGTGAAGGACGCGCAACAGGCCGGAACCCAGGTCCAGCATTCCCCCGTAAGGGTCCAGCAGCGCGAACGGCTCCGCGCCGCCGAGGCGCACGGCCATGGCGTTGCAGGTGAAATCCCTGCGGCGCAGGTCCTCCTCAGCGGATGAGGCCTCGCTTACCGTAGGCAGCGCTGCGGGCCTGGAATATGTTTCCCTGCGGAAGCGCGCGAAATCCAGCCGGCGGCCGGCGGCGTCAAAGAAACGCACCGTCAGGAAGGGCTTGAACTTCCGGTGGCCGCCGCCGAGCTCACGTTCGAGCGCCTCGACCAGCGGGCCGGGCTCGCCGCCGACGAGGAAATCCATGTCCGAGCTGGCCCTGCCCAGCGCCCAGTCGCGGGCGCAGCCGCCCACGGCGTAGAGCTCCAGCCCCGCCGCGGCCGCCAGGCCGGCCGCCTTCTCCAGCAGCGGCAGGTCGTTCAGAGGCTTCAGTTTCATCGCTTCAGGAACGGAAGGTCCTCCCCTTTCAGGGCGGAGAGGTGGTCTATCAGCTTCTTCAGGCGCGGAAGAGCGTCGTTCTTCTCCCGCAGCGAGGAAGCGGAATTGAGCGCGGCGGCCCGGCCGCCGAGGCCGGCCGGCATCGGTATCGAGAACGGTATGTCCAGCTCCCGTGCGGCGGCCGGTTTCACGGGGAGCAGGTTGAGGCCTGCCTCCCGGGCGATGAACTCCATGACCTCCGTCTCCTCCTCACGGTCGCGGTCGTCCTCCAGCAGCGCGGTAAGGGGGGCCAAGCCGAAGAAGTAGAGAGGAGCGCCGCCGAGGCCCTGGCCGGCCGAGAGCGAGGCGCGCAGAGGTTCGTAATCCGCCTTCATGCGGGCCAGCCACTCCTCCTTCTTCTCCAGGTAGGATTCCGGCATGACGAAGGCCAGCAGGTCGCGCGAGGGGTCCATGTACAGGAACGGTTCCTCGTGCTGGAACATATTCTCGCACTTGGGGCACAGCAGGATGTCGAACTCTCCGCTGAGGATGAGCTCCTTGACTTCCAGGTCGCGGTCCCCGCGGACAACGGTCCAGAAATCCGCGTCGAAACTCTCCCCGCAGTGGGGGCACTCCACCCTGAAGATGCCCTTAGTGGCCATAGTCTAATTTTTCCTCCGGGGGAAATTACCCTCAGGGCGCGCCGTGCCGCGGCTATGCCGCGGATGCGGCGCGGACGTATCCCGCGCGCAGCGCGCCCGAGCTCCGCGAGGGGCGGCGCAGCCGCAGGACATCATCATGCCCCGGCTTCCTTATTGAAGGCCTCGATCAGGCGGTCGTACTCCTCGGCCATGGCGAAGGTCTCGTCCCAGTAGGCGGGGTCCCACAGCTTGCGCAGTTCATCGGAGGTGCGGCCCTGCTGTTCCACCCAGGTGAAATACTTCAGGTTATGCACGGCCTTGCGGTCGGCGTAGGTGAGCTCCTTCAGGTGATTGATGTTCTCGCCCAGCAGCCGGCGCTCGAAGTCCACCAGCGCGTTCTCGCGGGTGTACTTGCCCATATCGCGCTCCATCTCCTTGATGCGCGAGCCGTAGAGCTCCATGCTGTCGGTGAACACGGTCATGACCACGTCGTTCTCGGTGAGCTCGTAGTACCTGGCGCTCTTGATGGCGCTGAGCATGTTGGAGATGCCGGAGAAGCCCAGCAGGCCGAGCTTCTCGATGACGTCCTTCTTCACTCCGTACTCGGCGAGGACTTTCTTGCCCTCGGGCTCGTTGAACAGGCGGGCTATGCGCACGCAGGCCTCGTCGTCTATCGCGGTCACGACGTCGGTGTTGCGCACGTTGTGCACCCACGGTATATGCTTGTCGCCTATGCCCTCTATGCGGTGCTCGCCGAAGCCGTTCTGCAGTATGGTCGGACACTGCAGAGCTTCGCTG
>DAIENX010000105.1:0-42866 GCA_027340875.1 Elusimicrobiota bacterium
GCAGGCTTTCAGCGTCAGCAGCGCCTCGCTGACGTCGAGCCGCAGTATCTCCGGCGAGAGCGACCGGGGCCTGCCCGCGTTGTCGCGCTCGGTCCAGAGGCGGGCGCAGACTCCCGGCGCGGTGCGGCCCGCGCGGCCGGCCCGCTGCTCCGCGGAGGCGGCGGAGATGTTCTCGGTGAAGAGGGTGTTGATGCCGCGCGCCCCGTCGAAGCGGGCCACGCGGGCGAGGCCGCTGTCCACCACGGCCGTCACGCCGTCTATCGTCAGCGACGTTTCCGCTATATTGGTGGCGATTATGACCTTGCGTTCCGCACAAGGCGAGACCGCCGCGTCCTGGTCGCGCGGCTGCATCTCGCCGTGCAGCGGCCTGACGGCCAGGCCGGCCAGCGCCGGGCTCTTCGCTATCTCGGAGGCGGTCCTGCTTATCTCGTAGGCGCCGGGCATGAAGACCAGCAGATGGCCGTCCTTCACCTGCGAGACTACCTGCGCGCAGGTCTTCGCCGCCGCCTCCCAGGGCTTCAAGCGGGCCGTCTCCGGCGTGCAGTAGGCCACGGTCACCGGATAGGCGCGGCCCTCGGCCAGTATCGTCTCGCACGGCGCCATGTAGGCGGCCAGCTTTTTCTCGTCGAGGGTGGCCGACATGACGACTACCAGCAGGTCCGGCCTGGGCCCGGCCTGCAGGGCCAGGCAGGCTGCCAGCGTGATGTCCCCGTGTATGTGCCGCTCGTGGAACTCGTCGAGCACTATGGCTGAATATTTGGAGAGCTTAGGGTCCGAGACCAGCTCGCGCAGGAGTATGCCTTCCGTCTCGAATATAATGCGCGTCTTCGGGCCGGTCCTGTCCTCGAAGCGCACCCGGTGGCCGACCTCCCCGCCGGACGAGCCGCCGCGCTCTTTGGCCACCCGGTCGGACAGCATGCGCGCGGCGAGGCGCCGGGGTTCCAGGACCGCGACGCGGCCTTTAAGGCCGCAGGAGTCCAGCAGTATCTGCGGGACCTTCGTGGATTTGCCGGAGCCGGGAGGGGAGGAGACGATGAGCCGGCGGCTCTTGGCCGCGGCTTTGATTATCTCCGGCGCGCTGCGCTGTATCGGGAGCAGGCTCACGCCTATATTCTATGAAATTACTGCTTCACGGACGGCAGCGCATCGGACGGCCAGTCGTATTCGGCCTCGGCCAGGAAGGCGGCGTGGTCGGAGACGTCCTTCCAAGGGCCTTCGTTCAGGACCTGCGCCTTGATCACCTTGAAGCCGCGCAGGTAGATGCGGTCCAGGGGGAAGACCGGCAGGGCCGCCGGGAAGGTGCGGAGCTTGCGGCCGTGCAGGTGAAGGCCCGCGTCCTTCATGGCCAGCGCTGTCTCCAGCACGTCCTTCTTGCCTTTGCGCCACTCGTTGAAGTCGCCGGCCACCACCACGGGCTCGTGGTCCGGCACCTCGCGCAGGATGAAGTCCCGTATCTTGCGGAACTGCTTGGCGCGGGAAAGGCAGAGCAGGCCCAGGTGCACGCAGACGCAGTGCAGCGGCGGCTTGCCCTCCGGCAATTGTATCCTGGCGTACAACAGTCCCCGCTTCTCCACGCGGTTGGTGGAGATGTCCACCTTCTCCGACGCGAGTATCTGGAAGCGGGTCAGTATGGCGTTGCCGTGGTGGCCGGCGGTATAGACGGCGTTGCGGCCGTAGGCGTGGCTGAAGCCCGACAGCTCGGTCATGAACTCGTGCTGCGGTTTCTTCGGCCAGCCGAAATACTTCTCGGCGTGGCGCAGGTTCTGCCCGACCACCTCCTGCATGAAGACTATGTCCGCGCCGGAGGCGTGCACGCACTCGCGCAGCTCCGGCAGCGCGAAGCGCCGGTTCATCGCGGAGAAGCCCTTGTGGGCGTTTATCGTCAGCAGCGTAAGCTTCATATCCCCCTGGGATATGATAACAAAAACTCCGGGAGCAGCGGTGATCCGGCCGCGGGCTAGGCTAATTTATGTAGAATTGCGGTATGCAAGCCATGCCTCCCCTGGCCCTGCCGCCTACGACGGCCGCGGCTCCGCCCGACCCGCTCATAGGCATCCTTTTCAGCATGACGGCCGCGCTGCTGATAGCCGGCGCCGTGCTCTGGGGGCTCGCCAGGATAGGGGCCTCGCGCGGCAGGGTGATAAACCTGCCGGCGGGCTTCGTGACGGGGGCGGTCTCTTTCACGCTGCTTTACGCGCTCAACCGGCTGGCGCTGGCCAGCTGGCCCAGGACGGCGGTCGCGGCCGACGCGCTGCTGCTGGCCGCCGCGCTCGCCCTCCCCGCGCTCAGACTGGGCGGCAGGCGCATCCGCCTGAGCGCGGCAAGGACGCTGCGGGCCCGCAAAGGCCTGGGGCCAGCCCCGAAGCGCTCCGGTCTGCCGGGGCTCAAGAGGGCGGGGAAGCGGGCCCTTTCGGCCGCTGACCTCCAGCTCCGCATAGAGACGGCTAACCTGGAGAACATGCTCAAGATAGACCCGCTCAACACCTTCTGTCGGGAGCGGCTCAGCGAGCTGTACGAGAAGCAGGGGAAAATGGAGCAGGCGCTGGCGGCCGCGCGCGCCGCGGCCAAGCAGGACCCGACGGTGAAGAACCAGTGGCGGGTAGGGGAGCTGGAGGAAAAGCTCGGTCTGAAAGGACGCTGAGCGGCGCGTGAGCCGGAAGAAAAGCCCGGGGCGGGAGCTCCGGGTTTTTTTATTGCGCGCCTCCTCGCGCCGGCCCGCCTTGCCCCGCCCGGCCGCGGAGTTCCCGGCCTCAGGGCTCCGGGGACTTTTATCCCGCGGCCCGTTATCTTTTATCAATCCTTGCATCCGAGTTCCCTCAAGTCGCGGGTTTGCATGCGGCAATACCGGGCCTTGCAAGCGGCAATACGTCCGCTGTTTACCGTCACGGCGGAAGCGGCCGCATTTTGTTAGCATTTTTATGTCGGCAGTATGGGCGTTCCGGCCCGGGGTACTCCGACATGACCGCAAGGTCGGGGGGCGGGGGCGCTGCAACTGGGATAGCTATCTGGAGGTGGCCTCATGCCGCTCGAACGGAAGATAAAATACGAAAAGGACTGCGACAGGGAGTTCGCGGACTGGGTCACGAGCCAGACCGGGGGCGAGAACCTGCGCCACTGCATACAGTGCGGCGTCTGCAGCGCCGCCTGTCCGCTGTCGCTGTACATGGACTACACGCCGCGCAGGCTCATCAACATGGCGCGCGCCGGCTTCAAGAAGGAGGTCCTCAGCTCCTTCACTATCTGGCTTTGCACCAGCTGCTACTCCTGCAGGGCCGAATGCCCCAAGCAGATAAAGGTCACGGACATAATGTACCTGCTGAAGCGGCGGGCCATAGAGGAAGGCGTCTATCCGAAGCGCTTCCCGATACCGGTGCTCGCGCGCGAGTTCGGCAGGATGATCTTCACCTTCGGCCGCGTCGACGAGTCGCTGCTGGTGGCCAACCTCTTCCTGCGCACCAACTGGCTGCGGTTCCTCGACATGGCGGGCGTGGGCCTGGGCCTGATGCGGAAAGGGCGGATGTCCTTCGTGCCGCACGGCATCGAGGCCCGCGGCCAGCTCCGCAGGGTGCTGGAGGCCATAGATTCAGAGGAGAGCAAGGAGGCTGCGAAATGAGATACCAGTATTTTCCCGGCTGTTCGCTGAAGGGCTCCGGCCGGGCCTACGAGGAGTCCTTCCTGGCCGTGTTCAGGGCGCTCGGCGTCGAGGTCAGGGAGCTGGAGGACTGGAACTGCTGCGGCGCCACGGCCTATATGTCGGTGGACGAGACGAAGTCCTACGCGCTGGCCGGCCGCAACCTGGCTATAGCCGCCCGCGACAGGGCCGACGTGATGGCCCCGTGCAGCGCGTGCTACCTGGTGCTGAACAAGACCATGAGGGGCCTGGGCGAGAACCCGGAACTGAAGCGAAAGGTTACCGGCGCGCTGAAGGCCGGCGGCCTGGATTACCGGGAAGGCGTGAAAGTGCGGCATCCGCTGGACGTGCTGGTCAACGACATCGGCCTCGATGAGATCAGGAAGCGCGTCAAGAAGCCGCTGTCAGGGCTGAAGCTGGCCTCCTATTACGGCTGCCAGATAGTAAGGCCGTTCGCGACCTTCGACGACCAGGACGACCCGGTTACGATGGACAGGCTGATGCAGGCCTGCGGCGCCGAGTGCGTGGACTGGCCGCTGAAGACCCACTGCTGCGGCGGCAGCCTGACCGGCACGCTGCCGGACGCGGGCCTGCGGCTCGCCTATATTATCCTTAATGAGGCCAAGAAACGGGGGGCCGCGGCCCTTGTTACGCCCTGCCCCCTCTGCCAGTTCAATCTTGACGCCTACCAGGGGCAGATGGCGGGAAAATTCGGGCGCCCGAACATGCCGGTGCTCTATTTCACGCAGCTGATAGGGCTGGCGATGGGCCTGGACGCCGACGAGCTGGGGATCGGGCGCGGGATAATACCCGCGCAAGCCGCCCTGGCGGGGAGATAAAGATGCCGAAAAAAGACCATAAGACCAACGGCCTGCCCCGGGTAGGCTTCTACATCTGCCACTGCGGCAGCAACATAGCCGGCACGATCGACGTAGCCGCCGTGCGGGAGTACGCGGCCGGGCTGCCGGGCGTGGCGGTGGCGCGGGACTACAAGTACATGTGCTCGGACCCGGGCCAGGAGTTGATAGCCTCCGACATAGAGAAGTACGGCCTGGAGCGCATCGTCGTCTCCGCCTGCTCGCCGAACCTGCACGAGGAGACGTTCCGCAAGGCCGCCGCCAAGGGCGGGCTGAACCCGTTCCGGGTGCAGATGGTCAACATACGCGAGCACGCTTCCTGGGTTCATACGGACAGGGCCTCCGCCACGGAGAAGGCGAAGGACCTCGCCCGCGCGGCCGTGGCGCGCGTCGTGCATCACAGGGCGCTGGAACGCAAGCGCGTGCCGGTGGACCCGAACGTGCTGGTGGTAGGCGGCGGCATAGCCGGCATACACGCCGCGCTCACGCTGGCCAACGCCGGCAAGAAGGTCACGCTGGTGGAGAAAGAGGCCACGATAGGCGGGCACATGGCCCTGTTCGACAAGACCTTCCCGACGCTGGATTGCGCGGCCTGCATCCTGACGCCGAAGATGTCGGCCGTCAAGGCGCATCCGAACATCCGTCTCTGGACCTGGTCCGAGGTGGAGAAGGTGGAGGGCTACGTCGGCAACTACAAGGTGACCGTGAAGCGCAAGCCGCGCTACGTCAACGAGGACCTCTGCGTGGGCTGTATGGAATGCATAGACGCCTGCGTCTACAAGGAGCCCAAGTTCCACGACAAGTTCAACCAGGGCCTCGGAAAACGCAAGCCGGTCTATATAGACTTCCCGCAGGCTACGCCCAAGGTGGTGCTGGTGGACCCGGAGACCTGCCTGCAGCTCAAGACCGGGAAGTGCCAGAAGAAATGCGCCTCGGTCTGCGACCGCAACGCTTTCGATTTCGGGCAGAAGGAGCGGTCCGAGGAGATCCAGGTCGGCTCCATAGTGCTGGCCACGGGCTTCAGGACCTACGACGCGAAGAAGGACAAGCAGTACGGCTACGGCCGCTACCCGGGGGTCTACACGGCGCTGGAAGTAGAGCGCCTGGTGAACGCCTCCGGCCCGACCTCCGGAGAGATAAAGCTGCGCGACGGGCGCGAGCCGAAGGCGGTGGGCATCATCCACTGCGTCGGGTCGCGCGACGAGAAGAGCAATAAATGGTGCTCCCGCGTCTGCTGCATGTACTCGCTGAAGCTCGCGCACCTGATCAAGGAGCACTCGGGGGCGGAAGTGTACAACTTCTACATCGACATGCGCGCCCCGGGCAAGGCCTACGAGGAGTTCTACGACAAGCTGCTGGGCGAGGGCGTGCACTTCGTGCGCGGCCGCGTCGCCGAGGTGACCGACTGGGCGGTGAGCCCGGAGGAGGAGGGCAAGCTCGTGATGCGCGTGGAGGACACGCTGGCCGGCATAGTGCGCAGGATCCCGGTGGACATGGTGGTGCTCTCCACGGGGCTGGAGCCCCAGGCGGACGCGCAGGAGGTGCGCCGCCGCTTCAACATAGGGTGCGGCAGCGAGGGCTTCTTCCAGGAGCGGCACCCAAAGCTGGCCCCCGTTAACACCTTCACCGACGGGGTCTACATAGCCGGGGCCTGCCAGGGCCCGAGGGACATCCCGGACACGGTGGCCCAGGCCGGGGCCGCCGCGGCCGAGGCGCTGGCGCTGATAGACGCCGGGCACGTAGAGCTGGAACCCAACACCTCCGCGGTGGCGGAAGCTGAGTGCAGCGGCTGTAAGACCTGCGTGCCGCTGTGCCCGTACGGCGCGGTATCGTTCGACGAGGCGAAGCGGAAGGCCGCGATCAACGAGGTGCTCTGCAAGGGATGCGGGGTATGCGCGGCGGCCTGCCCTTCGGGCTCCATAACGCAGAACCTGTTCGGCGACGATGAGATCTTCAGCGAGATCGAAGGAGTGCTTGCGAAATGAGTACCGTGAAATTCGAACCGAAGATAGTGGCGTTCTTCTGCAACTGGTGTACCTACACGGCGGCGGACCTCGCCGGCGTGTCGCGCCTGAAATACGCCCCCAACGTCCGCGTGATCCGGGTGATGTGCTCCGGCCGGGTGGACCCGCAGTTCGTGGTGGAGGCCTTCGCGAAAGGCGCCGACGGCGTGCTGCTGGGCGGCTGCCATCCGGGCGACTGCCACTACGCCGAGGGCAACTACAAGACCCTGCGCCGCATGAAGATGCTGGAACGGATGCTGAAGGCGATGGGCGTCGAGGACGGCCGCTTCCGGCTGGAGTGGATCTCCGGCGCGGAGGGGGACAAGGTCCGCTCCGTGGTCAACGAGATGACCGAGAAGGTCCGCTCCCTCGGCCCGCTGGACCTGCCCGGCAAGTTCAGGGAGTGGGACAAGGAGATAGAGGAGTTGGAGGCCCGCGTGAAGGCCTCCGAGGCCGAGGAGGAGAAGATCCATGCCTGACAAGCCTAAGGTAGCTTTTTACTGGTGCGCGTCCTGCGGCGGCTGCGAAGAGGCTGTCGTGGACCTCGCCGAGGACATACTGAAGGTGGTGGAAGCCGTGGACATTGTGCTCTGGCCCGTGGCGATGGACTTCAAGAAGGAAGACATCGAGGCCCGGGCGGACAAGTCCATAACGGTCTCCTTCATAAACGGGGCGGTACGCACCTCGGAGCAGGAGGAGTGGGCGCGCCTGCTCAGGAAGAAGAGCGCGTTCGTGATCTCCTTCGGGGCCTGCGCCAATTCCGGCGGGATCCCGGCCCTGGCCAACCAGTCCGCCAGGGAGGACATACTGAAGTACGTCTACGAGGACTGCCCCAGCGTGGAGAACCCGGCCAAGTCCCGCCCGGCCACCGCGCACGCGGAGGAGGGCCGGGCGCTCACGCTGCCCGAGTTCCGCGGCATGGTCCGGGCGCTGGACGAGGTCATCGACGTGGACTATTACCTTCCCGGCTGCCCTCCGACGCCCAAGCTGATACAGGAGGCCGTAGGCGCGCTGCTGACCGGGAACCTGCCGCCGAAAGGGACGGTGCTCTCGCCCGACGTGGCGCTCTGCGACCAGTGCAAGCGCAAGGATTCCAAGCCCGCCGACCTGTCGATAAAGGAGTTCAAGCGGCCGCACCAGGTGCAGATAGACCCGGAGAAGTGCATGCTGGCGCAGGGGCTGCTCTGCATGGGCCCGGCCACCCGCGCCGGCTGCGAGGCGCTCTGTCCCGGCGGCAACATGCCCTGCACCGGCTGCTTCGGGCCCACCTCCAAGGTGCGCGACCACGGCGCCAAGTTCATCTCGTCGGTGTTCTCCAACCTGGCGGCCAAAGAGCCGGGGGAGATCGACGCCGCGCTCGACGGCGTGCCGGACCCGGTAGGCACTTTCTACCGCTATGGCCTTGCCAAGAGCCTGCTGAGGCGCAAGATCAACTAAGGAGAAGGACAATGGAAAAGACAGCCCAGGAAGTCTGGAACCAGGCGCACAAGAACGCGAACTCCGGCCGCCGCTCGGTCACGATAGACCCTATAACGAGGCTGGAGGGGCACGGCAAGATAGAGATCTTCATGAACGACAAGGGGGACGTGGACCGGGCTTACCTGCAGATACCGGAGCTGCGCGGCTTCGAGGTGTTCAGCAGGGGCCGCCCCGCCGAGGACATGCCGCAGATCACCTCGCGCATCTGCGGCGTCTGTCCGACGGCCCACCATATGGCCTCGGCGAAGGCGCTCGACGACCTTTACGGCGTGGAATGCCACCCGGTGGGGCGCAAGATCAGGGAACTGGTCTATAACGCCTTCATGCTGGAGGACCACGCGATACACTTCTACATCCTGGGCGGGCCGGACTTCATCGTGGGGCCGGACGCGCCGAAGGAGCTGCGCAACGTGCTTGGCGTGATAGGCAAGGTCGGCCTGGACGTGGGCAAGAAGGTCATCTCGATGCGGCGGCGGATCAGGGAGATCATCAATTACGCCGGCGGCAAGGTGATACACCCGGTGATGGGCCTGCCGGGCGGGGTGGCCAAGGGCATCTCGGCGGAACAGCTCCCGGCCTTCAGGGAGATCGCGAAGGAAGGCCTCGAGTTCGCGCGGTTCACGCTGCAGGTCTTCCACGACATAGTCCTGAAGAACCCCGGATACGTGAACCTGATAACCTCCGACGCCTACACCCACAAGACCTACTACATGGGCCTGGTGGACGGGCAGAACAAGGTAAACTTCTACGACGGCGATATCCGCGTAGTGAACCCGGAGGGGAAGGAGTTCGCCCGGTTCCCCGTGAGGGACTACCTGCAGCATATAGCGGAGCACGTGGAGCCCTGGAGCTATATCAAGTTCCCTTTCCTTAAAAAAGTGGGCTGGCACGGCTTCGCGGAGGGAGGCTCCAGCGGGGTCTACGCCGTCGCCCCGATGGCGCGGCTGAACGTGGCCGACGGGATGGCCACGCCCGAGGCGCAGAAGGCCTACGAGGAGTATTTCCAGGTGCTGGGCGGCAAACCGGTGCACCACACGCTGGCCAACCACTGGGCCCGCGTGGTCGAGATGCTGCAGGCCGCCGAGCGCATGGTGGAGCTCACTAACGATCCGGAAATAACGTCGAAGGAGTTCCGCACGCTGCCGACCAAGACCCCGGGACTCGGGGTTGGCGTGGTGGAGGCACCGCGCGGCACGCTGATACACCAGTACGAGACGGACGAGCGGGGGGTGATCACCAGGGCCAACCTGATAGTGGCCACGCTGAACAACTCCGCCCGCATAGCCATGAGCGTGGACAAGGCGGCCAAGGGGCTCATCAAGGGCGGGAAGGTGAACGACGGCCTGCTGAACATGGTGGAGATGGCCTTCAGGGCCTATGACCCGTGCTTCGGCTGCGCCACGCATACGCTGCCGGGCGAGATGCCGCTGCAGGTGACGCTGCGCACTATGAAGGGGGAGGTCATAAAGGAGATCTGGCGTTGAAGACGACGCAGGCGGGGTACGTGCGCAAGGCCCGGGGGGAGTGAGGAGGGCCCGAGGCGCGTCCCCGCCGCCGGAGTGGATTGCCTGGCTGTATATGAATGGAACGGGTAATGAGGCTGTGGTGTCAGCGTTCGGATGGCAGGGATATGGGCCGGAAGGCCTTCGCGCAGGGAGGCGCTTGCACAGCGCGCCGACCGCGTGCCTGACGGTCATATCCCTGCCATCCGCTGGCGCTCTGTAAGTCTGATGACCTACTGCATAAATAAGCCGCTGGTGCTGGCGCTGGGCAATGACATGCTCGGGGACGACGGCGTGGCCTTCCACGCCGCCGTCGCCCTGCGGGAGGAGTTCGGGGACAGGGCGGATATCCTGCCCACCGGAGAGGCGGGCCTGCCGCTCCTTGACCACATGGCCGCCTACAGGAGGGTGCTGATACTCGACGCGGCCTATACGGGCCTCTGCCCGCCGGGCACCATACTTCGCTGGGACAGGGAGGATTTCAGGCGCTGCGTGGCGCCCTCACAGCACGCCGCCGGCCTGCCGCAGCTGCTGGACCTGGCCGAGCGCCTCGGGCTGGAGTTCCCTTCGGAACTCAGGGTGGTATGCATGGAAGTGCACGACCCCACCGTTTTCAGGGAATCCCTTACCCCGGAAGCGAGGCGGGCGCTGCCGGACATGATCGCCGCTTCACGCGGCATCATCTCCTCCTGGACCGCGTCCCCCGTATAGGCTCCCCGCGCGCCGCTACCGTTCCCTTTTTGATATCATTTCAATGCCCGCCGCCAGGCGGCAGGGTTCGCTTTGCGAGGGGGGAGCATGAAAGCCACTTTCAAGAAAGGTTCGCTGATAATGGAGGAGGGGAGCCGCGGCAGCGAGGCTTATCTCATCACCAGCGGCAAGGTGCGGGTCTTCCGCATGAAGGACGGGGTCAAGGTGCCTCTGGCCGTGCTGGGCAGGAACCAGATCTTCGGCGAGATGGGCATGCTGGACGACAGGCCGCGTTCGGCCAGTGTAGAGGCGCTGGAGGACACCGAGGCAGTGGTGGTCGGCCCTGACGAGTTCGCCTCCCTTTCCTCCTCAGACCCGGAGCTCTTCATGTTCATCCTGAAGACCATCTTCGAGCGGCTGCGCAGCGCCAATCAGAAGATAATGGAACTGAGCGTCTCCCTGCCCGAGGAACAGTACGTCGAGGGGCGGGTGTTCCTGTCGGGGTTTACCGCCGAGGCCTCGGCCGCGCTGGGGAAGGCGGAGCTGGAGGTCAGGACTTTTCCGTTCAAGGTCGGACGGAAGACGGAGAATTTCGTGAACGACGCTTTGTCCCACAACGACCTCTATCTGCCGGACAAGGAGCCTTTCGGGGTCTCCAGGAACCATTTCTCCGTAGAATGCCGCGGCGCCTCTTTCTTCGTGGTGGACAGGGGCAGCCACTCCGGCACGCTGGTCAACGGCGAGCGGATAGGCGGCTCTTCCGGCAGGAGGGAGCTGGAGCTTGCAAGCGGCGATAACACCGTGGAAGCGGGGCCGGAAGGCGGGCCCTTCAGGTTCAGGATAACGCTGAAGTGAGGCCGGCGGCGAAAAAAAAGCCCGGGAGAAGTCCCGGGCTTTTTTTATTCCCAGCAGGGCTCAGTAGCGGTAGTGCTCCGGCTTGTACGGACCTTCCTGCTTCACGCCGATGTAGTCTGCCTGCGCCTGCGTGAGCTTGGTCAGCTTCACGCCTATCTTCTCAAGGTGCAGGCGGGCCACCTCTTCGTCGAGGTGCTTCGGCAGGCGGTACACGCCGACGTCCATCTTCTTGGTCCAGAGCTCCAGCTGCGCGAGCGTCTGGTTGGAGAAGGAGTTGCTCATCACGAAGGACGGGTGGCCCTTCGCGCAGCCCAGGTTCACGAGGCGCCCCTCGGCCAGCAGGTAGATGGCCTTGCCGCCGGGCAGGTCGTAGCGGTCCACCTGCGGCTTGATGTTGACGCGCTTGACGCCCTTGGCGTGGTTCAGCGCGTCCACCTGGATCTCGTTGTCGAAATGGCCGATGTTGCAGACTATGGCCTGGTCCTTCATCTTCAGGATATGCTCGAGGCGGATGATGTCCTTGTTGCCGGTGGTGGTGACGTAGATGTCGCCCTCTCCCAGCGTGTCCTCGACGGTCTTCACCTCGAAGCCCTCCATCGCGGCCTGCAGCGCGCAGATGGGGTCGATCTCGGTCACTATGACGCGCGCGCCGAAGCCGCGCAGCGACTTGGCCGAGCCCTTGCCCACGTCGCCGTAGCCGCAGACCACGGCCACCTTGCCGGCTATCATCACGTCGGTGGCGCGCTTGATGCCGTCCGCCAGCGACTCGCGGCAGCCGTAGAGGTTGTCGAACTTGGACTTGGTCACGGAATCGTTGACGTTGATGGCCGGGACCATCAGCTTGCCGGCCTCGTGCATCTGGTAGAGGCGGTGCACGCCGGTGGTGGTCTCCTCGGAGACGCCCTTCCAGTCCTTGGCGACGCCGTGCCAGCGCTTAGGGGAGGCCTTCAGTATGGCTTTAAGGCAGTTGTTGAGCTCCAGCTCGTCCTCGCCGGAGGTCTTCCTGTCGAGGACCTTGGCGTCGTTCTCGGCCTCGTAGCCGCGGTGTATCATCATCGTGGCGTCGCCGCCGTCGTCGACTATCAGCTGCGGACCTTTGCCGCCGCCGAAGTCGAGCGCCCTTTCGGTGCACCACCAGTACTCGGCGAGCGTCTCGCCCTTCCAGGCGAACACCGGGATGCCGGCCTTGGCTATAGCGGCCGCGGCCTGGTCCTGCGTGGAGAAGATGTTGCACGAGCACCAGCGCACTTCGGCGCCGAGGGCGGAGAGCGTCTCTATCAGCACGGCGGTCTGCGTGGTCATGTGCAGCGAGCCCATCACGCGCGCGCCCTTCAGGGGCTTCTTGGAGGAATACTTCTCGCGGATGGCCATCAGGCCGGGCATTTCCTTCTCGGCTATCTCTATCTCTTTGCGGCCCCAATCGGCCAGCGAGATATCCTTGACCTTGAAATCGTTCTTCATGGCTGTCCTCTCTTTAACTTCGGGCATGGGTTTCTCCTGTCTCACCGGTATACAGCTAGTATATCTTTTTCTCCGGGCCCGGGGGAATAGCGGGCAGGGCCCCCGTTTTGTACAATTTCCTCATGAAACTCAGGAAATTGCTGCTTTTAGCCGCCGTTCCGCTGCTCCTGGCCGCTCCCGCTCTCTGCGGGGAATGGGTGGTTGAGCATACTACCTATTATATAACCGCCGACCAGCAGCAGTTACCCGACTTCCCGCCGCCTCCGGCGCCGGGCTCCCCGGCGGACAGGGCGGACCTCAAGGCCGTCTTCGACTGGCAGGTGAAGCATACGGAGGCGCAGTGCGAGGCCGTCAGGGCCCAGCGCTACGCCCGCTTCAACGAGTTCTTCGGGGACATCAGCCCGTTCCCGTCACCGCTGCCGGAGGAGGCCGAGGCCGTCTTCAAGCGGGTCAGGAAGGAGACGGACGGGGTGGTGGTGTACCTGAAGGAGCGGTTCAACAGGCCGCGCCCGTTCCTGCGCGACCCCGCGCTGCAGCCCTGCGCCGGCCGCGACGGCGGCCTTTCCTACCCCAGCGGGCATTCGACCATCTCCAGGGTATTCGGCCTCATCCTCTCCGACCTCGTGCCGGCGAGGCGGACCGAGTTCATGAAGCGCGCCGACCAGGCCGCCCTTAACAGGGTCATAGGCGGCGTGCACCATCCCTCGGACATCGAGGCCGGCAAGAAGCTCGGCGACCTGCTTTACGCCAAATACAGGAAGAGCAAGACCTTCCAGGCCGACATGAAGGAACTGAAGCGCCTGCTGGCCAAACCGGCCGCCGCGGCAAAGGCGGCCCGATGAGCGCCGATAACGGCAGGCTGGTCTATTCCACGGGGCCCGGCGGGCCGGTAAAATGCCCCAACTGCGGCAAGCTGCCTTGCGAATGCGCGGAAGGCCTGGCCGGCGAGCTGCGAAAACGGACGCAGACGGAGCCGGTAAGGGTCTCGTTCCGGAAGACCGGCAAAGGCAGCGGCATGACCTACGTCGAAAAGCTCCCTATGCACCCGGAGGGGAAGGAAGAGCTGCTGAGGAAGTTCAAGAAGCGGCTCGGCGCCGGCGGGGCCGTGAAGAACGGCGCGCTGGAGATACAGGGCGACAGGCGGGATTTCGTGAAGGCGGAGCTCGAGGCCGCCGGCTACAAGGTCAGGCTCATCGGCTGAGCCAGCCGCTCAGGCCGCTTCCCAGTACCACTCTATCTGCGACGGGTTCGGGGCCCCGTCCTTGGTTCTGTCCTCGCCCGACTGGTCCATGCGCGGCAGGATATCCCGCATCTTCCAGCTTTCGTTCTGCCTGCCGAACACCCAGTATTCCGTGAAGGGCTCGGGCGAAGAGTCGTGGTGCAGCTCCCTGCCGTTGCGGCGCATCGAGCGCTGGGCGGTGGCGGTTATCCTCGCGGTGAACTCGTCCAGGCGCAGGGGGTTCTTCTCCGCCGGGGACGTCAGGACCACCTCGGCGCGGCGCGTGTAGAAGCTGTCGAGCCCGAACGTGATGCCTTCCGCCTTCCGCGCGTCCATCAGCCTGCGCAGCTTGGCCAGGGCCTCGGCAGAGACGAAGTCCGCGCTCAGGCCGCCCGGATCGTTGGCTCCCCAGGCCGTATAGATGCTCTCGAAAGCCAGCGTGGCCGCTATCTCCATCTTCTGGCGGTCCCAGCGGGAAGCGGCGGTGACGTTGCGGGCGGAGGCGGCCGGCAGCGGGTCCTGCCGGTGTGGGCGGAAGCCGCTCCCAGGGCCTTCCGCCGGCAGCACCGGCGGGCGCATCGGGGGAGAGGCGAGCGGAACGTCCCCGGGATGCCCCATGGGCATGGGGAAAGCGCCAGGGTCGCCGAGCGCGGCCACGGCCGCCGCGCCGGCCGTCCGGACGGAGGCCGGCCTGTCCGCGAGGCCCTCGGTCCTGTTGGGCGCGCCGAGGTAATCCGTCTCGCCCACCTGGTCTATCCTGGCCAGGGCCCAGCGGTCGTTAAGCTGGTGGAAGGTCCAGAACTCCTGAAAGTCGGAGGAGAGCCTGCTGCCGCTGATCAGCGAGCCGGTGCTCTCGTCTATGGTATAGTCCCTGGCCGACGCGGTTATCAGCGCGGTGAAGGCGCGGCCTTCCTTTTCGGCCGGGCAGCTTACGTGGACGAAATCTATGCGCGTGACCGACACGTCCTCCATCATGTTGATCTCGCCGCGCCGGCGCATGTTCTCGACCTTAGAACTGTGGCCGGCGCGCAGGTACGGGAGCATGATGTCCTCCAGGCCGCTGTAATCCCTTTTCTGCCAGGCGTCCTGCACCTTGAAGAAGATGTCCCTGACCACGCCGCGCAGCGGCTCCGGAGCGAATTCCGGGGCGGAGGGGGCTAGGCTCTCCATCAGCGCGGCGGTCTCGCCGGCCTTGGCCGCCACCGCGCTCTGCGGGAGCTTGCCGCCTCCTGACCGGCTTCCGCCGTACAGGTTCTGTCCCGCCCATTTGAAGGCCAGGACCACCAGCATGAGGCCGTAGAAGATGTAATCGAAAAGAGTGGTCTTGCGGCTGTGATAGCGGCCGCCGTAGTAATGTCCGCCTCCGCCGAAGCCGCCTCCCTTGTTGTGGACTATGAAGCCCCCGGCGATGAAGGTGTGCGGCGGCGCGACCTCCAGGTTGTAAACCTCGGCCACGCCGGCCGGTTTGATGGACTTTATCCGGGCCCAGACCCGTTCGCCCTCCTGGAGGACCGCCACTGCCCCGCCCTTCTCCAGGTTCCTGACCTCGGCGAAGCCGTAACGGGTCAGCAGCGGATGTTCCGCGGTGGCCACCAGGCTGCCGCGGCTGGTCGCTATCTTCACGAGGCGGTCGGTCTTCTTGATGAACTTCAGCACCTCGATCTTCACGAAACGGTCGTTGGAGAAAGCGAGCACGGTGTCCCCGGGGCGGACCCTCTCTATCGGGACGTCGCCGGCCGGGGTGAGGATGGGAGTGCCGGCGGGGAAGCAGCCGCCTCCCCCGCCTCCTCCTCCCCCGGCGCGGGGCCAGGCGGGGGCGGCGGCCATCAGCAGCGCCGCCGAGAGGAAGAGCCCTTTCATCAGTAAAGCGCCGCGATGAGACCGCCGAGCACGGCGGCCGCGATGATGATGCTGACACCGAGTATGGCGGCGGACACGATGCGGCCGAAATAGTCCGCCACCGCCCTGTTGCCGCGCAGTATCTCCTTGCCCTCGTCCAGCTCGGGCGTGAACTTGTCGAATACGGCCGGGAGATGCGCCGATATCCAGATCAGCAGGAAAGCTCCCGCCAGGCCGCCGGCCAGCGCGAAGAAGAGCGCCCAGGCCACGTTTATTATGGTGCTGAACATAGTCCGACCTCCGTGAACTCGCGGGCCGCTAGCGGCCTTCGCTCACCGAAGTCTACATTTTTTGCCGGCGCAAAGAAAGACGAGCGGCTAAAATGGTAAAATATATACGACAGGCAGTTCCGGCATCCTGACCCGCAGTTCATCAGTTCCCGGCGAATTTTACTGCTTTCGCGCCCCCGGGGCGCCGCGCTTCTATGATTACCCTGAGGAACGTATCCAAATCCTTCACTTCGCAGGTCCTGTTCGAGGAGGCCTCGCTGCAGGTCAACGAGGGGGACCGCTTCGCGCTGGTGGGCCCTAACGGGGCCGGCAAGTCCACGCTCTTCAAGATGATGCTCCGGACCGAAGAAGCCGACGAGGGTGATATACAGTTCAAGAAGGGCGTGGTGGTGGGCTATCTTCCGCAGGAGAATCCCCCGACCTCGGACAGGACGGTCGTGGAGGAAGTGCTGGACGGAGCGGAGGATTTCGACGGCCGCCTGGAGGCCGAGGGCAAGGCCATCCTGATGGGCCTCGGCTTCGCGGTGGAGCAGTTCACCCGCAAGGTGAACACCCTTTCCGGCGGCTGGGCCATGCGCGTCGCGATGGCCAAGCTGCTGCTGAAGAAGCCCGACCTGCTGCTGCTCGACGAGCCCACCAACCACCTCGACCTGGACTCGCTGCTGTGGCTGGAGGATTACCTGCAGTCCTACCAGGGCGCCATCTTCGTGATCTCGCACGACCGCGACTTCATCAACAGGATCTGCCGCGCCATAGTCTCGCTGCAGGAGCACAAACTGCGCATCTACCACGGCGACTACGAACATTATCTCGAGCAGCGCGAGGAGGAGAAGCGCAAGCTCTATTCCGCCTGGCGCCTGCAGCAGGAGCAGATAGCGCAGATGGAGGACTTCGTCGCCCGCAACCGGGCGCGCGTCTCCACGTCCAACCGCGCGCAGAGCATGCTCAAGCGCCTGGAAAAGCTGGAGCGCATAGAACTGCCGGCCGAGACCAAGACCGTCAAGATCCGCTTCCCTCAGCCCTCCCGTACCGGCACCAAGGTCCTGGAGCTCAAGGACATTAATAAGACCTACCACGTGCCGGGCCACCCGGACATCAGGGTCTACGACGATTTCAACTTTACGCTCGAGCGCGGCCAGAAGATGTGCTTCGTCGGCCACAACGGCGCGGGCAAGAGCACGCTGCTGAAGATGCTCGCCGGCGTGATAGAGCCGGACACCGGCGAGCGCGCGCTGGGCCTGAACGTCAAGACCGGCTATTTCTCCCAGCACCGCGAGGGGATACTGGACCCGCGCAAGACCGTGCTGCAGGAGGCGATGGACAACGACCGGATGAACCCCGAGCTGATGGTGCGCACCGTGCTGGGCACCTTCCTGTTCCCCGGCGACAACGTCTACAAGAGGACGGAGGTCCTCTCCGGCGGAGAGAAGAGCCGGCTGATGCTGGTGAAGCTGCTGATGGACCCGCCGAACGTGCTGCTGATGGACGAGCCCACCACGCACCTCGACATGGCCAGCGTGGACGCGCTGATAGCGGCCCTGAAGGAGTTCGAGGGCACGCTCTGCTTCATCAGCCACGACGTCTACTTCATAAACGCGCTGGCCGATTCCGTAGTGCACATAGACGGGGGCAAGACCACCGTATATCCCGGCAACTACGACTATTTCCGCTACCGCCAGGACCAGCTGGCGCGCGAGGCCCCCGGGGAGAAGCGCAGGACCGCCGAGCCGGACAAGCCGGCGCCCTCGCAGGATTACGAGGAGAAGAAGCGCCAGGAGGCCGAGGCCCGCAAGAAGGTCCGGCAGGCCGAGAAGCTGAAGAAGGAAATAGAGTACTCCCGGAAGACGGTGGAGAACCTGGCGGCGAAGATGTCCGACCCGGCCATACACGCGGACTACAAGCAGGTGAAGGAGCTCGGGGACAAGATAGCGGTCCTCGAGGCCAAGATAGCCGCCTGGACGCAGGAGCTGGAGACTTTGGACAGTGCCCCCGGTGCGGCGCAGTGAGCGGATTGAGAGACATTCAGCGTAACGGGCTGAGGGGAATAGTCCGGAAGGCCGTCGCGCAGGCCGAGGCTTGCGAAGCGCCGAGGCCGAGTGTCGAGGCGCGGCCACGGTGTGGCCGACGCCGTGCCTGACGGACTATTCCCCGAAGACCGTACGGGATTTCAAGGAGCGAACGAAGTAAATGCAACAAGATAACGCCAAGCGCAGGCAGGACCTGCGCAATATAGCCATCATAGCCCACGTCGACCACGGCAAGACCACCCTCGTCGACGCCATGCTCAAGCAGACCGGCGCCTTCACCGACAAGGCCGGCGAGGAGGCCATCTGCATCATGGACTCCAACGACCTCGAGCGCGAGCGCGGCATAACCATCCTCTCGAAGAACACCTCTGTGCGTTACGGCGATACCACGATACACATCGTGGACACCCCCGGCCACGCCGACTTCGGCAGCGAGGTCGAGCGTGTGCTGCGCATGGTGGACGGCGTGCTGCTGCTAGTGGACGCGCTCGACGGCCCGATGCCACAGACCCGCTTCGTCCTCAAGAAATCCCTCGCGCTCGGCCTGCGCCCGATAGTCGTCATCAACAAGGTGGACCGCCCCAACTGCGACCCGCACGCGGCCCTTGACAAGGTCTTCGCGCTGTTCATGGAGCTCGGCGCCACCGACGCGCAGCTCGACTTCCCGGTGATCTACGCCGTGGGCCGCGACGGCTGGGCTTCGCACGACCACAATGTGAAGACCCACGACCTCAGGGAGCTTTTCGAGGCCATCATAAAACACGTCCCCGGTCCGCTGGACCTGGAGGACTCTCCGCTGCGCATGCTGGTCACCATACTCGACTACAGCTCCTATACCGGCCGCATCGGCATCGGGCGCATCGTCCAGGGCAGGATAGCCGCGGGCCAGCAGGTGGCCATGGGCTCTCCCTCGAAGACGCCCGCTAACCGCAAGGTCATGCAGCTGATGGGCTACAGGGGGCTTGAGCGCGTAAATATCAAGGAGGCGCGCGCGGGCGACATAGTGGCCGTGGCCGGGCTCGAGGGCATAGAAGTGGGGGACACGGTAAGCGACGCCGAGAACCCCGGGGTCCTCCCCACGCTGGAAATAGAGCAGCCCACGCTCTCCATGGAGTTCTACGCCAACGACGGCCCGTTCTCCGGCCGCGAGGGCAAGTTCGTCACCGCCACGCAGATCCGCGACCGTCTCCTGCGCGAGCAGGAGACCAATGTAGGCCTCAGGGTGGAGGAGATGCCCGCCGGCGGCTTCAAGGTCAGCGGCCGCGGCGAGCTGCACCTTTCGATACTCATCGAGACCATGCGCCGCGAGGGCTACGAGCTCTGCCTCTCGAAGATGGCGGTGATCACGCACGTGGAGAACGGCGTGACGGTGGAGCCAGTGGAGATGCTCCTGCTCGACGCTCCCGCGGAGTTTCAGGGCGCCGTGATGACGGCCATGGGCCAGCGCGGCGCGCAGATGAAGGACATGCAGACCGGGGACGACGGCCGCGTGCGTTTCGAGTACATCATCTCTTCCCGGGCGCTGATAGGCTTCAAGGGAGAGTTCATGACCTCTACCCGCGGCTCGGGCCTGATGCACCACAATTTCCACGGCTTCCTGCCCGAGGGCTCCTTCAGCCTTCCGCAGCGCAACGGCGTCTTCGTGGCCAAGGAGTCCGGCAAGACCGCCAGCTACGCGCTCAACAGCCTGCAGGACCACGGTACCATGTTCGTGGCCCCCGGCGAGGACGTCTACGCGGGGCAGATAGTGGGCGAGAACTGCCGCAGCAACGACCTGGTGGCAAACCCCTGCAAGGAGAAGAAGCAGACCAACATGCGGTCTTCTACCTCCGACGCCTCCGTAATGCTCACGCCGCCGCGCGTGATGAGCCTGGAACAGGCGATAGAATACGTCGAGGAGGACGAGTTCGTGGAAGTCACCCCGAAGAGCATCCGCCTGCGCAAGAAGATCCTCGACCACAGCCAGCGCAAGCGCGTGGACCGCGGCGACGAGGTAATGGATACCTGATGGATCCCGCTATCGGCATCGGCGAGCTGGCCGGGACCGCCGCCGCCGGCAAGGCCGGCGGGCTGCTCTCCGGCATGACCGCCGGCAGCATGATAGCCGCGCTGTTCTTCTCGCTGGTGGGCCTGGTCTACCTCAAGCAGGGGCGCGCCTCCGCCGACGTGCCTAAGATAGCCTGCGGAGTCGGCCTGCTCTGCTACACCCTCTTCGTCTCGGGAACCCTCTACACGGTGCTCGTGGGCACGGCGCTGGCGGCGCTTCCCTTCCTGCTGGACAGGTTCTGATGCCGGTGAACGTGGAGATAAAGGCGCGCGCCACCGACTGGGCGGAGCAGGTGCGCAGGGGTCTGGCCCTGGCGGACAGGACCGAAAGGCTTTTTCAGGACGATACCTTCTTCAACTGCGCCAACGGGCGCCTGAAGCTGCGCCGCGAGCGCGGCGCGGGGGCCAGGCTGATCTTCTACCGCAGGGCAGGACTGAAGGGGCCGAAGACCTCGGATTACGTGCTGCTGCCGGTAAGGGACGGGGCCTCCGCGCTGAAAAGGCTGACCCGCGCGCTGGGAGCCGTGAAGCGGGTGCTGAAGAAGCGCCTGGTCTGCCACGCGGGCCGCACCCGGATACATTTCGACGAGGTGAGAGGCCTGGGCCGCTTCATAGAGCTGGAGGTGGTGCTGCGCCAGGGCGAGAGCGCCGCCGCGGGCCGCCGCGAGGCCGCCCGGCTGATGAGGGCCCTGGGCATACGCCGCGCCGACCTCCTCGCGGGAGCGTACGCCGATATGCCGGCGGACCATTCACGCCGCGGGCCCCGATGTTGATATAATCTGATTATGGTCCAGAAGATATTTTCCAAGGCCGGCGGCCTCCCCAGGGTGAAGCTGTCCCACGCTCCGGCCGGACCGAACGCCTTCAAGCGCATGATAGCCGAGGCTGACCGCGCCGAGCCCGGCCAGCTGGTGGCCGTCTACGACAAGAACGGCAATCCCTACGGCGTCGGCCTGTACAACCCGCACAGCCAGATCACGCTGCGCATCTTCTCCCGCGAGAACCCGGAGGACTTCGACCTGGACGCCTATTTCGCCTCCAGGGTGGACAGGGCCGTCTCGCTGCGCCGCGACGTGCTGAAGCTGCCGCAGCGCACCGACGCCTACCGGCTCGTCCACGACTTCGCCGACGGCCTGCCCGGCCTGACCGCGGACATCTACCGGGACCAGATAGTGCTGGAGTTCTATTCCCTCGGCATGTACCGCCTGTGGCCCAATATCCAGGCGGCCTTCAAGAAGCATTTCCCCGAAGCCTCGTTCCACCACCGCGCCACCTCCTACACGCAGGAGATGGAGGGCTTCAAGATGAAGCCGGACGAGGCCCCGCCCCGCCGCACGCGCATCACCGAGAACGGCGTGCAGTTCGAGCTGGACCTGCGCTCCGGCTTCAAGACCGGCTTCTTCTGCGACCAGCGCGAGAACCGCCTCTACGCCTCGCAGTTCGCCGCCGGGAAGAAGATGATAGACCTCTGCGCCTACACCGGCGGCTTCGGCGTCTACGCCGCCAAGCTCGGCGGGGCCGAGGCCGTCACCTGTGTGGAGCTGGACCCGGAGGCCAGCGAGGCCAGCAAGCGCAACGCCAATATCAACAAGGTGAAGGTGGACGCGGTCTGCGCCGACGCTTTCACCTACATGCGCCAGATGATAGACCTGAAGAGGCGCTACGGGCTCGTGGTGCTGGACCCTTACAAGCTGGTCTCCAGCCGCGAGGAGAGGGAAAAGGGCATCTTCAAGTACCGCGACTTCAACCGCATAGCGCTGTCGCTGGTGGAGGAGGGCGGCACTTTCGTCACGTGCTCCTGCAGCGGCATGGTGTCGATGGAGGAGTTCTCCTTCATCCTTCGGGGTGCTGCCGCCAATGCCGGCAGGAAAGTGCAGATACTGAAGAAGGCCGGTGCGGGACCGGACCACCCGGTCGCCGCCGACTATCCGGAGGGCGAGTACCTGAAGTGCATATTCTGCAGGGTGTTCTGAGGGGGAGGGGATGAGGGGGAAGCATCTGAAGTTCATGAAGGCCGCCATCGCCGAGGCCCGCAAAGGCCTGCGCGAGGGCGGCATCCCTATAGGCGCCGTGCTGGTGAAGGGCGGGAAGATAATCGGCCGCGGCCACAACCGGCGCGTGCAGAGGGGCTCCGCGATACTGCACGCGGAGATGGACTGCCTGGAGAACGCCGGCCGCCTGAAGGCCGCGGACTACTGGAAGTGCGCCATCTATTCCACGCTCTCGCCCTGTCCCATGTGCACCGGGGCCATACTGCTGTACGGTATACCTACGGTGGTCATAGGCGAGAACAGGACCTTCAAAGGTCCGGAGAGCTATTCCCGGAAGTTCGTGAAGCTGATAAACCTGGACCTGCCGGAGTGCCGGGAGATGATGGAGCGTTTCATTGGGGAGCGTCCTGAGCTCTGGAACGAGGACATCGGGAAGTAAGGGCGAAAACACGAGAAGGAGGGGGGAATGAAGGGTTTCATCAGGGCATTGGACCGCGGGCAGGTCACCAACTTCTCCCGCAATTCATACGAGGTGGTCTTCTCCATCTTCATGATCGCGCTTGCGTGGTTCTATCGCGAGAACCCGCTGATAGTCTATCCCCAGGTACTGTACTGCTTCCTGGCGCTGCTGGGTTCCAACTTCGTCTTCAACTATCTGCTGCGCCGTCGCACCGCGGTGAATCTCTGGCTGATAGACCTCATACTGCTGCTGAACCTCTGGACGATAACCGGCATCCTCCTGTTCTCCGGCGGCGGCGACTCCTATTTCTGGGTGTTGTACCTGCTGCCGGTGTTCGCCGCCTCCCTGATGGCCAGCCTGAAGGACGCGGCCGGGGTGGTCTTCCTCTGCGGCATAAGCCTGGTGGTGATGAGCTGGCCGGTCTCGCCGGACGACCTGGCCGGCCTGCTGGGGCTTTCGGCCAAGATAGCGGTGCTCGCCTCCTCTTCCTGGGTGGTCTTCAATACCGCTCAGGCCAGGAAGATCACCGAGGCCGGCCTCGCCTTCAAGAGGGCGCAGGTGGAAACGCTCACCCGCGATATCGCCGAGAAAGAGACGGAGCTAGTGAGGACCGCCTCGTCCAACGAGATCGGAACGCTGGTCAGCGGGGTGATGCACGACCTGGGGAACTGCGTCTCGGTCATACTGCTGAGCCTGGAGATCTTCTCGGCCGAGGAGAAACCGTCGAAGAGCGACCTCGACAGGATCGTAAAGGCGGCCAGGTTCGCGAAGGCCATGGTCGCCAACGCGCTGGGAATAGTACGCGGCCAGGAATACCTTTTCGAGCCGGTGAGCCTCGGCGAGATAGCCGAATCCGCCGAGATGTTGACCAGCTACGCGGCCAGGAAGGCCGGCGCCACGGTGGAGCTGCGCATCCCGGCGGACCTTCCGGAGATAAAAGCGAGCCGGGTCCATCTCGAGCGCATCTTCATCAATACCATACTGAACTCCGTCTCCTTCCTGCCGCAGGGCGGCGTGGTGGCCATTTCCGCGGGAGTGGATGGGGACAGCCTTAAGGTGGAGATAGCCGACAACGGCCCGGGTTTTCCGGCCAAGGTGCTGGAGGGCGGGGTCAAGGCGTTCGGGACCACCCGCAAGGAGAAAGGCGGTACCGGCCTGGGGCTTTTCGTCTGCGAGCAGATAGCCAGGCGGCACGGCGGCCGCCTTAAGCTGGATAAGGCGGCCGGCGGCGGGGCCATGGTGCGCCTGATCCTGCCTCTGGGCGGCCCGGCCGCCTGAGAACCGGCGGCCCGGGCTCCGCCTGCGCCGGGGCTTGGCAGGCCGGGTTATTTTATATATATTGGTCTCTGCGTTTGGGGGAAGGCCGGCGGAAATACCGCGGACCGGCATAGCGGGGGTAACAATGGAGACGGGAGACAGCCACAAGAACGGGTACATCCTTATCGTAGAGGACGATCCCGGAGTCATGGAACTCGAGGCGCAGCGCCTCTACCCGCTGGGCTATCCAATAGCCAAAGCCTCCGCCCCCACGGACGCCATAGCCATGCTGGCGCGCGGCACTCCGGAACTGATGCTGCTCGATTACTCCCTTCCGGGAATGAGCGCGCTGGACCTGATCTCCGGCCTGGAGCGAGAGTCCGTGCCTGTGCCGCCGTTCTTAATGGTCACAGGCCGCGGGGACGAAAAGGTTGCCGTGGAGGTCATGAAATCAGGCGCGCTGGACTACATAGTCAAGGACGCCCGCTTCCTGGATAACCTCCTACGCACCGTAAACAAGGCCCTTGAAAAATCCGCGTTGCAGAAGAATCTGAAGAAGGCCGAGGAGGAGCTGCGCAAGAGCGCGCGCCTCTATAATTTCCTCGCGCAGGTCAACGGGGCCGTGGCCAGGGAGCGTGACGCCGTGCGGCTGCTGCAGGAGATCTGCCGCATAGCGGTGGAAGTGGGCGGCATGCGCATGGCCTGGGTGGGAAGGCCGGATCCGGACCTGGGACGCTTCGTAGCCGTCTGTTCGGCCGGGCACGTAGAAGGTTATCTGGAGGGCGTCAAGATCACTCTCAACGGGGACACCGGCAAAGGCCCCAGCGGCACTTCATTCCGGACCGGAGAGATCTCCGTATGCCCGGATATAGCCACGGACCCGCGCATGGAGCCGTGGCGGGAGGAGGCCCTCCGGAGGGAGTACCGCTCCTCGGCGTCCATCCCTCTTTCCATCGGAGAAAAAGTGATCTTCACGCTCAATCTGTACTCCTCGGAGGCCGATTTCTTCGTTCCGGAGGAGATGCAGCTGCTATCCGAGATACGGGGCGACATCTCCTTCGCGCTGGAGGCGCTGGACAGCGAACAGAAGCGGGCCGCCGCCCAGGCGGCCCTGGAACGCACCGCGGCGCACCTGGCCCACGTGATGGAGGCCAATCCGGTGGTCATTTTCAAGCTGCGCCTGGCCGGCGGGCGGTTCGTGCAGGAATGGGTAAGCGGCAACGTCCACGCACTCATAGGCTATGACCCCGAGGAAGTGCTGGCGCCCGGCTGGTTCGAGGGCGTGTTGCATCCGGAAGACCTGCCTCTGGTGGTCGAGGGGCGCCACAGGCTGGCGGCAGGCGAGACGGTGGTCTCCGACCTGAGGGTCAGGAAGAAGGGTAACGGCCATCTCTGGGTGCACGCCCAGCTCAAGCTGGTATCTCCGGACGAAGCCATAGGCTCATGGACGGATATCAGCCGGCTGAAGGAATCGGAGGTGGGGTTCCAGGAACTGATAGACGCCTCGCCGTACGGCGTGGTGCTGCGCGACGGGCGCAATATCGCGTATATAAACAAACGCGGCCTGGAGATAGCGCGCGCCGCCTCGGCGAAGGAGGTCGTAGGACACGGAATACTGGAGCGCATCCCGGAGCGTTTCCATCCCGAGCTGATACGCAGGATGGCCGGGGTGGACGAGGGGATATCTGCCCCGCCCATGGAAATAGAAATAGAGGCGATGGACGGCAGCCTGGTGCCGCTGGAGATACACAGCCACCGGATACGGTACGGCGGGAAGGAGACGGCGGTGATCTTCTTCCGGGACCTTACCGAGAAGAAGCTGGCCGACCGCATGATGCGCGAGATCTCCGACATGCAACGGGTGGAATCCCTCGGCCAGCTGGCCGGCGGCATAGCGCACGATTTCAACAACATGCTGACCGGCATTATGGCCAACATCTCCCTTCTGGAGAGGCGCTGCGGCGGGGACCCGGATACCAGGGACATACTGAAGGATACGCTGGTCGCGGCGGCCGAGGCCAAGAGCCTCACCGCCAACCTGCTGGCCTTCTCCAAGGGCGGAAAACCGGTCAAGAGGGAGATATGCCTGGAGAAGGTGCTCCGCGAGATATTCACCCTTTCCACCCGCGGCTCCAGCGCGGCCACGGAGCTGGAAATAGACAAGGAGCTCTGGAGCGTGGACGGGGACGAGCCCCAGCTCAAGCAGGCCGTTAACAACCTGCTGATCAACGCCCTGCAGGCCATGCCTAGAGGGGGGACGCTGCGCCTCTCCGCCGCTAACCACGGCGTGGAACTGCCGCCGCCCGCTCTGCTGCCGGCCGGGAAATACGTGAAGATAACGGTGTCCGACACCGGCATAGGGATACCGGAGGAGTATCTGTCGCACATCTTCGAGCCCTACTTCTCCACCAAGAAGAAGGGCCACGGGCTGGGGCTTTCGATGGCCTGGTCGGTGGTCAAGAACCACGGCGGCCATATAGCGGTGGCCTCCACTCCCGGTAAAGGGAGCGCCTTCGACATATATCTTCCCGCTACCGGCCGCTGCCTGAGAGCGGCGCAGGAGAAGAGCGCGGAGATCCGCCGGGGAACCGGCCGCATTCTGGTGCTGGAGGACGAAGAGATAGTTACGGGAGCGGTGCGGCGCATGCTGCGCGAGCTCGGCTACGAATGCGAAATAGTGCAGGACGGCAGGGCCGCGCTGCGGCGCTACGCGGAGGAAAAGGCCGCCGGCCGGCCTTTCGACGCCGTCATCATGGACCTCACCATTCCCGGAGGCATGGGCGGTAAGGACGCGGTGGCGGAGCTGAGGAAGAGCGACCCTTCCGCCAGGGTCATAGCCTCCAGCGGCTATTCCGACGACGCCGCGATGGCCGATTACGCTAGCAACGGGTTCGACGCCGTGCTGCCCAAGCCGTACAAGTTCGAGGAGCTGGCCGCGGCGCTGCAGAAGCTGCTGGCGAAACGGGACTGATATGGCCGAGCTGCACCCCGACCAGGGGTTACTGCGGTTCAAGCGGCGCCTGTGGGTGTTGTTAGCCCTTTTTTCCGCTGGCATCGTGGCCGGCGGCGTCATCTATCACGCCGATTTCCGCGGCGCGGTGGTCAGGGAGAAGTCTGACCTGTTAACCTCCATCGGCCGCACTAAAACGGCGGACCTCGTCTACTGGCGTGAGCAGCGGGAGCAAAGCCTGGCCTCGCTGGTGGACAGCCCGATACTGGGCGGCTACCTTGAACAGGTGGCTGCCGGGCAGGCCGGCAGCGAGCAGCTGCGTCTCCTGTCCGGCAGGCTGGCGGCCTTCGCAAAGAACAACCATTACGCTTCCGCCTACCTGAGCTCGTCCGACGGCAAAGTGCTGTTGGGTGCTGGCCTCGCCCGCAAGCGTGTCTGTCCCGGAGCCATGGCGCTGCTGAAAAGGATGGGGGACAGCAAGGCTCCGTTCATCGGCGACCTTGAATTGGATGAGGGCGGGCAGCCCGCGATCCACGGCGCCATACTGGCCGCGTGGGCCGGGGGACGGAAAACCTACCTGGTCATAACGATAGACCCTTACGTTTATCTGTACCCGTTCATGCGGACCTGGCCGACCGGCAGCGCTTCGGCGGAGACCCTGCTGGTGCGCAGGGACGGCGACTACGTCCTCTTCCTCAACGACCTGAAACATATCCGCCATACCGGGCTCAGGTTCCGCATCCCGATGTCCAACGAGACCCTTCCGGCGGCGGCGGGGCTGCGCGGGTTCAGCGGCGTCATGCGGGGAGTGGATTACCGCGGGGTCAAGGTGCTGGCCTACGTTTCCAGAGTGCCCGGCACCGACTGGGTCATCATCTCGAAGGAGGACGAAGCCGAGATCTTCTCCGGGCTGCACCGTACCACCAGCATCCTCTTCGCGCTGGTGCTGGCGCTGCTGGCCGGCGGCGGGGTCCTGGTTTATTCGCTGGTGATGCGGCGCGAAGCGGAATACGTATCCGGCCTGGGCGAGGCCGAGGCCCGTTTCACCCGCCTATATTCTCAGATGCTCGACAGCTACGCCTACGTGGACATGGCCGGACACATCATGGAATGCAACGCGGCCTTCGAGCAGCTGACGGGGTATACGCTGGATGAGCTCAGGCGCCTGAGCTATTCGGACATAACCCCGGAGAAATGGCGCCAGGCCGAAAAGAGGATAGTGGAGGAGATAATAAGCAAAGGCGCTTACGGCCTCTACGAGAAGGAGTACCGCCGCAAGGACGGGACCATAGTGCCGGTGGAGCTGCGTACGGTGCTGGATCGGGACGGCGCGGGTCGTCCTGTAGGGATATGGACCATTATCCGCGACCTTTCCGAAAGGAAGAAGGCGGAGCTCGCCCTGGCCGGGAGCGAGGAGCAGTTCAGGCTGATGTTCGAGGAGCATAACGCGGTAATGCTGCTGATAGACCCGGCTTCCGGCGAGGTGGTCAAGGCCAACAAGGCCGCTGAGGAGTTCTACGGTTATCCGAAGGCCAGTATGGTGGGAATGAACATCGCGAAGATGAACGGCCTGGAGAGGGCGGAGATAGCCGAGATGCACGGGAAAATACTCCGCGGCGAGCAGAACCTGTTCACCCTGCTGCACCGCCTGGCGGACGGCTCCGGCAGGACGGTGGAGGTACGCTCATCCTCCATCCCTTCCGGCGGCAGGGAGCTGAACTTCGAGATAATCCACGACATCACCGAGCGCGAGCGGGCGGTGGAGCGCCTGCGCGCCAGCGAAACGGCCCTCAAAGAGGCCCAGCGCCTGGCCAAAATAGGCAACTGGGAGCTGGACATCGCCTCCAACGGTCTCCGGTGGTCGGAGGAGATATTCTCCATATTCGAGATAGACCCGTCCCGTTTCGGAGCCTCGTACGCGGCCTTCCTGGACGCCATACATCCGGATGACAGGGAAGAGGTGAACAAGGCCTATACCGATTCCCTCAAGAACAGGACCAGGTACAACATAACGCACCGCCTGCTGATGAAGGACGGCCGGGTCAAGCACGTCAACGAGGTCTGCGAGACGTTCTACGACCCGGCCGGCAAGCCGCTGCGCTCAGTGGGGACGGTGCAGGATATCACCGAGCGCAAGACCGCCGAAGAGAAGATACGGGAGAGCGAGCTCGCCCTCAGGGAGGCCCAGCGCGTGGCCAGGATTGGCAGCTGGGACTGGGACGCCGGGACCGACACCATAACCTGGTCTCCGGAGTATTACCGCATCTTCGGTTTCGACCCGACCATGAAGCCGCCCGGCTATAAGGAGCATTTGAAGGTATATACCGCCGAGAGCGCCGCCAGGCTGGACGCCGCCGTCAAGAGGAACATGAAGACCGGCGAGCCGTACGTGCTGGATCTGGAGCTCGTAAACCCGAAGAACGGGACGAGATGGATAACCGCCCGCAGCGAGACCAAGCGGGACGACAAGGGCCGCATCACAGGCCTGCGGGGCACGGCCCAGGATATAACGGAGCGCAAGCTGGCCGAACGGACGCTACAGGAGACCCTTTTCTTCCTGAACGAGTCGCAGAATGCGGCCTGCATAGGCTCGTACACCACCGATTTCGGGAAAGGCAGGTGGGAGTCGTCCGAAGGCCTGGACAAGATCTTCGGCATCGGGCCGGACTATGACCGCAGCGTAGAGGGCTGGATGAGCATGGTCCACCCGGACGACAGGGCGAGGATGGAGAAGTACCTGTGGGAGGAGGTCATCGGGAAGCGCAAGGACTTCGACAGGGAATATCGGATAACCCGCGTCAGCGACGGGAAAACGCGGTGGGTGCACGGACGCGGCGCCATGACCTTCGGACCTGGCGGCTCCCCTCTGCGGATGATAGGCACCATACAGGACATAACGGAGCGGCGGGCGGCGGAGACCGAGCGCGCCGTGCTGCTCGAGCGTCTGAGGCTGGCCGCCGGGGCGGCGGGCCTCGGCATCTGGGACTGGGACATCCCGGCGGACAGGCTTACGTGGGACGACAGGATGTTCGAACTGTACGGCGTCCGGCGCGAGGATTTCAAAGGCGCCTACGAGGCCTGGTTCGGCGGAGTGCACCCGGAGGACCGGGAGCGCTGCGACGAAGCCCTCCGGCTGGCCCTCTCCGGGGATAGGAAATACGACATCGAGTTCCGGGTGCGCTGGCCGGACGGCGCCGTCAGGGAGATAAAGGCGGACGGGGAAGTGTACAGGGACGGCTCCGGGAAGCCGGTGCGCATGGTGGGCGTGAACCGGGACATCACGGAGAGCAGGACGGCCGAAAAACTGGTGCTCGCCGAGAAGCTCAAGGCGGAATCCTACCTGGAGATAATCGGCGTCATCATGCTGGCCCTCGAGCCGGACCAGACCATCTCCCTGGTCAACCGCAAATGCTGCGAGATGCTCGGTTATTCCCGGGAGGAATTGATAGGCCGGAACTGGTTCGAGGTCGCCATACCGGAGGAGCAGCGCGCGGCCGTAAAGGAGGTGTTCCATAAGATCATCTCCGGCGACCTCGCGCCGGTGGAACATTACGAGAACGACGTGGTGACCAAGAGCGGGGAGCGCCGGACCATAGCCTGGACCAATGCCATGCGCACGGACCCGGACGGCCGCGTAACGGGCCTGCTGACCTCCGGAGAGGACGTGACCGAGCGCAGGCGCATGGAGGGCGAGCTGCGCGAACTGGCGCGGCAGCGGCAGCTGGCCCTGGACGCGGCCAGACTGGGCTGGTGGTCCTACGATCCCGTGTCCAGCGTATCCACCTACGACGACGGTTATAAAAGGATATTCGAGGTGAACGGCCACAGCAAGCCTAACGACGAGATACTGAAGCTCCTCCATCCGGAAGACCTGCCCGGGGTCTGGACGAAGGTGCAGGCCGCGCTGGACCCCGCCGACCCCAGGCCTTACAGGGCCGAGTACCGGGTGGTCATGCCCGGCGGCGCCGTAAAATGGGTGGAGGCGTACGGGGCGGCGGTGTTCAAGGGCGAAGGTCCGGAAAGACGCGCGGTGGATTTCGTCGGCACCGTGGCGGATATCACCGAGCGCAAGCTGGCCGAATCGCGCCTGCAGGAATTCGCCGCCAGCCTGGCGGACAAGAACAAGGAGCTGGAGGATTTCCTCTACGTGGCCTCCCACGACCTGCGCGGCCCGCTGGTCAACGTGCAGGGCTTCTCGCAGAACATCAAGAAATACTGCGTAGAAATGGCCGCCGAGCTGAAACCGCAGGAGGGAAGCAAAGCCTGGGATATCATGAAAAGGAAGGTGCCGGAGGCCCTGGACTTCCTGCTGGGAGGCGCTTCCCGCATGGACGCGCTCATCAGCGCGCTGCTCAAGGTCTCGCGGCTGGGGCGCGCGGAACTGCGCCCCGAACGCGTGGACATGGGCAAGCTGATCTCCGAGATAGACGCCGCGCTGTCCTACCAGCTGGCCGGAACGGGGGGAAGGATAAAAGCCGGTCCGCTGCCGCCTTGCCAGGGGGACAGGCTACAGCTCTCGCAGGTCTTCTACAACCTGGCGGACAACGCGCTGAAATACAGGGAACCGGGCCGCCCGCCGGTCATAGAGATAGCCGGTGAACCGGAGGACGGCGGTTTTGTAAGATATACCGTGTCCGACAACGGCCGGGGGCTGACCCAGGAGGAGGCGGACGGGAAGATCTGGAGCCTGTTCTACCGCTCGGAGAGCAGCGGCGACGTGGAGGGGGAAGGGATAGGCCTCACCTCGGCCAAGCGCATAGTCGAGCGGCACGGCGGCTCCATAGCCGCCTCGCGCAACGCGGAGGGCGGAACCACTTTCACGATCAGGCTTAAGGCAGAAAGGGGATGAGAATGGAGAACATGAAGAACGATGTTCCGGTCACCATAGTGATAGCCGAGGACGACGACGGGCACGCCAGGCTCATAGCCGAGCAGCTGGAGGAGTCTGGCGTCAACAACCCGACGATAAGGCTGAAGGACGGACAGGAGACGCTGGACTTCTTCTTCCGGGAGGGGAAAGGCCGGAAGGCGGAGGAGAACCAGGGCTACCTGCTGCTGCTGGACATAAAGATGCCCAAGGTGGACGGGATCGCCGTGCTGAAGCGGCTGAAACGCGACGAGGACCTTAAAATGCTGCCTATCATAATGCTGACCACCACCGACGACCCGCGGGATGTGGAAGCCTGCTACCGGGCCGGTTGCAACAACTACCTGACCAAACCCGTCGCCTTCGCCAGGTTCGCGGAGATCGTCAAGCGGCTCGGGCTCTTTATTTCCATAGTCAAAGTAGCCAGGATACAGTAGCCGGCGCGCCGGCGACCACAGCGATATGCCGCACAAGAAGATACTTCTGGTAGAGGACGACGCGCAGATGATGGCCGTCATGCGCCGTTATCTTGAGAACCACGACTACTCCGTGATATTCACCGACAATGGCAGCGAGGCGCTCATCATGGCCCGCGACTCCAGGCCGGACCTGGTGATAGCGGATGCCGGGCTCCCGGGCCTGGACGGCTTCGAGCTCTGCCGCTCGCTGAAGGGCTCCCCGGCCACCGCAGCGATGCCCGTCATAATCATCTCCGGGGGGCGCACGGGGAACGAGGACATAGTGGAGGGGTACGGGCGGGGGGCCGACGATTACCTGACCAAGCCGTTCGCCTATCCGGTGCTGATGGCCAAGATAGGTGCGGTGCTCAGACGCTACGAGGGGGCGCCGGCGGCCGCCACGCTGCGCGAGAAGGGGCTGGAACTCGACCCGGCGGCCAGAACGGTCCGGGTTTCCGGGAAGCCGGCGCAGCTGACGCGCAAGGAGTTCGACCTGCTGGCGCTGCTGCTGGAGAAGAAAGGGCGGGTGCTGGGCGTGCCGTACCTGCTGGAAACGGTCTGGGGCTATGACATGGCCTCCTACGATAATCCCCATACGGTCGAGACGCATATCTCGTCGCTAAGGAAGAAGCTGGGCCATAAGCTAGGCGCGCGCATACACAGCGTCACCGGGCACGGTTACAAGTTCGAATAAGGAAGACGACATGGGAACGGACAACGGCGAACGGGACGAGAAGCCGGCCGACGCGGCCATCGAGAACAAGATGGAAGCGCTCTCGCGGCTGGCGGGCGGCGTGGCCCACGACATGAACAACATACTGGGCGCCATAGAAGGCTATGCCACGCTCTCGCAGCGCGGCCTGGACCCCTCGGAGCCGCTGCGTGCCGACCTGGAGGAGATCCGCAAGGCCGTGGCCAAGGGCTCGGCGCTGATGAAAAAACTGCTCTCCTTCAGCCGGCGCCAGGCGCTGAACAAGTCTCCGCTCAAGGTCGACGACCTGCTGGCGGGCCTCGCCGCCAAAGGAGGAGAGGCCGCCGGTCCGTCGATAAGCGTAGAGTGCCGCGCCCGGCCCGGGCTGCCGGCGCTGGACGCGGATCCGCGGCTGCTGGAACGCCTGTTCATGAATCTGATACTGAACGCCAGGGACGCAATGCCATCCGGAGGGACTATCTCCGTGCGCGCGGAGGCGGCGGGGCCTTTTGTGAGGATATCGGTCTCGGACCAGGGGACCGGCATGCCGCCTTCGGTGAAAAAACATCTTTTCGAGCCTTTCTTCACCACCAAGGAGAAAGGGAAAGGGATAGGCCTGGGGCTGGCGGAAACCTACGGTATAGCCCGCCAGCACGGCGGCCGCATAGAGGCGAGCACGGCCGAGGGCAAAGGGTCGGTATTCTCCGTGCTGCTTCCCGCCGCCGGCGCGCCCGGGGTTTCCAGGGAGGCAGCCCCCTCGGCGGAGCCGGTTTCCCGCCGGGCCTCGGTGCTGGTAGTCGAGGACGACGAGGATCTGCGCAACATGGCGCTCAAGGCGCTTTCTTCGGCAGGCTTCCTGGTTTCCTCCGTCCCGGACCTGGCCGGGGCCTTCGCGGCGCTCAAAAAAGGCGGTTTCGACGTGATCTTCTCGGACATAATACTGCCTGACGGGGACGTGACGCTGGCCGTGCCCGAGATGCGCGCTCTGGCGCCGCGCGCCGCCTTCATCTTCACCAGCGGCTACATGCAGAGCGAGGCGGTCACCTCCTTCCTCAAGACCGGCGGTTACGCCTTCCTTATCAAGCCCTACGCCATAGACGCCCTGCTCGCGGCTATACGCCGCTGCCGCGGGATATGAGGAATATCTGAGCATACCCTGAAGTTCAGCGTAGCCCCTCCTCCTATACTATAGGCGAGGAGGGGTTATGAGCGCCATCATAAAAACATTATCGGTACAGGTCTGCGCTGTCTTCGCCCTTGCGGCGGCAGCCAGCGCCTCGGACTATTCCGACCTGGCCGTGCGTCTGGCCGGAGCCGCAGCCGCCAACGGCATAACGCGCGTGGCGCTTGCTCCTTTCACGGCTCTTTCCGCGACGCCTGCCGACGCGGAATACGCCAGGGAGAGGACCGCGGCGGGGCTTTCTTCCGCCAAGGAGCTCGTGGTGCTGGACCAGGTGGCGTTGGAAGCTTATTCCGGAGCTCGGGCCTGGAGCAAGCTGTCTTCCCGCGAGCGCCCGCAGGCCTTCGTTAAGGGGGCCCTGTTCCAGGCGGGAGAGGAGCTCACCCTGCTGGTCAAGCTGGTGGACGCGGCCAGCGGCCGCGTGCTGGCCACCGGAGAGCTGCGCTCCTTTGCGCGCTCCGGCGGCCTGCCCCCGGTACCGGACATGGACTGGAACGCCCCGCCCTCCACCGCCAGGGTGGCCGACGAGTTCAGGGACGCGCCTTCCGACGACGGCTTCAACTGCGCGGCCGCCTTCAAACATATGAACCGGATAAACGAGGCCGCTGTGGACCTCAAGGCCCGCTACTGGGCCGGCAAGATGAAGGAGCCGGGTTTCGTGCTCGGCAGCCTGTCGCGCAACCCCGGCAGCGAGATACGCGACAGGGGCTTGAGGGGGAAGTTCTATGAGCTCCTTTCCGCTTACCACGAGAAGGAGGGGACGCCCGCGCTGCCGGAAGCGCAGCGGAAGAAGCTCGAGGAATTCATGGGCCGGGAGAGCGACGTGATAGACCGCTGCGGCAGCAGATAGGGGGGGATATGCAGAGAAAGATACTGCTGGCTGACGACGACAAGATGATGCAGGAGGTCGTCAGCAAGCTGCTGAACGCCAGGGGGTGGCAGGTAAGCACGGCGGACGACGGGCTCTGCGCGCTGGAGGAACTGGCGCGGCAGGTGCCGGACGTCATCCTGCTGGACCTCAACATGCCGCGCCTCTGCGGCCGCGAGCTGCTGGCCAGGCTGCGGCGGGACCCCCGCACGGCCCTGGTGCCGGTGATAATACTGAGCGGGGATAACAGCCCGCAGGAGAAGGCCGCCGAGTTCGACATCGGCGCCGACGACTATATCTGCAAGCCGTTCGACGTGGGCGAGCTCGCCTCCCGTATAGAAGGGGCGGCCAGGCGGGCGCGCCGCCTGCTCGCCGCGAATCCCCTGACGCTGCTCCCGGGCGGGCCGGCCATAGAGGAGGAGGCGGGGGCGCGCATAGCTTCGGGCGCGCCGCTGGCCTTCTTCTACGTGGACATAGACAATTTCAAGGCCTATAACGACAATTACGGCTACCTCAAGGGGGACGCGGCCATCAGGAAGGTCGCCGGCCTGTTGACGGAAGTGCAGAGCGATCTGCGCGGCGAGGACATTTTCGTCGGGCATATCGGGGGGGACGACTTCGTGCTGATGTGCGCCCCGGACAGGGCGGAGGCGATAGCCGGAGAGGTGGCCTCGCGGTTCGACAGGCTGGTGCAGGACCTCTACTCGGACGAGGATGCGGAGAGGGGCTACATAACCGCGAAGGACCGCTCCGGGCTGGAGCGCTGCTTCCCGCTGATGTCGCTGTCGATCGCCATAGCCACCAACGAGCAGCGCAGGCTGGACCACTACGCCAAGATTGCGGACATAGCGGCCGAGATCAAGAAGTTCCTTAAAGGCCGTCCCGGCAAGGGCGGGAGCGCCTTCCTGAAGGACCGGCGCAGGGACTAATGATCTGTGTAGGGCGGGAAGGGAGGTTTTTATTCTATAATCAGAAGGTAGATATGGCCAAGGTCCTGATAATAGAGGACGACGGCATAGTGCGCGACGCGCTTTCCGTCTTCCTGATGCGCGGCGGCCACCAGGTGGTGACGGCCGCCGACGGCGTCGCCGGCGTGGAGGCTTTCAAGGCCGAAATGCCGGACCTGGTGATACTCGACCGGGCCCTGCCCCGGCTTTCCGGCTCCGGCGTGTTCGAGGAGATCCATAAGGCGGGTCCGGACGTGCCGGTGATCGTGCTCACCGGCCACGACGACCCGGAGGAAGGCCGCATCTACCTCAAGCACGGCGCGGCGGCCTTCCTTTCCAAAGGCGACGGCCTGTCCAGCGTGCTGGACGAGATAGACAAGTTCATAGCTCCGCCGCCAGCCCCCCGGGTGCAGGCCCGCGTGCTGATAGCCGAGGACGACGAGGCGATGCTGGGAGTGCTGAAACGCTGCCTGTCGGCCGCCGGCTATTCCGTGATCACCGCCGCCGACGGCATCCAGGCGGAAAGACTGGCGCTGGAGCACAAGCCGGATATAATACTCCTGGACATCTTCATGCCGGGCAAGAACGGAGTGCAGGTGCTGGAGACATTGTCCCGGGAGCTGCCGTCCGCCGGCATCCTGATGATAAGCGGCAACGAGGACGAGGAAATAGCCAGGGACTGCCTGCAGAAGGGGGCCTTCGACTATATCCCGAAGCCTCCGGGCCTGGACTCCCTGGAGAACATCATCCGGAACAGGCTGTTCCTGCAGCGCGGCTGCCGTTGACGGCGCCGGGGCGGGGGCCCCGGGGGAATGAACGGGGCCGGGACCGCCTCCCAGACCTGCAAGAG
This sequence comes from Elusimicrobiota bacterium, assembly GCA_027340875.1. Classification (GTDB taxonomy): domain Bacteria; phylum Elusimicrobiota; class Elusimicrobia; order Elusimicrobiales; family UBA9959; genus UBA9959. The sequence goes on from DAIENX010000105.1 coordinate 36,419, forward strand.
TGCCGTTGTGCCCCGGCTAAATAGCCGGGGCAGGTCCTTACAACTACGCGAGCGCCCTGGCGACGGCGGCCATGAACGCGTCCACGTCCAGCGGTTTCGCGAAGCAGGCCGCCGGCAATCGTTCGGCGGCCACGCCGTGCATGGACCCCGTCACCAGCAGGCTTCTGGCCCCGGCGCGTTTTTTCTCGAAGAGCCTGATCAGGTCCGTGCCGAGGCCGTCCCCCAGCAGCAGGTCGGTAATGAGCAGGTCGTAGTCGTTGGCGGCCACGAGCCAGGCGGCTTCGGCGAAGCTGGCGGCGAGCGATACTGCGTAGCCGGTTCCTGAAAATAGCCGCGCGTAGACGCCGAGCATGGCTTCGTCGTCGTCGGCTACGAGTATGTTTGCGGGCATACTGTCTCCCCCTTGCCCCGTAAATACCCCACCCGGCTGCGCCCCCCTTCCGGATGAAAGTGTACTATAAGCCGAGAAGGAACGACATAGACCAGAGGTCCAGATATTTCTAAAAATTAGACCTCTGGATTATGGGAGACCTCTGAAATATATCCTAAAGTCTCATGGAGGGGTTCACTTCATCCGGACTGCTTCCGAAAGACCCGCGTGCCGCCAGGCTGCGCAAGTGTTGCAGCTTTAAGACGAGGCGCCTGCGGGCCGCTCCGTCCACGCCGGAGATGATCTGAGCCAGATCTGAGCGGCCCATGAGTTTTACCTTAGTTCCGCGGGCTATGGTATTGCACGGGCGGGACCGGAGAAGGACCTGTATGAGGAAGGATATTTATGCCGTTCTTGCGAAGCAGCTGCGTCTGAAACGGCTGCAGGCCGGGCTCACTATAGAGGACCTGGCGGACGCCGCGGGAATAAGCGCGAGCTTCCTGGCGTACCTTGAAGCGGAGAGGAAGAAACCCAGCCTTGCCACCGTCGCGAGTATATCCGCGGCGCTGGACGTTCCGGTATCGGAACTGCTCAACGAGAGAACGCTCCCGCAGGGCGGCGGCGAAGAACAGAAGGTCCTGGCCAGGCTCCTGAGATTGCTGCGGGGCCAGAGCCGGGAGAACATGGAGATCATCCTGTCCGCGGCGGACGTTCTCGCCAAAAAGCTTTCCGGAAAACGAACCTGACGGTGCGGCGGCTCACCGGCGCTTCGCGTCCGTGCCGGCTGAGGGCAGGGCTTCCCTCACTTTCCGCGTAAGCGTGTCCAGCGTGAACGGTTTCTGGATGAAGTTCCTCGCGGGGTCCAGGATCTCGTCCTCAAGGGCGGCGTGTTCCGTATAGCCGGACATGAAGAGCACCGGGAGATCCGGATGCCGGGACCTCAGCCGCCGGGCCAGTTCGAAACCGTTAAGTTCCGGCAGCACCATGTCGGTCAACAGCAGGGAGAGGGGAGAGCCTCGCCGGCCGCAGACGGCCAGGGCTTCCTCCGCGCTGCCGGCTTCCAGCACTTCGAACCCGTCGGCGGCCAGGAGGCGGCGGATGACCGCGCGCATCTGGACGTCGTCGTCGACCACCAGCACCGCGCCGCCAGCAGCGCAGGCCTTTGGCTCCGCCTTCGGCCCTTCCACGGCCGTAGCGGCCGGCGCCGCAGGCGGGAAATACAGCTTGAAGACCGTCCCGTGCCCTTCTTCGCTGTAGACCACGATATGCCCGCCGCTCTGCTTGACTATGCCGTGCACGGTGGAAAGACCCAGACCGGTCCCCTTGTCCCTCGGCTTCGTTGTGAAGAACGGTTCGAAGATGTGGGACTGGACCTCCGCGCTCATGCCGCAGCCGGTGTCGCTGACCGACAGCAGAACGTAATCTCCCGGAGTTATCGTGCCGTGGCGCTGCACATAAACCTCGCCCATCCGGACGATAGATGCCTCCAGGACCAGCCTGCCGCCCCTGGGCATGGCGTCACGCGCGTTCACGCAAAGGTTCAGGAGCACCTGCTCCAGATGGCAGGGGTCCGCCTTGACGTAGACCGGAACTCTCTGCGTGACGATGGACAGTTTTATGTCCTCGCCAAGGAGGCGGCCCAGCATGATCGCCATCCCATGGAGAACCTGGTTGGCGTCCAGCACCTCCGGGTTCATCACCTGCTTGCGGCTGAAGGCTAGCAGCTGGCGCGTCAGCGCGGCGGCGCGCAGCCCCGCTTTCTTTATTTCCTCTGCGTCCTCCCGGCGGGGCCTGCCGCCGGCCAGACCTTTCAGCAGGAAATCGCTGTAGGCGAGTATGGCGGCTATGATGTTGTTGAAATCGTGCGCTATGCCGCCGGCGAGCTTGCCGGCGGTTTCCATTTTCTGCGACTGCCGCAACTGCTCTTCCAGCAGGAGTTTTTCCTGTTCCGCGTCTTTGACTGAACTTATATCCTCCGCTATTGTCAGGAAGCGGGTGCTGGAGTTGTCATACGCCGGTAGCGAGGTGATAATAAGCTTTACCGGGACCGCCGATCCGTCGCGTCTCAGGCAGCGTTTTTCCGTCCGGAATATATCCGAGTTGTCCAGGCTGAGCGCCGCCAGTCCCTCTTCTACGGAACCTATGTCCTCGGGATGAGTGATGTGGCGCCAGGTCAGAGCGGACAATTCCTCTGCGGATCTGCCCGTTAGTGCGGTCAGGGCCGGATTTGCGCGCAAATACCGGCCGGTTCCGGAGTCCACAAGGCCTATGCCCATTGGGGCCCGCGCAAAAACGGTCTTGAACAATAGTTCGCTTTCGGCCATTTTTTCAAGCGCTTTTTCGCGTAGAGCGAGTTCCTGCGTCAATTCGCGGGTGCGCCGCGATACCATTTCCTGCAGGCGGGCGCGTTCCCGCTGCTGCGTGATAATGGACGCTTTGAGCTTGATCATGGCCCGTATCTGCACGGCCAGTTCCCATAATTTCAGGGGTTTTGTGATGAAGGCCTCCGCCCCCGTCCCGAAAGCCCTCTCGCAGAGCGCTTTATCCGGTTCTATGGCGGTGATCAACAGCACCGGTATATCCCTGAGGCGCATGTCGCCCTTTATGCTCACGCACGCCTCGAAGCCGTCCATTTCCGGCATCACCACGTCGAGAAGGATGAGGTCCGGATCGTGGGCGAGGGCCAGCTCCAGGCCTTTTCTGGCGTTCTGCGCCGCAAGGAACGCCGCTCCGGGGAAGATATGCGCTATGGCCGCTTCCAGATTTTCAAGGCTTTCAGGCGAATCATCTATGGCCAGTATTTTCGGTCCGGCAGCTGTCATAAGTTCCCCGCTGGGCTGATGCGGCTGTAAGCCGCCGGACTGATTGTCGCGGCGGGGGGGCATGCTGTGTCGCCGATGATGGCCGCTGCCCCTGTTATCCATATCGTGCAGCATCGTCGGAAGTTTTTTGCTTGCCGCGGATCACGGCCGCGTGCCGGCTATTTTGAAAGCCTGCGTTTCTGCCGGAGCAGATGTTTTATGGTCTGGTAGACAAGCTGCTGTTCGCCGGTAGAACAGCCTTTGATGAGACCGAGGATCTTGCGTTCCAGGGGTCTGGGTTCGTAGGGCGCGTTCTCCGTGCCGTCCTCCAGAAGGTCTACAGGTTTCAAGCCGAAGACGACCCCGAGACGCTCCAGGGTCTTGAAGCTCGCTGCCCTTAGTCCGCGTTCCAACTGGCCGATGAAAGACGGGTGCAGGCCGGCCTTTTCTGCGAGCTCCTCCTGCGACCAGCCCATTTTGAGTCTTTCCTGGCGGATCCTTCTGCCTGACATCGCGCGAAAATCATGTTGCGGCATGGGAAAATTGTATAACCTATGCCCCGCCCGGTCCACATGCCTAAAGCATTCAATCTGTATGCGTACTATAGGCATTGACAAGCGGCCGGCGGCGGATTATACTATTAAGGTCTGACCGTAAGGGGTGCGGCGCATGTCGGTGATCCCGCGCTGCCGGGCGGGGCTGGAACGCGCGGGGGGGCGATGGAACAACGGACCATATTGATGATCGACGACGAGAGGTCATGGCACGACCTTCTCCGCCGTTTTTTTATTCCTCTGGGGTATCGGGTATGGACCGCCTTCACGGCCGAGGAGGGGCTCCGGCTGGCGGCGTCCGGCAAGCCTGACTGCCTGGTGATAGATCCCCTCCTGGCCGCCGGCGGCGCGGTCGGGATATGCGCCGCATTGAGGAACAGCGGCCGCGGCGGCATTCCGGTGATAATCTTCAGTTCTGACCCGGCCGTGGAGCTGGACGCCTATTCGCGATGCATGGCGGAAGGGTTCGTTCTTAAAGGCCGCCCGGGGTCCCTGGCGGCGTTGCAGAAAGCCATAGAAGCGGCGCTGGCTCCGCCCGGCCCGCAAGCTGCCCCGTGATCCCGGTGGGCCTGGGCGGCCCTTTCAGCGCCCGCCTCACTTCCCCGCAAGCGCGGCTATGACCGCTTCCAGGTCCTCTATAGCGAAAGGTTTGTGCAGCACCGGCCGGCCGGAGGACTGCAGTTCCTCCCCGCCGCTGGAGCCCGTGATGAAGATCCAGCGGTCGCGCAGCCGCGGCTTGAGTCCCCGCGCCCAGGCGAAGAGCTCCATCCCGGTCATCTCCGGGAGGCGGTAGTCGCAAAGCACGCCGTCGTAATCCCCGGCCGCGAGCTTCTTCTTCGCGGTAGCGGCGTCGCGCGCGGTATCAGGGGTCACGCCCATAAGGCGCAGTATGCGTACGCAGACGTCCATTACGCATTCCTCGTCGTCCACTATCAGGACCCGCAGCCCGCGGGCAAGGGCCGCCGGTCCGGTTTTACTGCCGGCCTCAGGCGCCTCGGGCGGGGAGAGGACAGGCAGCTCCACGCAGAAACGGGCCCCGCCGCCGTCAGGCCGCTCGGCCCAGATCCTGCCGTTATGTTCGGCTATGATGCCGAAGGCGATCGCCAGGCCCAGTCCCGTTCCCTTCCCCGCCTCCTTGGTGGTATAGAAAGGCTCGAAGATCGAATCCCCGGTGCCCTCGGGGATCCCAGGGCCGTTATCCGAGATCTCGACGCGTATCCTGCCGTCCCGCAGGCCGGTGCGAAGCTGCAGCCGCCTTTCCCCGGCCCGCCCTTCCAACGCGTCGCGGGCGTTCAGGATGAGGTTCACGAAGACCTGCTGCAACTGGTGGAAGTCGGCCATGGTCTTGGGCAGGTCCGGCGCGTAGTCCTGCAGCACGGACAGCCCGCCCACTCTCAGGTGGCTTTCCTGCAGCTTCAGGCAATCCGCCAGCAGGCCGTTGATGCCGATATAGGTCTTCTCCGGTTTGTGTTTCCTGGCGAAGGTGGTGAGACCGCGCACTATCCGCTGGCAGCGCTCCGCCTCGCGGAAGATTGTGCCGATGTCCTCGCGGTGGCGGGAATTCTGCTGTATGGACTCCTCGCGCAGCAGCAGCTGGCAGTAGCCCATGATGCCGGTGAGAGGATTGTTCAACTCGTGGGCGACCCCGGAAATGGTCTTGCCAAGAGAAGTGAGCTTCTCAGCCTGCAGGAGCTGCAGCTCCAGCGCGCGCTGCTTCTCCCGGGCTTCCCGTTCTTCTGTGACGTCGCGGGAGACCAGCAGCAGGCGCTCGACTTCGCCCGAGGGTGACTTCAGCGGTATCCCCTGCGACTGTATGTGCCGCATTCCTCCGCCAGGAAGCAGCAGCCGGTATTCGGTGCGCTGTCCGGAGCCGGTCCTGAAGGTCTCGTCGAAGATGGCCCTGATCCTGGTCCTGTCGTCCGGGTGCACGTCGGCGAAGGAGTCGGAACCGGAGAGCTTCTCCGGGGCGCCCAGCAGCTTGTAGTTGGGTGTGCAGTAGAGCCGTCTGCCATCCTTGTTCACTATGGACACCATGTCCGAGAGGTTCTCCGCTATCAGGCGGAAGTATTTTTCAGCGTCATTGGGTCGCATGGCGGATCCTTTCCCTTGCCGCGAGCCGCGGCGTGCAGTATCCGCTTATGATAACTTATTTGCCCTCGGGACAATAAGAAGCGGCCGGAGAGGGGCCGACCCGACCTTGACCTCCGCGGGAGAATATGGGATAATATACAGGTAGTTCAAACCGAGAACTCAAGTTTTTGAAGCCTATCCTTGCGGCTGTTAGCAGAGGAAAGCGCAGAGAGAGTTGAGATCAGGTAAACAGTCAGGAGGATAGTAAAATGAGCAAGCGTATATATGTGGGCGGCCTGCCCTTCAAGACCACCGAAGAGGAGATGAACGGCCTCTTCGCGGCTTACGGCCAGGTTTCCAGCGCCAAGCTGATCACCGACAAGTACAGCGGCCAGTCCCGCGGCTTCGGCTTCGTTGAGATGCCGAACGACGAGGAAGCCAATGCCGCCATGGAAAAGCTGAACGGCTCCGATTTCGGCGGCCGCAAGCTGACCGTGAACGAGGCTCGCCCGATGGAAGCCCGCCCCCGCTCCGGCGGTTTCGGCGGCGGCGGCCGCGGCGATCGCGGTGGCCGCGGCGGCTACGGCGACAAGTGGTAATCTAAGATCCTTTAACGGTCTTGAGCGCCCCGGGTGACCGGGGCGCTTTTTTTG
>DAIENX010000110.1:0-15063 GCA_027340875.1 Elusimicrobiota bacterium
AGTCCTCGGTGGCCTCGCCGCAGACGGGCTTCTCCTCGCCGTAGGAGATCGTGCCCATCGCGCTCTCCGGCACGCCGAGGCGGGCGTAGTAGTCGCGCACGGTCTTGGCCCGCTTCTGGCCCAGCGCCAGGTTGTACTCCACGGTGCCCCGGTCGTCGCAGTAGCCCTCTATCAGGACCTTCCAGTCCTTGCGGGCCTTCAGCAGCGCGGCGTTGGCCTGCAGCGTGTTCCGGGCGGCCTCGGAAAGCTCGTACTTGTCGAAATCGAAGTTGACGGTCTTCAGCGTATCAAGCGGCTGGAACTCTCCGCCGCGGATATCCCCCTCGGCCGAGGCGGTGTCTGTGCTCTCCTCCACGTCCAGCGTGGGCAGAGTGGAGGTCTCTGTGATCATCTGCGGGTTATCGCCGGCGTTCTTGACGTTCTTCTTGTTGCAGGCGGACAGGACGAAAGCGGCCAGCAGCGGCATGGCGCAGGCGAGGAGCAGGTGTTTCTTCATCTTTTTCGGGACCTCCGTATACTTTCAGCCAATAATCTATAAAAAAAAACGGGCTAATACAATAAGGGGAGAGGGTCAGGCGGTGCGCTCTGACAGAGCGGCCAGGAAGGCCTTGAGCGCTGCCGCCTCTTCAGCGGCCGGGAACCTGTCTATCACCGGGGAAAGGGCGGCTATCTTGTCGGCCGCGGCCTTTCTGGCTGCGGCGGAGAAGCCCCCTTCCCTGACGAGGGCGGCCAGCTCGAGGGCGGAGGAAAGGTCCGGCTCCGGACCCGACTTGACGGCGGTCAGCAGTTTTTCGGCCTCAGGTCCGGAGGAGGCGTCGTTCAGGGCCAGTATCAGCGGGAGGGTGAACTTGCCCTCCTTTATGTCCTGCAGCGTCTCCTTGCCGCAGGCCTCGGCGTCGCCTTCGAAGTCCAGCACGTCGTCTATTATCTGGAAGGCGCAGCCGGCATCCTCGCCTATCCGGGCGCAGTCCTCGAGCAGCTCGGGGCGGCCGGCGAGGCGACAGGCGGCGAGGGAGCACCAGCGGAACAGGGCTCCGGTCTTCAGCGAAACGATCTTCTGCGCCAGCTCCGGGGCTATCTTCCTGCCCTTGGAGTTCTCCTCTATCAGCGCGCCTTCGGTCATGCGTTTGACGGCGGCCAGCAGGCTCTGGGGCAGGTCCGGTGCGGCGCGGCCGGCGGTCTCCAGGGCCAGCGTGATCAGCAGGTCGCCCACAAGTATGGCTGCGTTCACTCCGACCTGGTCGTAAAGGGTGGGAAGGCCTCGGCGGTAGCGGGCCATGTCCAGGCAGTCGTCGTGCATCAGCGAGGCGGTGTGAGCCAGTTCGGCGGCGGCGGCCGTCTTCACGGCGCTGGCGGAGTCCGCCTTTAGCGCGCCGGCCATCAGCAGGGTAAAGCGGGCCCTGGCAGCCTTGCCCATGAAATTGAACGGATGCAGGTCGAAATCGAAGATCTCCCTGCCTATGCCGGCCAGCTCGACCGAGATCAGGTCCTTGACGGAGAGCAGGGAATTGTCGATGCTGCCGGCGGTTTTCGTCATATCGCGCAAAAGAACATTTTAGCATTTAACAGTCTGCTGAAAAAGCCCCTTTCCGCGTCTTTTGGCCGCTTTTGGCCGTTTGATGCGCATAGCGCTTGTACGGCACGGCCATAGGCCAGGCCTGCGCCTTTGCGCCGCCTGTTTTCGCTGAATTGTGTCGCTTCGCTCCACCCGACTCGCAGTCTCTCGTAGAGAATGCTCATTTCGCGTCGCTGCGGCTCGGCTTCAAAATCGGCTCGAAATACATCAGAGTGGTCTTTTTCAATAGACTGTCAAAAGTATTATAATCCTACTAGCGATGCCCCATCAGCACGACCACTCCAACGAGCACTGCCATGACCACGGCCACGCGCACGGCCATCACCATCGCGGCCCGGCCGCCCAGAGGCGCGCGATAGCCGCGGCTTTCTACATAACCGCTGGTTTCATGCTGGTGGAGGCCGCGGGCGGCCTGCTGACGCGCAGCATGGCGCTGCTGAGCGACTCGCTGCACATGATGACGGACGCGGCCGCGCTGGGCATGAGCTTCTTCGCCTCCAGGCTGGCGCAGCTTAGGCCTGACTCCTCGCGCACCTACGGCTACCGCCGCGCGGAGGTGGTGGCGGCGCTCGCCAACGCGATGCTGCTGTGGATACTTTCGGGCTACATGCTGAGGGAGGTGTATGACCGCTTCCAGAGCCCGGTGCCGGTGCTTTCCCTCCCGATGCTGATCGTAGCGGCCGTGGGCCTGCTGGCCAACGTGGCCGGCGCCTGGATACTGCACGGCCACAGCGGCGAGAACATAAACATCCGGGGTGCCTTCCTGCACGTGATGAGCGACCTGGCGGGCTCCGTGGCGGCCCTGGCGGCCGGCGCGGTCATTTATTTTACCGGCTGGTACCCGGCCGACACCATCGTTTCCCTCCTTATAATAATGCTGATACTCGTCAGCTCCACCAGGCTGCTGCTGGAGGCTTTCCATATACTTATGGAAGGGGTACCCAGGGAACTGTCCCTCAAGGCTCTGGAAAAGGAGCTGAGGTCCATAGACGGCGTCTCGGACGTGCACGAACTGCACGCCTGGAGCCTTTCCACCGGCTTCAACGCGCTGAGCGCGCACCTCGTGGTGAAGGACCCCGGCAAGAGGCAGACGGCCCTGAAGGCCGCCACCTGCTCGGTGGCGCCGGCGTTCGGCATCAGGCACACGGTCTTCCAGGTGGAGGCCGAACCGGTGGAGAACTCCTCCTGCGATGTCTGCGTTCCCGGAGCGAATTGAGGAATATCTGAGGACGCTCTGAGGTTCCCGTAAGCCCGCCGCGCTAACATATTGAGCGGAGAAGTGCGTGCCTGTGTTATTAAAGTTACACAGAAAAAAGTTGACACGCGTCAAGATTTTGTTGTACTTTTATCGGGATTTGGGTTTTAGCCTGTTGCGGTTAAACTGTTTTACTGCGGATCATGGCGGGGCCGGTCCATGCCGGCCTATACGGAGGGAACATGCGTTCATTAGCTAGACTTATCATCGCGGCCGCGCTTTCGGCGTCCGCCGTAATTGCGTCCGCGGCCACCACCGCGCTCAACGTCCACATAAAGGACCAGAGCGGGGCGGCGCTGCAGAACGTCCACGTGGCGGCCATAGAGTTCGGCATGAACGGCCCGTCCACGTACACGCTGCTTGGCGTCACCAACGCCTCCGGCGACGTATCCTTCACGATACAGCAGCAGAGAAGCTACAACCTCCTCTACAGCATGCAGGGCTACTCCCCCACGATCTCCGACCAGTTCAACAATCCGGAATACGACCCCAACAAGTACGTCTGGGCCATGAACGCCACCCCGGTCTACTCCACCTTCACGATGACCTCCGGCCTCACCGGCGTGGGCAGGCTGGAACAGGAATTCAGCAGCGCCACCGCCAACACCGTGCTCTTCGGCGGCGTCTACAACATGATCTCCCAGATGCCGGGCGGTTCCGGTCTCGTATTCACCAGCAATACCGGCACCGGCACCCTGGTAGTGGAGAACGTCCCTTACGCGGAAGCCAATACCTATAATATAGGCCTTTACGACCCGAAACAGAACAAGGGCATAGGCCGCAACGTGATGACGGCGCTCGATGCCACCACCCCGATCGTGTCATATACGGGCGCGGCGAAGCTGAATTTCAACCAGGCCATGCCTCCGGCCCGCGTTGATAATAACACCAGCGGCGGCGGCGGCTCCACCTCTGGCGCCAGCGTGGAAGGCATACTTGTCAGCACCAATTCCGAGCCTATCCCCTATATGGGCATAGGCGTCAAGGCCTGCGTGGGCTACCAGTGGAACACCTGGGCCAACGCCGACGAGAGCGGCCGCTTCAAGCTCTACGACCTCACCCCCGGGGTCACTTACTACCTCAGCGTGATGGGCGGCTGTACCTGGAGCCAGAACGGCCCCGGCAACTGCTACGCGCCCTACGTCAGCGCGCAGTACGACTCGCAGGACATCTGCACCGCGAACAACTCCACGGTGGACCCCAACGACATAGTCTATATCAGCTCCGACGTGCTCTATCATCAGGTGCAGCTCAGCCAGATGCCGCCGAGCATAGGCCAGATAAAGGTCTGCGTGAAGTCCTCGGCCGGCTATCCGATACCCAACTCCAACGTGAACCTCAACCCCGATGGCTCGCCCTGGAGCAGGGTGAACTGCGTCTCCCACAACTGGGGTCCCCCGCCGGACGATATTTCCAGCCCCGGCTTCTCCAACTCCAATATCAATACCGGGGCCGACGGCTGCGCCACTTTCGACGGGCTGCCCAGCGGCAACTACATGGTCAACGCCTGGACGCCTTTCTCCAGCGGCATGACCTCGCCTTATAACGCCGGTCCCGACGGCACCTTCACCAACTCCGGCATGAACGGCGGCGGCGGCAACTGGCAGCAGTCCCACTGCGAGGGCACCGGCGTGGACGACTACCGTGTCACGGTGGACACCGAGCCTTCGACCAACGGTGGCCAGATGCTTCACGTCTATAACAGCAGCGGCACCGTGGTGAAGGACGCGGCTAACCTCGCCATTTCGTCGATCACCTACCTGGTCGCCACCGGCAACAATACCACCGGCGAAGTGAAGGGGCGTATCACCTTCCCCAGGGTGGTGGACCTCACCAATAATCCCATAGTGATAACCATGTACGGCCAGTGCAACGGTCAGATGGGCGGCTGCCCGGCCGGCAATATGGCCCTGATAACCGGCAGCGGCGCCGATCATTACGACTACACCATCAACGTCTCCAGCGGCTTCGCCTATTACATGAACGTGGGCTCCAGCGGCTGGGGCCGCGTGCGGCGCGGCGGCGGCAACGACAGCATCCACCTCGAGGGTTCCACCAGCGTGGTGGTGAACATGAGCTTCGAGCCCGCCGGTACCGTGACCGGCACCGTCTACAAGCCGGACGGCACCGTGCTGACGCCTTCCAACAACCTGTGGGTGGGCGTGAACATAGGCAGCGACAACGGCTGGAGCTATACGCAGCTGCAGAAGGACGGCACCTTCGCCTTGAAGGACATCCTGCCCGGCGTCAACCGCGTCTCCATCAACGTGAGCGGCGGCGGGCCCAACGGCGTCACCAACTTCAATTACGCCGCGCCCTCTCCGCAGCCTACTGTCACCGTCGTGGCGGGCAGCACCTCCACGCTCAATATCAACCTCGTGAAAGCCAACTATGTCGGCATACACCTGAGCACCGGCATGGTGCCCGATGCAACCGTCATTTCCAGAGGCTACGACAACGTGCTCGGCTTCAAGGTGGTCCCGGTGCCCGCCGGCACCGTGATGAAGGGCAATACCATATCGGACATGCTCTTCTCCAAGGGCGAAGACAGCTCGCAGTTCCGCTATTCCAATCCGACCGGCCCAGGCCAGCCCGGACCTTGCGGAGACAACTGGCCCGGCGGCTTCTGCGCGGCCAGCCTGCCTTCTCCTTCCGTGTACGACCTCTACCTGATGAGGTCCGGGGACTTCGGAGATATGTCGTCCACGATCACTATCTCCGTTCCTATCCCGTACCCGCACTTCACGCTGCTGACCTCCAGCAAGAACGTGATAGTGGACGACGCGCACGCCAACGCCCTGGTGCGTATGCCGTACAGCATGAGCTTCTCCAGCGGCGTGGTGGTGAACCTCACGCCTTCCACCAACATGTCGGGCCGCGGCAACGCCGTGCTCAAGGGCGCTGTATCCGCCAACCACTTCTTCAGACAGACGGATTATGACGCGCTGGGCGGGGACTTCGACAAGTTCCTGGAATACCTGCCTATCGTGGCCCTCTACGACTCCAACGGCGCCTTCGCGGCGGCCGGGGCCGTGGTGCCTCCGCCTTCCTTCATAGCCCAGCACGACCAGGACTTCAACATAGCCTTCGGCCAGGGTTTCCCGGCCCTCCAGGCGTTGCTGGCCTCGGCCGGTACTTTCGGCTTCGAGATAAGGGGCCTGGCGCCTTCGGCCTGCTACACGGCCGTGGTGACCACCCCCAACTATCCGCCGTACCAGACGCGTACCTGCGTGGGCGCGGATAAATCCACCACTACGATAACGGTGGACCTGGACGCCGCCGTAGGCGCGGGCGCCACCGTGCAGGGCGTGGTGACCAGCACCAACTCCGCGGTGCGCCTGGCCAACGTGGCGGTGCAGCTCTCGGGCGACGGTATCGACACCCGCAGCGCCATCACCGACTCCACCGGCGTCTATAAGTTCGAGGGTCTGCCCGAGGGCGGCGTCAACGTGCGCGTCTCCCTGGACGGCTACGCTTCGGCCTCGGCCGACGAGACCCTGGTGGGCGCCAACGTCTACACCAAGAACTTCGCGCTGACCGCGGCCGGCGGCTCCATCACCGGCACGGTCTATTCGCAGAAGCTGCCGTTCGCCAAGGTGCAGGCCGGCGCCCAGATAGTGGCGTACGACGACACCTACAACGGCCTCCACCCTACGGAGCCCCTGGCCCTGCTGAAGACCATGACCGGGTCCGACGGCTCCTACAAGCTCTCCGGGCTCGTGCCCGGGGACGTGTACAAGGTGTTCCTGAAGGTCACCGGCAAATACACGCTGAGCGTGGCCACCACCGCGGTGGACGGCGCGCTATCCGGCGTGGACTTCACGATGCTGGCCAAGCCGCTGGACATAGAGTTGTTCGCCAGGAAGGGCGACCAGTTCTACGAGTTCACCGTGCTGAACCCGAAGGACTTCAAGAGCGGCGTGGCCACCTGGAGCGTGGCTCCTTATAACCCTGCCGCCGCGTCCACGATGACGCTGACGCAGCTCTCCAGCGGCGAACTGAGCGGCAAGATCCCGCTCTCCTCGCTGGCGGCCAACACGGTCTACGTGCTGCAGGGCGTGGCCCAGTCCTACTCCGGCAAGCAGGTCGTGCGCGAGCTGCTGTTCGGCAAGGGCTACAAGGGCAACACCAGGCAGAACATAGACGACATCATACTGGGAGACGACACCGAGAACGACAAGGGCCGCAAGAACAACGAGGCCGCCATGGACAAGAGCGGCGACGACCCGTCGGCCCTCGCGTTCCCGCCCGGAGCGGTGCTGCCCGTCTCCACCGGCGCCATCCCCACCTGCACCTTCAAGGGCCAGGGCAAGGACGACGCCGCCGTGGCGGACAAGGTGGCCGCGCTCGGCGCGGACGCCTTCGCCGGCGGCCTGTACACCGTCTCGATGGACAGCGTGACATCGAACGAGAACAAGTCCATAGAGCTGACGCTGGCCTACGACAAGACCACCGCCACTCTGACGGACCTGACCGTGGCCCGCTACAACGACAGCACCGGCGACTGGGACCAGGTGCCCGGAGTGGCCACCGTGAACCCGCTGAAGGGCACGGTGAAGGTGAAGCTCAAGAACCTGGCCTCAGTGCTGGCCAGGCCCGGCTCGGTCCAGGTGAACTCCTTCGACGGCAGGCAGTACGTGGTAAGGCCCCGCGCCTCCGCGCCCTCCAGCACGTCAGGGACGTTCGCCGTGATCAGGCCCTCCGTGGTCACCGGCGGCGGCTACGCCGGCTCCAAGCTGAAGGTGTTCAACTACCCGAACCCCTTTAACCTTAAGGACAAGGCCATCTCGAACAACCAGGGTGCTTCGCTGCCCGGCACCACCAACGGTACGGTGATCCACGTGGAGGTGCCGGCCGGCAACGGCGGCGCGGGTCACGTGCGCATCTACACGCTGGCGGGCGAGCTGGTCAAGGACATCAGTGCCACCTTCACCGCGGGCACCCACAACTACGTGCTGTGGGACGGCCATAACAGCGGCGGCCAGGAAGTGGCCAACGGCGTCTACTACGGCGTGGTCGAGCTGTCCGGCAAGAAGCCGGCGCGCAAGGACGCCACGTTCAAGATGGCGGTAGTGAAATAGACCGGCATAAAGGACGAGGAGAGACTATGAACAAGAAAATCTGCCTTTCAGCGGCTTTAACGCTGGTCAGCGCAGCGGCCTTCGCCGCCGGTCCCGGCACCACCGGGGCCAGCTTCCTCAAGGCGGGAGTGGGGGCCAGGGAACTGGCCCTCGGCTCCGCGGCCAGCGTGCTGGCGGAGGGGGCGAACTCGGTGAACTGGAACCCGGCCGGCCTGGCCGGGCTCAAGACCAAGAGCCTGAGCGCCAGCTACAACATGCTGTTCCTGGACGAGTCGCAGGGCTTCCTGGGCTACGCCTCGCCGCTCTCGGGCGGTACCGGCGTGGTGGCGGGCGGGGTTAACTACCTCACCGTGACCAACATAGAGAAGCGCGCCACCGACACGGAAGCCGCGGACTCCAAGTTCGACAACACCAACGCGGCCTACACGGTCTCCTACGCGAGGCCCGAGGTGGCCTCCGGCCTGGACCTGGGCGCCTCGCTCAAGTACATCAGCACGAAGCTGGATTCCAACAGCGACCAGGCCGTGGCCGTGGACCTCGGCTCCGTCTACCGCCTGAACGAGGCCTGGAAGGCCGCGTTCGTGGTGCAGAACCTGGGCGGCAGCATAGGCCCCGACAAGCTGCCGTTGACGGTCAAGACCGGTGCTTCCACCAGCTTCCTGCAGGGGAAGCTCGCGGCCGCGGCCGACGTGGACTGGCTGGCCAACGACGAGAGGTTCTACCTGGACCTGGGCGCCGAGTACCTGCTCTCGAAGAACCTGGCCTTCAGGGCCGGCTACCAGTTCGGTCATTCGCAGGACAAGCTGGGCAGCGGGCTGGTCGGCTTAGGGGCGGGCATAGGCCTGAAATTCGACCGCTTCGCGCTGGATTATGCCTACGTGCCTTTCGGCGATCTCGGGGACACCCACAGGATGACCCTCGGGTTCGTGTTCTGAACGGGCTGATACGCTATTTCCGGAGGGTTTGATATCTTGAACAAGATAATACTTTCGTTGCTGTTCCTGGCGCCGGCTTTCGCCGGCGCTCGGCTTGATGCGGCCGAAGCCGCCCAGGCCTCCGCTTACAAGCTGATGGGCCGGCTGGACGTGTCCGGCGGTCAGTACTTCTACCAGGGTCAGAAAGGCGCTTTCAACGGCTACGGCCTGCTGGACGCGCAGCTGGCCAGGAGCAACTCCGCCAGTTCCGGTTACTTCTTCAGTCTCAGGTCCGTCTACACCGGCTTCAAGCAGGTCAACGAGCTGGCCGGCGGCGGCACTCTCTTCCAGCAAAGCATGGACAACTCTCTCGGCGTCAAGTGGATAAGGCGCTATGAGGGCGGCTGGTCCCTCAAGCCCAGGGTGGGCGTGAAGAGCGAGCTTTTCCGCGAGACCAAGGACGAGAAGTGGGGTAAGGGCCTTTACGACTTCACCCGCTACGAGGGCGGTCTTACGCTGGAGCGCAAGACCCGCCTGGGCCTCTCCGTGCCGTGGACCTACCAGATCTCCTGGGACGCCTACTACACCCGCTACGCCAGGTTCAAGACCCTGGCCAGCCAGTACGGCCAGGAGCTGGCGGCTCCCAACCCCGGCAGCCGCACGCTGGACACCGTCACGAACCAGCTCTCCTACGACAGCGAGTTCGACCTGCCCGGCTTCCTGCGTCTGGACCTCTTCGCCGCGCTGTCGGTGATAGGCTATCCTGACCAGAAAGTGATAAATTCCGACGGTCGCTATCTCCCGTCCCGGCGCTCCGACACCTATCAGGCCCTGAACCTGGGCCTCAGCAAGCGCTTTAACGACATGGCGCTCCTGGGCGGCGTGAGGCCGGTGCTGGGGATGACGCTGGGCCTGGCCAACCTCATCTCCAACCAGAACCACCTGGACACCGACCCTGCGCACCTGAAGTACATACACTCGTTCTACGATTACTCCGAGGTCCGCATGGGGCCTAACGCCTACTTCACCTTCGTAGGCTCCGGCATGACGGCCAGCCTGGGCTACGAGTTCGCGGTGCGCTCCTACGGTGACCGCCTGGCGCAGAAGGCCGACGGCGTCTACACCTCGAAGAAGCTCAAGCAGTACTCCGGCGGCTTCACCGCCGAGGCCGCCTACCCGCTTTCCGACCATCTGGACGTAAAGCTGCGGGGCAATTGGGCCCTGTCCCGCTCCAACAACCGCTACGAGCAGGTCTACCGCTACAACTACAGCAGCTCCATGTACTTCACGGGCCTGGAATGGAGGTTCTGATATGCGCTATCACCTGACTTTACTGGCACTTCTGGCCGCGGTACCCTGCCACGCTTCCACGCGCGGCATAGTGATGAAGCCCGACGGGCAGGTGGAAGTGCGCTCCGGTCCCTCGGCCGCCTGGGCCCCTGTATCCGAACCCGTCCGCATGGAGCAGGGCGGCGAGATACGCACCGGCCGCGATTCCAAGGCCGCCGTGATGTTCTCGGACGGCTCCCGGTTCATGCTGGGCAACAACAGCCAGTTCGCCGTGGAGGATACCTCCCGGAAGCGCGCCGGCTTCAAGCTGATGTTCGGCAAATTGCGCGCGGCCGTGCGCGGCTATTTCGCCAGCCGCTTCGAGGTGAGGACCCCGTCGGCCGTCTGCGCTGTGCGCGGCACCGAGTTCGACGTGGAGGTGGCCCGCGACGGCAATACCGAGATGAACGTGGAGGAAGGGCTCGTCGAGGTCAACGATTCCAAGGGCAAGATGGCCGTGGTCTCCTCCGAGGAAAGGATCAAGGTGGGCATGGACGGCATGTCCAAGCCGGAGACCGTCTCGCTCAAGGACGAGAGGGCCGGGGACGCCGCCAGGCCTATGGCCGTGATGCGCGACACAGCCCGCGAGCGCACCAGGACCATGCTGGAAGAGCTCCGCAACCGCGAGCTGAAGGCCAACGAGGCCATGCTGGGCAAGGATTCCATAGACGCCTTCGGCCGCCGGGTGCGGCTGGAGGAATACCTGCTGAGGCCTTCGGACAAGGAGTTCAAACTGCTGTTCCTCAGCAAGCGTCCGGACCAGGACCGCCTGGACTGGGGCCACCTGATAGAACAGTTCAACGCCAAGATACCGGACGACGTCAGCAAGGTGGGGGACATAATCTCCGGAATGTACTTCTCTCCCACCGCTCCGGCCAACTGGATGAAGTACTTCGAGGTCTACCTGACCAATACCGTTGACAGCATCAAGGAGACCATAGACTTCACCGCACCGGTGGCGATAAACTTCTCCGGTTATAACGGCGGCGTCGCGATGACCCGTTATTATCCCGGCTCCATAGACTACAAGCAGATACTGTCCGGTCCCGGGGTGGCGCTGGCGGCCGGCGCCGGCTCCGGCGGACTTAACGCCGACGAGCGCATGCAGTTCCAGCTGAAGCAGGACTACAATACCACCACCGCCGGCCAGTTCACCTGGGACCAGAAGGTGGTCAATAACCTGGGCGCCCTGACCACGCTGGAGAAGATAACCCTGGACCCCGCCAACGTGGCCGATGTGACCGTGTACGGCTATACGGCGGCGCTCGTGGACAAGGGCGGCCTCTACGGCGGCCCTGTCGACGCCACCGTCAACCCCAGCGACCCGGTGGTGACCTATCCCAGCGGACCCGGCAAGGCTGACTACAGCGTGGGGACCACCTACGCGGACAATTCCACCCTGGTGTCGCGGAAGCTGCTGGTCTCCAACGAGGGGGACGTGCTGGGGATCCCCGGCAGCCCCAACTCAGGCACCTTCCTGAAGGAGGGGAACTTCAACCTGGAGTTGGTCATAGGCTCCTCCTTGTTCCAGGGACGCGACATAGATGTGCTGTTCGCCCCGGAAATACTGTCCCAGAAGAAGGAGGCCACCACCACGGCCGACCAGTTCAGCCTGAACTAGCGGTATCGGTTACTTAGGTCACAATTGACGTTTGTTGCGTTGACATCGCATCCTCATGATATTATAATGAGGATGCGATGTTTTTCGGGGGGGTGCGGCTTTTTAAGCTGGAAACAAGGGATTTCAAGGAGTATTTATGAAACTGATACTTGCTTCGGCGGTCCTTCTTTTTGCCTGCCGGGCCGACGCGGCTTATATCGATTCCCTGCGCGGCAAAGCGGAGCTGAAAAAAAGCGGCTCCGCCGTGTGGCAGGAGCTCTCCGGGGACGAGAAGGTATACCTCAAGTCAGGAGACGAGCTCCGCACGGCCCGCGCTTCCACCGTAGTGCTGTTCATGGACGACGGCTCCAAGGTGAAGCTGGCCCCTCTTTCGGCCTTCAAGATGTCGGCCGAGGACGGCGATAAGGTCTCGCTGGGCCTGTTCTTCGGCCGGGTCCGGTCCTGGGTCAAGAAGTTCTCCAAGAAGTTCGAGGTGCGCACCCCGTCGGCCGTCTGCGCTGTGCGCGGCACAGACTTCATGGTCTCGGCCGATGCGGACGGGAACAGCCGCGTGGAGGTCTACGAGGGCAGCGTGCTCACCGGCGACGGCAAGGGCAACTCCGCGCTGGTGCGCGAGGGGCAGGCCTCGGACATCCCTAACGGCGGCAGAATGGGGGAGCCGAAGACCAACCCCAACGAACCCAGCGACATGAACTCCGCCATCGGCGACCCGCGCCAGATAGCGCGCGCCGAGATCTACGGCGAGATCTCCAAGGAGGACGTGATAGCCCGGGCGCAGGAAGAGATGCAGTCGGCCGAGTACCAGATGCGCAAGACCGCCATCGACGCCTTCGGCAACCGGGTGCGCATGGAGGAGTACACGATCAGGCCGGCCGACAACCAGTTCAAGTACGTGGTCCTCAACACCCGCGGGGACCGCTTCGACTTCGGCAAGATCCTGTTCACGTTCAACGCGGCGCTCCCGGACAACCTGGCCGACGCCACCGCCAATATGATCTCGGCCCCCGGCAACTCGGCGCCGCAGTGGTACCTGACCGATATGAACAGCGTGATGAGCAACACCACCGACAAGGTCACCGAGGACGCCACCGGCGGCAGCATGGTGCACAACGGCAGCCTCACCAGCCCGGCCTACCAGCTGGTCTTCAATGATTATTCCTTCTATGCGGCAGGCCCGAACGAGGCCGGCGACAACGGCGGCCTGGGAAAATGGATCTGGACCAAGACCGGCTACAACGTGGCAACCGGCGTGACCTCCTCGCTCGCCTACCTCGGCCAGCCGACCGCGCCGGTCCTGGAAGCTTCCAGCCCCTCCGGCTCCGACGTCTTCCATACCGTCACGAAGAACACCTTCGCCGACGGCACCTGGATCTCGGCCGAGGACTTCGTGCTGTTCGACGACGGGAACATCCTTTCTTCCGGCGACTTCAACAGCGGCCTGGGACAAGGGAGCACTGTGAACGAGGTCACGGACAAGCTCAACTTCGAGCGCGTCTACACCAGCTCGCTCTTCGGCGGCCGCGACATCAACGTGATGTACTCGGCCAAGCTGCTCAAGGACGCCGGCCTGCTCCGGTTCCAGTAGAGCGCCGGACCTTAATAGAGGTAAACCATCTATCATGACGAAAACTAGGAACACCCTTCTGGCCCTTCCGCTGGCGGCGCTCTGCCTCTCGCCGCTCCGCGCCGAGATGAAGATCACCCCGGTCGCCGACGTCAGCCTTTTCGGCGGCAAATACTATCTGGATTCCGACGCCGCCTCGTTCCAGGGCCGCCTGGACGCCTACGTTTCCCCTGCCCTCAGTCTGACGGAGAACCAGGACCTGATACCTGTCTACTCCGGCAACTATTCCGGAACGCAGGACATACAGGAGCTGGCCGGAGGCGGTGTGCTCACCCGCAAGCGGCAGACGCATACGTTCTCCGTCAAGTACGTGTATACCGACGAGTTCAATAAATACAAACCGCGCGTCTCCTACTCGCTGGCCAGGATAAAGGAGACCAAGGACGAGAAGTGGGGGGACGGCCTGTTCGACTATAATACCCTGTCCGCGGGCTTCGAGGCCGAGCAGGAGCGGCCTTACGGTACCTTCACCGAGTCCTACGATTTCTATAAGGTCACCTATCCTAATTACAGCACGCTGCTCTCCAACTCCCAGTCGGTCTTTAACGATACCACCACCTTCAACCAGCTGTCGACCAACGCCGGTACCAACCCTCTGGACAATACCAGTCACCGGCTGGGCCTTTCCTACGCGTGGTTCCCGGGCCCGCTCAACCTTAAAGCCTCGTACGACTTCACCTACCGCAATTACGGCGACCAGGCCGTCACGGCCAAGCCGTCCACCGGGCAGTCGCCGTTCAAGAGCGATAAGCGCAAGGACATGATGCAGAACGCGGGCCTGACCGCCAGCCGCGCGCTGAAGCCGCTGTTCCTCTCGGCCGGCGCCAGGCTCGGCTACCTCGGCTCCAATCAGGGCACCTATGACTCCGCCAGGAGCAAGTACATGAAGGACTATTACGGCTACATGGACGTGGAGCTGAGCCCCTCCATGACGCTGGCCCTGAAGAACGGCTCGCAGTTCAGCTTCGGGGTGGACTGGCGCCGCGTGATGTATACCGGCCGCCTTAAGCAGGATACGAGCGGCAACTACGGCTCGGACAAGATACACCAGACCTTCTGGCTCACCTCCCTCTCGGCCCGCTATCCCGTGGCGGCCGGGTTCTACGCCAGGGCGGCGTACAATTACCAGGTCTCCTCCTCCAACATGAAGTACGAGGAGAATTACAGGTACAACTACAGGGCCAGCACCTACCTGATGGGCCTTGAGTGGGAGTTCTGACGGGGGAACAGCAGCTCTTCGCGTGCTTAGCTAAGGTTCAGTCGGTTCAGCTGGAGACAAATTATGCGCAAGATAAACCACTTTCTCAAGAACGCGGCCCTCGGCCTGCTGGCGGCGGCGCTGTCCGCGGCCGCGGCCAACGCCGTGCCGTATCCTGGCGTCGTGGTCAGCACCCAGACGGCCGGAACGATTCCGGCGTACCTGACGGATACCGGCGTGCTCCAGAGCAACGACTGGTCCATGGAGACCGGGATGGCCAAGGATATCAACGGTTTCTTCTACGTGGCCGGCTCCTTCAGCGACGGCGGCATGAGCAGGCCCTTCGCGCGCAAATTCTCCCCGGCGGGAACGGAGGTCTGGACCAGCACGGTGGCCAATACGGTCAATCCCGCAAGCTATTACGACTATGGCCGCGGGGTCGCGGTGAGCACGGACGGCAGCGCG
>DAIENX010000074.1:0-27714 GCA_027340875.1 Elusimicrobiota bacterium
ATGAGCGAGGCCACGGTGTGGCCGGATGGAGCGCTAGCGACAGGTCTCCGCGCGTTTTGCGTTCCGGCCCATCCGAGCTAGAATGTTCCGAACATCCTGTCGCCGGCGTCGCCGAGGCCGGGCACTATGTAGCCGGCGGAGTTGAGTTTCTCGTCCACAGTGCCGGCGTGGATCGGCATCTCGGGATGGGCGGCGGACAGTCGCCTGAGCCCTTCCTTGGCCGCCACCATGCAGATGAAGCAGATGTTCCTTGCGCCGCGGCTTTTCATGATCTCCACGGCCTCCACGGCCGAGCCGCCGGTGGCCAGCATCGGGTCCGCGATGACGACCAGGCTCTCGGAAACGTCCTCAGGCATGCGGGCGTAATACTTCACCGGCTTCAGCGTTTCCTCGTCGCGGTAGATCCCGATATGGGCGATCTTGCCCTCCGGGCACACCTTAAGCAGGCCGTCCACCATGCCCAACCCTGCGCGCAACACCGCCACGAAAACCACGTCGTGCGAGAGCTTCTGCGCTTCCGCCACCCCTATCGGGGTGCGCACCTTGGCTTTTTTCACCTTCGCGTTAAGGAAAGCGTCGTGGGCCAGCAGCATAGCTATCTCGCCCATCAGGCGCCGGAAATCCGGGACGGAGGTGCGTCTGTCGCGCAGGCGCGCGATCTTGTCCATAACCAGCGGGTGCTTGGAGACGTGAACGTTCTTCATCGCATTCCTCCGTATTATTTTATGACCTCGCGGATCAGCGGCTCCTTGCGGGGCGCTTTCGGACCGTAGGCCAAGGAGCCTTCGAACATCCTGACGCCTTCGGCCAGCTTCGACGGCGAAGACGCGTAGGCCGTGGCGATGAGGTCCCCGTGTTTCACGCGGTCGCCAGGCTTTTTAGCAAGGACGAAGCCGGCTCCGAAATCCACGGCGTCCTCGGCCTTGGCCCGGCCGGCGCCGAGGGCCACGGCGGCGAATCCCACGGCGCGGGCCTCCATCGCGGTAAGGAAGCCGGCCTTCTTAGAAAGAATCCGCTTCGAGAGCTTCGCCTTCGGCATATGGCGGTCCGGGTCGTCCGCGACGCGGGGGTCCGAGCCCTGCCACTTGGCCATCAGGCGGAATTTCTCAAGCGCGCTGCCGTCGGCGATGGCCCGGCGGGCCTTGTCCTCGCCTTCGGCGGCGGAGCGCGCCCTGCCGCCGAGATATATCATCCAGCCGGCCAGCACCTCGAGGACGCGGGTGAAGTCTTCTGGCCCCTTTTCGCCGGCCAGTATCCGGACGCACTGCGCGGTCTCTATGCCGTTGCCGACAGCGAGGCCCAGTGGCTCGTTCATCGCGGTCATCACGGCTACGCAGCGTATGCCGAGGAGCTTCGCGGTCTTCATCAGCGCCACGGCCAGCTCCCGGCTCGGCTTGAAATCCTTGAGGAACGCGCCGGAGCCGTACTTTACGTCCATCACCAGGCCGGTGATGTCCTCGGCGTATTTCTTGGAGAGGATGCTGGCGACTATCAGCGGCAGGGCCTCCACGGTGCAGGAGGCGTCGCGCAGCGCGTAGAGCTTCTTGTCGCTCGGGGCCAGGCGCTCGGTCTGGCCGAACATGGAGAGGCCGGTGGCCTTCAGCTGCTTCACTACGTATTCAGGGGCGAGACGCACCTTGAAGCCCTTCATGGCCTCCAGCTTGTCCAGCGTGCCGCCCGTGTGGCCCAGGCCGCGGCCGCTCATCATCGGCACCACCACCCCACAGGCCGCGGCCACAGGGGCCAGGGCTATGGAGATGCCGTCGCCCACCCCGCCGGTAGAATGCTTGTCCACCTTCATGCCCTTTATGGCCGAAAGGTCCAGCTTGTCGCCGGAGAGGGCCATC
This sequence comes from Elusimicrobiota bacterium, assembly GCA_027340875.1. Taxonomy (GTDB): domain Bacteria; phylum Elusimicrobiota; class Elusimicrobia; order Elusimicrobiales; family UBA9959; genus UBA9959. Next base: position 1,848 of record DAIENX010000074.1, read on the forward strand.
GCCCTGGTAAGCGCGGCCGTCTCCCTGGGGGAGAGCCCGTTGAGGAAGGAGGCCATCAGCCACGCTGAAAGCTGATAATCGGGGATGGAGCCGTCGGCGGCGCCCATAGCGATGAACTCGAGTTCCGCCGGGGAAAGTTCCCGGCGGGAGCGCTTCTTTAGCAGCAGGTCCAGCATTCTCATGGTTTACCCCTTAAGCGCCTTGGATTTGAGCAGACCCTCGAGGATGGCCTGCATCTTTCCGGAAGCCTTCGCGCCGAGCTCCAGCACTTCCTCGTGCGTCAGGACCTCCTTGGAGATCCCGCTGGTGAAGTTAGAGACCCAGCAGACTCCGGCGACGCGCAGCTTCACCTGGCGGGCCGTGATAGTTTCGGGCACCACCGACATGCCGGCTATGTCCCCGCCGAGCATACGGTAGACCTTGACCTCGGCCGGAGTCTCGTAGGACGGGCCGGTCACGGCGGTGTATACCCCCTCGACGGCCTTTACCCTGGCCTTCTTCGCGAGCTTCATGGCCTCCTTGCGCAGGGCCTTATCGTAGGGCTCGTTCATGTCCGGGAACATCTCGCCGAAGGCGGGATGGTGGTTGCCCATCAGCGGGTTGCCGCCCATCAGGTTGATGTGGTCCTTCAACATCACCAGGTTCCCCGGCTTTATGCCGGGCTTCAGCGAGCCGACGGCGGCGGTAAGGATGAGGTTCTTGACCCCGAGGGCGCTCAGCACGCGGATCGGGAAAGCTATGAAGGACAACGGCCTCCCCTCGTAGTAATGGAAGCGGCCCTTCATCATCACTATGTCCTGCCCTCCCATGCGCCCGAAGACCAACTCGCCGGCGTGGCCTTTCACCGTGGGGGCGGGGAAACCGGGGATATCCTTGTAGGAGATGGAGACCCTGTCCTCGAGGCGCGGCAGAGCGCTTCCCAGCCCGGAGCCGGCGATTATCGCCGTAGAGGGCCTGAAGCCGTCGGCTATCCTCTTCAGCCAGCCGGCCGTGCGCTCGACTTCCCTTAGTATTTCAGAAGGTTCCATGTTGTCTCCTTGAAGGACCGTTATCCCGGCGGGTCAGAACCCGAAGCCGTCCGCGCTGAAGGCGTTCTCTATATGCTCCGGCTCTCCGCCGCCCACTATGCCGATGAAATCGAACCGGTAGCCTTCGGCCTCCGGCCTGCGCGCCTTCAGCCAGGCCATCGCGGCCTTTATGATCCTCGCGCGCTTAGCGGCTCCGACGGTCTCCGCAGGCAGGCCGTAGCCGGTGCCGGAACGGGCCCTCACTTCCGCGAAGACCACCACGCCGTCCTTCCTGGCCACTATGTCCAGCTCGCCCATAGGGCAGGACCAGTTGCGCTCGAGTATCTCGTAGCCGGCGCCGCGCAGAAAGGCGGCCGCCCGCTCTTCCGCTTCCGCCCCGCCGGTGTTCATCTGCCGGCCGCCCTGCGCACCGGGGCGAAGCTGATCCTGTGCTCCGGCGAGGGACCCAGGCGGCGCAAGGCCTCCATATGGTCCCTGGTACCGTAGCCTTTGTGAAGAGCCAGGCCGTAGCCGGGATACCGGGAGTCGAGCACCGTCATCCATCGGTCGCGCATCACCTTGGCGTATATGCTGGCGGCGGCTATTGAAAGGGACTTGGCGTCCCCGTCGACTACGGGCTGCTGCGAGCAGGTGTCGAGGCGCTTTATGGGATACGGGCCGTCTACAAGCAGCAGCGCGCCCTGGGCGGGGGCGGCTGTATACGAAAGGAGCCGCCTGACGGCGGCTCCCATGGCGTTGAAAGTCGCTTCCAGGATATTCTCCCTGTCTATCTCCGACGGGAGGGAGAAACCGAAGCCGAAGCGCACGCCGGCCTCGCGCATAGCGCACAGAGCGCTTTCGCGGCGCCGGGGGGACAGCTTCTTGCTGTCGTCCACGATTTCAGATATCGCTGAATGGGCCTGGGGAGGCACCCAGGCTGCGCTTGCCGTAACTGGGCCAGCCAATGGGCCCCTGCCGGCTTCGTCAACTCCTATCAATATAGCCGGCTTGTTGGTTTCCAGGAGGGTTAGATCGAATCTGGATAAAGACACGGTTAGGTCTGTCCGCTGCCTGCGCTATGCGCGTGCCGTAACAAGAGCTTTGCTCGTCGGACGGCCTGCGCTCTACGCGCGCCGGAGCGCCAAAAAGGCGGCCCGCCGGACGGCCTGTCCCCGCCGCGCGTCTTTGGCGCGCGGCGGGAGAGCCGGGCTCAGCTGGCGGCCGTTTCCCCGGTGGCGGGGGTGGGCTGGGTCTCGGCGGCGGTTTCCGCCTTCTCCACTTCCTCGAGCCTGGCGGCCTTGCCGGACAGGTTGCGGAGGTAGTAGATCTTGGAGCGGCGCACCTTGCCGGTCTTCACGACCTCGATCTTGTCGATGCGGGGCGAGTGCAGGGGGAAGACCCTCTCCACGCCCACGCCAGAGGAGATCTTGCGCACGGTGAAGCTGGCCGAGATGCCGCTGCCGCGGCGGGAGATCACTACGCCGTCGAAGATCTGGATGCGCTCGCTGTCGCCTTCCACGACCTTGGTGTGCACTTTCACGGTGTCACCGGGCTGGAAATCGAATTTCTCGTTCTTGATGCCCAGGTGTTTAGCGATATCTTTCATACTGCCTCCTAATTTTTGGACCAAATCTGTTTCTTCCTGCCGCCGGCTTTCCGCGCCGGCCCCTTCTTCTCCGGAGCCAGGTCCGGCCTGGCCTTCCCGGTAAGAGCCTCCGCCTGCGACCTGCGCCACTCGGCTATCAGCCTGTGGTTGCCGCTGACCAGAGCCTCCGGCACCTTCTTCCCGCGCCATACGGCGGGGCGGGTATAGTGCGGCGCCTCCAGCAGGCCTTCCGCGAACGTCTCGTTCGCCGTGGCGTCGTCCTTGCGGAGCACGCCAGGGATCAGCCGCGTGACGGCGTCTATCACGGCCACCGCGGCCGGCTCGCCGCCGGTGAGCACGTAATCGCCTATCGAGAGCTCCAGGTCGGCCAGCGGGGTTATCCGCTCGTCGATGCCCTCGTAGTGCCCGCAGATAAAGACCAAGTGCTTCTTCTTCGACAGGGCCTGCGCCAGCTTCTGATCGAAAGGCCGCCCTTTCGGGGTCAGGAGTATGACGTAAGAGTCCTTCTTCCTGACCTTCTTCAGCGCCCTGTACACCGGTTCGGCCATCATGACCATCCCGGTGCCGCCGCCGTAAGGCTTGTCGTCCACGGTGCGGTGGCGGTCCTCCGTGAAATCCCTCGGGTTGGAGAAGCCCAGCTCGAGGAACCCTTCCTGCCTGGCGCGGCCCACTATGCTCTCCGAGAGCGGGGAATCTATCATCCCCGGGAAGAGGGCGACCGCGTCAACGCGCATCCGGTTAATCTATGTCCAGGTAGACTTTCTTGTTCTGCCTGGCGGCGGCGGTCTGCAGCACGGTGCGGATGGCCTTCACCACCCGTCCTTCCTTGCCGATGACCTTGCCGCGGTCCGAGGAGGCCAGCGTCAGCTTGAAGCGGGTGACGTCGCCGTCCTCGTTCACGCCGACCTTGACTTCCTGCGGCTTCTCTACGAGAGAGCCGATGATGTACATTAATGCGTCCTTCATCACGTGGCCCCTTACTACTTCTGCTCGGCGGCGGCCTTGTTGGCGGCCTTGCGCGCGCGAACTATGAGGGAACCCACGGTCTCGGAAGGCTTCGCGCCGTTCTTCACCCAGCGGTCCACCTTTTCGCCGTTGATCGTGACCTTTTCCTTGTCCTTGGCGGCCTTCGGGTTGTAGTGGCCGATCACTTCCAGCGGCTCGCCGTGCGGGCCGCTCGATTTCTCGATCGCCACGATGCGGTAATGCGGCTGGGTCCGCTTGCCTATCCTCTGAAGCCTCAAAACAACTGCCATGTTTTCCTCCTTAAGACTTACGACAAAAAAATCCGCTGCGCGCCGGCCATCGGGCCGGTTTGCGCGAACCACTATTATATTATATTCGAGGGCGCTTTGGGAACCCTAGGAGGCTGTCCGACACAAGGCTTTCATGACGAAATTCGCGATTTTGTTGACGAGCCGAAGCGACGCGAAACGAGCACCCTCCATAGAGGTTGTGAGTTGAACGGCGCAAAGGCGCAGGCCTGGCCTATGGCCGTGCCGTAACAGGAGCTATGCCTCTTCAGGCGGCCAAAAGCGCGAATTGCAGGCGAAATTGCTTATGTCGGACAGGCTCCTAGCCGATGAGCTTCTTGATATGCTCCAACAGGCGGGGCCATTCGTAGGGCTTGTTCACGTAGGAATCGGCGCCGGCGGCGAAAGAGCTTTCCATCTCGCCCATCAGGCGGTGCCCGGTGAGCATGATGACCTTGATATCCCTGGTGTCGGAGCCGGTCTTTATCAGCTCGCAGAGGGTATTGCCGTCCAGCTTGGGCAGGCCTATATCCAGGATCACTAGGTCGGGCTTCTGTTTCCTGACCGCATCGAGTCCTTCCTCTCCGTCGGCGGCGGTAAGGACCTTATAGCCCAGGCCCTCCAGGCGTATGGAAAGCACCTTAGCCACCAGCGACTCGTCTTCCACGATAAGTATCTTTTTGGCCATCAGAGCTTCCTGAGCCGCTTCAGCAGGCCGGCCGGGGATTTGGAGGAGAACAGCGCGCTGCCTATGACGAGAGAATCGGCGCCTGCGGCCACGGCGCCCGGCGCGGTATCCGCGTTGATGCCGCCGTCCACCTGCAGCCAGACCCGGCGGCCGGAGGCGGCTATTGCTTTCCTGGCGGCGCTCACTTTGGGCATCATATCGGCCATGAAGGACTGGCCTCCGAAGCCGGGCTCCACCGTCATAATAAGGACCAGGTCCAGCAGCGCCAGGTGCGGCAGCAGCCGGGAGAAAGGGGTCTTGGGGCGGAGCGACATGCCTGCCTTGAGGCCGAGGGCCTTGATCTTCCTGAGGCAGGCCGCGGCGCCGCGCGCTTCGGCATGGATCGTGATGAGCGACGAGCCCGCCTTCGCGAAAGGCGCTATGAACATGCCCGGGTCCTCGACCATCAGATGCGAATCCACCGGCAGGCCGCCGGCGCGGGCGACGGCCGGCAGCAGGCCGGGGCCGAAGCTGATATTGGGGACGAAATGCCCGTCCATCACGTCGAAGTGCATCCAGTCGGAAAGGGCCTTCACCGGGGCCAGGCTGTTCTTCAGACAGGTGAAGTCGGCGGAAAGCACGGACGGGGCCAGCGAGACGCGTCCTTCTGGGAGAGGGAAGGAGCGGCTCATTTTACCGGTCTTTCCTCCACCAGGATGCCGTCGACGAAGATGCGTATCTTCCCCGCGCCGGCGCAAGGCACGGACAGGTCTATCTTGGAGCCCGGATCGCGCAGGCCGTTGAAGAGCTCCCTGTCGCCGCTCTTGCCTATCGCTACCACGCGGATATGGCGCTGCGAACCGCTCTGCAGGACATCGTAGTGAACGCGGCACTCGTTGCCGGAGGAGGCGTCGCCCTTGCGGGAACTTACGGTGAGCGTGACCTTGGAATCGGGGGAGACCACGGTGTCCGGCTGCGGGTCCTGGTCTATCACGGTACCGCCCTGGAACAGCGAACCCGGGTCCTCCTTGATGTTAAGCGCGACGTTGTTCTGCGAGGCCCACTGCTGCGCCTCGTCGCTGCGCTTCTGGCGGAAGTCGGGCATCATCACTATGCCCGCCGGGGGGGCGCCGGCCGAGACGGCCACCTGGACCATCGTGTTCTTGGAGACGCTGAGCTCCGGCTTCGGGTCCTGCGACAGCACGGTGCCCTTCTCGGCCTTCAGCGAGTAGGACTCGCTGACCTCGCCGAGCACCAGCTGGCGCTGGCGCAGCAGCAGCTCGGCGTTGCGCAGCGGCAGGCCTATCAGATTGGGGGTAAAAACGGACTCTCCGCCCTGGCTGAACACCACGCGGACTATCTTGCCCTCGCGGACGGTGGCGCCAGCCTCAGGAGTCTGCCGCAGCACGGTGCCTATCGGGACGGTCTCGTTGAATTCGTAGCCTTCGATCTTCATCGCCAGGTTCATCTCGGAGAGAGCCTGCAGGGCGTTGACGGAGGACTTGCCGGCGATGTCGGGGACCATAACCTCCTTGCGGTTATGGATCACCGTCTCCATCGTCCAGGAGAAGAGGGCGTAGGTCAGGATGAAGAGGGCCAGCCCGACGCCGCCGACGCGGAGGACGAAGCCGGGACTGATTATCCGCTCGTCGGAGTTAGAGAAGTGTTTTTGCCAGAATTCTTTAAAACCCACGGTGTCTCTCCTTGAGGATCGGGAACGGTCAGAGCAGCCTGTCCCCCGGCTTGAGGCGCAGTCCGTTGAGAAAATCCGCCGCGGGCATGGCCTTCTTCCCTTCGGGCTTCAGCGTCCTCAGCAGGAGCCCTCCGACGCCACATTTTACAACAAAGCCGCCGCCGGGCTCAACGGACAGGACGGTTCCGGGCGCGGAGCCGGCGGCCTCGCCGGCCGGCAGCGCGGCCGACAGCACCTGCACCGCGGCGCGCCGGCCTCCGTGCTCCACGTAGAAACGGGGCACGGGCCCGCAGGACAGGCCGCGCACGCGGCCGAGCAGGTCCCGGGCGGGCCGGGAGAGGTCCAGCACGGCGTCTTCCGGCATAAGCTTCGGCGCCGAGGAGGGTTCTCCCGTCTGCGGCTCGCGGAGTATCCTGCCTTCCGCCACCCGCGCCAGCGCCTCGCCGAGAAGCGCCTCTCCGGCCGAGGTAAGGCGGCTGAAAAGCGAGGCCGCGTCGTCGTCCGGCAGCACCTTCTCCTCCCGGCGCAGGAATACGGGACCGGTGTCCATGCCCTTGTCCAGCCAGAAGAGAGTGACCCCGGTCACGGACTCCCCGTTGATCAGGGCCCACTGCACAGGGGCCGCGCCGCGGTACTTGGGCAGAAGGGAAAAATGCACGTTCAGGAAGCCGTAGCGCGCCAGCGCCAGGGTCTCCTCCGGGATCAGCCGGCCGTAGGCAACGACAACTCCCAGGTCAGGGCGCACCTTTTCTACGAGCTCGTGAAGTTCACGGCGGGAAGCCGGCTTGAAGACCGGGATAGCCAGCTCGTCGGCCGCGGAGCACACCGGGGAGGAGCACATCCGCAGGCCGCGCCCGACCGGTCTGTCCGGCTGCGATACCGCTCCCGCGACATCGTGCCCGGAAGCCGCCGCGCGCCTCAGGAAGGCGCAGGCGATCTCCGGAGTGCCGAGGAACAGTATCTTCAGCTTCACAGCGCTTCAGGCTTCATCTTGCTCTCGTCTATCTTCTTCCAGCGGGCCTTCAGCTTCATCAGGGCGGGCTTGAGCTTGAGGCGGGACATCAGCGGCAGGCGCGAGATGAAGACGATGCCGTCGAGGTGGTCCATCTCGTGCTGCAGGGCCTTGGCGAAAAGACCCTCGGCGTTGATCTCAATGGGCAGGCCCTTCTCGTTCATGGCGCGCACCCGCACCTTGGCGGCGCGGCGGATCTTGGCGAACAGGCCCGGAAAAGAGAGACAGCCCTCATCCTCGTAGAGGGAACCGGACTTCTCCACGATCTCCGGGTTTATTATCACTATCGAGAGAGGCTCGGCGTCCTCGCGCTTGATCTTGATGGCGGCCAGCCTGAGGTCCAGGCCGATCTGGTTGGCGGCGAGGCCGATGCCGCCTACGGCGTCCATCGTCTCGAACATGTCCGCCAGCAGGGCGGGCAGCTCCTTCTTTATATCGGAGAAATTGACCTTCCTGGTCTTCTTCTCGAGTATCTTCTCGCCGTACTTGCATATCCTTCGTATCGCCATATGATCACGCACCTCTTATGAAAGCTGATAGGTCATCTGCCGGCCTTCCCATACCACCTTCGCGAGCAGCGGTTTGCCGGGGGCTTCGCCCGGCTTCTTCAGCATGCCCCAGGCCATCGCGAGGCGCTCGAGCTGTACCTCCGCGCCCATGGCCCCCGAAACGCCCATGACTATCTCGTCGGCGCCGGCCGCCTGCGCCACCTGGGCCATCGAAAAGAACGGGTCGTTGGAAAAGACGAAGATCGGCTTGACGGTCTTGCCGTACTTCTCGGCCATCAGCACCACCGGCCCGAACAGGTCCCTGTCCTCTTCGCTGATGGTGTCCGTATCCCTCTCAAGCTGCAGGCCCTTGGCTATCTTGGCGGAGAGCACGATGATATCGGTGGTGTCGTCGTCCGCGGTTTCCAGCACGCTCTTCAGGTGGATAAGGTTGTTCGGATTGCGCACGGGGACCAGTATGCGCCGCGCCTTGGTCAGCTCGGGCACCACCTTATCGATGTCAGCCTCCCGGCGCAGGTTCATCTTCTCGTCGTTGTCCTCGTCCGGCTTGTAGAGCTGCGCCTTCTTCCGGTTCATGTTCTCCGAGATCTGGAAGATCGCGTAAAAGACGACCGTGGAGGCCAGACCCGCCATGGTAGCCACGCGCTTCGTAAGCAGGTTCATCAGCGTCGCGGCCAGCAGCACCACGAAAGCGGCGCTCATTCCCACAGGCAAGCTGATGCGGCCGGCACGGATGTTAAGCGGGAACAGCCACTCCCTCGGCATTTCGGGGTTGAAGCGCAGCACGATGAGCGAAAGGGTCTTGAAGACGAGGCTCCACATCACTCCGAAGGCATAGGCCTCGCCTATCAGGTATATGTCGCCTCTTGAAAGCACGATGACGCAGATCTGGGCTACGGCTATCAGGTTTATCATCCTGTACGTCGTGCCGTACTTCCCGTGGAGGTGGCGGAACCAGTCGTGCAGGATGCCGTCCTCGGCCACGCGGTTCAGCACGCCGTTGGCGCCGACCAGGGATGTGTTCAACGCGCCCACCAGCATCAGGCTTCCGGAAGTCACGACCAGGGACTGCAGCAGCAGTCTTGCCCAGTACGGTCCCTGCAATTCCAGCGCCAGGCCGCTGAGCAGGTTCTCGGAATACTTGCCGGCTATCAGATCTCCCGGAATGATCAGCGAAGACAGGAAGGTGAGCCCGCCGGTATAGATCAAACTGAACAAGAAGATCGCCAGCGCCGCCTTTTTCAGGTTCTGTATCTTCGGGTCCTCCACCTCTCTATAGACCTGCGCCAGCGTTTCAAGTCCGCTCATGGCCAGTATGGAATGGCCGAAAGCCATGAAAATACCCACAAGTCCTACCGTGCGCCAGACCGGGAAATGCCTCATCCAGCCGATGGACTCGTCCGTGAATTTCAGTTCGAACGGCGGCAGAGTGAAACCACGAACCCAGACCGTATAGAGGGCCCAGCCGAGCAGCACGACGCCGACCGCGGTCACGAAGACCATTATCTTCATGTTCTTGTCGCTGGACTCTTCCACGCCTTTTATATTCTCGCGCCAGAAATATATGGTCACCAGGACCGCGAAGACCACGGCGAAGACCCTGTCCGGAACGTGCCAGCCTATATGCAGCAACGGCAGCAGGTTGGACAACAGGCTGGAAACGTAAAGTCCGGCGCTTATGGAACTTATCGGGCCGGTTATCGTGTAATCGAACAGGAGCGCGGAGACGGACAACTTGGCCATGAAATGTCCAAGCGCCTCGTTGACCACCTTGTAGACCCCGCCCCGCACGAACATGGCGCAGGACTCTACGTACACCATCAGCATCACGCCGGAAAAGAGCATCACCGCGAGGACGTACCAGGGCGCCGCGGGACCAAAGGCGTTCATGGCGATGCTGCCGGCGTAGTAGGCGCTGGAGCCCATATCGCAGAGCACGACGGCGGCGGCCTTCCAGAAAGAGATGAAGGTAAGCATGGCCGTGCTCAGCACGAAGACCTGTTTGAAGCGCGGGGAAGGGACCATATTTATCAAGTTAATTATATATTTTGCGGACGCCCAAAGAAACCCGCGCAAGCTACCGGGGAGGACCGGCCGACGCCCGCGGACTATTTGCCTTTGACGATAAGGGCTGCCGCCGAGGCGGCGTCCTTCTGCGCGGCGAGCTTCTCTATCAGCTCGGGCTGGAAGGTCTGGCTGAGAAGGGAAAGCATGTTCAGGTGGCGCTGGAAGTACGCGGGCTTATGGGGGGAGAGCAGCAGCAGGGCCGCCCTGACCTTCATCCCTGTGGCCGGGTCCTGGAAGCCCTGGGGGATGATGCCCAGCACGGCGAAGAAATTGTGCAGCTCCTTGAACTTGGCGTGAGGGATATAGAAGCCGCTCTCCAGCACCTGGTTGAGCTTCTCGACCTCCGCTATGCGCTCGAAGAGGACCTTGCGGCTGATAATGCCGCTGACCTGCGGCAGCACCTTCTCGGTGAGTTGCCGCACGACCTCTTCGCGTGAGGGGGTTCCCTCAAGGAATACTATGTTCTCTGGACTTACTACTGCGGAAAGACTGACCGCGTCTGACTGTTGTATCATAGGACTGCTGTATATATGTTATCATTATCCCCGTCCTATCGTCAACAAAGCCATGAAAAAGGGAACCAGGACGGCAGCAGCGGTGGGCGTGGACAGGGGCGGCACCTGGACCAGGGTAGCCGCCATCGACGCCCGTCTCCGTCCCCTGCGCGCGGCCAGGCTGCGCACCGTCCCGCTCCGCTCCCTGCCCAAGCTCTTGGTAAAGCTGCTGGCCTCCTGGCCGGGCGGCACGGAAGCCCCGCTGGTCATAGCTACCAGGGGAGCCTTCAGCCGGGAGTGGAAAAAGCCCTTCCTGTTAAAAGCCCTTAAAGACAGGCTCTATCTAAAGGACGTGATCTCGGACGCTGAGGCTGCCCACTACGCGGCCTTCAGGGGAGGCCCTGGGCTGCTGCTTATCGCGGGGACCGGGGCAGTTGTCTTCAGCGGCAGGCCGGGAGCTTTCAGGAAGACCGGAGGGCACAATCCCGTCTCGGGAGACCCCGGGTCAGGCCGCTGGCTGGGCCGCCAGTACCTGAAGCTGCGCGGCAGGCTGCACGAGGCCGGGGCCATGGGACACGGCCGCTCCGCCGCCTACGCCGAAAGGCTGCTGCGCCTGGCACTGGGAGGACACGGGCATGCCGGCAGGCTGACGGCCCTGGCCCAGCAGGAGCTGGCCGGACTGGTGAAGGAAGCCGCCGCCGGCTCGCGGGGACCGGTCCGGGTGGCCCTGGCCGGCGGGCTGATAAAGAACTTCCATTTCAAGTCGGGCTTCATGAAAGCGGCCAGACTGGGGCTGAAGGGCCGCAAGGTCTCTTTCCTGGAGGCGGCCCTGCCATCGGAGCAGGCGGCGGCCCGCATAGCCCTGACGGGAGGCGTAAGAAAATGAAGGAACTCTCCGTCCTGAAGACAGCGGCCCTCTCCGGAGGCAAGGTGCTGGCTGCCAAGTTCGGCAAGGTCAGCTACCGGCTAAAGGGCCGGGCGAACCTGCTGACAGAGGCGGATCTGGCTTCGGAGAAGGCGGTGAAGTCCGTGCTCCGCCGCGCCTTTCCTGACGACGGCTTCATGGCTGAGGAAAGCCCGGCGGAGTTTACGCCCAACGAGCGTCTCTGGATAATCGACCCGCTGGACGGCACGACGAATTACGCCCACGGCTTCCCCGCCGCTGCGGTGTCGGTAGGATTCGCGGAGAACGGCGTAGTGAAGGCGGGCGGGGTGTTCGACCCGTTCAGGAACGAGTTCTTCCACGCCAGCCTGGCCGGCGGCGCTTTCGTCAACGGCCGCAGGCTGAGGATATCCGGGGTCAAGACCCTCTCAAAGGCCCTGCTGGTCACCGGCTTCGCGTACGACAGGGCAGAGAAGGCCGATTTCTACTGCGGCTTCTTCGCGGAGTTCATGAAGCTTTCCCACGACGTCAGGAGGATGGGCTCCGCCTCGCTGGACCTGTGCTGGCTGGCCGCCGGCCGCACCGACGGTTACTGGGAATTCGGTCTGAAGCCGTGGGACGTCGCGGCCGGCGGGCTGATAGCGTCGGAGGCCGGCGCGCGGGTCACTGATTTCGGCGGCAGGTCCTGGAGAGTGGACGCGTCGATGGGCGAGGAAACGCTGGCGGCGTGCCCGGGGCTGCATGGCGCCATGATGAAGCTCATCCGGCGGCGGCTCGGCGGAACGACAGGATGAGGCTGCTGCAGGCCCTCGTCTTCTCCGCCGTCTTCTCCCTGGTCTACGCCTGGGTAGTGGTCTGGATACTGGAACGCCGGGAGAAGAAGTACGGGCAGGGGCTTCCGAACTTCACCGACGCCTTCATCGCCGGCGCGTTCTCGCTGATCTTCGCCTACCTGTCCAACATCATCGTCATCATGCGCTGGCCGGAGTCCACGGCCAGGTTCAATGTGCTGCTGATAACCGTCCTGGCGGGCTTCTGCCTGTACCGCGAAAGCATGTACAAGCTCGCCCAGAAGAAGGCCGACCACAGGCGGCGGGCGGAGATCCGCCTGCTGCAGATCCACATCTCAAAGGACCCGGCCAACGCGGCCTACTTCTGCCGCCTCGCCGAAGTATACGAGAGGCTGGGGGAAAAGGACCAGGCCCTGGAAGCCGCCCGCATGGCGGCGAAGCTCGAGCCGACGGAGCGCAACCGCTGTAAAATAAAGCAGCTTGACGAGGAGATGTAGGAGCTACCGCGCCACTTCAGCGGCCAGCTTGCGGGCCGCTTCCCTGAGCATATAGTCCTCTGCGGCCTCGGCGGAAGCCGACCGCAGCACCGCTCCTGAATAGACGTCCGAAAGACTCACCGTGACCAGGAAACCTTTCTTGTCCCGGCTGAGCGCGCCGAACACGGCCAGCACCGCCCCCGCGGCCTTCCCCATCTCGGCCGCGGCCTGGGCATCAGTGAGTCCGGCGTAAGCCAGCCGTTTTTCCTCCAGGATGAAATCCAGTTTCTCGCGTTCCGCTATCCGGAAGGCCTTCGTCTTCATCAGCTCGGATTCCAGGAGGTTGCGCATCACTGCGGCCTGCGTTTCCGAGACCCCGGGGCCGGCCGAGAACGGGGCCACGGCCAGCAGCGGGACCGACGGCAGCGGACGCCTGGCCGACGCGGCTTCCGTCCGGAGCTGGCCGCCCCAGGCGTAGCCGGCGGTCACCCTGTGCGCGGCGCCGAGCTCGCCGTAGGGGGAGAAAGCGTAGTCGAAGGTGAGATCTCCGGACCTGAGCCCTACGCCGCCCGCGAAAGCCCCCATGACGCCGTGGTCGTCGTAATTCTTGAAGTTGAGGCCTGACCGCAGATAGAGGCCGGAGCGGCCGGAATAGGGCAGGAACAGCTCTCCGGCGAAGGCCAGGTATGGGGAATGGTCGCAGGGAAGCCTGCCCTCGGCCAGGACATTGAAGTCCGGAGCGTATTTCCACTTCAGGCCGGCTGCCAGCTCGAGAGGCAGCGGCGCGGCCTCCGAACCCAGCTTCAGCGGGGGACCGAAGTTGCGGGCGGCCAGGCCCAGCTCGGTGCGGGAGCCGCGGCGCTCGCGGAAGATCAGGCCGGCGTCCAGAGCGGCGGTGTTGCCGGAGGAGTCGGCCAGCCTGGAACGCACGTACTTGAGCGTGACGCCGAAGTCGGCCCAGGACAAGCGCCTGGCCCAGCCGGCCGCCAGGGCGGCGTCGTAGGCGGCGATCTGCCCGCCTGCCCCGCCGGCAGCATCCACTGCGTCCAGCCCCGGAGAATAGCTGTTGTAGATGAAGCCGGCCGAGGCGATGCCGCCGCGGGCCGGGAAAGAGAGCGCCATGGAACTGCGGTAGGACCCCTCCAGCAGCGCCTCGTAGGAGACCAGCAGGTCCCTGCGCCCTTCGCCGAACACCCCGGCCGGGTTCAGAAAGAACGAATCTACGCCGTACAGAGAAAGCCCGCTGCCGGAAAGGGCGGCGAACCTCGCGGAGGGCGGCACCTTCAGGAACTGGGCGGCAGTGAGGCCGCGCGCGTCGTCGCTGAAGGCGCTTTTAGGGAAAAATCCGGCGGCGGCAGTCCCGGCGCAAAACGCCAGGAGCAGCAGCGAGGCGGATATCCTTTTCACGGAAGCTTACTTCTTGAGGTCGGAAAGGAGGTACTCTATCCGGGCGCGGATCTTTTCCTTCTCCAGCGTGTCGAAATCCTGCAGGACGTCCTCCAGGAACTTGACCGCGAAATCGTTGTTGACCCGGCTCTTCGACAGGGCGTCCTCGATGCCTTTCATGCGTTCGTCGAGATCGGAGATGCCCTCGTAGATGCCGCGGACGAAATTCTCGGCGCGGTTGAAATCCTGCGGATGGCTTTCTTCCGGAGCGGCCTGACGCCCGGGATAGGGGGCCTCATCCTGACGCGGCTGTGGCTCCTCGTAAGCCTCCTGCTGTGCGGGGGCCTCCGCGGCGTACTCTTCAGCCGCCGGCTGGACGTCGGAAAGCTCGGGCTGGAACGGCGGCTGGACCACCAGCGTCTTCTCGCCGTCATCCACCGCCTCGGCGGGCGCGACCGCGGCTGCCGGGGCCTGAACGGCGGCCTCGGCTGCCGGCTCCAGACCCTCCTCTTCCGGTTCCGGGGCGTTCTTCAGCTCCAGGTACCGGCGGATGGAATAGACCAGGGAGAACAGGGCGCCGGAGAAAACGAGCGCCCAGACGTAAAAGAGCGGGTCTATCCAGGCGGAGTACAGGTTGAATCTTGCTGGCATCATCGGGAAGCCTCCACGCGGCTACAATTTTATCTCCTGGCCTTCCTTCACGGCGAAAACCTTCATGCGGGAACCGGCCTTCCTGGCGCGGCGCGAACACTCCGCCACGATGCGGTCCAGCTCGGAGTCCCTGCGCTCCTGGTTGTGGTGGAAGAGCCCCAGCGCCCGGGCCTCGGCCTTGAGCCCTAGGTCCAGCGCCTGCTCCCAGGTGGAGTGACCCCAGCCGCCGCGCCGCGCGTACTCTTCAGGGGTATAGTCCGCGTCGTGCACCAGGACGTCGGCGCCGCGGGAGAAGGCGACATAATCCTTGACGGTCCTGCCGCCGGGGTGGACCATGCCCAGCTCGTTGTCGGTAAGGAATACGAAGGTCTTTCCGCCTTCGCAGAACTTGTAGCCCAGGCCCTGGTTCGGGTGGCTCAGCTCTATAGGCAGGACCTGCATGCCGCCGATGTCGCAGCCGGAACTGCACACCGAGGCGAAGTCGAACTTAGCGGAGATCTCCTCGAACTTGACCGGGAAGCCTGGCGGCTGCATCGTCTTGGCGATGATCTCGCGTACCGGGTCCGAGGAGAAAGAGCAGCCCATGATGCGGATGCTGGTACGCTTGCTGTAGATAGGCGCGAAGAAGGGGAAGCCCAGGACATGGTCCCAGTGGGAATGAGTGAACAGCATGTGGAACCGGTTGTGCGAATTCTTCAGCAGCTCCTTTCCGAGCAGGCGTATGCCGGAGCCTGCGTCCACCACCATCAGCTCGTCCTTGCGCGAACGGACCTCCACGCAGGTGGTGCTGCCCCCGTATTTCAGGTACTGGCGGCCGCTTACGGGGATGGAGCCCCTGGCACCCCAGAATTTGATCCTCATGTTTTTTTATATTAGCAAAAAAAAACGCGTTTTGTAGTTTACTTTCAATACATACCGCTTTTCTTGAGCTCCGCGGCCGAAAGCGGCTCGCGGAACAGCCAGTGCACCCATACCTGGTAGGCGATGACCACCGGCAGGAAAAGCGCCACCACCCAGGTCATCAGTTTCAGCGTATAGGGGCTCGATGACGAGTTGTAGACGCTCAAGCCCAGCGCCGGCTCCAGGCGGGAAGGCAGCAGGTCCGGGTACATGCCGGCGAAGCCGGTGAGCGTGAAGAACGCGATGGCCGCGAAAGAGGCGCGGAAAGCGCAGCCGTAATTGCCCTGGGCCAGCCTTATCCGGGAAACGGCCAGGCCCGCGACGGCCAGCAGCGGCAGCAGCAGCAGGTATTTCCTTGCCAGGAAGTTGGCGCTGAGCCCGGTGGCCGCCCAACTATAGAACAGGAAGGGAACGAAGAGCGCGGCCAGGGAATACCAAGCCTTCGCCGCGATCCCGGCGGCCCTTTGCGACGGAGCACCGGGGACCTTGCAGGCGATCCACAGCTGGCCGTGATAAAGGAAAAGCGCGCAGAAGAGCAGGCCGGAGACCAGCGCGTACGGATTGAGCAGGCCTAAGAAGGTACCTTCGTAACCGGCCGCGCCGATAGGCAGGCCGCGGAAAAGGTTGCCGAAGGCCACGCCCAGCAGCAGCGTCGCCGCGAAGCTGGAAACCGCGGCCGTGCGGGCCCAGAAGGTCCTCCAGGCGCCGTCCTGCAGTTTGCCGCGGAACTCTAGCGCCACCCCGCGGAAGATCAGAGAGAACAGCAGCAGGAACAGCGCCGGGTAAAGCCAGCTGAAAAGCGAGGCGTAAACGGCCGGGAAGGCCGCGAAAGTGGCGCCGCCGGCCGTTATCAGCCAGACCTCGTTGCCGTCCCAGAAAGGTCCTACTGACGAGAAGACCGCGGCCCGCTCCTCGTCGCCGGAGGCGGCCAGCCAGCCGGAGAAGCCTACGCCCAGGTCGAAGCCGTCCAGCGCGAAATACGCGGTCCAGAGCACCGCCCACAGCACGAACCATAATTTTGCGTAATCCATAAGTTTCACCTCAAAAATCCAACCTTGCAAGTCTTTCGGATACGGGTCGGCGTTTTGCTCCGCGAACCCTTTGGGGAAGGGGGGGCCCCGCCTTAATTTCCCTGGCGGGGGGAAACCGCGCAACGGTTTCCGTCATCCAGGGTTCGCGGGGTAAAATGCCGGCCCGCCGCGACGCCGTGTTTTGAGGCCCTGGCTCCGCGGCATGCCGCTACGCCTCCATGCCCTTGCGGGCGTACTTGAACAGCAGCCAGAAATCGGCTATACCGAGCGCGGCATAGAAAAGCGTGAAGCCGCCCAGCGACATCCAGACCTGCGCAGGGCTTACCGTCCTCGAAACCGCGTCCGCCGTGCGGAGCAGGCCGTATACGGCCCACGGCTGGCGGCCCAGTTCGGTCACGAGCCAGCCGAGCTGTATCGCCACGTAGGGCAGCGGTATAGCGAAGACCAGAATCTTCAGCAGCAGCGGGTAGTTCTCGAGTTTGTCCTTGAACCAGAGCAGCGCCGACAGCCCGGCGAGCAGGATGAACAGCGTGCCCAGAGCGACCATGCCCCTGAAGCCCAGGAACACGGGGAGCACGGGCGGCCTCTCCTGCGGGGGGATATCGTTGAGTCCCTTAACCTCGGCGTGCGGATCATGGAAGGCCAGCAGCGAGAGACCGTAAGGGATCTCCAGCGCCTCCACGTCGTTGCCGTCCCCGTCCAACTTCGGGATGGTCAGCAGTACGTAAGGGGCCTCGGTCTTGGTCACCCAGAGCGACTCCATCGCCGCCAGTTTGGCCGGCTGGTTCTTCGCGGCGTTCACGCCGCTCAGGTCGCCGAAGCCGCCGACAGCCAGCGAGCTCGCCAGGGCGAAGACGGCGCCGGCGCCGAACGACTTCCTGAACAGGTCCGGCTGGTTCTTCCTGAGCAGATGCCACGCCGACACTCCCATCACGAAGAAGCCGGCCACTACCCAGCCTGCGGAGACGGTGTGGAAGAACTCTATCCAGCCGTAAGGGTTGGTCAGCAGCGCGGCGAAGTCGGTCATCTCGGCGCGGCCGTTGCGCAGCGTGAAGCCGACCGGGTGCTGCATCCAGCCGTTGGCCAGCAGTATCCACAGAGCGGACAGGTTGGTGGCCAGGGCCACGGCCCACATCGCCAGGGCATGCGCCTTTTTGGACATCCTGTCCCAGCCGAACACCCAGACGCCGATGAAGGTGGACTCGAGGAAGAACGCGACGGTGGCCTCTATGGCCAGCGGCGCGCCGAAGATGTCGCCTACGTATTTTGAATACTCGGCCCAGTTCATGCCGAACTGGAACTCCATCGTTATGCCGGTCACCACCCCCAGCGCGAAGTTTATCAGGAACAGTTTGCCCCAGAATCTGGTCACCGGCAGGTACTCTTCCTTTCCGGAGAACGCGTAGCGGGTCTCGAACCAGGCCGTCAGCCAGCCCAGGCCCAGCGTCAGCGGCACGAAGAGAAAATGGAACATCGCGGTGACCGCGAACTGCAGTCTGCTCAGAGCCAAGGTATCCATATTTAATCTTTCCTCCCGATACCATTATATATTTATTCCTGAACGCTTTGAGCACCCTAGCCGGATTATTGTAAACTGTGCACAACGGGGTTTGGATAATGGAACCATATTCTAGCCGACGGCCGCGCCGCACCAGGAGTTATGCTCTCCGGACGTTATAAGTACGCGGCTTACGCCGCCCCCGCGATATTCCTGGCCTTCGCGGCCACGCTCGCCCCCTGGGCCTACGATTTCCCGCTCAACGACGACTGGGCCTACGCCTCCGCCGCCCGTACGCTGGCCGAGACCGGGCGACTCACCCTGTCCGACTGGGGCTCGGCCACGCAGGTCCCGCATCTCCTCTGGGGCGCGCTGTTCGTCAAGCTGTTCGGCTTCAGCTTCGCCGCGCTGCATGCGGCCAATCTGCTGGCGGCGGCGGCCTGCCTGTTCGTTTTCGTCCGGCTGCTGGAGGAGTGCGGCGCGGAGCCGGGGGTAGGACTGCTGGCGGCGCTGGCGCTGGCGTTCAGCCCGCTTTTCATCGTCCTGTCCAATTCCTTCATGACCGACGTCCATTATCTGCTGTGGATGCTGGCCGCCTCCCTCTTCTACGCGCGGCGTATCAAGGATCCGGGGAACACCCGGGCCATCCTGCTGGGCGGAGCGTGCGCCGGGGCCGCCTATCTGACCAGGCAGCTCGGGGTAGCTCTCCCGCTGGCCTTCACCGCTGTGCAGCTGGCCAGGAAGCGCTTCGGCTTCCGGGAAGCCGCGCTGACCTGGGCCCTGCCCGGCGCGGCCATGCTGGGCTACTATCTCTGGTTCAAGTTCGTCCACGGCCCGACCTGGGCCTCGGAGAACTATGTCGGCGCTGCTACGCTGGCCCATCTGGCCAAGATAGGCCCTTTCCTCGCCGGCTCTATCTACAGGTCCTTCGCGGCGATGATGGAATCCGGGCTGATGCTGGTACCGCTCTCGGCCGGCCTGGTCCTTTGTTTCAGGCAGTTCAGGGGCAAGAACGGGTTGAAGCAGCGCGTCGCGGCCGGCCTTCCCTGGCTGGCCCTTATCGGGCTGGGCCTCTTCGCCGCCTTCAACGGCAGCCTTCCCTACCTGGAGAACAGTCTTTCACCATCGGGCCTCGGGACCCTGACACTCGGCGGGACGGCGCTGAAGCCGTCCGGGATATTCGCCAGCCCGGTTTTCTGGTACGCGGCCACGGCCGTCTCCGCCGCAGCCGCCGCGCTGTTGCTGTGCGCCGGCGACCTCGCCCTGCGGGCCGGCGGCCCGGAGCTCCGCTTCCTTTTCGTCTCGGCGGCGCTGCACTTCGCCATTTCCCTGCTGGGTGCGAAGTTCTTCGACCGCTACCTGCTGACCCTGCTCCCCTGGTTCGCGGCCGCCGCGGCTTTCGCGGCCAGGGGCCTGAAGTTCTCCAGGGCCGCCGCCTGGCCGGCTCTGGCCCTCTGCGCCCTGCTGGGCTGGGCGGGGGAGAAGGACTACCTGGCCTGGAACGCTGCGAAATGGGAGCTGGCCTCGAGACCGCACCAGGGCCTGGCGCCCTCCGACATCGTGAACGGCTTCGACTACGAGGCCTGGTATAACTACGGCAGGAACATGGCCTACCTCAAGTCCATGAAACCTCTCCGCATGATAGGGGAATGGGAATGGCAGAAGTTCACCGGCTACAGGGCCATCGTGTCATATGCCAGGGACCCCAGGTTCAAACTGCTGGATAAAGCCGAATATTCGACTCCGCTGTCCGGCAATAAAGGCGTGCTTTACCTCATGGAGTTCCCCAGGACCGCCGAGCGCTAAAAGACCTTGTTTTTTAAGCATTTTTCTCAGCGGACGGCCCTCCGGCGGGGCATTTCCAGTTGCCTAGCGGGGGGGCTTTTTCCTAAAATATATATATGAAATCCCTGAACGGCATCAACTGACCCGTTTATCCATACAATTTACAAACCCAAACGCAGGCTGCCGCTTTAAGAACGGAAGCCGCGGAAATGAGGCATAGATTATGAACAATGAAAAAATAGCGATAGTCGGTATAGGCGTGATAGCCCCCAAGGCCCTGAACAAGGACCAGTTCTGGAAGAACGTGACCGAAGGCCGGAACTGCATAGGGGAGGTACCGGCCGACCGCTGGGACTGGAAGCTCTACTACTCCGAGGACCACAAGGCCGCCGACAAGACCTATTCCAAGATAGGCGGCTTCATAGAGGGCTTTAAGTTCGATTCCATCAAGTACAAGATCCCGCCGCAGAGCGCCGCGCAGATCTCGCGCCTGCAGCAGATGACCATCGAGGCCGTCCGCATGGCCCTGGAGGACTCCGGCTACGATAAGAAGCCTTTCGACAGCAAGCGCACCGCGGCCGTGATAGGCAACGCGATGGGCGCGATGCGCAAGGAAATGACCGACATGCGCGTCTACAAGTTCTACAACGAGGACCTGCTGGCCAAGTCCGCGGCGTTCTCCGCCCTGCCCTCGGACAAGAAGGCCCAGATCATAAAGGACTACGAGGCCGGCCTGGACAGGGACATCGTCAGGATCACCGAGGACACCATGCCCGGCGAGCTCTCCAACGTGACCGCCGGCCGCATAGCCAACATCTTCAACTTCAACGGCCCCAACATGACGATGGACGCGGCCTGCGCCTCCTCGATGGCCGCGCTCGACTACGCGGTGCTCGGCCTGCGCGCCGGCAAGTTCGACATGGCTGTGGCGGGCGGCGCCGACGAGATGATGAGCGCCCCGGCCTTCGTGAAGTTCTGCAAGATAGGCGCGCTGTCGGCCGACGGCTCCTATTCCTTCGACGAGCGCGCCAACGGCTTCGTGATGGCCGAGGCCGTGGCCGTCTACGTGCTGAAGCGCCTCTCCGACGCCCAGCGCGACGGCGACAGGATCTACGCGCTGGTCAACGCGGTAGGCGCCTCCTCCGACGGCAAGGGCAAGGGCATCACCGCCCCGAACCCGAAGGGCCAGAAGATGGCCATAGAGAACGCCTTCACCGAGGTGGACTACGGCCCCGGCGACGTGGATTTCGTGGAGGCGCACGGCACCGCCACCAAGGTAGGCGACGCCACCGAGGTAGGCGTGCTGAAAGAAGTGTTCGGCCCGCATATGGCCGGCAAGAAGCTCGGCCTCACGGCCGTGAAATCCCAGATCGGCCACGCCAAGGCCGCCGCCGGCGCGGTGTCCATAGCCAAGACGGCCCTCGCGATCTATAACAAGACGCTCCCTACCTCCATCAACTGCGTCAAGCTTAACCCCGGCATAGACACCGGCCTCTTCAGGGTCATCACCAAAGCCGAGCCCTGGAGCAAGGACGGCATACGCCGCGCCGACGTCTCCTCTTTCGGCTTCGGCGGCACCAACTTCCACGTGCTGATGGAAGAATACACCGGCCCGAACCATCCCCGGTACGCCAAGGCCGGCGCCGCCGCCGAGGCGCCCGCCGCCTCAGTGGAGGTGGTCGAGAACCCGCGCGCGCCCTTCGCGAACCTGCAAGGCGAGGCCGTCACTTTTACCGGCAATACGCCCGAAGACGTGATAACCAACGCGAAGAACGAAGCCGCGGCCGTGTTCTCCAAATGGCCGGAAAGCTACCCGATGGCCGTCTACGCGCAGCCTTCCATGACGAAGGCCAAGGGCCCGTGGGGCGTATCCATAGTCGCGAAGTCCCCGAAGGACCTCGCCGAGAAGATAGAGTTCATGGCCAAGAACGGCAAGGCCGAGACCTGGAGCGAGCCGCCGCTCAACTTCAAGCTGAAGGGCGTTTACACCTTCAAGACGGCCGCCAACACGGCCAAGGTCGGCCTGCTGTTCCCCGGCCAGGGCTCGCAGTACGTGGACATGATGCGGGACCTCGCCGCCAAGTACCAGGTGGTCCAGGCCACGTTCGACGAGGCGGACGTCATACTGGAGAAAATGATAGGCGTCAGGCTCACCGAGGCCATCTGGTCCAAACCCGGAGAGGGCAAGGAAGAGCTGGCCAAGCGCGAGGCCGCGATAAAACAGACCCAGCTCACGCAGCCGTCCATGATGACGGCCGACATAGCCATGTACCGCCTGTTCCGCGAGCTCGGCATAGTTCCGGACATGGCCATCGGCCACTCGCTGGGCGAGTACGCCGCCGCCACCGCGGCCGGCATCTTCACCTTCGAGAACGGCCTGCGCGCCGTCACCAGCCGCGCCAAGGAGATGTCCAGCGTAAAGGTGGCCGACCCGGGCAAGATGGCCTCCGTGGCGCTCGGCAGCGACAAAGTGGACGTCGAGCTCAAGAAGATCGGCGGCTACGTGATCTGCGCCAACAAGAACTGCCCCCTGCAGACCGTGATAGCCGGCGAGGCGAGGTCCGTCGAGCAGGCCGTGCAGCACTTCAAGGCCATGGGCATAGAGGCCGGCGAGATCCCGGTCAGCCACGCCTTCCATTCGCAGATAGTGGCCCCGGCCATGGGCCCTTACCGCAAGTTCCTCGAGAACATACCGATAAAGACCGCCGACATGAAGATCCTTTCCAACGTGACCGCGGACTTCTTCCCTACGGACACGCAGGGCATCTATGACATGCTGATAAAGCAGATGACGAGCCCCGTGGAGTTCATAAAGCAGCTCGAGCGCATGTACACGGAAGGCGTGCGCACGTTCATAGAGTGCGGCCCGAAGCGCGTGCTGAGCGCTTTCGCCACCGCGACGCTGAAGGACAAGAAGGACATCACCGTCCTGGCCTCCAACCACCCGAAGCGGGGCGGCATTACCGAGCTCAACGACCTGCTCGCCAACATGACGGCCCTCGGCATACCTGTGAACTGGGACGGCAAGGCGCCGCGCCAAGGAGGGAAGTTCTTCAACCCGTACTACCAGAACTGGGCGCTAAAGGCGACAGGCAAGGCCTCCTCTGCCCCGGTCTCCGTGCAGGGACCTTCCGCGACGCTGCCGGCGGACAAGGCCGCTTTCGCGGAGCTCTACGGCTTCAACTTCAACCCGATAGGCGTTTCCGGCATAGCCGGCGGCACGCCCGGCACCTGGGACAAGCTGTTCCGCGAGAAGAACCTCGACGAAATACTGGCCGGCAAGAACATGATAGAGCCCATACCGGGCGAGTGGCGCACGAAGCAGATAGAGAAGAACATCATCCGCGTAGTGAAGTCGCCCACCGGCGGCGGCTCCATCGAGAAGATCGACACCGTGGACCAGGCCATAAAGCTGTCCGCCCGCAAGGGCCAGCTGGACATACAGGCCGAGTTCGGCCTGCCGAACACCGTGGCCAAGGCTCTCGACTCCACCTTCAAGATGGCCATCGGCGCCGGCGTGCTGGCGCTCAAGGACGCCGGCCTGCCGCTGATCCATTACTACAAGAAGACCACCACCGGCAGCTACCTGCCGGAGAAATGGGCGCTGCCTGAGCCGGTGGCCTCCGAGACCGGCGTGATATTCGCGTCCGCCTTCCCGGTGATGGAATCCCTGCTGAAAGAGGTGACCCATTACTTCAACCATAAGTACGCGGGCAAGACAGCCGAGCAGCTCTGGGAGGTCTACCACCGCATAGTGGACAAGCTGCCGTCGGAGGCCGACAAGGCCGGCCTGCGCGCCTGGCTGCAGAAGGAGTTCGCCGGCTACACGCCCGGAGAAGGCAAAGATCCCTATTCTTTCAGCCAGAACTTCCTGCTCAAGGTGATCCCGATAGCGGACTCCCAGTTCGCCCAATGGGTGGGCGCCAAGGGCCCGACCATACACCTGAGCGCCGCCTGCTCCTCCACGACGCAGTCCGTGCACGTGGCCGAGTCCTGGATACGCGCCGGCAAGTGCAAGCGCGTGGTGGTGATAGGCGGCGACGACATCACCAACGAGGTGATACAGGAGTGGACGCTGCCCGGCTTCCTCGCCAGCGGCACCGCGACCACCAAGGAGAACGTCTCCGAGGCGGCCCTGCCGTTCGACCGCCGCCGCCACGGCCTGATAGTAGGCTCCGGCGCCGTGGCGCT
This sequence comes from Elusimicrobiota bacterium, assembly GCA_027340875.1. Lineage (GTDB taxonomy): Bacteria > Elusimicrobiota > Elusimicrobia > Elusimicrobiales > UBA9959 > UBA9959. The sequence continues at coordinate 25,748 of DAIENX010000074.1, forward strand.
GGTCATCGAGGACGAGACGCTGACGCGCGGCCGCGGCATGAAGCCGCTGGCGCGCCTGCTGCTCACCGAGGCGGCCAACTCCGCGTTCCACGCCACCCGCCTCGACGTAAACCACGTGGCCTCCATCATGTCCGGCTTCCTGGGCAAGATAGAGCGCATCTACGGCCTGAAGCGCGAGGAGATGGCGCCGTACACGATGTTCATGTCGCACGAGACCTATACCCCGGCCCGCGGCGGCTCCGCTTCCGCCGAGGTGAGGGCCCTTAAGGCCGCTTTCGGCCCGTCGGCCGAGAAGGTGATAGTCAGCAACGTGAAGGGCTTCACCGGCCACACCATGGGCGCCTCGCTGGAGGACGCCGTGGCCATCCGCGCCCTGAACACCGGCATCATCCCGCCCATCGCCAACTACAAGGAGCCCGACCCGGACCTGGCCGGCATCAACCTGTCCAAGGGCGGCCATTACGACCTGAAGTACGCGCTGCGCTTCGCGGCCGGCTTCGGCTCGCACATGGGCATGTCCATGACCGAGCGCGTCTGGAAGGAGGGGGAGAGCCGCTACGAGGACCAGGGCCGCTACAACGCGTGGCTGCGCGAGGTCTCAGGGGACCCGGCCGCCGAGCTGGAAGTTGTGTTCAACACGCTGCGCGTAAAGGACAAGAAGACCGCGGGCAAGCCCCCGGCAATGCCGCCGGTGAAAGAGCCGGTCGCGGTGGCCGCCGCGACCAAACCCGCGCCCGCCGCGGCCGTTCAGGCTGCCGCGCGTCCCGTCCCGGCCCCCGCTCCGGCGACCAAGCAGGCGTCCGGTCTTACCGAGGACGCCGTGCGTGAGAATATCCTGGCGATGATAACCGAGAAGACCGGCTATCCGCGCGAGATGCTGGAACTCGACCTCGACATGGAGGCCGACCTCGGCATAGACACCGTCAAGCAGGCCGAGCTCTTCGCCGCCATCCGCGAGCATTACGACATACCCCGCAGGGACAACGTTTCGCTGAAGGACTACCCGACGATAAGGCACTGCATCAAGTTCGTGCTGGACGCCAAGGGAGGCGCAGCCCCCGCAGCGAAGGCCGCGCCGGTCCAGGCCGCGCCCGCGCCGGCACCTGTCGTCCACGCGCCCCCTGCCGCGGCTCCCGCCGCCGGCGGAGTCTCCGCGGACGCCGTGCGTGAGAACATTCTCAGCATGATAACCGAGAAGACCGGCTATCCGCACGAGATGCTGGAACTCGACCTCGACATGGAGGCCGACCTCGGCATAGACACCGTAAAGCAGGCCGAGCTCTTCGCCGCCATCCGCGAGCATTACGACATCCCGCGCCGCGACAACGTCTCGCTAAAAGACTACCCGACGATAAGGCACTGCATCAAGTTCGTGCTGGACGCCAAGGGCGGAGCCGCTCCCGTGGCCGCAACTCCGGCACAGACCGCTGCCCCCGTTGTCCAGGCGGCTCCTGCCCCGGTCGCAGCCCCGGCACCGGCCGCGGCTCCCGCCGCTGGCGGAGTCTCCGCGGACGCCGTGCGTGAGAACATTCTCAGCATGATAACCGAGAAGACCGGCTATCCGCGCGAGATGCTGGAACTCGACCTCGACATGGAGGCCGACCTCGGCATAGACACCGTAAAGCAGGCCGAGCTCTTCGCCGCCATCCGCGAGCACTACGACATCCCGCGCAGGGACAACGTCTCGCTGAAGGACTACCCGACGATAAGGCACTGCATCAAGTTCGTGCTGGAGTCCAAAGGAGGCGCGGCTCCCGCTGGGGCTCAGGCTCCCGCACAGGCTGTTGTGACCGCCCCGGCCCCGGTACAGGCCGCGCCCGCGGTGGCCCCGGCCGCCGGCGGGGTCGCCGAGGACGCGGTGCGTGAGAACATACTCGCCATGATAACCGAGAAGACCGGCTATCCGCGCGAGATGCTGGAACTCGACCTCGACATGGAGGCCGACCTCGGCATAGACACCGTAAAGC
>DAIENX010000082.1:0-20822 GCA_027340875.1 Elusimicrobiota bacterium
TGCGCCGAAGGGGCGGCGGCCGGAGCCGCCTGCTGCTGCGGCTGGGCCGGAACCGCCGCCGGGGCCTCGGCCGGCTGCGGCGCGGGACCCAGCGGCTGTCCCGGCAGCCAGGAGCGGTCCGGCTCCACGGGCGGGCCTGAAAGCGGTCTTTGTCCTTCCTCCTCCGCCTTTTTCGGCTGCAGGACGGCCGGCGCGGAGCCCGCGGCCTTCAGCTTGGAATAGACGTCGGTAGCCGAGCGCCAGAGCATCTGTCTCAGCAGGCCGTTCTCCCTGGCGCCGGGGGAGAAGAAGGGGTACAGAGGGGCGAGCAGCAGGTGGAAGGTGGTCTTGTTCCTGGCTTCCGTTTCCACTCTCACCGTCCCGCTGGAGACCGCGAAATCCGCCGTCAGGTAGTAGTTCACGCGCAGCGAGGCCGGTATGATGAAGACGAAGCCGGTGTCCACGAGAAAGGAGCGGAACAGGTCCCCGTAGGTCCAGCGGCCGAAGCTGGTCAGCTCCAGGCGCAGGTTGCCTTTTCCGCGGACCTTGTCCAGCAGGCCGGCTTTGGCAAAGATCTCCTCCGCCTTCCTCCTGAAGGCGGCCTCGTCCCCCGGGTCCACCTGTACCGGCATGACGCGGTTCGTATGGGATACCGACCCTTCCCCTATGGAGTCGGTGGGTGCCCTGTAGGGGTAGTTGCGCCAGGATACCTCCAGCGCGGAGAACGGCACCAGCTCCTTGTCCTCGAGCATGGCGCCGGCGGTTTTCCTGTCCACCAGCATGTCCCCCGAGTTGAAGGAGGCGCAGCCCCACAGGGCGGGCAGCAGGGCTAGTAAGGCGGCTAGTTTGATGTCTTTCATCTTGTCCGGTGTCGTCTGACCGTTATCATTAACAAAAACGGGTCATTTTTACTATATTATATTAAGTTCATCCTTTGGAAGGGTTGGCGGGATACCATGGCGCATAAAAAGATAGAGCATGTGATAAAGACCGACGGCAAGCCGGACATAGTCATCAGGCTGGCCAAGGTCCAGGATATGAGGCGCATACAGATGCTTTACGCCGAGGTCTACGGCGGCTCCTACTCCATACCCATAGTGACCGACAAGGACAAGATGCGCAGCGCGATCGAGAACGACGACTACTACTGGATGGTCGCCGAATGCGAGAGCCGCGTCATAGGCAGCCTGGTCTACGCGGTGGACCTGCTCTACCGCAACTCGAAGGCCTTCGGCGCCGTGGTCAGCCAGGAGTACCGCAAGCACGACCTGGCCTACATGATGATGAAGCTGGTCCTTGACGATATCACGAAGAACAAGGACCTCGTGGACCTGGTCTACGCCACCACGCGCACCGCCAACCACGCCCCGCAGAAACTGACCGAGAGCCTCGGCTTCATAAAACTCGGCATCTTCCCCAATTCCAACAGGCTGCAGTACAACGAGACGCACTGCCTGACCGGCTACTTCACGGATAAGGCGATGCGGCTGCGCCGCCGGACCCCGCGGATAATACCAGAGCTCGCGCCGTTCTACGAGATAGTGCGCAAGCAGGTCAAGCTGGAAGACGCCGAGATACTGGACGTGAAAGGCGATTACAGCGATCACAAGGTGAAGATCCCGCTGCTGAACTTCGAGGCCATCACGGCGCCGGAGTTCGTGAAGAACCGCTGGAAGAAGACCGTGTCCAACAGCTTCTTCGAACATACCTTCATGCCTTTTCACGAGCCGAACCTGATACTGATAACGCCGGACCAGGGCACCGAGGTGTACCTGACGTTCAACCAGAAGGACAAGTACAGCGTGGTGGTGGGCGGCGTGACGAACGAAAAGAGCTTCGCCGTGGTGCTCGAGAGCATAGCGCAGGCCGTCAACCAGATGGACATGGCCTACGTGGAGGTCATCATAGACGCCTACGCCCCGGAGGCGCAGCGCGACGCGCTGGACGCGCGCTTCATCCCCAGCGCCTATTTCCCGTGCGGCAAGCGCATGGAGGCCCAGCGCTACGACACCGTGGTCTTCTCCCGCACCTTCGATATCCTGGACTTCCGCAATGTGAAGATAATCTCGCACTACAAGGACTTCCTCAACGAATACCTGAAGCTCTGGCGCGAGAACTATATAGAGTCCGCCTTCCAGACGGAGCAGAAATAGGGTCCCGCGATCCCGGTAAATAAGGAGACAAGCGTGGCAGATCTTTCAGTGGAGGACCGCCTCCCGCCGTTCCACAGACCGCTCAAGAGCCGCGCCGCGCTCGACGCGCTGTTCGAGACGCCGGCCTTCGAGTATTCTCCCCGCACTTCCAGGGCTTTCCTGGCCTCGATGCGCGCGGCGCTGGACTTCCAGGGGAAACGGTCCCCGGTGCTCAAAGCGCTCTATAAGACGGAGGGCTTCAACCCGGCCTCGGTGAAAACCGAAAAGGACGTGGCGGGGATCCCGTTCATCTTCGTCGCGGCCCTCAAGGAGCGCGACTTGACCACTCTGCCGTATTCAAAGATAGTCCTGGAGCTCAAAAGCAGCGGCACCAGCGGCCAGCGCAGCCGCATGCAGCTGGACAAGGGTTCGCTGATGCGCGTGCGGCGCATGGCCTGGAAGGTCTTCGAGGGGCTGGGGCTCACGGACCTGAAGCGCGCGCACGACTATATCTGCTTCACCTACGACCCCGCGGTGGCCAAGGACCTCGGTACGGCCTGGACGGACAAACTGCTCTCCGGCTTCACGAAGCAGGGGGAGATCTTCTATACCTTCAGGTGGAGCAGGGAGAAGAAGGATTTCTATTTCGACATAGACGGCGCCGTGGACGCGATGAAGAGGTTCGAAGAGGCCGGTTCGCTGGTGCGGTTGGTCGGTTTCCCCGCCTTCGCTCTGAAGCTCACCGAAGAGTTCAAGAAGCGCCACGGCCGCTACCCTAAGCTTAACCCCGAAAGCAGCGTGGTGACCGGCGGCGGCTGGAAGACGCTGGCCGACGAGGCGGTGGACAAGAAGGTGTACAGGAAGATACTGGCCGACAGTCTAGGGATCCCCGTGGCCAACGTGCGCGACCTCTTCGGCATGGTGGAGCACGGCGTGCCGTACGTGGACTGCCGGCTGGGCAACTTCCATATCCCCAACTACGGCCGCGTGATAGCGCGCGACCCCGGAACGCTCGAGCCGCTCGGCTTCAACGAGACCGGCCTGCTGCAGTTCATCACCCCGTACCTGACCAGCTACCCGTCGCTGTCGGTGCTGTCGTCCGATTTCGGGCTGGTGCGGCCGCGCTGCTCCTGCGGCCTGCCGGGGCCGGTCCTGGAGATAAAGGGCCGCGCCGGCGTGAAGAAGCTCAAGGGGTGCGCGATCTCCGCCGCTACGATGCTATGAAGATACACAACACCTACCTGTTCGGGAAAGCTTCCGACAAGGCCTCCTGGTCCCCGGCAGAGATAGAGGAGATAGGCCGCCGGGCCCAGGCCGCGCGCGGCCTGCTGGCTGCGGCGCCGCAGGAATACATCCTGGAGACCCTGGCCAGGGCCGGGCGCCTGTTCGGGAAGGGCTCGAAATACCGCAAGGCGGCGCTGGCGCACCTGAAGGAGCACATCACGTTCTCCGGACCGGTCATAGAGAAGAGCCTCGACGTCATCCCGGAACTGCTGGACAAGCGCGCGATGTCCAAGCGCATGAACATGGAGCTCTTCATCCCTTACGCGCTGGAGGCCTCCGTGGAGCGGCGCGGCTACGAAGGCCTGGTACGCGCGATGCCGAAGGGCGTTGTTCTGCACGTCGGCGCTGGCAACGTCTTCCTGGGCATACTCGATTCCATGGTCATAGGCCTGCTGACCAGGAACGTCAATATAGTCAAGCTCTCTTCCGGCGGCTCCAACTTCATGAACCTCTTCATGGCCGCGCTCGAAGAGGCGGACGAGAAGGGACTGCTGGCGAGATCCTGCGCTGTGCTCTCCTGGAAGGGCGGCAGCCAGGGACTGGAGGAAGCGGCGCTGAAGCACGTCAACGCGGTGTTCGTCTGGGGCGGCTACGACGCCGTGCAAAGCTACAGGAGGATCGCTCCCGTCGACGTGCGCGTGGAGGGTTTCGGGCCGAAGACCAGCGTGGGAGTGGTCTTCGACAGCTGCATAGAATACGAGGGCATGGACGACGTGGCCGGGCGCGCGGCGCTGGACGCGTCCCTTTGGGACCAGGCGGCCTGTTCCTCGCTGCATACGCTTTACATCGTCGCCCCGGCCAAGAAGCATAAGGCGCTGGCTTCGGATTTCCTCAAGTACGCCAGGAAGCATTTCACCGAGCTGGCGGAGAAACTGCCGCCCGGCAGGCTGTCCCCCGACGAAGAGGTGGAGATAACCAAGGCCCGCGAGCTGGCCCGGGTGGACGCCGCCCTGGGCGCAGGCGCTTACGAGAGTTCGGCCCCGACCACCGCCTGGACGGTCATCTACGAGAAGGACCCGGTCTACCGCGTCTCGCCGCTGAACCGGGTTCTTTACGTCAAGACGGTGGAGAGCCTGGAAGAGATGCGCGACCAGCTCCTGCCGCTGCGCGGCTACATCCAGACGGTGGGCGTGGGAGGCTCGATAGAGCGCAAGGCGGTCATGGAGACGCTTGGCCCGGCCGGCATAGCCCGCGTGGTCAAGCTCGGCAAGATGCTGGAGGAGTCCAACGGTTCCCCGCACGACGGCATCTTCCCGATGATGTCTCTGGTGAACTGGCTGCCTATCGAGGAGGTCCCGTCCCAGTTGGATCGCCTCAGCGAGCTGGTGGACCACGCCAGGATGCGCAGCCCGTTCTATAAAAGGCATTTTAAGGCCGTGCGGCGGCGCATAGTCTCGCTTCCGCAGTTCCAGCAGGTCCCGTTCCTCGAGAAGCACCACGTGCTGGAGAACACCCCGCCGGACAGCGCCGACCTGCTGACCTCCAACGTGCAGCGCGGCATCTTCTTCGCCAGCGGCGGCTCCACCGGCCAGCCCAAGTACGTCTTCTACGACCAGCACGAGTACGACCACACCTGCCGGATGCTCGCCTACACCTACGAGGCGGCCGGGCTGAACGAGAAGGACGTGATAGCCAACCTCTTCATAGCCGGCAACCTGTGGTCCAGCTGGCTGTCGGTGGAGAAGGCGATAGCGTACACCAAGGCGATCTCGGTGCCGGTGGGCAGCAACCTGCCGCTGAGCAGCATCGTCGAGTACCTGGAGGACTTCAAGGTGACGGCCGTCATCGGCCTGCCGTCCTTCCTGGCCAAGCTGGCCGAGTTCGCCAAGGCCAACCGCGCCCGCTACAAGCTGAACATAAAGAAGATATTCTACGGCGGGGAGTACGTGGGCGAGGAGATGGAGAAGTTCTTCCGGGACGCCTTCCCCGGCTCCTACGTCCGTTCCGCCGGCTACGCCACCGCGGACGCCGGCGTGATCGGCTTCCAGTGCCCGCACTGCGTGAAGGGGGAGCACCACCTGTTCACCGCCAGCCAGTTCATAGAGTTCGTGGACCAGGAGACCCTGGCGCCCGTGCAGAAGGGGGAGGTCGGAGAGCTGATAGTGACCGGGCTGGCCAAGAAGCACATGCCGATCATCCGCTACCGCGTGGGCGATCTGGGCCGCTGGCTGCGGCGCCCCTGCGCCTGCGGCCGCAAGGAGCCGATTTTCGAGATATTGGGCCGCTGCGACGACAGGATACACGTGGGCGGCGCGCACCTCTTCGTCAACGACATACAGGAGGCGCTGGGCAAGGTGCCGGACCTTACCTTTAATTTCCAGGTGGTGATAGGCAAGAAGGGCCACCGCGATACCCTCGCCATAAGGACCGAGGTGGCCGACCCGGCGGCGCTTGCCCGCGCCGGAGAGCTGGGCGACCTGCTCTGGAAGGAGATGGTGAAGCACTGCGAGGACCTGCACGAGAGCGTGCGCATGAAGTGGCTGGAGAAGCCGGAGATAGAGGTGCTGAAGCCCGGCGCGATAGAACGCGTGCAGCGCACCGGCAAGATCCGCCGCGTGATAGACGGCCGCGTGAAGGTCTGACCGCAGCAGGGCATGAAAAAAGCCGGCTTGCCCGGCTTTTTTATTGTTTGGGCCTGTCGGTCAGTCGGAGAACTTGACCACCAGCGAGTGGTTGAGGCCGAAGTCGTTGCGTTTGACGCCGGGGTACGGACGCGAGTCGTACTCGTCCGTCGCCGTGATCCTGAAGACCACCGAATCCTTCCAGACCTTGAACTCCAGGAAATCCTCTGAGTAGATCCTGTAATTCCCGGTATCCGCCGTGCGCGGCGCGTAGATGACGTCGCCGCTCAGCTTCACGGTGTCGGTCAGCGGCATTGCGAAGTTGAGCCGGGCGGTCGCCCTGAAATCCCGTTTCGAAGCGCCGCCGCCGCTCTCCTCGTATTCCGGGGTCAGGCCGGCGCTGATCATCACCGGCTTCAGCGGGCCCGGCAGGAAGTTGTGGAAACAGACGCCGGCGGTGTTGGTCATGCGGTAGCTGACGCTGCGGAACTTGTCGTGGCTGTGCGTGGTCTGTAGGAAGAGGTTCAGCCATTTTCTGGCGCCGTAGGCGTAGAGCAGCGAGCCTTTGGATTTGTCGGTGACGGCCGAGTCCCCGTACTTCACGTAGTTGTCGGAGGCCTGTACGAAGATGGAATTGCGCTCGGCGGGCTTCCAGTCCAGCTCGAGGGTGCCGTAGAAGCTCTTGCTGCGCACGTTGCCGTTAAGGTAGCCGCCGCCGAGGCCGAGGTTCAGGCCGTAGCTGGAATGGGGCTGCCAGGCCTCGGGCGGCCTTACGCGCAGGTCTTCGGTGCGGGAGAACTGCGCCCTGGCCGCGCCGGCGGAGCAGCAGAGCAGTATCGCCGCGAGCAGGATCCTGTGGCGCATGGCTCAAGGCAGAACGGTGCTCAGGGTCTGGGCGTCGTGGATGTCCGCGAACTCGTCCCCGAGCAGGCCGCGCTTCTGCAGGTTGCCTATGACGAACTGCGGCAGGGTGGCCCGGACGTTGTAGACCATGTACGGGATGGTCCACATCTTGATCTGCCGCTCCTTGGGCAGGACGCGGTTCATCAGGATCAGCAGGTTGTTGGTGCAGTTGTTCTTGATAGTGTGGTAGAACTCGCCCTCGCGGTCCACGGCGGAGAGCTGCATGGCCTCGCGCAGCAGGTCAGCCTTCTGGTCGTGGGTGAGGAGGACGGGGTAGGTGATCAGGTGGAACTTCTCGTGATAGACGGTGCGGGCGGCGTATTCCTCCCAGGTGGAAAGGGACCAGATGATGCCGAAGGATTTGCCCAGGCCGGTCAGCGGCGAGAAGCTCTGGCCCACGCGGGTGCGGCCCTCTATGCTCAGCGCCAGGGCCATCGGCTCGTTGCCGTCGGCGTCCTTAAGGGCGCCCTTCTCGAACGTGAAGACGAGGAAGGAATGGGCCGCGATGAACTCGGGCGGGAACGGCTTCTTGACGAAATAGACGTTCTTGATCTTCTCTGGGTGCATCGTCATCGAGGTCCAGTCGTAGGAATCGGCGGGCGGCACCTGGGTGTGCATGGTGCGGACGTTGCCCATGGTTATAATGCCGTCCTTGTCCTCGAGCAGCATGGCCTGGCGGCGGCGGGGCTGGTAAGGGGCGGGCTCTATCTCACCGGCCTTCGGGAGATATTCGGTTATCTTGCCGACCTTCAGGATGGAGAGGTCGTCCGCCTGGCGGGCCTGGGCCTCGAGGATGACGGTCTTCCCCTCATACCTGCTGGCCTTCTTCTCCGAAAGGTCCAGCTTGAACAGGCGTCCGTTCACCGTGTTGATATAAGGGCCGTCCTCGGTGACGGAGATGACCCCTTTGAGAGTGTAGCTGGCGCCCCAGCTCTTGTCCTCCGGCAGTTGCAGGTCGGAGGGGAGCTGCCTTATCTGGGAGACGTTCAGCGTCTCGAGAGCTTCAAAGCTGGTCTGGGCTGCGGCGGGCACGGCGGCGAACAACACGAGGAAAGAAAGGTTCTTTAGCATAGATATAGGATAGCCTGCCGGGCGGCTGGACGGGAGCGGCCAAGGTCCCGGCTTTTTCCGGCAAGTTTCCTAGGCCTTTATAGGACCTTAGGTTCAGCGTTTCGGGCGGGCGGCTCCCCTGGCGGGGAGGTACTTCAGCTCATCTGCGGAGGGCTCCGGTTCCTGCCGGCAGGGTTTGGCGCCGCAGTACGGCAGCCGGTTCACGCCCAGGCGCAGCTCCCGGTCCAGGATGTCCTGGGCGGCCTTGTCGTCGTTAGGGCCCCAGACATGCTCCTCCGGCAGGCCTGCCGAATATTTCTGCAGGACGGCCAGGCCTGAGTCGGCGAAACGGTCGAAGTCCTCCGTTCCCGGAAAGGCGCGCTTGCCGCCCATCCCCTGGAGCCAGGAGTTGTTCATGCGCAGCGTCAGCCGCATGCATACCTGCACCAGGGCCTTGTCAGGCGGCTTCCGCTGAGGGAACCGCTCGCGCAGCTGGCGGCACAGTTCCAGCCGCGCTTTGACCGAGGCCTGGCCCCAGCCGGTGACGTAGACCACAGGGGAGACCAGGGCCTTCGTTATCGCCGTTATATGCGGTCCGGCGAGGGGCGCGGAGGAAACCGTGACCTGCTGCGCGCCGGCGGGGGCGGCCAGCAGGAAGGCCAGAGAGGTGAGGAGCGGCAGGTTCATAATGTCTCCTGTAGTAATATTTAGCAGATAGCGGGGATCTGCGCAACTGTTATTTGCGGGAGCCAATTATCTATAATTTCACTGGAGCACAGACCGACTTTTCAGGAGGGAACATGGGAGTCTTTTCCAAAGCGCAGCTCGAGAAATATGCCGACGCCCTTATCTGGGGGCTGACCACGGCCCGCAAGAAGCCGTTCCGGAAGCAGGAGAACGTGCTGCTGCGCTGCGACCTCGAGGCCAGGGAACTGGGCGAGGTGGTGTACCGCAAGCTGGTCGGCCGCGGCTATAACGTGATCTTCAATTTCCTTCCTACTCCCGGGCTCGAGCGTTCCTTCTACGAGTTCTCGGACGCGGATCAGCGCGCTTTCCTGGGCTCCTGGGACAAGGAGCTCTACGAGAACCTCAACGGCTACGTCTTCATCAACGCGCCCGCCTCCCTGACCCACCTGAAGGGCATAGACACGAAACGTCAGAGCCAGGTGGCGATAGCCCGCAAGCCGCTCTTCAGGATCCGGGACGAGCGCGAGGAGAAGGGCAAGTTCGCCTGGACGCTGTGCACCTATCCTACCGATGAGCTGGCGAAGCAGGCCAAGCTGTCGCTGAAGGAGTACGCCGCGCAGATCGCCAAGGCCTGCTACCTGAACGAGCCTTCCCCGGCCAAGAAATGGGCGCAGGTCTACAAGGAGGTCACGTCCATCAAGAAGTGGATAAACGGCCTCGGCATAGATACGATACGCACGGAGTCCTCCTCGATGGACTTCGAGGTGAAGCTGGGCGAGAAGCGGAAGTTCCTCGGCGTCAGCGGCCATAATATCCCGAGCTTCGAGATCTTCACCTCGCCGGACTGGCGCGGCACGCGCGGCGTCTATTACGCCAACCTGCCCACGTTCCGCGGGGGGAACTACATAGAGAAGATACGGCTGGAGTTCCGGGACGGGCGCGCCGTCAAGATGGCCGCGGCCAAGGGCGGGGATTACGTCAGGAAGATAATGGCCACCGACAAGGGCGCCTCGCAGATAGGCGAGTACTCGCTGACCGACCGCCGCTTCTCGAAGATAGACAGGTTCATGGCCGACATACTGTTCGACGAGAACCACGGCGGCAAGCACGGCAACTGCCACGTGGCCATCGGCAACTCCTACAGCGACACCTTCGCCGGGGACCCCGCGAAGCTGACGAAGGAGACCAAGGCTAAGCTTGGCTACAACGACTCGGCGGTGCACTGGGACATGATAAACACCGAGGACAAGAAGGTGACCGCGACGCTGAAGAACGGGAAAAAGGTCACCCTCTACGAGAAAGGCCAGTTCAAGTATTGAGCATCTTCGGCGCAGGGAAAAGGCCCCCGGTAACGGGGGCCTTTCTTCTGCCTGTCCGCGGCGTCAAACGCTCAGGCAAGCGTCGCGCGCCTGCGGCGTCTGTTCAGGAAGTAGGGCAGCGCGCCTGCGGCGATGCCGCCTATCCCCAGCAGGTTAGTGAGAGCGTCGAAGGTCGGGATGCTGTAAACGGCTATGAAGAACAGGAAGGCCGCGCTCAGCAGCGGCCACAGCACGTGGGTCAGCGCGGTCAGCGGCCCGGCGCGTAGCCTGTCCCGGTAGTGCCAGGCGCAAGCGCAGCCGGTCAGGCCAAGGTAGAACGAGATCTGGAAACCTATCGCGCTGATGAAGCACTTGAGTATCTGGTTGACCGTGGGGATGTACGAGGACAGCAGCAGCAGCGCCATGCCGAAGGCCCAGATGAAGATCACGGCCACGTAAGGCGTCTTCCATTTGTGGTGCACCCTGGCGTAGCGCGGGTGCAGCGCGCCGGCCCTGCCTTTGGCGAACAGCGTGCGGGTGAACTGCAGTATCTGCGTCTCGAGCGTGCCCACGGTGCTCATCAGCACGGCTATGATGGCCAGGTAGCCGAACTTCCTGCCGTAGAGCTTCTCGGCCACCGCGTAGATCACATTGGTGTTGTAATGCTGTATCTCGGCGTCCGACAGCCCGAGCAGGACTATTATCATGAACGCGACGAAGAAGAGCGTAAGGTAGGTCATCGCCCAGAAAGCGCCGCGGCCGGCGGTATGGCCGGCGTCCCGGGTCTCCTCGCTGAGGTTCATCACGACGTCCCACCCCCAGTAGAAGAACATCGCCGTCAGGGCGCCGCTGGCGAACAGGGCCGGGGTGAAACCGGAGGGGGAGAGCCATCCCCAGGAGAACGGGTGCCGGGCCGCTTTCGGGAACACGTAGAAGCTGGCCGCGGCTATCACCCCGAGTATGCCCACCTCGACTACCGTCATCAGTACCTGCACGTAGCTGGTCAGCTTTATGCCCTTCAGCACTACGAAGGAGATCAGCGTCAGCAGCGCGGCCGCGATCATGGTTATCAGGTGCACGTTGTTCATGCTGGCAGGCGCGAAGATCAGCAGGAAAGCGTTGGCCGCCGGTATCGCCCCCGAGACCATGAACAGACACGAGGCGGTCAGCAGCGCCCAGCCGGAGAAGAAGCCCCACGTCTCCCCGAAGATCTGCCCCACCCATGCGAAGGACGCTCCGGCGTCCGGGTTCATCCTGTTCAGGTGGATGAACGCGAACGTGATGCCGAACATGATAAGCCCGCAGTAGAGTATGCTGCCGGCCGACAGCGCGCCGACCGCTGCCACCATGGTGGAGGCGGTGACCTCTATGCTGAAGGCCGGCGCGGTCCCGGCCACGCCCATGATTATGGATTCCCAGACTCCGAGCGAGCCGCCGGCCAGCTTCTCGTTGTCAGCAGCGGCGGTAGTGTCCATGGAGCGATATTCTATCAAAATGCCCGACTGCCGCGGGCGGGGCGGCGGAGCTGGTGTGATTTTTCGCGGCGCGCGGATATATGGTCTAATATACGACCATGAGCACACTGCTTCAGGCTTTAAAGACCGAGCGCGGCCGCCACGTGGCGGGCGCGGTTTTCCTGGCGGGCCTGTCCGCCATGTTCCTCTTCTGCGGCTACGAGTTCATCCGCTCTCCCGCGGAATCCATCTTCATCGAGAAGTTCGGCGCCGGCGCGAAGCCGTACGCCATAGCGCTGGTGCCGTTCATGATGGCCGCGATGATCTACGGTTACGGCCGGCTGCTCTCCGCGGTGGGCGCCAAGAAGGCGATGACGGCCTCCATGCTGCTGAGCGCGGCCTTCTTCCTCGTCGCCTGGGCCATGCTGGGCCGCGCCGGGAGGTGGTTCGCCTTCTTCCTGCTGGTCTTCAAGGAGTCCTACGTAGTCATCATCTCCGAGCAGTACTGGTCGTTCGTCAACAGCGTGCTTAAGGACGAGGAGGGGAAGATCTACAACGGCCCGGTGGCCGGTCTCGGCGCCCTCGGCTCGCTGTGCGGCGGCTGGCTGCTCGGCCATTACGCCGTGGGGCTGGGGACCAGGGCGTTCGTGCTGTTCGCCGGCCTTGTGATACTGCCCGCGGCCGTCCTGTCGTGGCTTGGCTACGAGAAGGCTGGGGAGCCCAAGCCCTCCGCCGAAGAGGCGGGCGGCAGGAAAGGACACCTGCACCTGAGCATCCTGACCGAGAACCGCACCGTGCTGTTCATCGCCTTCATCATCTTCTCGGCGCAGGTGGTGGCCACAGCGCTGGATTTCCGCTGGACCCAGCTGCTGCAGGACTTCCTGCCGGACATGGACGCGCGCACGGCCTACATGGGCCGCTTCTGGATGCGCGTGAACATCTTCTCGTTCTCGATGCAGTTCCTGGCCACTCCGTTCCTGCTGAGGTGGATACCGCGCCGCGGCATACTCACCTTCATCCCGGCCGTGCACATCGTCACCTGCCTGCTGTTGTTCGTGCACCCGACGCTGGGGCTGGCCTCCGCGGCCTTCCTGCTCTTCAAGGGGATGGACTACTCCATCTTCCGCGCCTCCAAGGAAACGCTCTACATCCCGTTCTCCTACGACACGCGCTACCGCGCCAAGCAGGTGGCGGAGGCCTTCACCTACAGGTTCGCCAAGGGCCTGACGGCGACCTGGGTTTCCGTCCTGAAGACGGTAGGCTCGGTGGCGCAGGGCTTCTACCCGGCGCTCGGGGCCATCTTCGCCGCGGCGTGGCTGGTGATGTCCTTCCCGCTCACTGCGGACAGGGAGCCGCCCGAGGGGAAAGCCGCCGCTTAAGGACGCGCGGCGGCAAAAAAGCCCGGGCTGGTCCCGGGCTTTTTATTTTCCGGCACAACCCTAGAAGACGATGGAGGCGGAGAAGCGGTGGACCGTGCCGAGGTCCCCGAACGGGGAGAAGGCGTAGTCCAACTGGTAGGAGGTATAGCGGACGCCGGCGCCCAAGGACACGTTGCGCAGCCCGCCCATGTCGGAGATGGCCCGCGTGTTGAAGCCGGCGCGCAGCGCGACGTCCACGTCGGTCCCGGCCGGTATCCTGAGCTCGGAGCCCATCGCGAGGAACGGAAGTGAATCGCGCGTGCCGATGATGTCGGCAGTTACGGAGAAATAGTCGCCGAGCTTCGTCAGGGTGCCCAGCCGCAGTATCAGCGGCAGGGGAGCTTCCTCCTTGTCGTAGCGCAGCGAGCCCATGATGTTCTGGGCCGACATCGTCATCAGGAAGCGGTTGTCGAACATGTAGGGGAAGTTCAGACCTATGTCGGCCGACACGGTGTTGTCGTCGGAAAGTATCTTGGACTTGACGAACTTGCCGGTGGCGCCCAGCACGAACCTGTCCTCCGGGTCCTTGTTGAAGCCGGTTATGTAGCAGGCGAAGCCTACGCCGATGGAGGTGTCGTACGGCGAGAAGCTGCCCAGCGCGACGCCGCTCGGGTCGGTCCGGGCGATCTTGCCGTAGTTCATGTACTTGAGCGCCACGCCCCAGGCGCCCACGTCCCCTGCGGCCTCAGTGTAGCCGAAATATTCCAGGTTCGAGCCGGACAGGTAGGGCGAGTGCATCAGGCCCATCGAGTTCTTCTTCACGTGTATCAGCCCGGCCGGGTTCCAGTCCAGCGCGAAGGCGTCGTCAGCGAGCGCGGAATAGGCCTCGCCCATAGCGGCTCCGCGCGCCCCGGCCGCTATCTTCAGGAACTGTCCGGAGGCGGTACCGGCCGAGGAGCCGTCGAAGCCCGCGTCGGCCTGGCGCGGCAGGGCCAGGGCGCAGAGCGCCAGGGCCGGCAGGGCCGCCTTCAGTACTTTGGCCAATGCTCCTCTTTCCATAGTGCCGCGCTACCTCTCCAGTGCCACCTTGAAGCTCTTCGAGCTCTTCTTGTCGCTGGTCTGGACGAAAGCTATGTACACGCCGCTGGCGGCCTTGTTGCCGCTGTCGTTCCTGCCGTCCCAGTGCGCCATGCCGTTGACGTCTGCCTTCAGGCCGCGCACCAGCTCTCCGAGGAACGTATAGATCTTCACTTTGGCGTACGGGGGCAGCCCCGCGAAGTTCATCACGCCGGTGGCCGAGTTGGGCCTGAACGGGTTAGGGTATATCTTCACCGCGCTCAGTCCTGCCGGCGGATTGCTCTGCATGATCTGGAAGGTCGACAGGTGCCAGGTCTGTCCTATGACCCTGTTGCGGGCCGTGTCGGATACGGAGGGCAGGGGGACCCAGACGCCGTTGTTCTCGTCGTATAGCGCCAGCACCAGCCTGGAGGCGTCTATGCCGGCCGGCAGGTCCGAAGGCCTGTACGGGAGAGTTATCGTTATGGCCCCCAGCACCAGCGTCGGAGGGAAATGGGCGAGCGTCAGGCCTATGCCGGTAGGCGTCAGGCTCGCTACGGCGGAGGCCGGGCCGGGCAGCGTGGAAGTGGAAGGGGTGAGCGTCAGTCGCGTGGAACTGCCGATGGCGCCCGGCGGTATCAGCACCGAGATCTCTCCGTAGGAGGTTTCAAGAGGAATAAGGGTGCCTTCCTGCGCCAGCGCGTTCGCGTTGGCGGAGAGCAGCGTCACGGTGGACCCCAGCGCGACGTAGCCGGTCTGCGCTCCTCCCTGTCCGCGGGACTGTATCCGTAGCCAATAGGTGGCGTCTATGGCCAGCTCCGTGAACGAGCAGGCCAGTCCCCGTACCAGGCAGCTGGAGCTTACCACCCCGAAATTCTCGTCGGTAGAGGAGATCTGGACGTAATAGACCGTGGAGGAGGAGTTGCCGTTGGGGCCCCAGTTCGCGGTAAAGCCGTCCGTCAGCATGCCCGTGAAGGTCCCTTCCTGGGAGAGCCTGTAGGCCGTGGCCGGCAGCGTCAATGCCGAGCCCAGCGGGACAGGCGGGTCCGTGGGCAGGCCGGCCAGGTTCAGGGCCGAGACACGCAGATAATAGCTGGTGTCCGACTGGAGGCCGTAGAACGTGGCCGACAGGGAGAGCGTCGTGGAGGAATGCACGGTTCCAGAGAAATCGGAATTTGAGGAGACGTAGGCCGTATAGAAGGTTACGTCGGCCGGGTTAGCGCCGCGGCCCCAGTTAAGCGTGACCGAGCTCGCGCCTATGCCGGAGTAGGTCCCAGCGGTCGGGTCGTAGGCGCCGGTGGCGGTCGGGCTGAAATCCACCGTGGTAGTCCTGCGTCCCAGGCGGTTGATGGCGGTAACGCGAGAATAATAGGTCGTATTGGGAATAAGCCCGGAGAAGGTGGCGGAGGAAAGCACCGTGGTGGAGGACGGCTGCGGGGAGCCGTAAGCCGGGTTGTCGGCCATCTCCACCAGGTAGCGCGTGTCGGCCGGGTTGGAATTCGCCGACCATCTCAGATTGAGCGTGAGCGAGGTGATGGAGAAGCCCTGCTCCACGGGAGCGTTGGCCATGGTAGCGGTGGCCGGCAGCATCGAGTAGTTGACCGAGCCCTCCATGTTCACGGTGCCGACGCGGAAATAATAGCTGGTGTTAGGGGACAAGCCCTCTATCGCGAGGCGGTCCAGCTGTATGCGGGAGGTGGCGGAGGAGAAGGCGGCGGAGCCGAACGCCGGGTCGGTGCCCGCCTGCAGCACGTAGCCTTCCGCCGACGCGCTCTGAGGCGATCCCGCCAGCGGGGTCCAGGAGACGGTCACGCTGGACTGGTATACCTCGGGATAGGCCAGGCCGCCCAGAGCCTGCGGCAGCGTCTGCCTGTAAGGAAC
This sequence comes from Elusimicrobiota bacterium, assembly GCA_027340875.1. Lineage (GTDB taxonomy): Bacteria > Elusimicrobiota > Elusimicrobia > Elusimicrobiales > UBA9959 > UBA9959. Next base: position 15,644 of record DAIENX010000082.1, read on the forward strand.
GTCGGTGTTGGTGTAGATGGTAGTGCCGTTATAGAGCGCGCCTGCGCGGAAATAATAGGTGGTGTTGGGGTCCAGGCCGCTTATCACCAGTCCGGTGGCCGTGGCGCTCGGAGTGGCGGAGCTCGCCGCTATCGAGGTGAAGAAACGGTACACTGACGCCTCGGCCACGTGGCCTTCGGCGGCCGTCCCGGGCGTGAAGGAGATGGCCGCGCTGGAGCTCCATACGCTGCCCAGCGTCACGCCGGTGAGCTGGCCTGGGAAGCCGGTGGCCGTGGAAGGCAGCAGCGAATAGTTGGGCGTGCGTTCCCAGTTAAGCGTCGCCAGGCGCAGATAGTGCGTGGTGTTCGGGCGCAGACCGGTAAGGGTCAGCGTTCTGAGGCCGTCCTGATAGATATACGTCGAAGACGAATAGACGGCGGCGCCTGAGCCGAACGGCGCGCTGGAGCCTTCAAGCCGGTAGCCTTCGCAGGCGAAGGGCTGCGGCAAAGCCGGCAGCGGCGTGAAGCTCACCGTTATCAGCTGCGGATCGGCGTAGGCGGAGGTAAGCTCGGGGGACACGCCCAGCGCCAGGGTCACCGAAGACAGCGTCGCGCCGTAGTTGGGGACGCCTGCCTTGTTCAGCGAGCCCGCCCGGAAATAATAGGTGGTGTTAGGATAGAGCGTGTTCAGCGAAAGAGTGCTCTGCTGCAGAGCGTAGGTGGCCGTGGATTCGTAAAGTCCGGCCGTGGAGAAGCCGTCGGTAGAGGCCTCCAGCCTGTACCCCATGGCCGCGCCGGCCGCCATCGCGGTCCAGCCCAGAGTGGCGCCGCCGTCGGTGAGGGAGATCCTGGAGAGGCCCTGCGGCGCCGCCGCCAGGGTGGTGAAGTTGCGCAGCTCCGAGAAGTTGGCCGTCCCGCCCCAGTTAAGCGAACCGACCTTGTAGTAATAGGTGGTGTTGCGCTGGAGGGAGGACGCGGAGGAGGAGGAGACCGTGTTGTCGTAAGTGGTCCAGTCCACGGCCAGCGACGAGAGCAGCGGGTCCGCAGAGACCTTCAGGCGGTAGCCTTCCGAGTACAGGGCCTGGCCCGGTCCGCCGTCCACCGGGGTCCAGGAGATGGTGGCGCTGGTCTCGTTGACGCCCTCGGCTATGCCGGAGAGCCCGAGCGCCAGGGTCGCCGTGGAGACAGGAGAGGTGAAAGAGGTCCTCGTGCCTCCGGAACCGAGCGCCCGCACCTTGAAATAATAGGTGGTATTCGCCTCGAGTCCGCCCAGAGTGACCGGCGGATAGCCGAGCAGCGCCAGGCCGGCCGAGGCGAAGGAGGCCGACTTGTCGTAAGCCAGCTCGTACTTGGTCCACTCGGGATTGCCGGCGGTATCCCAGCCGAGCCTGGCGGTAGCGGTAAAGGAGGAGTCCGCGGTGAAATAGGCCGGCATGGAGAAGATGGCGGAAGGGACCGCTACCCAGGTGGCGGTGGTGATCACCGGGGAGTAGAGGCTGTCCGGGTCGGCGGCCGTCTTGACCTTGAAATAGTAGGTGGTGTCCGGGGCCAGCAGGGGGTAGCCGGTGGCGGCGCCAGTGACGGAGCCGCTGGAAACGTAGCCTGAGAACGACGGGGATGTAGAGATGACGGCGATGTAGGGGGAGAAGCCCCCGCTCCAGGAGACGTTAACGCTGCCCGTGCTGACGGCCGTCAGCACGGGCGTCGGCGTTGCGGCCAGCGAGGGCACGACCGCCGCCAGCAGGCAGGCGGCGGCCGCTATCAGATGTCTGGCCCGGGAGAACATAGTATATAGTCTAACAGAGCGTCTTTAAAATTCAATGACTAATATGTTACGAAAAACAGGTCCGTTTGCGCGGAACGCGATTTCTATTATATTATAACTTTAAATCCAAACTCGACCTTCCGGAGTCAAGAATGCGGTTCCTGGGAAAGACAGCGGGACGGGCGGCGGCCACAAAGGCGGCCTGCGTTGCCGCCGTCATCCTGGCTTTCTCCCCGCTCCAGTCCCCGGCGGAGGACTTGCCTCTCTTTTCCGTGTCCAGCGGCGCTCCGCTTCTCTCTCTTCTCCCCTCCACCGGGGCCGTGGTGGCCCAGGGAGGGAATTTCTCGGTCCAGCTGCCGGACGGGCGCTCGCTCTGGGTACTGAACAATGTCTGGACCGGGGAGATCAAGGAGGGCGGCGAGCCCAAGGCCTGGGGTCTGGTGGACGGCGCCGCCGCCTTCGTTCCCAGCACCTCCGCTGCCGCGCAGGCCGGCAACCTCTCCTGGATCTCCGACGAGAACGGCTGGCCGCTGCCGCTGCTCTCCGCGGGGATGGAGGAGTCGGGGCAGGTGCGCAAGTTCTGGCCGCGCTCGGCGGTCTGCGGTACGGCCGGCTGCGCCGTGTTCTACTCCATCATGAACAATTTCGGTCCCGAGCCGTACGACTGCTTTCGCGTAGGACAGGGCGTGGCGGTTTCCGCGGACCCGGCCGGGCCGTACGTGAAGTCGCGCGAAAGCGGGCGCTACAGCCTCTGGAACGACATAGAGCCGGCGTTCGGCTCCGCGGTGCTGGCCGACGAGGACGGCTGGGTCTACGTCTATGGCCGCGTGCTTTCCGCCCCGGGCGAATATTCGGTGCAGCTCGCCCGCGCGCGCCCCGGTGACCTTGCCTCCAGGGCGGCCTATTCCTACTACTCTCTCGAAGCCGACACGTCCGCCTGGACCTCTGACCTCGCCGAGGCCTCGGATATCATGAAGGACATGTCCGACGAGTTCTCCGTCTCGTACAACGATTTCCTTAAAGCCTATCTGGCGGTATATTCCTCTGCGCAGGATGGCGGGGCGATGGCGCGGCTGGCGCGCTATCCGTGGGGCCCATGGGGTGAGCCCTTCCGCCTGTTCTCCTGCGCGGCCGGGGACTACTGCTACGGCGCCAAGGAACAGCCGGGCCTGGCTGAAGAAGGGGGGAAACGGATCTACCTTACGGCCGAGAAAAGGCACTCGCCGTACGTATACCGGGTAGATCTAAAACAGAGGTGAGGGAATGGAGGAATACAGCATAGTAGTGATCAACCCGGGCTCCACGTCCGACGAGGTCAGTTTCTTCAAGGGAGCCAGGGAGCTTTTCCATAAGACCGTGCGCTACAGCAGGTCGGACCTGCAGCCGTTCGAGACGCGGAAGGTCTCGGCGCAGTACGAGATGCGGCGCGATATGGCGCTGGCGGCGCTCAAAGAACATGGCCTGGACACGGCCGAGGTGCATGCGGTCATAGGCCGGGGCGGGCTGCTCAGGCCTATCCCCGGCGGCGTCTACGAGGTGAACGACGCCATGACGGAGGACCTGAAGGCCGGGGAGAGGGGCGACCACCCTTCCAACCTGGGCGGCCTGATAGCGCGAGAGCTGGCGGGCAGGTTCGGCTGCAAGGCCTTCATCGCCGACCCGGTGGTGGTGGACGAGCTGGAGCCGCTGGCCCGCTACTCCGGGATGCCGGAGAACCCGCGCCTGTCCCTGCTGCACGCGCTGAACCAGAAGCGCATAGGCCGCCATGCGGCCAGGCAGCTGGGCAAGCAGTACTGGGAGTGCCGCCTCATCATAATGCACGGCGGCGGCGGCATCTCCATCGGAGCCCACAAGGACGGGCGCATCGTGGACGTCAACAACGCGCTGGACGGAGACGGTCCGTTCACGCCGCAGCGCGCCGGAGGCGTGCCGGCGGGCGGGCTGGTGAAGATGTGCTTCAGCGGCAAGTACACGCAGGAGGAGATCAAACTGAAGCTCAAGGGCCGTGGCGGTCTGATAGCCTACACCGGTACCGCCGACTGCCAGGCGCTGGAGAAGTACATCCTTACGGGAGAGGTGGTGCCGGGATCGGGAATTGACCCGGAAAAGCTCTCCCGCGAGAAGGCTAAGGAGGCCGTGCTCGCCATGGCCTACCAGATAGCCAAGGAGATAGGGGCCATGGCCGCCGTGCTGGAAGGCAAGGTGGACGCGATAGCGCTAACCGGCGGGCTGGCCTACGACAAGATCATCGTGCCGGAGATAAAGCGCAGGGTAGGGTGGATAGCGCAGGTCCTTTCGTATCCCGGCGGCGACGAAATGGCGGCCCTGAGGGCCGCGGCGGAGATCGCGCTGAGAACGCCTGCCTCCGTGAAAAAATACGAGGCTTCCGGCATACCGGTGGCCTGACCGAGGGAGAGAGCATGAAATTCAAGAACTTCGACGAACTTTTGGGACTGGTGCGGGGCAAGACGAACCGCATCGTGGTGCCGGGCGCCAACAATGACGAGGTCCTCACCGCCTGCAAGATGGGCGTGGACCACGGCATCATCTCCGGCGGCATACTGATAGGGCCGAGGGCGCAGGTGGAGGAAATGGCGAAGAGGGTGGGGCTCAAGCTAGCCATCTTCGAGATCATGGACCTGACGGACTACGCCGAGATCTGCAATAAGGCCGTTGACCTGGTGAAGGCCGGCAAGGGAGACTTCCTCGTGAAGGGCCTGGTGGACACCAAGTTCTACATGAAGGCGATACTCCGCAAGGAGATAGGGGCCGTGGCGGACGGCACGGTGCTGAGCCACTTCGTGCTGTTCGAGCTGTCCAATTACCACAAGCTCTTCGCGGTGACCGACGCGGCCATCATGATAACGCCGAACGTCGACCAGAAGGAGATGATCCTGAACAACGCGGTGGACATGATGCGCCAGCTGGGCGTGGAAAAGCCCAACGTCGCCGTGGTCTGCCCGGTCGAGAAGGTCAACGAGAAGATCCCCAGCACGCTGGACGCCGCCGAGCTGGTGAAGCGCAACAAGGAGGGGAAGATAAAGAACTGCACGGTCGAGGGACCTTACGACGTCTATATCTCCTTCTCGAAGGAGCTGGCGGCCGAGAAGGGCATAAAGAACGCGCGGGTGCCGGGCGAGACCGACATAGCGCTGTTCCCCAGCCTGGATTCCGGCAACCCGGTATATAAGTGCCTGAGCTTCTTCGGCGCAGGCATGAAGTCGGCCACGCTGCTGGCCGGCTCCAATATACCGGTGATCCTGCCCTCGCGCACCGATTCGCCGATGACCAAGCTGCATTCGATCGCGCTCGCCTGCTTCCTCAAGGACCAGGCGAAGGTCGCGGCCTGACGAACAAGGAGACTGCTATGGCCTGGAACTTCCTGAAGAAGCTGATAAAGAAAGAGGAGCAGGGTAAGCCCCACGCGCACGCCGCC
>DAIENX010000093.1:0-5515 GCA_027340875.1 Elusimicrobiota bacterium
CGGCCATGTCAATTTTCTGGGTGTAAATTCGGAAGCATGGGCAGCCTAGTTTAAACCGCCGCCACCTCCTTTTCCCGAGGCTTGTAGGCCTTCCATAGGCGCTTCGCCCAGCGCGCTTCCTGCGCCTGCGAAATCGACCACAGCAGCTTCAAGACCTCAAGTTCCGAATGCATCGTGCCCGCGCTGTTTAGTCTCCGCCGCAGTTCGTAGTTGAAGCGCTCTATCAGATTCGACGTCATCAACAGCGTCCAAAACGCTTCGGGCTCGTTGAGGAAGCGAAGATGGTCGTCCAGCCTTCGCATCACAAGCCCCACGGCTTTGGGATAGGCGGCGCCAAGGCGTCCCTGCAAGGTGCCAGCCGCAGTAAGCGCTGCTTCGCGGGTCTTGGCCCAGAAGATGTTCTTGAACAGCTCCAGGAACAGCTTCCTGTGCGGCGCGGCCACCCGCGCCGTGCAATTGCGCATCAGATGCACCACGCAAAGCTGGTGCGGCACGTTCAGCAGTTCTTTGACTGCCTGTTCAATGCCGGAATGCTCGTCGGAAACCACCAGCTTCAGGGCGTTCCTGTCTAGGCCGCGGTTCAACAGGTCTTTGACCAGCGCCGACCAGGAATCACCGGACTCCTTGTCGCCCAGCAGGAAGCCAAGCATGTGCCGCCTGCCCTCGGGCGTTATGCCCAGCGCCACCAGCAGCGCCTGCTTGCGGATGAACCCCGGCCTGCGCACCGGCAGGTAGATGGCGTCCAGCATCAGATAGACGATCCCCTTGGGTATCGGGCGTGTTTCCCATTCCCGCAGGACGGGCTCGATGGCGTTGGTCACCTTGGTGACGGTGGAATGGGACATCTTCGCGCCTATCGTGGCATTCAGTTCGCGGGCGACGTCCCTGGTGGAACAGCCGCGCAGCCAGAAGCGCATGGCCAGCATGTCGCGCAAACCCGTGCCGGCGGCTTTAAGCGCTTCCAGCAGCGGCAGGGACAGGCTTCCGGCGCGCACCACGGGGCGGCGCAGCGTCAGGCGGCCCCACAGGCCGGGAAGGCTCTTTAGCTTATAGCCGTTGCGCTTAGCAGCGCCGCCTCGTTCATAGGGCTGGCTGCCCAAAGCGGCGTCCCGCTCGGCCGCCAGTTGCGCGCTCAGGGCCTCGGAAATCATTGCGCTGATCTCCTGGCCGACGATGTAGTTGATCGTACCTGACTGAAGCGTGGACCTGACCCTGGTCCGTAATTGGCGGTACGCCAGCCGCTCGATCATTTCGTTTGCTGATGGGGTGCGGCTGAAAGTACCTTGACGATAGTCTGTTTTTTCAATATTGTCACTATTGGTAAGCATGGGTATCCTCCGTAGTCTTACTGCTCGATACATTAAGTCTACTAGATGCCCATGCTTCCTTCAATTTACACCCGAAATCTTAACACAACCCTTGCATCACGCGCCGAAGGAGTGACGAGCGGCGGCCACGGTGTGGACGACCGCGTGCCTGACACCACAATTCCCGTGAAAGGCCAGACTGGGAGTGTTTGGAACTGAAATCTGGTGAGTTAGAATCCCCCTCCTTATAAATAAAAACCCCCGGTTTGTGGCCGGGGGTTTTTATTGTTAATGGACCGACTTAGTACATGTCCGCGCCGGGAGGCATGCCGCCGGGCATCCCCATCGGGGCGGCCGGGGCCTTCTTCTCGGGCTGGTCGGCGACCAGCGCGCCGGTGTTCAGCAGCGTGCTGGCTATGGAGGCGGCGTTCTCGATGGCCGAGCGGGTGACCTTGCAGGGGTCGACGATGCCGGCCTTCAGTACGTCCACGTACTCGCAGGAGTCGGCGTCGAAGCCGATGCCGTCCTTGGAGTTCTGGACCTTGTCCACGACGATGGAGCCGTCCATGCCGGCGTTCTCGGCGATGATGCGCAGCGGGGCGTAGATGGCGCGGCGGACGATGTTCACGCCGGTGGCCTCGTCCTCGTGGTCGGTCTTCACCGTGTCCAGCGCCTTAGCGGCGCGGATCAGGGCCACGCCGCCGCCGGGCAGCAGGCCTTCCTGCACGCCGGCCTTGGTGGCGTTCTTGGCGTCCTCGATCTTGGACTTCTTGGCCTTCATCTCGGTCTCGGTCGCGGCGCCCACGCGGATGACCGCGACGCCGCCGGACAGCTTGGCCAGGCGCTCCTCCAGCTTTTCCTTGTCGTAGTCGCTGGTGGAGTCCTCCATCTGCTTGCGGATCTGGCCGGTGCGGGCCTTGATCTCGCCCTTGTCGCCGCCGCCGTCGACGATGGTGGTGTTCTCCTTGTCGATGACGACGCGCTTTGCGTGGCCGAGCTGCTTCACTTCGGCCTTGTCGAGCTTCATGCCGCGCTCCTCGCTGATGACCTCGCCGCCGGTGAGGATGGCGATGTCTTCCAGCATCTCCTTGCGCCTGTCGCCGAAGCCGGGGGCCTTGACGGCAGCGCCCTTAAGGGTGCCGCGCAGCTTGTTGACCACCAGCGTGGCCAGGGCCTCGCCCTCGAGGTCCTCGGCGAGGATCAGGAACTGCTTGCCGGTCTGCACGATCTTCTCGAGCACGGGCAGCAGGTCGTTCATCGCGGAGATCTTCTTGTCGGTGATCAGGACGACCACGTCCTCGAGCACGCACTCCATGCGCTCCGGGTCCGTGACGAAGTAGGGGCTGACGTAGCCGCGGTCGAACTGCATGCCCTCGACCACGTCCAGCTCGGTCTTGGAGGACTTGCCCTCCTCGACGGTGATCACGCCCTCGTGGCCGACCTTCTCCATCGCGTTGGCGATCAGCTCGCCGACCTCGCGGTCGTTGGCGGAGATGGTGGCGATCTGGGTCTTCTCTTCCTTGGTCTTGACCGGCTTGGCCATCTTCTTGAGCTCGCCGACCAGGGCCTCAACGGCCTTGTCGATGCCCTTCTTTAGGTATGTGGTGTTGGCGCCGGCGGTGGCGTTCTTGAGGCCCTCGGTGAAGATGGCCTGGGTCAGCACGGTGGCGGTGGTGGTGCCGTCGCCCGCGACGTCGTTGGTCTTGGAGGCGGCCTCGCGCACGAGCTGCGCGCCCATGTCCTCGAAATGGTCCTCGAGCTCTATCTCCTTGGCGATGGTCACGCCGTCGTCGATGATGGTCGGGGAACCGAACTTCTTGGAGAGGATGACGGCCTTGCCCTTAGGGCCGAGGGTCACCTTCACCGCGTTGGCCAGCTTGTCCACGCCGGCCTTTATGCGCATCCTGCCTTCTTCGGAGTAAATTATCTGCTTAGCCATATTATTTATTCTCCTTATTACTTCACGATGCCGAGGACGTCTTCCTCGCGCATGATGAGGTATTCCTCATCGTTGATCTTGATCTCGGTGCCGGAGTACTTGCCGTACAGCACGCGGTCGCCGGCCTTCACTTCCATCGGGATGAGCTTGCCGTCATCCGCTATCTTGCCTTTGCCCACGGCCACCACGTCGCCTTCCTGCGGCTTTTCCTTGGCGGTCTCGGGGATGATGATGCCGCCCTTCTTCACTTCCTTGGGTTCGACGGCCTTCACTATGAGCCTGTCGCCCAGGGGCTGTATCTTTATCTTCGTAGCTGTGTCTGCCATGTTACTGCCTCCTGTGTTCTTTTTGATCTTGTCCGGCTTGTGCCGGTAGGAAAACGTTTATTAGCACTTAAACTTCTCTACTGCTAATTTTATCAAACGGTAAAAAACATGTCAAGCACTCTGGGGCGCAGAGTGCTAAAAAAGGAGAGGCCGCCCCGGCGGGCGGCCTCTCCTTCCGGCCAGCAGCCGGTCATTTCTTCAGGAAGAACCTGAAGCGGGTGGCGCCGACCTCTATCACGTCGTCGTCCTTCAGCAGCACCTTTTCCGCCAACGGGTTGCCGTTGTATTTGGAGTAGCTCTCCTTTATCGGGTTAAGGTAATAGCCCTCCGGCCTGAGGGTTATTACCACCGCCAATTCCGGCCCGCCGCCGAAAAGTCCCCCCGCCTTGTACGGAATGGCCGCCTGGGCCGATTTGCCGATGTAGGTGGACAGCGCGGTGAGCTCAAAATCCTTGCGGTTGTCTGCGGGGTTCTCCAGGACTTCCAGCGCTCCCTGCGGAGGGCGCCCGCGCTGCTGCGGCAGGGGTTCCTCCTTCGGGGCGGCCGCGGCCGGGGCGGAGGCCTCGTCCGCGAAGACCACGGAGTACTTCACTATGGTCACTATGTCCCCCGCCTTGACCCCCGATTTGAGCACCTTTTTGCCGTTGACGAAGGTGCCGTTGGTGGAGTTAAGGTCCTCGACGAACCAGGTGCCGCCGGACTCGTACATCTTGCAGTGGTGGCCGGAGACCGCGGGGTTGTCCAGGACGATGTCGTTGTCGGGCTTCCTGCCTATCGCGTAGGAAGGCTTGTCCAGCTTTATCTCGCGGATAAAGGCGGCTTCGAACTTCAGCATTAATTTAGGCATATGATTTCTTGAACATGTCCTTTATGTTTTCTTTGAGAGACTTCCTGGATACCGTGCCTACTATGGTCGTGATGTTGTCCGGCCCGCCGGCCGCGTTAGCCGCCGCTATCATCTCGGCGCAGGCCCTGGCGTCGTCCGGCTGCGCCTTGATCATCTGGCGGATCGTATCTTCCTTGACCGCCTTGAAAAGCCCGTCGGTGCAGAACAGCAGCCTGTCCCCCTCCTCGAGCACTACCTCCACCAGGTCGACGGAAGGGGTCTTCTGCGTGCCGAGCGCCCGGGTGAGGATGTTCTGCAGCGGCGAGACCTCGGCCTGCTCGCGCGTCAGCAGGCCCTTCCTGACGTGCTCCATCACGAGAGAATGGTCCTCGGTCAGCTGCTGCATCGCGCCCGCGCGCAGCAGGTAGATGCGGGAGTCGCCGATATGGGCTATGCAGAGCTTGTCGCCGTCCATCACGGCGGCGCTGAGGGTCGTCCCCATGCCCTTGTTGTCGGCCTGGGCGGTGCCGGCCTCGAAGATGACGGAATTGGCCATCTGCACCGCGCAGCCGAGCTGGTTGGCCGACAGCGAGACCTTGTCGTTGTACGGGGAGGGTTTCATGCCGGTGCGGCGCATGGACTCGTAGTTCTCGCGGGTCACCTTTACCGCCAGTGAGCTGGCCACCTCTCCCGAGTTGTGACCGCCCATGCCGTCGGCGACTATCGCGAGCTCCAGCTCCGGCGCCAGCAGGTAGCTGTCCTCGTTGTTCTTGCGGGACTTGCCCATGTCGGAAGCGCCCGCGAATGCGATCTTGAATTTCATTTTTTACCCTCTTCCGGGAAGATGACCGGGATCGTACCGCCGAATTCGTCTGCCGATGGCTTTGGCTGCGGCGCAGGCTGTGCGGCCGGCTTTGGAGCTGCTGTGTCCGCGGGCTTGGGCTGAGGGGCCGGCTGCTGTGCCGCCGGCTTGGGTGCCGGCTGCGGCGCCGGGGCGGGTTTCGACTGATTGTTCTCCGGCGGCACGCTCATGGTGCCCGCCCGCGGGTCCAGCTCCAGGCCGGGCGGACGCTGCTGCGCCGGCGCGGCAGCGGGTTTCTGGGCCGGCTGGGCGGCG
>DAIENX010000108.1:0-16594 GCA_027340875.1 Elusimicrobiota bacterium
GCGTAGCCGCCGGGCGCCCTGAACGGCCTGTGGCGGTCCGGGTCCTTGACGCGCAGCACGATGACGCCCATGCAGACCAGCACGAAGGCGAAAAGCGTGCCTATGTTGCAGAGGTTGGCCATCTCGTCGATGTTGCACAGCGCGGACAGCACCGCGACGAAGACGCCGGTCCAGATGGTGGTCACGTGCGGGGTCTTGAACTTCTCGTGCACGCGGGCGAAATACTGCGGCAGCAGCCCGTCGCGGCTCATCGAGAAGAAGATGCGCGGCTGCCCCATCTGGAACACCAGCAGCACGGCCGTGTGGGCTATCACCGAGCCGAGAGATACCACCACTATTATCCAGCGCGCGGCGTGGTTGTAATCCAGCCCGGCGATCAGCGGCTCGGCTATCTTGTTCTTGAGCTCCATGAACGGCATCATGCCGGTCAGGGCCACGGTGACGAGGATGTAGATCAGCGTGCAGATGATCAGCGAGCCGATTATGCCTATAGGCATGTCCCTCTTGGGGTCCCGCGTCTCCTCGGCCACCGTGGAGACCGCGTCGAAGCCTATATACGCGAAGAATATAGTCGCCGCGCCCACCTGTATGCCCTTCCAGCCGCCCGGCGCGAAAGGCACCCAGTTCTCGGCCTTGAAGTAGTAGAAGCCCACGCCCACGAAGAGCGCGAGCACGGCCAGTTTTATCATCACCAGTATGTCGTTGAAGCGGGTGCTCTTCTTGATGCCGACTATCAGCAGCCCCGTCAGGGCCAGCACTATCAGCACGGCCGGCAGGTTGAAGATCAGCGGGATGCTCCCCAGGTGCGGCACGGTGGCCAGGTCGAAGCCCTTCTGCACGAATGTGCGGTAGTCCAGCCGCAGCCAGAGCGGCATGTTGAGGCCGAAGGCGCTGTTCAGCAGGTCGTTGAAATAGCCGGACCAGCTTATCGCCACGGCCACGTTGCCTATGGCGTACTCGATTATCAGGTCCCAGCCGATTATCCAGGCTATCAGCTCGCCCATCGTGGCATAAGCGTACGTATAAGCGCTGCCGGAGATCGGCACCATCGCGGCCAGCTCCGCGTAGCAGAGGGCGGTGAAGCCGCAGGCGACCGCCGTCAGCAGGAAAGAGACTATCAGCGCGGGGCCGGCCGGGTAGCCGCTGGAGGCGCCTACGGCGGCCTCGCCCACCATCGCGAAGATGCCGGCGCCGATTATCGCGCCGATGCCCACCATAGTGACGTCGAAAGCGCCCAGCACCCTGGAGAGCTTGTGCCCCTTCTCCCCCGATTCGGCCATTATCTCGTCTACCGATTTAACCCTGAATACGGACATTGTTGCCTCGTTTGGCGGGCTGAAGGCCCGCACCAAGTTTGGCGGCCGCGGCCGCCAACTTATATTATTAAACTTCCGGGGCCCATTTGAAGCGCTTGCGTACCGCGGCGCCAGGAAGCCGTGAAATCCGCCCGGACGGGGCTGGCAAAATTGTAGAATATATGTTTATGAAAGAAGTCGTCTTCATGCGCCACGGACACGCCCTCTCCGCCCGGGAGGCCGGGGTCGCTTCCGATTCGGAACGCCCGCTCTCCTCTTTAGGGGAACAGGAAGCCCTTGAAACGGCCCGCCACCTGAGCGAGACGGGTTTCTCCCCCTCCTTGATCATCTCCAGCCCGTTCCTGCGGGCCTCCCGCACCGCCGAGATCGCGGCGCGGATATTTACCGCCGCGGCGCGCAGCACCTCGCCGGCGCTGAGCGACGGCCCCGCCTCGGCCATAGTCGATCTCATTGAAAGCCTGGAAAGGGACGGCGCCAGCGTGCTCGTGGTCGGCCATCAGCCGCTGATGGGGGCCATAGCCGGGTATTTCTCCGGACGCGGTAATTTCGACCTCTCCCCGGCCGGATTCGTGCGGGTGGACGGAGAGAAGTCTCCGGCCGGATCCGCTCTGCTCGAGTTCTACTCCCCGCCGGTAAGGAAGTGACCGTTGAGGCTCCTCCTGTGCCTGTTACTTACTGCAAGCGCGGCGCAGGCCGCCCCGCGCGCGGCGCAGGTCCGCGTCTATTCGCTGTATAAGCTGAAGTCCTTAGACCTGGAACCGGAGGGACCGGCCTCGCAGGCGGCCGGCGCGCATCTGGCAGCCAAGGCCTCGGTCGCCGTCCACGGCTCCCTGGTCGCCTTCAAGGGCAAGGGCAGGTCCTCGTCCCAGAAAAGAATCACCGCTTCGGGCGGCATCTGGCTCTCTGGCCCGGCCCTGCCGCGCCGCCTTTACCGCGGCGAACTCTCGTTCTCGGCCAAGAATGGCCGCCTCGTGGTGATCAACGAGGCGCCGCTGGAGGAATACATAGCGTCGGTGGTCAGCGGCGAGGTCTCGGACCTCTCCGATCCGGAAGCCTACAAGGCGCAGGCGGTGGCGGCCAGGACCTATACCCGCATGCACGACACCAACCACTCCGGGGAGGGCTACTCCCTCTGCGACTCCACCCACTGCCAGCTCTACACCGGCTCCGCCTCCGTCAGGGCGAAGGCCAGGGCCGCCGCCGAGGCCACCCGCGGCCAGATCCTTACCTACAAAGGCGTGCCGGCCGAGACCTATTACCACGCCATCTGCGGCGGCAAGACGGCCGACATGACCAGCGTCTGGCCTTTCGAGAGCAAGCCGTACCTCGTCTCCGTCAAGGACGGCCCCGCCTCCCGGCCCTATTGCTCCATAGCCCCGGGCTTCCTCTGGAAGACCAAGATCTATTTCACGGGTCTCACGCGGCTGGCCAGGCAGGCCGGCTGGATAGTGCGCGACGAGAACGCCACGGGCCTGCGCATCACCGCCTGGGGCCCTTCCGGCAGGGCCGAGAAGCTAGAGATCCGCACGCAGCGCAGGAAGGTCAGCGTCAGCGCGACCGACTTCTATCACGGCATCGGCCGCAGGGCCGGCTGGCGGGCCGTGCGCAGCTCCTGGTTCAGCATCCACCAGGGCAAGGATTACGTTTTCCTCGACGGCCGCGGCAGCGGCCACGGCGTCGGCATGTGCCAGTGGGGAGCCGAGGGCATGGGCCGCAAGGGCTTCACATACCGGGAGATACTGAAGCATTATTACCCCGGCACGGAGATAGAGAATGACTGACATCCAAGCTGCGGTGCTGGGAGTGTTGCAGGGCGCGGGAGAGTTCCTGCCGATCTCCAGCTCGGCCCACCTGGCGCTGGCGCCGCACCTCTTCGGTTGGGAATACCAGGGCCTGGCCTACGACGTGATGCTTCACCTCGGCACGCTTCTCGCCGTGCTGATCTACTTCGCCAAGGACTGGCTGAAGATCTTCAGGGACGCCTTTACCCGCGCTCCTGGCCCCGACGGAAAGCTGCTCTGGCTGCTGATACTGGCCACCGTCCCTGCCGGCGCCGCCGGAGTGCTCCTCAACAAAGCGGCCGAGACGGCGTTCCGCGATCCGCTGTGGATAGCCTTCAACCTGGTCTTCTTTTCCGTCTTCATCTGGCTGGCGGACCGGAAGCCCGCGCAGGCCCTGTCGGAGGAGGCCTTCTCCCCCCGGCACGCGCTGCTGATCGGCCTGGCCCAGTGCCTGGCGCTTATGCCCGGCGCCTCCCGCTCCGGCATGACCATAATGGCCGCCCTGTTCCTGGGCTACCGCCGCGATTCGGCCGCCAGGCTCTCCTTCCTGCTGAGCACTCCGGTCATCCTGGGGGCGGCCCTGCTCGAGGCGAGGAAGATAGCCCCCGCCCAGCTGGACTCCGCGTTCGCCGTGGGCCTGACCGCGTCTTTCATATCCGGGCTGGCTTTCATAGGGCTGCTGATGTCCTGGGTCAGGAAGCGCACGCTGGCCCCGTTCCTGGTCTACCGCGTGCTGCTCGGGGCGGCCATACTGCTGCTGCACGTATAGCCAGACCGCATATAGTATAATTGCCACATGAACTCCGCCCCGCAGGCGCAACCCCCGAAACTGCTCAGGTTCGACAAGGCGCAGGTCTTCAACCTGTTCTTCTTCGGCATCCTGCTGTTCCTGCTCTACCAGCTGCTGCACATACTCTCGCCGTTCATCGGCGCGATACTGGTCTCGGCCACCTTCGCACTTATCTTCTTCCCCCTCTTCACCTGGGTGCTCGGCAACATAGCCTCCAACCGGACTGCGGCGGCCGCGATCTCCACTTTCACGGCGGTCCTCACGCTGGCCCTGCCGCTGCTGATCTTCGGCTGGCTGCTGATGCGGGAATCGCGCGACTTCTACCCTAAGACCAACCAGCTGCTGAACGCTTTCTCTGAGACGGAGATAGAGGCGAGGCTGCCCGAGGGGCTGCGGAGCTACTGGGACCTGGACCTGGGCAACATGATAGCCGGCAACCTGAAGGCGCTGCAGGAGAGGATGACCCGGTCCGCCGCCGGCATCGCTAAGAACGTCTTCTTCTTCCTGATCAATTTCGTCGTGATGGTGGCCACGCTGTTCATGTTCTTCCGTGACGGGGAACGGTTCCTGCACTGGCTCATCGACATCATCCCGATGGACCAGGAATACAAGAGCCGCATAGCCAACCACCTGTACGTCACCACTATGGCCGTGGTGCGCGGCCTGCTACTGACGGCCATCATACAGGGCTTCACCGGGGCGCTGGGCTACTGGCTGGCCGGCGTGAAATCCCCCATATTCTTCGGCTTGCTGACCACGTTCGCCGCCGTAGTCCCTTTCGTCGGTACCAGCCTGGTCTGGCTGCCGCTCTCCGCGGGGATGTACCTGTTCTACGGCTTCAAGGCGGGGTTGTTCGTGCTGCTGTGGGGCGCCCTGGTGGTGGCCATGCTGGACAATTTCCTGCGCCCGATCCTTATAGGGAAGGGCGCCAAGCTCCCGGTCTTCCTGCTCTTCCTCGGCATCTTCGGCGGCATGAAGGTCTACGGCCCCATAGGCCTCTTCCTGGGGCCGCTGCTGATCTCCTGCGTCATAGTCTTCCTGCAGATCTACAAGGAGGCCAAGAACGTGCCGCACCTCCCGCCCCCCGCTCCCACCTGCTAGCGGCGGCGACGGAACGGAAAAAGGCCCGTTCCAGGCGGGCCTTTTTCCGTTCCGGGCGTACCTTCCTCAGTCCTCTTTCGCCAGCGACTCCGGGCAGAGCCTGCGTACAGGGCAGCGGCGGCATTCGCCCTTGCGGGACATGTCCAGCGCCAGCATCTTCTCGCCGGTGTCGCGGACAAGGGCGAGCGTGGCTTCCTCGCGCGACGGGTCGTAGGCTACCGACACCTTCTGCAGCGAGGTCAGGATGAAATAACCGACCGAGCCGACCTGTAGCTTCAGCGCGCGGGAAAGGCCGAGGGCGTAGATGGAGAGCTGGAGACTGCCCGCGACGTCCCATTCGTTGCGGTCCTCGAAGCCCATCTTGTAGTCGAGCAGCTCCACCTGGCCGCCGGGGAGGCGGTCCACCCTGTCTATAGTGCCTTTAATGCGCCACTTCTCGAAGCTGAACACGAAGTTCTTCTCCGAATAGAGGACCTGCGCCGGGTGCTCCTGGAAATGTTGCCACCACTTCTCCAGGACTTCCGCGCCCTTGTTATAGAACTCCATGCTCTGCTGCGGCGTGCCGTAGCCCTGGTGCAGCCAGGCGTCGTCGTAGTAGGCCATCAGGTCCCCAAGGTCGCCGGGATTGGCGTGGAAAGCGGCCAGCGCCCGGTGCACGGAGAGACCCAGCGAGGAATGCGGGCTCTGCGGGGCGAACTTGCGCTCGACGTAGATGAACCGGTACAGGAACGGGCAGTCCAGGTAGGCGCGGATCTTGCTGTAGTTGAGCTCGAGCGGGTCGAAGATCATGGTGACACTATGAACCGGACAGCTAAAACGGCAGGCGGAAGGGCGGCTCAAAAAACGCGGCGTCGCGCACACCGTGCGCGCGCCTCATCACTCGCCCCTCGCGCTTACGCAAGCTCGGGGCTCCGCGAAGGTTTTTTGCGCCGCCCCTCCGCCGCCGTGTGACGCCTCTTCAAAATATCCAGGCAGTAAAACGCTCATCTCTTCAGCCGGAAGAAATCCACGTAGGTGTCGCCGTACTTCTCGCGGCGGGTGTGCTCCAGGCCCGCCGGCGCGGAGACTTCCTCCTTCTTGTGGTGCTGCACCGCTATCACGGCCGCGGGGTTGGCTATGCCCGCCTCCACGAGCAGCTGAAGGGTCTGCACGCTATAGGAGAGCGGCAGGTTCTCGGAGGTACGGTACGGAGGCCCCATGAAGACCAGGTCGTAGCCCTTGTAGTCGGAGAAGTGCTCCAGCCATTTCAGGCCGCTCAGGACGTCGGCCTTCAGCACTTTGCCCTTCTCGCCGAAGCCCAGGTGCGCGAGGTTCTTCTCTATCGTCTTCACGCAGAGGCCTTCCTTCTCCACGAAAACCACCTTCAAGGCTCCGCGGGAGAGGGCCTCCAGGCCCACCGTGCCGACGCCGGCGTACAGGTCCAGCATCACCGCTCCCGTTACGTACGGGCGGACGATGTCGAAGAACGACTGCCGTATGCGGGCGGAGATCGGCTTGACGAACTTTTCCTTGGGCACCGAGAAGATCTTCCGGCCTCGGTGCGTGCCGGCGATAATGCGCATCATAATTTAACAGGGCCGCAACATTTCTTTAATCAATGAAAATTTATACTATATTATAGTAAATCGCCCCGACCGGGAGAGAAAAATGGCAAATCCGGACATTATCATCGTTGACGACGACCCCATGGTGGGAGAGCTGTCCCGCGACCTGCTCACCGACGCCGGCTACACCGTTACGCTCGTCCAGGAATCCTTGGAGGCGATCCCCACCATCAAGGCCCAGATGCCCCGCCTTATCGTCACGGACATCATGATGCCCGGCATCACCGGCATGGACATCTGCAAGGCGGTCAAATCCGACCCGAACCTCAAGCATATCAAGATCATAGTCGTCTCCGGAAAATCCTACGAGGTGGAGAAGCAGCGCGCCTTCCAGCTCGGGGCGGACTTCTTCGTGCAGAAGCCCTACAACGTGGACACCTTCTCCAATACCGTAAAGGAGATCCTGAACGGAGCGGCTCCGCGCCTGGCCCCCTCCGAGCAGGCGGCCCAGGAGCCGGCCCTGATACGCGAAGACGAGCACCCCCAGGCCAGCGACCTCAGCACGGGACAGATCCGCGTCACCGTCTGGGGCGCCCGCGGCCTCCCGGTGCAGCTGCCGAACTCGGCCTCGCGCTACGGCAGGCAGACGTCCTGCCTTTCCGTGGAGACCAGGGACCATCTTTTCGTCTTCGACGCCGGGACCGGCATAGTGGAGCTGGGCAAGGAGATAGTGGAGAGGAAACGCTACTTCAAGGACATCTGGGTCTGCCTCACGCACTTCCACCTGGACCACATCCTCGGACTCGGCCGCTTCGCCCCCATCCACGACCCGAACTTCGCTATCCACCTGATCGGCTCCAATGATCCGGAGAAGACGCTCAAGGACGTGGCGCAGGCCACCTTTTACAGCTCCTTCTCCCTGACCAAGCAGGCCCCCAAGGCCAAGATAGACATCTACGAGATCCTGGAGGACAACTACGAGCTGTTCCCCGGCGTGCGCCTTTCCGCAATGTACGCCAACCACCCCACAAGCACGATGATCTACGTGCTGGACCTGCTGGGCAGGCGCGTCACGTACTCCCCCGACAGCGAGATCTGGGGCGACGCCACCGCGTTCCAGGATTACGACGAGAAGCTCGGCGGCTTCGTGCGCGGCTCGGACCTGCTGGTCCACGACGCCGTCTACAACGACAAGGACTACGAGACCTACAAGAAGCAGGGCCACTCCGGCCTGTCCATAGTGATGGACTTCGCCGTGGAAAAGGCCCAGGCCAAGGACCTGGTGCTCTGGCACGCCCACCCCGACTACACCGACGAGCAGATGGACCAGATGCTGGCGGCCGCCAACGCCCGCATACAGCAGAAGGGCTACGCGCTGAACTGCCACCTCCCCTCGGAAAAGCAGCAGTTCATCATCCAGGGCGAACAGAAATAAGGCGCCCGCGGAGCGAAAAAGATAACCCCGCTCAGGCGGGGTTATCTTTTTTCACGCAGTCCCTGCGCGCGTTCAACTGTGACCCTGCGTCAGGTTCACGGCCCGTTCCGGGATGACGCCGAAGCGCTCCTCGTAGCGTTTGATGTTCTCGAGCAGCGCGTTCAGGAAGCGCTTCGTATGCACCGGACTTGAGATTATCCTGGCGCGAAGCTTGGCCTTGGGCTGGTTGGGCTGCAGGAACAGGAAATCGAAGATGAACTCGGTCTCGCTGTGGGTCACGCCGGCCAGATTGGCATAGGTGCCCTGTGCCGTGGCGTCGTCCATCTGCACTTCCAGCTGCATCGGTTTGGCTTCCTGCTTCTCGGTCATCTTTCCTCCTGCCGGGTTCAAATATCGGGCAAGTAAGAGTATAATATATTTTTAACCGGCAGGTGGTGACCCATGACGAAGACCTCGACCCTTATCCTTATCGCTGCTCTCGCGGCTCCGGCCGCGGCCGAGCCGGCGCTCAAATGCCCGGACCTCAAGCCCAGGGCCCGCTCCCTGAAGGTCATGAGGATGCAGCCGCTCCGCCGCGGCAAGAACTGGCTGGCCGGCAGCGCGGGCAGCATCAATTCCGTCTCCTGCGACATGTACGGCATGAAGACCGGCGAGGCAGAATACGACGGCAAGAACCTGGTGCTCAAGCAGGCCTACGAATACCGCGACACAGAGGCTACCAAGGCCTTCTGCGCCGGGCTGAAATCGGAGGAGAAGCTCACGACGACCTTCAGCGAGGAGGCGCGCTCCTCCCTGGACGACTTCTGCCGCAGGAACAAGAAGAAGGACTTCAGCATGGTCCTCGTGTACGACGATTCCCCCTCGCGCGGCAAGGAGACCACCCGCAAGCCGATACGCAGCATCTTCCGCATCTTCGACAAGCGCGGCTTCGTGGCGGAGGAACACTCGTTCGACCCGTTCATGACCCTGGAAAGCGTCACTCTCTACACCTACGACAAGGGCAACAATCTGACGCAGCTGGCCGTCAACGACATGGACGGCCGCCAGCTGCGCCGGGAGACATACTCCTGGAACAAGCCCACCGCCTCGCGGACGCACTCGGTCTTCGGCGAGACCAACCAGCTGCAGCGCAAGACCGTCACCGAGCTGCGCGAAGACGGCACGGTCAGGCGCATAGTCCGCACCGACTACGACTCCGGCGAGCAGCCCGTCACGCGCAGCGAGACCTACTGCGACGCGAAGGGCGCCCCGGAGAAGGAGCTCGTCTACGACGCGGACGAGGCCGACCCGAAATACGAGTACGACTACTCCCACAAGCTCGACGACAAGGGCAACTGGACCGAAGAGCGCCGCACCCGCGTCACGGTGTTCAACGGCAAACGCATGCCCGACTCCTCCGGTCCGCCGGAGATCACCGAGCGGGAACTGCTCTACTACTGACCCCCGGAAGGGTGAAAAAGAACCGGCCCCGCATCGCGGGGCCGGCGCTTTCTTTCAGAGAGGAGAAGCTTACTGAAGCTTCTTCACGTTAACGGCCTTCGGGCCCTTATCGGTATTCTCGGTCTCGAACTCCACTTCCTGGTTCTCCGCCAGGGTCTTGAAGCCTTCGCCGAGTATGGAAGAGTGATGGACGAAGAGGTCCTTGGAACCGTCCTCAGGGATGATGAAGCCGAACCCCTTCTTGTCGTTGAACCACTTAACTTTACCTTTTGCCATTTGCTTATTTACCTCTCTTTAATTGCCGATACTTCAGGGCCGTTCCCGGCCGTTAAAGACATTATATATAAAAACGCGTTGAGTTTAGCAAGGCCGCGGGGCCGCTATTCCTCGCTCCATTTCATATATAGCGGCATCAGCGAGTTGATGGCGTCCGGGTGCCGGCCTATCACGCGCACCGCGAAGTCGTGCCTGCCGCTCTTATAGCACGGCAGGTCGCCTTTGTAGACGTACGCCTCCCCCATCCTGGCCTCGTTGCGCATCGAGACGGCCCGCCCCTCGCGGAACATGCCGTCCTCTCCTGCCGTGCCCGAATATATCTGCACGTCCACGTCCTCGGGTTTCAGGTCCCCCAGCCAGACCACGGCGCTGAGGGGCAGCTTCACCCCGGAATGCACCTCCATCTCGGGCTTGAAATGGTCGACAACCACCTTCACGCGGGGCCAGTTGTCGTGCAGCTTTTTGCGCCACCTCGCTATCTCCGCCACGCGCGAGTTGTCCGCGAACCTCTTGGAGGAGCGGTGCGCGGGCGAGTAGAACTTCTCGTGGTACTCGCGCAGCATGCGGTTGGTGTTGAAGTGCGGCACCAGCTTCTGCACGCAGGCCTTCATCATCCTGATCCAGCCGTGCGGCAGGCCGTCCTGGCCGCGTTCGTAGTAGAGCGGGGCGATCACCTTCTTTATCAGATTGTAGATGGATTCCGCCTCGACGTAGTCGCGTTCCTCGTCAGAATGGTACGACTCGGAGCCGCCTATGGCCCAGCCCACGTCAGGTGAGTAGCCCTCCGGCCACCAGCCGTCCAGCACCGACAGGTTCATCACGCCGTTGATAGCGGCCTTCATGCCGCTGGTCCCGGAGGCCTCCAGCGGACGTATCGGATTGTTCAGCCAGACGTCGACGCCCTGCACCATGTAGCGCGCGACGTTCATGTTGTAGTCTTCCACGAAGATGATGCGGTGCTTGAAGCGGGGGTCCAGCGACAGGCGGGCCACCTGCTTGATGAACTCCTTGCCGTGCGCGTCGGCCTGGTGGGCCTTGCCCGCGAAGACGAACTGGACCGGCATCTTCTCGTCGGTCACAAGCTCCAGCAGGCGCTCGAGGTCGCGCATGAACAGCGTGGCGCGCTTGTAGGTGGCGAAGCGTCTGGCGAAGCCGATGGTCAGGTACTCCGGGTTGAGCGCCCTGCCCACCTCGTCCAGGACGCTGCGGTCGGCTCCCAGGCGCGTGTGCTGCCGGGTCAGGCGCTCGCGCACAAGCGTGACCAGCTTCTGCTTGCGGGTCATGTGCGTGTCCCACAGTTCGCGGTCGTTGATATCGTTGATCTTGGGCCAGTCGCAGGAATCGGGCACGCCGTTCCCGCCGCCTGCGAGGGACTTGCTGTAGAGCTTGTGGTGCTCGTGGCTGATCCAGGAGCAGGTATGCACGCCGTTAGTTATCCCCTCTATCGGGATCTCGTAGCGCGGCAGCTCGGGCCACAGCTTGTACCACATGTCGCGCGACACGTCGCGGTGCAGCAGGCTGACGCCGTTGAGGAAGGCGCAGAGGCGCATGGCCACCACGGTCATGCAGAAGCCCATCGAGGTGTGCTCCTCCTTGCCGATCTCGAGGAACTCAGGGAACGAGAGCCCCAGGTCCTTGACGTAGTGCTCGAAGTACTTGCGCACCAGCTCGAAGTCGAAGTACTCGTTGCCGGCCATCACCGGCGTGTGGGTCGTAAAGGCCGAGGAGGCCCAGACTATCTCGCGCGCCTCCGCGTAGGAGAGCCCGCGGGTCTTCATCATGTGGCGGATGCGCTCGAACAGCAGGAAAGCGCTGTGGCCCTCGTTGACGTGATAGACCGTGGGCTCCAGGCCCATCGCGGCCAGCGCCCGGCGGCCGCCGATGCCGAGCACGATCTCCTGGCGGATGCGGTTCTCGCGGTCTCCGCCGTAGAGCTGCTCGGTTATGGCGCGGGCGGCAGGCGAGTTCTCCGGCAGGTTGGTGTCCAGCAGGAACAGCGAAGTGCGCCCCACCGGGACCTTCCAGATGCCCACCTCCACCTTCTCTCCGGCGAGGTCCACTTCGACGCGCAGCGGGTTGCCGGAGGCGTCCTTCACCACCTGCACCGGCATGTTGTACCAGTCGTTCTCGGGATAGCGCTCCACCTGCCAGTTGTCGCGGTTGAGCACCTGCTGCACGTAACCCTTGCGGTAGAGCAGGCCTACGCCCACCAGCGGCATCCCCAGATCGGAAGCGGACTTGAGGTGATCGCCCGAGAGCATGCCGAGGCCGCCGGAATAGATCGGGAGTCCCTCGCCAATGCCGTACTCCATCGAGAAATAGGCGACGAGCATGTCCTTGTCCTGCTCCTGGGCGTGCTTGGCGTACCAGGTGGCCTTGTCAGCCATGTAATCATCGAACTTCCTCTTGATCCCGGCCAGGCGCGAGATGAAGTCCCCGTCCCTGCCCAGCGCCTCCAGCTTCTCCGGCATCAGGGTTCCTAGTATCCATTTAGGGTTGCGGTGAGAGCGGTGCCAGAGGGCGTCGTCTATGCTGACGAACATCATGATGGCGTCCCAGTTCCACGTGAACCACATGTTGGTGGAAAGCTCATCGAGCGCCTTAAGGCTGTCCGGCAGGTTGGGGATTACGTTGAAGGATTTAATTTTCATTATAATGCGGGCTCCGTTCTCTGCTGATTAAAGTAATTCTACAAAAATTGCCGCACGCCCCTCAAAAGACCTGCGTCAAGGCCGCGGCCGGCGCGCCCGTTTGTACAAAAGCCGTTTTTTTTATATGATATACGTGGTTCCTTCAAACGCCGCACCGTTGAGGTAGGCAATTCGGGCGTGTAGCTCAGCTGGGAGAGCGCCTGCATGGCATGCAGGAGGTCAGGGGTTCGATCCCCCTCACGTCCACCAGATTTAAAGGCCTCGCAAGAGGCCTTTTGGTTTTCCGGATGAGCTAGCCATAATAATGGCTCGCGCGGGGGATCGAAAGGCGGAGCCGCGAGGACAGCAGTCCGCAGCGGCGAGCCGGGGTCGCGACCCGCAGCGGGTGGAGCGGGCAAAGCCCGCGACAGAATTCAGTGTTCAGGCGACGGCGAGCGGAGGAGTCGTGACAGATCCCCCTCACGTCCACCAAATTTAAAAGCCCCCCTCAAAGGGGCTTTTAAATTTGGCGGGCGTGAAGCGAGACATAATGATGTCTGTCACGGATAAAGCGCATAGCGCTTTCCCGCAACCCCGACTCAAAGAACCACGGATAAATTTGCATGAAACTACTGCTGGCAGCCCTGGACAACCTGGGGGACACGGTCCTCGCCGTGCCGGTGTACCTCGCCCTGCGCAGGATCACCGGGGCAGAGATCTCGCTGTGGACCAAGGACTATTCGTCCGGCCTGGCGCCCCTCATCGACGGTTCCCCAGAGATCTTCAACTGCGACCCTTTCTGGGACAGTGCCCCGTGCCGCGCCAAAGGGAGCCTGCGCCTTTTCCTGAGCGCGCTCGGAGGCATAAGGGCCGCCGGCTTCGATTCGGCCGTCATATTGCGCGCCAACTGGCGAAAGAACCTCTCGTGCGCCTTCGCCGGCATCCCCGAGCGCTGGGCCGCCGGCGGCGCCTTCCGCACCCGTGTCCTGCCGCGCCAGGCCGCAGGCGAGCACATACTGGACTCCTACCGCGCGGCAGTGACGGAGATCACCGGCACGGACCCGGGCGAGCTGCGCTGCTCGCTGAAAAGGCCGGCCGTCGTCTCTCCCGGCCTGCGCGCCGCCGTGCACCCTTTCTCCGGCAACGCCGCGCGCAATCTTCCGCCCGCTGCCTGGCTCGAGACGATCTCCGGTCTCCGCGCACGCGGCTTCGAGGTGACCGTTATAGCCTCTCCGGAGGAGAAGGCTTCTTTTCCTCCCGGCGCGGAAGCCGTCTTCTCCTGCGACATCGCGCCGGACCTCAGCGGGCTGGCCTCGATAATTTCCGCCGCGTCCCTCTTCATCGGGCACGACTCGGGCCCGCTGCACATGGCGGCCGCGCTGGGCACGCCGTCGGTAGGCATAATCCAGGACCTCAAGATACCTGTAATAGGGCCCCGCGGCTCCGGCCCGCTGGAACTGGCCGTATTCTCCAAGGCTCCCGCCGAACTTGGGGCCGCACAGATACTGGCGGCGGCCGGCAGGCTTCCCGGGCCCTGACCCCCGCCCTACCGCGCCCCGTCATTTGTTAGAATATATCCCGACGCTATGCACAAACGCCTCACCGTGCTGCACCTCGACGACGGCAGGGAACTGCGCGGCGGCCAGCGCCAGCTGCTCTACCTGGCCAAGGAGCTGCAGGAGCTCGGCCATGAGAACATCGTGGTCTGCCGCGACGGCTCCCCCCTGCACGCCGCCTCCCTGCGCAAAGGGCTCAAGGTCCTGACGCTGCCGTACTATTTCGAATGGGACCCTGTCTCGGCGCTGCTGCTGCGGCGCGCGATAAAGGCGCTCCCGCCCGGAGACGCCCCCCCGGTGCTGCACGCGCACACCTCCCACGCCGCCGCGATGGCCTGGCTGGCCTCGGTCGGCACCGACTGCGTGCGCCTGGCCCACCGCCGCGTGGATTTCATCCCCGGCTCGATGACCGCGCGTCTTAAATATTCGCGCGCGCACGGGGTCATCGCCATCTCCGGGGCCGTGCGGGACATCCTGCTGAAGGCCGGAGTGCCGGAAGAGAAGATCGCTGTCGTCAACAGCACGATAGACCTGGACGACACGCCGTGGGGCCCGGGCGAGTTCGATGCCTACCGCTACGCCGCCCGCGCCGAGCTTGCCGCCGAGCTTTCGATACCTAAGGACGCCTTCTGGGCCGGCTCGCTGATAGCGCTGGTCCCGCACAAGGATCCGGAGAACATGGTCCGGGCCGCGGCCGAGGTGCTGAAGCGGTCCCCGGGAGCCTACTTCCTGGTCGCCGGCGAGGGCCCGCTGGCCGAGCGCACCGCCCACCTCGCCCGGCTGCTCCGCATACAGGACCGCTTTCTGCTGATAGGCTACAGGCAGGACCCCTATAAGGTACTGGCCGCGCTGGACGCCTTCGTGCTGTCCTCCGCCGAGGAAGGCATGGGCAGCGTGCTGGTGGAGGCCATGAACGCCTCGCTGCCGATAGTCGCCACCACGGCCGGCGGCATCACCGACGTGATAGAGGACGGGGCCAACGGCCTCACCGTGTCGCCGCGCGACCCGGCCGCGCTGGCCGCCGCGCTGCTGCGCGTGATCGGCGACCCGGCCCTGCGCTCCGCGCTGGCGGCCGAGGCCCACCGCCGGAGAGAGGATTTTTCGTCGCCGCGCATGGCGGCGCTGACGCTCAAATGTTATGAAACGGCCATTGAGAATTTTAAGCGTAATAGACATCCCGTGGAATAGCGGGCTGGCCTCCTACGCCTTCGACCAGGCCCTGGCGCTGCGCGGCGCGGGGCACGAGGTCTTTTTCGCCTGTCCCGCAGGGAGCGCGGCCGCAGCCTTCGCGGCCAGGGAGGGTTTCAGGTCGTACGTGATCCCCGGCAGGAAGAGCCGCCTCGGCCTGCCGCTCGCCGCGCTGAAGCTGCGCGCCGCCGCCAAGGCCTGCTCCGCCGACGTGGTCTGCGCCCATACCGGCTCCACGCAGACCCTTTCCTGCCTGCTGGGCCTGCCGCTGATCAGGGTGAAGGCCGACGCCAGGAAGCCCTCGGCCGGCTTCACTTTCTCGGCGGTGGACGGCGTCATAGCCGCCTCCGGCTATATCGCGGGTCTTTACGCGGAGGCCGGGCTGCCCTCCGCGAAGGTCGCCACTATACGGCAGGGCATCGCCCTGCCTGACGTGCCGCCCCCCGCCGCAGGCAAGCCGCTGAAGATAGGCATGCTCGGCAGGCTGGACCCGGTAAAGGGGCATGAAGTATTCCTGAGAGCCGCGGCCATCCTGCTGGCCTCCGGCGCCAAGGCGGAGTTCCACGTGGCGGGCTACGAGGCCAATATCAAGTACGCCGACCTGCTGAGGCTGGCGGAGGAGCTGGAGATAGCGGACAGCGTTGTCTTCCACGGCCGCGTCGACGGCCCTTTCAACTTCATCGGCTCCTGCGACGTCGGCGTGATAGCCTCGCTAGGCAGCGAGGCGGTCTCCCGGGCGGCCCTGGAATGGCTCGCCGCGGGGCGGCCTCTCGTCTCCACCACGGCGGGAAGCCTCCCCGAATACGCCGGCCCGGGCTGGCTCGTCCCCCCCGGGGACCCGGCCGCGCTGGCCGCGAAGATCGGAGAGCTGCTTTCGGCCCCGGAAAAGATAGCCGCGGAAGGCGAAAGGAACCGAGCCCGCGCCGCCGCCGATTTCTCTCCTGCGGCTTTCGCCTCCGCCACGCTCAAGATCTTCGAGGACGCCGCCGCAGGCTCCGCGCGCAGGGCCGGCTGGGCGGAGGTCTAGGCCCATGCCCACCCTGTCCATAGCGATGATAGCGCACAACGAGGAGAGGAACCTCTCCCGCTCCCTTTCCAGCGCCTCCTGGGCGGACGAGGTCATCTTCGTGGACTGCTCCTCCACCGACGGCACGGCCATGGCCGCCCGCGGCCACGGAGTCAAGTACTTTTCGCGGCCCAACAGCCAGGCCGTCTATGTCAACAAGCAGTTCGCCGCCGACCAGGCCTCCTGCGACTGGATCCTGATCCTCGACGCGGACGAGGAGATATCGAAGGACCTGCGGGAGGAGATAGAGCTCTTCATCGCCTCGCCCGGCAGCGCCGCGGCCGCCGAGATGCCGAGGAAGAACTTCTACTTCGGCCGCTGGCTGCGCCACGGCGGAAAATACCCCGACACCCAGCTGCGCCTCTTCGCCCGCGGCCGGGCGCGCTTCCTGCCGCTGCCGGTGCACGAACGCCTGCAGGTGGACGGCCCGGTGGCAAGGCTGAACGAGCCGCTGCTCCACTACCCCTATAA
>DAIENX010000004.1:0-57764 GCA_027340875.1 Elusimicrobiota bacterium
TCCGGCAAGACCGCGGCGGTACTGGGTTCGCCCCGCCTTACGAACGAGGCGCTCTACCTGCTGCAGAAGATAGGCCGCGCCGGGCTAGGCACTAACAACCTGGCCGTCGCGGGCATAGGGACGGGCGAGGATACCGCCGCAAGGGCTTTCGGTCTCGACGCCTCCCCGGCCTCGCTGGGAGATATTTCCAAGGCCGACGCCGTCTTCTGCGCCGTGCCCGACCTTGAGGGCCATTATCCCTCCATAGCCGCGGCGCTCCGCCAGGCGGCCATACGCGGAGCGGCGGTAGTTTACGGTCCCCGCCCGCCGCAGGTGTACCTGCGCTGGCTGAAGGCTGCGACCGAAGGCCGGAAGGCCTCCGAGCTGAAGGCGCTGGGAGAACTGAAGTCCCCCAAACTGCCCGCCGGAGAGGACGCCGCCGCGGCCGACGCCGACTGGAAGCGTCTGCAGGCCGCGGCCAGCCCGCTGTTCATCGCCGACCCCGCCCTGGTGTCGCCGGCCGACATGGCGGCGCTGGCCGACATCCTGGTGCTGCTGGGCAAGCCGGGCTCCCTGCTGCTGCTCAGGCAGGGCCCCAACGCCCAGGGCGCGATAGACCTCGGCATGGACGCTTTCCGCCTGCCGGGCCAGGCCCCGGCCTCCTCCAAGTCCGCGCTCCACGCGCTGGAAAAGCTCTGGAACTGCGAGCTGCCCTCGGCCCCGGGGCTGGGCGGAGCTGCGATCCTGGAGGCCGCCGCGGCGGGAAAACTCCGCTCGCTGCTCGCCTGGGGCGACGCCGGGCTGGACGGCCTGAAGCTGAAGGACGTCTTCGCGGTCTCCGGAGAGTGGCTTACGCCCTCCGCCAAGCATCCCGCTTCCGTGGTCTTCCCGGCCGCGCTGTTCGCCGAGGACGCGGGTTCCTTCACCTCCTTCGACAGGCGCGTGAGGCAGGCCGGCATCTGGCGGCCGCACGGTTCCCCGCAACCCAACTGGCGCGTCCTGTCGGACCTGGCCAGGCACCTGGGCCTGCGCTCCGCAGAGACCCTCGCCGCACTGCGAGCGGAGATATCCTCGGCCAACGCGCTCTACGCCGGCCTCGGCTGGGAGAAATGGGCGGACGGAGAGCACGACGCCGTCTGGAAGGCCGCGTTCGCTCCGGTCCTAGTGCCCCCCGCCGGCGAGGCCCGCAAGCCGGCCGGGTTCTCGCTCGAGGACTCGGTCTCCCGCTTCGCGAGGCGCCGCCTCTCCGAAGTGGCAGCGCAGGGGAAAGCGGCCGTTTGACAGCCCCCTCTCTTTAGTTGCAGAATTCAGGTGGGTTGAGCGGATAGGCAATAAGGAGGACGGATGAAAAGGATATTGTTAGCGGTAGCGGTCATCGGAACTTTCGGAGCGGCGGCCTTCGCGGCGGACTACGGCAGCGCGGGCTGCGGTCTCGGCAGCCTGGTGTTCAAGGAGAACGACGGCACGCAGATACTGGCCGCCACGACCAACGGGACGTTCGGCAGCCAGACCTTCGGCATAACCTTCGGCACTTCCAACTGCAACGCGAAGGGCATGATAAAGGTCTCCAAGGCCCGCGAGAGCTTCATCGAGGCCAACTTCAAGGACCTCTCCCGCGACGCGGCGAAAGGCAACGGCGAGTACGTGACCAGCCTGGCGAAGCTCTACGGCTATACGCCCGAGAACGCCTGGCAGTTCGGCCGCCTGCTGCAGAAGAACCACTCCGCGATCTTCGCCGCCAACGACGCGGCTGCCGCGGTCAGCCAGATAAACAAGCTCGTAGCCAACATATAAGCTGCGGTCTCCAGCGGGCCGGCGGCAACACCGCCGGCCCGTTTTGATTTCCGGATGAAAAAGGCCATTCTCCTCCTGACTCTGCTGCTGGGCGCCTCCCCCTCCCGGGCACTGACCCCGGACCAGGAGCTGCGGCGCCTCTCGCTGCGCCGGCTGGCGGCGGAGCAGAAAGCCTGGGAGGACCCGTACTGGCGCAAGCTGCTTTACTACGAGAAGGGCTTTTTCGGCGGGAGCCGCAGCGCGGACAGCGACCCCCGTTTCTTCCTCTCCAAATGGGGCTCGATCAACCCCCGGCTCGAGCTCGACGCCGCGATAGACGGGCTCTATTTCGACGGCGAAGACGACGAGAGTCCGGAATGCCGCTTCCCGGAGCGCTACCGCTGGCTAAAGACGAAGCTGGGGGCCGGGTCCGAGTTCCCGCCGCGCCGCTGCCCCTCGTTCGAGGAATGGCGGGCCGGCCTCGACCCCGAGTCGGTCGGGCTGATCTTCGCGGCCGGGTACCTCAACAATCCGTCCACCCTCTACGGGCACACTTTCCTCCGCCTGCACAAGCGCGGCGGGGCCGGCGCCGACCTGCTGGATTACACTCTCAACTACGCCGCCTCCACCGACGACGAGGAAGGCTTCCTTTTCGCCCTCAAGGGCCTGATGGGAGCCTACCCCGGGCGTTTCTCCACGATACCGTATTACCTGAAGATACAGGAATACCACAACATGGAGAACCGCGACCTGTGGGAGTTCCCGCTGGACCTGACGCAGCAGGAGATCGACCGGCTGCTGCGCCACTGCTGGGAGCTGGGCAAGGCCTCTTTCCCCTACTATTTCTTCAGCCGGAACTGTTCCTGGCAGCTGGTGCCGCTGCTCGACATAGTGAAGCCTGAGCTGAACCTCTCCGGGCGCTTCCCGTTCTGGGTGATACCTTCCGACACGGTGAAGGCCGTCGTCTCCGCCTCCCCTGCGGCGGAGCCCGCCTGGCGCCCGTCGCTGTGGAACACGCTGGAGTGGAAGAGGGCCTCCCTCTTGGAGCACGAGAAACTGATAGCGGCGGGCCTCGCCCGCGGCGGCCAGCCTGCCTCGCTGGCCTCTCTGGACAGACTGCCGCAGGACAGGGAGGCGGCGGTTCTTGAGACCGCGGCCGATTACCTGAGCTGGCGGTTCTACGCCAGGCGGATAAGCAAGGAAGAGCTGGACAGGCGCACCGATCCCCTGCTGCAGAAGCGCGCCGCGCTGGGCCAGCAGCTGACGTTCGCCGGAGCCCCTCAGCGCCCGCCTTCGGTCCTTTCAGGCCACGACAGCCTGCGGCTCGGGGCGGGACTGGTCTCGCTGAAGAACGGGCCGGCCTACGAGCTCCAGGCCCGCTTCGCGATGCAGGACCTGCTCGACGATCCGTCGGGCTATCTCCCGGACGCCGCTCTGGAGATGGGCTCGCTGCGGCTGCGCTACGAGCCGCGCTACAACAGGTATTACCTGAGGGAGGCGCTGCTGGCCCGCGTCCTCAGCCTCAATCCCTGGGACGACTGGGTCAGGCGCCGGTCCTGGGAGCTGGCGGCCGGGCTGGAGCAGGCGCCTGAGACCGGCGCCCAGAGCGGCCGCTCCGCCGTCTGGGCCATGAACGCGGCCTCCGGGGTTTCCGCGGTCTGGGACGGGCCTGTGCGGCAGCTCTGGTACTTAATGGCGCAGGCCGATTCGGACATCGGTCCCGCGCTGCGCGCAGGCTGGAGGGCCGGAGCCGGCCTCAAGGCCGGCGTGCTGGCCTCGAAAGGGCCTGTCCGCGTTCTCGTCGAAGCGCGCTATATCTCCTACGCGCTCGGGGACGGGCGCCCGCTCTGGGCGGGTTCCGCCGGAACCTCCCTGCGGCTGGCCAGGGACAGCTCCGTCAGGCTGCAGTACGCCTGGCGCGGGGACGTCACTGAGACCGGTCTCTACTTCCACCAGTTCCTCTTCGGGCCATGACCATGCGACGGCTGGCGCGCCTGCTGCTTCCTATGGCCGCCCTGGCCGCGGCCGGCTGCACGCATCTCTTCTTCAAGCCGGGAGGCAGGGCTTACTCGGACCCAGCCGCGTCCGGCCTGCGCTCCGAAGCGGTCAAGTTCAGCTCCTCCGACGGCACCGCCCTCACGGGCCTCTTCTTCCCCGCCGCCGGTGAACCTAAAGCTACCGTGGTCCATTTTCACGGCAACGCGCAGAACATGACGGCTCACTACCCGTATTCGGCCTGGCTGGCGGCTGATGGTTATAACGTCTTCATCTTCGACTACAGGGGTTACGGCGCTTCCTTCGGAAGGCCTTCGCTGGGCGGGGCCGTGCGGGACGGCGAGGCCGCGCTGCAACAGGCGCTTAAGCTGCCGGGCGCCAGGGCGGACCGGATCGTAGTGTTCGGGCAGAGCCTGGGCGGCGCCATCGCCGTAGCCGCGGTGGCGGAGTCAGGCTTCAAGCCGGCCGCCATGGTGCTGGAAGGAACTTTCTATTCCTACAGGCAGGTAGCCGCCGCGGTGCTCAGGAGGAGCTGGCTGACCTGGCCGTTTTCCTGGCTGCCGTACCTGGCGGTAAGCGGCCGGCACTCCCCCTCCGACTACATATCCGCCGTTCCCTGTCCGAAACTGTTCATCCACTCCGTCGAGGACGGGACAGTGCCCTACGCGCAGGGCCGCAAGCTCTACGAGGCCGCCCCTCCTCCCAAGGAGTTCTGGGAGGTCCCCGCCGGCCACATAGAGGCCTTCGGGGCTTTCCGCGGGGCCTACGCCCTCCGCCTTCTGGCCTTCATGGACGACGCCCTGGGGAAGTGACGCACTTGCCGGGCCGCGGAGTATTTAATACCATAAGCGCATGCTTGAGAACATTCCCCTTAAATACGTCTGGATAGTGCTGGGCATCATAATCATGGGCATGGAGCTGCTCACCCCCGGCTTCATCATAGTCTTTTTCGGGCTCGGCGCCGTCCTCACCGGTCTGCTGCTGTTCTTCCTGCCTATAGGCGTCAACACGCAGCTGGTCCTTTTCGCCGCGCTCTCGCTGGTGCTGCTGGCCTCTTTCCGCCGCCTGGCGCAGGGCTACTTCATCGGGCGCGTTACGAACCCCAATCCCAGCGGCGCCGCGATGGAGATCTTCTCCGGCGAGACCGCCGTGGTCATCGAGGACATAGTGCCGAATTCGCCGCGCGGCAAGGTGGAGTTCCACGGGACCTCCTGGAACGCCGATGCCGAAACGCAGATAGCGAAAGGAGTTAAGGTCGCGGTGCTCGAGCGCCGCAACCTGACGCTGAAGGTAAAACCGCTGGCTTAGGAGACTACATGGACATAATGACACTGATACTCGCGATAGCAGTAATCTTCGTCATCACGGTGCTGCTGAACTCGGCGCGCGTGGTGCCGCACAGGACCGTGTACATAGTGGAGCGGCTCGGCAAATACTATTCATCGCTGGAGGCCGGCTTCCACATCCTGATCCCGTTCATCGACAAGGTGGCCTACAAGCACACGCTCAAGGAGCAGGTGATGGACGTGCCGCCGCAGGTCTGCATCACGAAGGACAATATCTCGGTCGAAGTGGACGGCATCCTCTACGTGCAGGTCGTCGACCCCGTGAAGGCCTCCTACGGCATCACGAACTACCAGTTCGCCTCGTCGCAGCTGGCCCAGACCACGATGCGCTCGGAGATAGGCAAGATAGAGCTGGACCGCACCTTCGAGGAGCGCGAGAAGATAAACATGGAGATCGTGGCAGCCGTGGACAAGGCCGCCGAGCCCTGGGGCATCAAGATCACCCGCCACGAGATTAAGAACATCACCCCGCCCGACAGCATCAAGGGCGCGATGGAGAAGCAGATGCGCGCCGAGCGCGAGAAGCGCGCGCTGATCGCCGAGTCCGAAGGCGAGAAGCAGGCCAAGATCAACCGGGCCGAGGGCGACAAGCAGCAGAACATCGCCCTGTCCGAGGGCGAGAAGCAGAAGAGGCTGAACGAGGCCGACGGCCGCGCCGGAGAGATCGAGAGGGTGGCCTTCGCCACCGCGAAGGGCCTGCGCGAGATAGCCGCCGCGATCAACGAGAAGGGCGGCTCCGACGCCGTCAACCTCCGCATAGCCGAGAGCTACCTGACCGAGTTCGGCAAACTGGCCAAGGTGAACAACACCCTGATCATCCCCGCGGACCTCGGGGACACGGCCGGGATGGTGGCCGCGGTGAGCAAGGTCTTCACGGCCACTAAGCAGCGCGCGGCCGAGGAGCTGGCGGCCCCCGCCCCGCTGCCCGGGATCAAGCCTGCCGGCCAGCAGTACCCGCCGCTCAACCTGCCGCCGAAACGCCAGTAGGGGACAGGGCATAAAAAAGGACCGGGAGTTTCCTCCCGGTCCTTTTTCGCGTCCGCAGTTCCCCACTTACCGCCCTGACGCGCTTTCAGGATCTGTGAGTGGTCTCATAATGACCATGCAGTCAGTGTGAAACCACAACAGGTTCAGTTTTTCCTTATCAACTGCCAGGCCAGTTCCGAGGCTTTGGAGAGATGGTCGAGGAGTATGTGCTCGCCGTTGGCCCTGGGGTTCCTTACCCCTATCCCTAGGTTGACCGCCGGTATGCCCCTGGCGTTAAGGGCGTTGGCCTCGCTCCCCCCCGGCGACGGCACCGCGGAAGGCGCGAGTCCGGCCGCCCTGGAGGCGGCCTCGGCGGCCAGGCACACTTCGGCCCCCTTCGGATGGGAGTAGGGAGCGTATTCCCATGACCATTTGAACGAGGCGGCTCCCCCGGCGGCGGCGGCCGAACTCTCGAACTCGGCCTTTATCCGCTCGAGTATAGGAAGAGCTTTCGCCTCCTCCTGCGCCCGTATCTGCCCGCGGGCCAGCGCGGCCGGAGGGACTATGGCGGTGCCGGCGCCGCCGGCTATGGTGCCGATGTTGGAGGTGGTCTCCGGATCGTGCCTGCCCCAGGAAAGGGCGGAGATGGCCCTGGCCGCTATGCTGATGGCGCAGACGCCGTGCTCGGGGTCGATGCCGGCGTCGGAAGCCCTGCCCAGGACGTCGGCCGAGAAGACGGCTATCCCGGGAGAGGAGGAGGTGTAGGTGCCGGGGTCGAGCGGAGAGCTGAAGACGAAGGCCGAACGCACGCTTTGCGGCAGGACGGCGTGGCGGGCGCCGGCCATGTTGCCGGCGCCGCGGGTGGTGAAAACCAGCGTAAAAGGCTTCAGCGGCTGGTTCGAGTGGATGGCCCGCTCGACGGCGTACAGGATGGCCGCCATGCCGGCCCGGCCGTCGGCGCCCGGAGCCCCGCCCTCCCCGGTTATCCGGTCCGCGGAGACCACCGGCCTTATGGTCGAGGTGCGGCGGAAGGTGTCCATCTGGGAGACCAGCGCCAGCGAGCCGCCGCCGCCCACCGAGCAGACGATGTTGCTGGTGTTGGAGAGGCAGGCCGCCGCGGTCCCGTCGGCCTTGGGCTCGAGACCGAGGTGCTTCAGGTAGGTGAGCAGGTGGTTGGCCACCGGGGCTTCCTTGCCGGGGAGGCCGTCGATGCGCGCCAGTTCGAGGAACAGGTCTATCAGCCTTCTGCTGACCATGGGAGCGCCTAGACCGCCCACTCGCGGACGAGGTTCACCAGCACCTCCGCCGACTTGTTCATGCCGTCGAGGGAGACCCATTCGTAGCGGCCGTGGTAATTGAACCCGCCGGTGAAGACGTTCGGGGTCGGCAGGCCCATGAAGGAGAGGCGCGCGCCGTCGGTGCCGCCGCGAACCGGTTTGACGCGCGGGACCAGCCCGGCCTTCCTTACCGCTGACAGGAGGTTCCGCATGACGGCCGGGTAGCGGGACACCACGCCCTTCATGTTCCGGTACTGCGCCTTGAACGAGAGCTCTATCTTGGCGAGCGGATACTTCAGCCGCATGGCGGACACGATGGCCTCAAGCTGGCGTTCCATCGCCTTGAGCTTCACGAGGTCATGCTCCCTGACTATGCCCGAGACCTCGGCCTTCTCGATGCCGGCCGCGATATCGGTGAACATCACGAACCCCTCGCGCTTCTCGGTGGCCTCGGGAAGCATGTTCTCCGGCCAGGCCGCCACTATGTCGGCGGCTATGCGCGCGGCGTTGGCCAGCGCGTGCTTGGCGGTGCCGGGATGCACGCTCTTGCCGGTTATCTTTATCTCCACCCCGTCGGCGTTGAAATTCTCCTCCTCCACGGTCCCCGCCACGTCGCCGTCGAAAGTGTAGGCGAAGTCGGCGCCGAAGGCCTTCACGTCGAAATATTTCACGCCCTGTCCCACTTCCTCGTCGGGGGTGAACCCTATCTTGAGAGTGCCGTGCGGTATCTCCGGGTGGGCGAGCAGATAGGAGGCGGCCGACATGATGACGGCTATGCCCGCCTTGTCGTCGGCGCCCAGCAGCGTGTCCCCGGAAGCGGTGACGATATCCTCCCCCTTGCAGGCGGCCAGCTCGGGGCAGTTCTTCACGTTCAGGACCAGGTCGTCCTTGCGGCTGATGACGATATCCCCGCCGCTCCAGGCGCGGTGCAGCTGCGGCTTAACGCCCTTGCCGGGCGCGGCCGGCGCGGTATCCATATGGGCCAGAAGGCCGATGACAGGCCTCTTCCCCTTCACGGTGGCGGGGATCTCGGCCGTGACATAGCCGTACCTGTCCAGTTTCACCCCTTTGGCACCGATGGCCTTGAGCTCGGAGACGAGCATCTTCGCCAGAACGAGCTGTTTTTTCGTGGAAGGGAACGTCGAGGATTTCTCGTCGCTCTCGGTGTCCACCTTCGCGTATCTTTCGAAGCGCTTCCAGAGTTCCGGCTTCAGGTGCATGCTGCCTCCGTTCTTTTGCGGTGCTTTCTGCAAAAAGGATATAATTAATGCATCCGTTTTTCAAGGAGAGGGTATGTCCATCAACTTCGTTCCTAAAGAAGTAAAGTTCTTCGACTTCCTGAACATGCAGGCCGAGAACATCGTAAAGGCCGCCGACGCCTTCAAGACCGCGGTCAAGAAGGGCCCTTTCGATGACGAGACGGTGAAGAAGATAAAGAACTTCGAGCACGAGGGCGACACGCTCGCCCACGAGATAGTGGACATGCTCAACCGCACCTTCATCACCCCGATAGACCGCGAGGACATCCACGCGCTGGCCAACATCCTCGACGACATCCTCGACATGATCAACTCCATGTCCAACCGCATCCACCTCTATAAGCTGGACCCCAGGAACGACGGGATGATAGCCTTCGCCGACACGATAGACCAGTCGACCCAGGCGCTGGCCAACGCCGTAAAGCACATGCACGACACCAAGCGCTCCCGCCGCGTGCTGGACTACTGCATCGAGGTCAACCGCCTGGAGAACATGGGCGACCAGCTGCGCGACAAGACCATCAGCGGCCTCTTCGAGAACGAGAAGGACCCGATACAGGTCATAAAGTGGAAGGAGATCTACGAGGGCGCCGAGGCCACGCTGGACACCTGCGAGCACGTGGCCAAGGTGATCGAGGCCATACTGGTGAAGCATGGATAGCGCCCTCCTCGTAGTAATAGGGCTCATCGCGCTGGCGCTGGTCTTCGACTTCCTGAACGGCTTCCACGACGCGGCGAACTCCATCGCCACCATAGTCTCCACCCGCGTCCTGACGCCGCGGCAGGCGGTCATCTGGGCCGCCTTCTTCAACGTGGTGGCGTTCTTCATCTTCGACCATTCGGTGGCGAAGACGATGGGGAAAGGCATAGTCGACCTGGCGGTCATAGACAACCACGTCGTCTTCGGCACATTGGCCGGGGCCTGCGTCTGGAACATCCTGACCTGGTATTTCGGCCTGCCGTCCAGCTCCTCTCACGCGCTGATGGGCGCGATGGCCGGCGCCGCTGTGGCTAAAGCGGGGACGATGCAGGTGCTGGTGATGTCCAGCATCATGAAGGTCCTGGCCTTCATAGTCATCTCGCCGGTGCTTGGTCTGCTGCTCGGCTTGTTCTTCGGCGTGGTCGTGTACCGGCTGTTCGCGCGCTCAATTCCCAGCAAGGTGGACCATCTGTTCAGGAAGGGCCAGCTGCTGTCCGCCGCTGCCTACAGCCTGGGCCATGGCGGCAACGACGCGCAGAAGACGATGGGCGTGATAGCCAGCCTGCTGGTCAGCGCGGGCTACCTGAACGCGGGTCCGGACGGTTCGCACTTCGATATACCGAAATGGGTGGCCGTCCTCTGCTACACTTCCATGGGTCTCGGGACGATGTTCGGAGGCTGGCGTATAGTCAAGACTCTCGGGCATAAGATCTCCAAGCTCAAGCCGGTGGACGGTTTCTGCGCCGAGGCCGGGGCCGCCGCGACGCTGTACCTGGCTTCGGGGATGGGCGTGCCGGTCAGCACCACCCATACCATTACCGGCGCTATCATGGGCGTGGGCACCATGAAGCGGTTCAGCGCCGTCAGGTGGGGAGTGGCTGGCCAGATAGTCTGGGCCTGGATACTCACCATCCCCGGCTCCGCGGCCATCGCGGCCCTGGTATACGTTCTCTCGGCGTCGATGTTCCGCTGAAGGACTCTTCCGTTAAATGGAAAAGCCGCGCTAATGCGCGGCTTTTCCATTTGCCCGCGGTGGCTAGCGACAGGAGGCGGCACGGCCGGCCAGGATACCGGACGTCCAGGCCAGGTGGAGGTTGTAGCCGCCCGAGTCGCCGTCGATATCCAGCAGTTCTCCGGTAACGTAGAGCCCGGGGACCTTCCGCGACTGGAAGGAGGCGGGGTCCACCTCTGCCGGCGGGCAGCCGCCGGCCGTCACCATGGCCTCGTCGAAGCCGCGGGTGCCGGTGATATTGAACGAGAAGCCCTTGAGCAGCGCGCCGAGGGCAGCGGGGGTCCCTGGGCCCGGAGGGGCGCCCCACTCGGCGCGCAGCCGGGCCGCCGCGGCCTTCATCAGTTTCTCGTTCAGCAGGCCGCAGGCGAAATGCCTGAAAGGGCGCCCGGGGAAGCGCCTGGCGCGTTCCTGCAGTGACGCCGCCAGCGCCGCGGAGGTGGCCTCGGGAAAGAAGTCCGCTTCGAGGCTGACCGGCCCGTCCTTAAGCGCTGCCAGGGCGGCGCGGCTCAGGTCCAGGGCGGCCGGGCCAGAAAGGCCGTACGAGGCGAACAGAAGTTCGCCCGCGGACTTCGCGCCCCGTCCGCGGCGCGGCTTCAGCTCCAGCGCGGCCTCCGTCCTCACGCCGTCCAGCTCCTTAAGGAGCGGGTCGTCGGAACGGAGCGGGACTATGGCCGGGGACAGCGGGGATACGGAGTGCCCGAGCGCGCGAAGCAGCGAATAGCCGGCCGTGGTCCCGCCTATCTGCGGATAGCAGGCGCCGCCGGCCGCCAACACCACGCGGGCAGCGCTGAAAGCGGTTCTCGCCCCCCGGGTCATGCGCCTTTCCCACTGCGGCGGAACGGCGCAGGACTCGACGCGGAAGCCGCCATCCCCAGGCGCGACCGCGACCGCCTCGGTCAGGGTCCGGAGAGTACCGCCGCGGAAGCCCAGCTCGTTCACCAGCACGGAGACCACGTCCTGCGCCTTCAAGGAGCGCGGGAAGAGGCGACCCCTGGAGTCCTCTGTCCAGAGAAGCCCCAGCTCGCGAAAAAAGGAGAGGACGCCCTGCGGCGGCAGGGCCGCGAAGGTCCTCTTAAGGAAGGCGGCGGCGGGCGGGTGGTACCTGTCGGGCGTTATGACCGAGTTCGTGAAGTTGCACTTGCCGGCCCCGGTGGAGAGGATCTTCCTTCCGGGCACGTGGTTCTTCTCGAGGACGAGGACCGACGCGCCCGCGCGCGCGGCCTCCACGGCGGCCGCGAGGCCCGAGGCCCCGGCCCCGATAACTATCACGTCGTAAGAATCACTCATATTACAGAAGCGACACGGGAGCAGGAGAGCAAAACCGCGCGGACCGAAGCCGCTTCGTAGCGCGGCGAGGGGATGGAGCAAAGCGACAGTTCTCCGCGACGAGGCGCGCGCACGGTGGCCGCCTGAGACGCATTGCGCCTGTTACGGCACGGCCATTGGCCAGTGCGCGACGCCGTGTTTTGCGTTCCTGTTCCCGTGGAGGCTACGCCCGGCCGGCCGAGCCGAGAACGTTGGCGTTCTTGTCCATGTACATCTTGACGAGCTCGTCGCGGGCGGGGCCCAGGTACTTGCGCGGATCGAACTCGGCGGGTTTCTCGGAGAAGACCTTGCGGACCATCGCGGTCATCACGAGGCGGCCGTCGGAGTCGATGTTGATCTTGCAGACGGCGGACTTCGCCGCCTTGCGCAGCTGCTCGGCCGGCACGCCCACGGCGTTCTCCATCTTGCCGCCGTACTTGTTGATCATGTTTATGTAGTCCGTCAGCACCGAGGAGGCGCCGTGCAGGACTATCGGGAAGCCGGGGATGCGCTTCTCGCATTCCTCGAGGATGTCGAAGCGCAGCGGCGGCACGCTCTCGCCGGGCTTCACCTTGAACTTATAGGCGCCATGGCTGGTGCCGATGGAGATGGCCAGCGAGTCCACGCCGGTCTTTTTCACGAAGTCCTCGACCTGCGCCGGATCGGTGTAATGGGAGTGCTCCGCCTGCACCTCGTCCTCTATGCCGGCCAGCACTCCGAGCTCGCCCTCCACGGTGACGTCGAACTTGTGCGCGTACTCCACCACCTGCTTGGTGATCTCTACGTTCTTCTCATAGGGGTGGTGGGAGGCGTCTATCATCACCGAGGAGAAGCCGCTGTCGATGCAGGACTTGCAGAGCTCGAACGTGTCGCCGTGATCGAGGTGGAGCGCCACCGGCACGGGGCCGTCCTTCATCTCCTTCATCATTTCGAGCGCGCCGCGGCCCATCCAGCGCAGCAGCGTGGAGTTCGCGTAGTCGCGAGCGCCCTTGGAGACCTGCAGTATCACCGGGGAGCGGGAGCGGGAACAGGCGGTGAGTATCGCCTGCAGCTGCTCCATGTTGTTGAAATTATAGGCGGGAACGGCATAGCCGTCCTTCATCGCTTTCTTGAACATCTCGCGGGTGTTGACGAAACCGAGCTCCTTGTAAGATACCGGCATATTTCCTCCTTCTGGGATCTGTTATGGCTATTATATGAATTAAAATGCGGCAGTCAAACCTGCATTTTCCCTCGTAAATTTGATAAAATATATACGTTCGCTTTCCGCGAGGGGAGCTGCAAGCCCGGCCTTGCGCCGGCTCATCCAGGGGACAACGGAGGGAACATGCAGCAGCAGGAGAAGCCGTATCTTACCGGTAGGACTTTCTTATTCAGCATACATAAAGGTGAGGACCTGCTGCAGGCCATCCAGTATTTCTGTCACCATCACCAGGTGCGCTGCGGACTGCTCAGCGGCATCGGGGCGGTCGAGCGGGCGATCGTGACGATCTACGACCAGAAGGCCAAGAAATACAACAAGGTCACCCTCGAGAAGGAGCTGGAGATACTCTCCCTCTGCGGCAACGTCAGTCTCTTCGACGACAAGCCCATGGTCCACGCGCACGCCACGTTCTCCGACGCCGAGGGCAAGGCCTTCGGCGGGCATCTCATCGCCGGGACCAGGGTCTTCAGCTGCGAGGTCTTCGTGCAGGAGCTTACGGGCGACATCAAGGTCCGAAAACTGGAGAAGGCTACCCAACTCCCCCTCTGGCCGAACCCCGTCTGCCTGAAGTAGTGCCGTGAAAGGAACGGATCCCGCCGGGGAGGAGGACTATACGGGCTTCAGGGCCGGTTTCGTACCGATAACCGGCCTCCCGAACGCCGGCAAGTCCACGCTGATGAACGCCCTCTGCGGCACCCGGCTCTCGATAATCTCGGACAAGCCCCAGACCACCAGGAACAACATCCTGGGCATTCTCAACGCGCCGGGCGTGCAGGCCGTCTTCGTGGACACGCCCGGCTTCCTGCGCGGCCGCAACCTTTTCGAACGCAGCATGGCCGGCGCGATAAAGCGAGCGGCCGCGGAGGAAGGCGACCTCTGCATATTGATAACCGAGCCGGGCCTGCCGCCGGAGGACAAGGTCCCCCTTTTCGAACCCCTTAAGAAGCTGTCCTGCCCGCTTTATCTCGCCGTCAACAAGCTCGACAAGGAGAAGAACCCTGAGAGGACCAAGGCCACGGCCGATTTCTTCTCCAAGCTGCTCCCCGTTAAGCAGGTCTTCCTGATCTCGGCCCTCACCGGGGGCGGGCTCAAGGAGCTGCGGGCGGCCATCAAGGCCGCGCTCCCGGAACATCCCCCGTATTATCCGCAGGACCAGCTCACCGACCGCTGGGAGAAGTTCTACGTGGCCGAGATCATCCGCGAGCAGATCTTCCGCCTCTACTCGCAGGAGGTGCCCTATTCCTCCGCGGTGGAGATCGAGGTCTTCAGGGAAGAGAAGGGCCGCGACGACCAGATCCTCGCGGCCATCCACGTGGCCAGGGCGGGCCAAAAGCCGATAATCATCGGCCGGGGCGGCTCCATGATAAAACGCCTCAGGGAAGCCGCCGCCAAGGCCATCACCGCGTTCCTGCGCCGCCCCGTCGAGCTGCACCTCACCGTCAAGGTGACCCCCGGCTGGCAGGACAACCCCGCTTTCCTGAAAGAGATAGGCTTCTATGAAAAGAAGTGAGGACGAGCTGGCGCTTTACGCCATGCTCGGCTACCTGGCGGCCTCGCTGCTGGCGACCGTTCTGCTGCTGCTGGCGGCCCTCGCCGCGATGAAGGCGGTATTCGCGGCGGCGCGCTTCCTGCTGGGCCCGCGGGAAGTATACTGGCTGAAGCCGGCGCTGTACGATTCCGTCGGTTTCGCCGCGGCCGCCGCCGGCACCGCGCTGCTCCAGTACCTTTCTATCTCTCTCCTCAGGACGCTGCTCCGGGACCAGGCCTTCCTCTCGGCCCTGGTGGCCTTCTGCGCGCTCTTCTGCGGCCTGCTGTTCTGGCGCGGGGCGCTGTTCTCCCCCCTCGGGGCGTACGGCTTCTCGGGGCTGGCCGTGACGCTCTCCGCGCTGATCGGCGGCCTTGCCGCCGTGTTCCAGAAAGCCTCCGATAACCCCTGGCAGGGGTACTCCTACCGTAAATAGCTATCCCCAGACGCCCGGCAGCCTGGCGCCGCAGGGACAGACCCCGCCCGGGGAGATCAGGTTGGATGTTACCGAAAATCCGTCGCGAGTGATCACTGCCCGCCCGCAGCAGGGGCAGACGGTGTCCTGCCCTCTTGCCCCGTGGATGTTGCCGCAGTACACGTAGCGCAGCCCCGCCGCCAAGGCGAGCTCCCTGGCCCTGTAAAGGGCGGAGGCGCGCGTGGGAGGCGTGTCGGTCATCTTGTGGTCCGGATGGAAGGCTGTCAGGTGCCACGGGATGTCCGCTGAAAGGCCGGCCAGGAAGGCGGCCATGGCCGACACCTCGGCATCGGAGTCGTTGAAGCCGGGGATCAGCAGCGTCACCACCTCCAGCCAGAACCCCCGTTCCTTGATCAGCCGTATGCCGTCCAGCACGCGGTCGAGCCGCGCGCCGCAGACGCGCGAGTATTTCTGCGCGTCGAAGGTCTTAAGGTCCACCTTCCAGAGGTCCATCACCGGCCGGAGCAGGTCCGCCGCCTCGGGCGTGGCGTAGCCGTTCGAGACGAACCCCGCGCGCAGGCCCCTCTTCTTCCCCTCCGCGAAGATCTCCGCGGCCCACTCGGCCGTGATCAGCGGCTCGTTGTAAGTGGAGACGAGCACTTTCGCTCCGGAGGAGGCCGCCAGCTCGGCGAGCCCGGCCGCAGAGACCTTCTCGGCCCCGGCGGCGGAGGCGGTCCTGGCGTCCGAGATGTTCCAGTTCTGGCAGAAAGCGCAGCGGAAATTGCACCCGAACATGCCGAAGGAGAGCGTGCGGGCGCCGGGCAGGACATGGAAGAACGGCTTTTTCTCTATCGGGTCAGGAGAGGCGCCGGAAACGTAGCCCCAGGGAGCAATAAGCCTGCCGCCGACGTTCGCGCGAACGCCGCAGATCCCGTCCCTGCCGTCAGGCAGGACGCACCGGTGCGCGCAGGCAAGACAGCGCACCCGGCCGCCGGGGAGGTTCTCCGCCAGCGCGGCTTCTCGGGTCAGCTGCGGCAGGAGCGGCATCAGCCCCCCGGCCGGCTCTGCTTTGGAGCGATCACCCTGAGGGCTGACGGCAGCGCGGTGAATTTAATCTTCCCGTCGTGGGAATAGAAATCCTCCCCGTCCAGATGGTACCAGGCACCGCCGCCGCAGTCCATCTCTATGACGCGGCCTTTGAGGGAGGAATAGATATCGGTGTAGTCCGGCAGGTTCCCCCTGAACAGGGCCGCGGCGGCCGGGAGCATCCGGGTCAGCCGCGGCCTTTTAACTGAGACGAAATCCAGGAACCCGTCGTCAATGTACGCTCCGGGGGCCATGCGGGCGCCGCCGCCGTACTGGACGCCGTTCAGGACGGCGTTCACGATGGCCGTCATCTCGAGGCGCCTGCCGTCCACCGTTACGGTCACCGGCGTCGGGCTGTAGGAGAGGAAGCGCTTGGCGGCGTGCCAGACGTAAGGGAGTATGCCCCGCCGCGAGCTGAGCGCGTTGAAATCCCTGGCCACCTCGGCGTCCAGCCCTACGCCCGCAGCGCAGAAGAAAGGCCTGCCGTTGGCGAGTCCCGCGTCCACGGGGCGGGGCTCCCACTCGAGCAGCCCGGCCAGCGCCTCGTCGAAGCGCAGCGGAATATAGAGATTGCGGGCCAGGCCGTTGCCCGAGCCGCAGGGCAGTATGCCTAGGGCGGCAGGCTTTCCCACCAGGGCGGACGCGGTCTCGCGTATAGTCCCGTCCCCGCCCACCGCCACCACCGTAGTGAACCCGGAGAGGGCGGCCTTGGCCGAGAGTTCCGCGGCGTGGTCGCGGGCCTTGGTGAATTCAGCCTCGAAGCGCAGCCTGCGCCCCGAGAAGAAACGCTCTATCGCTCCCAGGACGTCGCCGTGCTTCATTCCCGCCCTGGGGTTGATCACGAAGAAATAGGACATGCTATTCCACCGCGCTGAGCCCGGTGGCCCAGTCGGCCTTGCCGCCGGTGGGCTCGATGGAAAGCAGCTTATTGCCGGAGGTCGGGTCGCCGGAGGAGCACAGGAAACGCACGCTGTAGGAGTAGCCTATGCGCAGGTCCGGTTTGTCGCCCAGCTCGCCGTAATCGTCCACATACAGGTAGTCGACCTTCTTCCCGGGGCCGGTGCGGACCAGGTTGAGGCGCCAGCCGTTACCGGTCTTCCTGGCCGTTATCATCTGGAGTTCGAGGACCAGCTCCCGACCCTCATACGGGCCGGGAGAGGAGAAGAAATCGTCGGGGGACGTCTTGGCGGCCGGGCGGGTGGAGGCCACCGGTTCTATCACCGCCGCCTCTCCGGGGTCCTTCTCGTCCGCGGCCGGCTCTTCCTCCGGAGCCTGGGCGGGGCGCGCTGTCTCCGGCGCGGCCGGTTCTTCCTCGGCGCCCGTCTCCGGGACATAGGGGGCCTGTGGCTCCTGCTGGACCGCCGACTGCC
The DNA here is from genome assembly GCA_027340875.1 of Elusimicrobiota bacterium. Classification (GTDB taxonomy): domain Bacteria; phylum Elusimicrobiota; class Elusimicrobia; order Elusimicrobiales; family UBA9959; genus UBA9959. Next base: position 17,213 of record DAIENX010000004.1, read on the forward strand.
GGGCGGAGCGGTAGGAAGGCTGGGCGGGCTCGGCGGGAGGAGAGAAGCGCTCCTTGATAATAAAGCCCAGAACTATCCCCGCGATGAACAACAGCAGCGTGTTCAGGAACCTCAGCCGGAAGAAATCCATAACGGGATTTTATAATATTTGCGCTATATTGTATATTTGGGTATGGAGGGAGACAATATGAGGATATTCCTTATCACGGCCCTGCTGGCGCTGCCAGCAGCGATGAACGCGGCCGAAACGGCATGCATATACCAGCTGCAGGGCAGCGTGGAGGTGCGGAAGGCGGGCGAGGAGGACTGGCTGAAGGCGGTGAAAGGCCTGCCGCTCCGGCAGGGAGATTCGCTGAGGACCGGCGGCCGGTCCTGGTGCGAGATGCTGCTGCGCGACGGCACCTTTATCCGGCTCGACCAGAACTCCGAGACCGGCGCGGAAGAGCTGAGGGCGGACGACGAAGGGCGCGCTTTCGGTTTCTCCTTCCTGAAAGGCAGGGCGGTGTGGCTGGTCGCCAAGCTGAAAGGGAAGGTCCTTTCCCGGTTCACGGTACGCACCCCTTCGGCCGTTTGCGCCGTCCGGGGCACCGAATTCGCAGTCAGCGTCTCTACGGACGGAGCGTCGCAGGTCGGGCTCTTCGAGGGTAAAGTGGCCCTGACCTCGGGCGCCGCGGAGAAGGAACTGGTCCCGGGCCAGGAAGCGGCCCTCTCCCGCGGCGAGGTGGCCGTGGCGGCGAGGCTTTCCAGGCTGATGAAGGCGGAGGAGAAGCGCTGCGCCGCCCTCAGGGGACGGGTGGAGAAGCTGCGCGCCCGCCTGGCCGCCAGACAGGACTTCCTGGACAGCTACGCGGAGAGCCAGCGCGCCAGGATCGAGGATTTCGAGAAGCGCCGCGCCGAGAAGTTGAAGGCCCGCCAGTAAGCGGCATGCCAGCAAAAAAGAGGCCGGGCATTTCCCGGCCTCTTTCGTTATTGCCGCGGCCGGCTACTGCAGTTCCGCGTCCAGCGAGTAGGAGGAGGTCCTGCTCACCTTTACCGGGCGCTTGGGGTTCTTCATCAGGAGCTGCGACAGGTCAGCCGCGCCGCCGCGGTGCATGGCGACGTCGAACACGGCCGTGCCGCCATCGAAAGACCTCACCCAGGAGGCCCGGACCGCGGGGATGTTGCGCAGTATCTTGGTGAAATCGCTCAGGTCGTTCATATCCCTGACATTGGAGAGGTTGAGCCTCACCATGCTGCGCTCGCGCAAGGCGGCGAGTATCTTCTGCGTGAGCGGGCCGGCCGCCTTCTTGGCGGCGTTTATCAGCGAAGCCCTGGCCGCGGCCTGCTCGTTGAGATCTATGCCGCCGGCGGAGTCCTGCACCGAGGCCAGCGTTTCGTTGGAGCCCTGCTTCACGGCCGACAGCGAGATGCCCGCCCTGTAAGAGACGAAGCCGCCGAGGCCTTCCTTGGTGTTGAAGGAGGTCTGCGCGGTACCGCTGACTACGATATCCGCCTTGTCCTTCTCCCCCGTCAGGAAACCCGCCTCCGCGAACTTATCCTTGAGCTGCAGGGCGGCGAAGTCCCCCTTCAGAGGGGCGCCGTCCGCCGTCTCGGCCACGTCGAAGCCTATGACCGGGTTGCCGAGCTTCTGGGGCTCGGGCTCCAGCGCGCTCAGCTTGGCGGCCAGGTCCTCCTTGCGGACATGGGCGCGGATGCGGGTCTTGTAGAAGTCGCCGTCCCGCCATTCCTTGAGGGTCTCGTACTTCTCTATGTACCCCTCGGTCCTGGACGTGATGCTGTCGTCGATCAGGACCGCCTTGGAGACGAGAGCGTCCTGCGAGACGTAGACGCCGACGACCAGGCCCAGGGCGTTCTTCATGGCCTCGCCGAGGGCCGTCTTGCGGGCGCCTTCGACGTCCCCGTTGACCACGGGGGCCATGCCCTCGGCCTCCACGACCTCGGTCTCGTAGGCCGGGTTGAGGGAGCTCTTCCTGGTGCCGCCGCAGCCGGCGGCCGCCAGGAAGGCGGCCGCCAGCAGCGCGCGGGAGATGCCGGTCCTGGTCACGTGATTATTCGGCTATCTTGAGGCCGGCTTCCTTCAGGGCCTTCTTCGGCAGGCGGAGCACCACCACGCAGCCGTCGTCGGAAGTCCACTCCGTGCGGACCACCTGCGCGCCCTTGATGACCGCGTCTATCTTGGTGGCCAGCACCGAGTCGGTCTCGATGGCCTTCTCCACCGTTATGCCGCCCTCGAGCTGCACGCCCTTGATGAAGGAAAGCATGTTGTACTGGCCGTTGACTATGGAAGCGTTGCGGGAAGTGGCCATACGCTGGGTCTTGTTCTCCAGCGTCTGGTCCGCCGCGCCTATGCCGCGGGCGAAGATGTAGTTCTTGGTGATGCCTTCCTCGACCCACTCGCGCTCGATCTCCCCGGTCTTGGAAACGGTGCCTTTGTCCGGGGAAGAACCGCAGCCGGCCGCCAGCAGGCCGGCGGCTATGATGAAGAGAACCTTTTTCATGATAAAGCCTCCTTGAGAAACCCTTATGGCCTCAATTCTATAAACAAAACTACGGGGTGTCAATTTGGGGAGCGGTCAGAAACGGTAGCCCAGCATCACCGAGGCGACGCTGTTCCTGATATCGGCCTTGGAGCCGCTGGAATCGTCTATCGTGGAGAGTCCCCTGGTATAACGGCCCTCCAGGAAGATCGCGCCTCGGCTGGTGTCCATCTCCACCACGCCGCCCAGCACTATTCCGGGGTCGAAGCCGCGTATATGGTCCAGGTTGCCTGAGGAGGAAGTGGTAACGGTGCGGTCCTCCCCCCTGGCTGAGAGCTTGAACGCGAAGGAGGGCCCTACCAGCAGGGCCGTCCTGGGACCGCTGCGGGGCTCGAAATTGAACCGGGCCAGCACGGGCAGTTCCAGGTAGGTAAGGCGGATGCGCTCCTCGTATATCTGGCCCAGCAGGTCCCACTTGTAGACGGTCCCTTTCTGCGAGATAAGGACCTCGGCCTGGACCAGGAAGGGCAGGCCCTCCACGGGAAAATCCAGGTAGCCGCCGGCGACCAGGCCGGAGCGGGAGACCTTCGAATCCCCGGAGTTCGCGTCGGCGCCCACGAAGGTGGAGATGTTGAGGCCGGTCTTGAGCCCCCCCACCGGCTTGACTGCGGCCGCCGGTGAGGTGAGCGCCGCGATGGCGGCTGCCAGCAAGAGATATCGCTTTGTCATGTTCCTGGCCTCGCTCAATATATCCAGAAGAAGTCGGAATCCGTTTTGGGCTTTGCGGCCGGCTTGACGGCAGGGCGGGCCGCGGGCTGCTTCTTCTCCGGCTCAGGGGCCGGCGCGCGGAACTGGCGAGCCTTCTTCTTCAGCTCGGCCGTGCGCCAGCCCGCGAACTTATAGGAGAAGGACACCTCTGAGGTATTATAGACCTCTCCGGCGACCGACATGCCGAAGTCCAGCGCGAAGCTCTCGTAATGGACTCCCAGTCCCAGCGCGAGACCTTTATTATCGTCCATCCCCTTGTAACCGAGCCTGAAGCTGAACATCTCCTGGAAATGGTATTCCAGGCCGGCCCGCAGGCTCTTCAGCTGCTCCTGCAGGTACATATCCAGGTCCACCGCCAGCAGCAGTGACTGCGACATGACGGTAGGCGGCTGCCAGGCGGCGCCGACGCGCAGAATGGAGGGCAGCGGCGTGTCCTCCTTGTAATATTTGAGACCCGAGCCGAAATTGGAAAGAGAAACGCCCATGGAGAGGCCCGAGTTAAGGTCCCGCATCAGCCAGCCGCCGTCTATGGCGAAAGCGGAGGCGGAATAGGTTTCCAGCAGCTCGGAACCGACGTACTTGGCGGAAAGGCCGAGATACTGCTCCATGTTGGCCTTATAGCCCTCCAGGTTCACCTCGCCCGCGAAAACCTTCTCGCCGTAGCTCAGCGCCAGCACCTTGGTGGACTCGGCGTTCATGCTGTACTCACCCACCGTCCCGCCGGCGCCGATGGGGCGGTAGACGAACTTGCCGCCGTCGGAGAACAGCGCGGACACGCCGAAGCCGGGCTTGTCGTAGCCGGCCAGCCCCTGGAACTGCAGCGGCAGGACGAAGGAGAGATGCTGGAGGCTGGAATCCTCGAAGCCGGAATAGTACATCGCCGAGGCTTCGGGCATGTAGAGCTGCCCCAGACCCGCCGGATTATAGGCCGGCGAGTAGGCGTCGTCGGCCACGGCCGTGAAAGCGCCGCCCATGCCGGCGGCCCGCGGGCTGAAATCGTTCTTCAGGACCTGCACGCCGGCGGAGCCCGGCCCCCCGGCGTGGAGGCCGGAAGCGGCGAAGAACAGGGCGCCGGCCGCGAGCAGGGCGGCGAGCGGCTTCCCGCTCCGGCAGCGGGCCGCTTCGATCGTGCTGGTCATCGTGGCGTTCATTCTGCTTACCTTATAACGGCGATCTTGACGACCTTGTCCAGACCGGCGCCTTTGGTCCGGACGAAATAGATGCCCGAGGCGGCCTTCCCGCCGTTGGAGTTGGTCCCGTCCCACTCTACCGAGCCGCGGCCGGCCGGTATGGCCCCGTCGAAGACGGTCTTCACGAGCGAGCCTGCCTGGGTGTAGACCTTGATGGACAGGTTGCCGGGCGACAGGGTCTCGTACTTGATGATGGCCGTGCTGCCGGCGGAGATGATGTTGTTGTAAGCCGTCACCTCGTTGCGGTTGGCGGTAAGGTTAAGAGGGTTGGAAACGCCTAGGGAGAGGACGTGGCCGAGGTGATTGCGGCCGAAGACCTCCAGGTATACCGTTCCTACCCCCGGGTAGCGGGCAGCGAAGCCTGGCTGCAGCCGGACACGGCTGGAGATGAGCGTGCGGCCGAGGACGTCCAGGTTGCCGGATGCCGCGTTCACCGGACCGGAGACTGCCATGTAGGAGCCGGAGGCGTTGGTCTTGGTCAGCTCTATCGGCTGGAAGTTGTGGTCCCGGAGCTGGGCGTACTCGAATATCAGTTCCGAGCCCGGATCATAACTCCCCCCGTTCGGATCGTGCCCTGTCGTAGCGCCGGAAAAGGTGGAGGACGAAAGTGAGCCGGCCGCCGGGAAGTAGGGGTACGGCACGTCGAAGGAGATCTCGTCGCTGTCATAGAGCGCCGCGTAGATGCGGGCCGTGGCCGTCCCCTGCTCCTTCCTTGAGAAGGCCAGGGTATATTCCGAGGTCGAATTGGCTTCCGAATTGCCGTAATACTGGTTGGGCGCGGCGGAGATAACCAGGTAGTACCTCCCGCCCCCGAACGGCACGGTGTAGTTCAGCTTGACGGACGGGGACAGGGTATAGCACTGTCCGCTGTCGCCGCAGGCGCCGCCGCCGGTGCCGTAAATGTCGGGAACGGCCTCGGTGACGTACTGGCGGGCGGAGTCGAAGAGGAACATGGCGTAGGCGTAGTAGACCCCGTCGGTGCCGCTCATCGGCAGCGAGAGCGAGGCCGAGAACGGTCCCGCGGCCAGCGGTATCGAATAATAATCCACGTCGCCGAGAGGATAGACGGTGGCCGAGAGGGACGAGAGACTGCTCACGTCGGTGGCGCACTCGGGGCCGTTGTTACTGTCGCACATCGCGGAGGAACCAGAGGTCTCGTACGTATCCCCTCCGGCCGAAGTCCCGATGCCGTGGGCCGAGAAAGCCGAGGTTATCTTTCCCTTTACGGTGGCGTCGCACTGGCCCGGCCACTTCGCGTCCATCTGGGTGCACGCGTCTATCATCGCGTCGTAGAAGTTGGCGAAGTCGTCCGGGAAGTAGAACAGGGCGGCGAAAGCCAGGATCTCGGCCCTCGTCCTGCCGCTGAAGCTGCCGGCGGAGAACGCGCCGAGGTAGTAGCCCGCGGCGTTGGGATTGCCCAGCTTGTAGAGCGCCTGGGACAGGAGCAGGCCGTCCTCGTGCACCTCGCCGTACCAGTCGCTTGGGAACGTGCGGGCCACGGTGGGTTTGCCCGAGCCGGAGATATCGCGGGCCGCGCCCTCTCCGGCCCCGACGAAATTGCCGAGGGTCACCTGGCTCGTATAGCCCTCGCGCCAGAAAGAGGCCAGCGAGAAGAAGTCCGCGAGGCCTTCGCTGATGGCGCCGAACTCTCCGAAGTTGATGATCGGGTAGATCCTGTCGACCACGAGATGCATGTACTCGTGGCGGACTATGGTGCCGTCCAGCGCGAAGGAACGGTATTTCCCGTGATAGTCGATGAAGCCGTCGCCTAACATGATGTGGCCTTTCTCAAGGTCGTAGAAGCCGTTGAGCATGCCGTTGCAGCCGCCGCCGCAGCCGCCGAGAGAGTCCGGCTCTCCGCTGGCATGCACCATGACCGGCACCTGGGCCGAGAGGTTGGCGGCCGGGGTACCGCCGTTATAGTGGTCGATGTTTATCCCGTCGAAGTAGCGGTGGACGGCGTTGAGATGGTAGAAGGCGTTGACCTCGGAAAGCCCGTTCGAGCCTCCCAGAGAGACGTCCGTATAGACCGTGGAGGTGCTGCCTCCCACGTTCAGGGTGGCGGTGCGGGTGGACCACAGTATCGCGCCATTCGTATTGTTGGTGGTCAAAGGCTGTGCCGTCAGCACGAGGTAGCTGGAGATATCCACCGTGAAGCCGTCGCCGGTGCCGGAGGCGTCCGACTGCAGGCCCACGGAGTAGGTCGGGTTCTCCACCGAGGCGCCGAAGAAGGGCGCTGTGCGGGTGCCTATATACGCGCCGGCCACGAGGGCCCCGTTCTTTACCTGCACTGTGTCCTCGTCGGAGACCGAGCCGTAGGGGTCCATGGCCCCCGCGCTGAAGGCCAAGAACCGGGGCATCACCTTGGCGAAGGCGCCGGAGGGATAGACGCCGTTCCAGTCCGAGGTGTTGACCGTGGCGGAGTAGGAGTACGACGTGGAATTGGAATACGGATGGGGCGTCGAGAGCGGGGTGGCCTTGGTGAGCCATACCCCGGAGCCGTTGTCGAAGTGGGCGCTGGCTCCGCGGTAGTTGGTGACCGAGAAATAGGGTCCCTTCAGCGAGGAGAACACCTTGCCGGCCTGCTGCGCGCAATAATCGCCGTAGGAATTGGTGACGGTCACACTGGAGACGCCTCCCACCCAGACGTACTGGTCGCGCAGAGAGGCGGAGACGGGGGTGTCCCAGAGATACTCCTGGACGTCGAGGCTGCCCAGCGCGCTGGAGGTGTAGCCCGGCAGCGGCGAAATAGCGTAGACGGTGCCCGAGGAGGTGCCGTAGGTGTTGTAGGCAGTGCCGTCGCAGAAGTAGCGCAGGTCGTCGTAACGGTACAGCACGGACCCGTCCAGCGCGTCGATGTAGTAGACCCATAGCCCCCTGGCCCGGCCGCGGACCTTCCAGGCCAGTTTCAGCTTGCCGGAGGCCTCGTCCGGATAGATCACGAGCTCTGCCCTGGATACCCGGAGCGGAGAGCCGTAGCTTGCCGCGGCGGCGATAGCCGCTCCTTCCTCGGAGATAACGGGGGTCGTGTTGGCCGGCAGTTCGGGCTCTATCCTGCCCTGGTAGCCTGAGACCTCTCCGGACGGAGAGACATGGACGCGGGCATAGGAGAATTCTACGGGGATCCCGTCCTTGTACTGCTGGTACTGGAGATGGGTGACGCCCATGAACTCGCGCTTCAGGACCAGCCGCAGGGACGCCGGATCGGTCTTAAGGAGTTCTTTATTATCTGTAAAGAAAGCGATAGCTGCCTGCTCGGGGGCCCCGGGGTAGCGCGTGGTCCGCCCGCCGGTTATGGCCTCCGGCAGCGCGGTGCGCGGATTGTAGCGCACCTTCCAGCGGCCGCCGTTCTTCTTGGAGAATTCCCGGAACGCCTGCCTGGCCGCCGGGGACGGGGTCTTGCGCACCTTGCGCATGGAGTCGGCGAGGGGCGACGGGACCCTCTCCCGCGCCGTCCGGGCAGCGGAAGGCCAGGTCCACGCGCATAGCAGGGCGGCAGCAAGCAGTATGGTTCGTCTCAGCATATCACTTCCGCTCGGCGGTCCGCAGGATGTACAGGGCGCCGTAAAGCTTGACCTTGGTGTCGGGGTCGTCCAGCGCCGCGGCCAGCAGCGGCAGGGACTTGTCCTCCGGGAACGAGGCCGCCACTTCCAGGGCCTCCAGCCTGACGTCGGGACTGGCCGCCGTCATGGCGTCGCGGGCCACGGAGATGTCCGTCGGGGCGCCGGAGAGCATCAGAGCTCTCTGCGCCGCTATCCGCATGCGGACGTCCTTGTCCTGGGAGGAAATGGCGGTCAGCCTGGCAAGGACCTTGTCGTCCTTTATCCCCCCCAGCGCCGAGACGGCCTTGTAGCGTATGGTGGGGTTGTCGTCCTCCGTCAGTTTCAGGAGTTCCGGCGAGGCGCCCTTCTTACCGGGGGAACAGGCCAGAGCGTCCAGGGCGGCCATGCGCACGCGGACGGAATCCCCGCTTGCGGCCACCTTGGCCAGCGGGGCGACGGCATCCTTGCTGCAGATGCTGGCGAAAAGGGTGGCCGCGTTATAGCGGATAGCCTCGTCCTGATCGGAAAGCGCGTCCAGGAAAAGCGCAAGTTCGTCCTCGTGCCCGAGGCGGGCCAGCTCCTTGCCGGCCGCGTCCCTTATCGTGCCGTAGTTGTCGTTCTTGAGCTTGTAGAGCAGGTCGGCCGCCTTGTCGCCGCGCATCCAGGCGTAGGCCTCCATTGCCTTCTCACGTATCCTGTTCTGGGAAATTATCTTGAGCTCCACCAGCGGCGTATTGGTGACCGCCACCGGCCCCTGCGCCGGGACGTCGTCTATGATAGCCTGCAGCGTCTTGATACCCGCGGGGCTGCCTATCCGCCAGAGAGAGCGGGCCGCCGCTATACGCACGTGCTTGTCGCGGTCCTGCAGCATCTTCCTCAGCATGCCCGAGGCGGCCTTGTTCCCCGCCTCCCCCAGCACCTCCACGGCCAGGCCGCGGACCTCGGAATCATCGTTCTTGAGGAAATCCACCACCGACTGCAGAGCCCTGTGGCCGAGCTCTTTTTTCGACGGCGGCTGCGCCTGCCCGGGAAGGGCGGCCAGCGAGACTATCACGGGCACCAGCAGTGAGACCATGTACAAATTGTAATGTTCCTTGTTTTCGGTATGGTTAACTTTTGATTACAAAATAGTTACACATAAACCGCGCTGACCCCGCAAAGCTGGTGCCCCCTAGAGGACTCGAACCTCTAACCTACTGCTTCGAAGGCAGCCGCTCTATCCAGTTGAGCTAAGGGGGCAACTGTCGCACGGCGGGTCCGGCAGCGCGCGGCGCGGTTGAGTAAGGCAGCTTCATTATTATATAATTTATTTATCGCGTGCGTAAAAGACCGCGGTCTATCTAAGCAGAACCCCATTAGCGGGCAAGGAGTTCCACCATGGGCGGACATTCTCATTGGGCTGGTATCAAGCATAAGAAGGCGATCACGGACGCCAAAAGAGGCAAGGTCTGGACCAAGATCATCAAGGAGATCAGCATAGCCGCCAGGATGGGCGGCGGCAAGGTGGAGGACAACCCGCGCCTGCGCAAAGCCGTTGACGACGCGAAGGCCGCCAACATGCCGCTCGACAACGTCAAACGCGCCATCAACCGCGGCACCGGCCAGGAGCCCGGCGTCACCTACGAGGAGATCACCTACGAGGGTTACGGTCCCGGCGGCATCGCCGTCATCATCAACGTCACTACCGACAGCAAGAACCGCGCCGCCAGCGAGATACGCAAGATCCTCGACAACCACGGCGGCAACATGGGTTCGGCCGGCTGCGTCGCCTGGATGTTCGAGCAGAAGGGTTTCCTCACCGTCAAGAAGGCAGACTCCAACGAGGACGAGCTGATGAACCTGGTCCTCGAGATCGGCGCAGAGGACTTCCGCTCCCCCGAGGGCGAGGAGTTCGAGATCGTCACCGCCCCGCAGGACTTCGACGCGGTCAAAGGCAAGCTGGAGGCAAAGAAGGTCCCGCTGGCCTCCGCCGAGGTAACGATGCTCCCGAAGAACGAGGTCAACGTCGGCTCGGACAAGGCCCAGCAGGTACTGGACCTGATGGAGGAGCTCGAGGACCACGACGACGTGCAGAAGGTCTACTCCAACTTCAATATTCCGGACGAGATCATAGCCAAGCTGGACAAATAGAACGTGAGGATACTAGGCATAGATCCGGGGCTCGACAGGACCGGCTGGGCCGTGCTGGAGAAGCAGGGCCCGGCGGCTCCTTCGCTCTCCGCCTCGGGCCTGGTCCACACCCCCAAGGAAGCTCCGCTGGAGAGGCGCCTGGTGGCCATCTACGACGCCTTCGCCGAGCTGATAGCCGAGCATTGTCCGGAGGAGGCCGCGATAGAGGAGGTGTTCTTTTCCAAGCGCGCGGACACCCAGGCCAACACTACGCACGCCAGGGGCGTCATACTGCTCGCCTGCGCCAAGGCGGGCATCCCCATCTATCCCTACAATCCCAAGGTCATAAAGAAGACGGTCTCAGGCAGCGGCACCGCCGAGAAACGCCAGATGCAGCGCGTGGTGCAGCTTACGCTTAAGCTGGACGCCCCCCCGCAGCCGGACGATGTGGCCGACGCCATGGCCGCCGGCCTCTGCCATCTGCGTCTGGCCCCGTTCGCCAGGGCCGTTGCCGCGGCCAGGAGGGGCGCATGCTAGCGTACCTGCGCGGCCGCATCGTATCCAAGGGCGAGGAAAGCGCCGTAATAGAGGTCAACGGGCTCGGCTACGAGGTCTTCTTCTGTTCCCCCTCGCTTGAGGACCTCGGGCCGGAGGGCTCCTCCGCCGAGGTCTTCCTGGCCGAATCGATCAGCATGTACGGCGGCACCGCCCTCTACGGCTTCCGCACCAGGGAGGAGAAGCTGCTGTTCGACCTGCTGCGCGACGCCGTCCCCAATACCGGCGCTAAAAAAGCCCTGGACTACCTCGGCAAAGCCGTACGCTCCATGCCCGAGTTCGCCGCCGCCGTGGCGGCCAGGGACCCCAAGCGCCTGACCGCGATCTTCGGCTTCACGGCCAAGACCGCCGACAAGCTTATCGCGGCGCTGAAGGACAAGCTCCCCGGCGCTCTCCCCGCGTACGCCGGGCCTCACGCGCAGGTAATCTCAGGCTCCTACGCGCAGGCCATGAGCGCACTGGCGGCGCTCGGCTTCAGGGCCTCCGAGGCCAGGGCGGCCCTCGAGGACGCCGCGGCCGAAGCCCCTGCCGGAGCGGCGGCCGAGGTCATCATACGCCTGGCGCTCAAGCGCCTTTCCCCCAAATAACGATGGCGAACAAAGAGGACATACTTTCCCCCCGCCCGGCTCCCGAGGATTCCTCGAGGCTGGAGGCGGCGCTGCGCCCCAACACCCTCGACGAGTTCGTCGGACAGCAGAAGCTCAAGGAGAACCTCAAGGTCTTCATCCAGGCGGCCAGGGGCCGGCGTGAGCCGCTCGACCACTGCCTCTTCTATTCCCCGCCGGGACTCGGCAAGACCACGCTTTCCCATATCCTGGCCCGCGAGATGGGCGTCAACATCAAGGTGACCTCCGGCCCGGTCCTTTCCAAGCCCGGAGACCTGGCGGCCATGCTCACCACCGAACTCTCCGAGGGCGACATCCTGTTCATCGACGAGATACACCGTCTGAACGCCGCTGTAGAGGAAGCCCTGTACCCGGTTATGGAGGATTTCCTGTTCTTCATCAACACCGGCCAGGGACCGGGCGCGACCACGCTGAAGCTGGCCGTGCCCCGCTTCACGCTGGTGGGAGCCACCACGCGCAGCGGCCTGCTGACCGGTCCGCTGCGCGACCGCTTCGGCATAGTCTTCAATCTCGGATTCTACGGCGAGGAGGAAATAGCCCGCATCCTGGCCCGGTCGGCCGGGATCCTCGGCAGCAGGACCGAGAAGGACGCCCTCGCGCTGATCGCCCGCCGTTCCCGCGGCACTCCGCGCATAGCCAACCGCCTGTTGCGCCGCGTCAGGGACTTCGCCGACGTCAAGGCCGACGGCGTCATAACGAAGAGCGTCACCGAGGCGGCGATGACGTCGCTCGAGATAGACCCGGAAGGCCTGGACAGCCTGGACCGCCGGATACTTACGACCATCGCCGAGAAGTTCGGCGGAGGCCCGGTGGGGATAGAGACGCTGGCCGTGGCCGTCTCCGAGGAGCCCGACACGCTCACCGACGTTATAGAGCCATTCCTGATGCAGGCCGGCTTCCTGAAGCGCACCACGCGCGGACGCGTGCTTACCGCTAAAGCCGCCGCGCACATGGGCTTCAAACTTCCCGGACAGCCCGAACTGATCTAAGCCGTAATGACACGCCTGCTGCCGCTACTCGCCTTGTTCTGCACCGTTCCCGCTGCCCGCGCAGCCGCCGGAGAACCGGTAATACGCGTGGCCATCTCCCGCGGCGCGTCCTCGCTGAACCTGAAGACCTCCACCCGCCTGTACGTACAGGATGACGGCGGCCAGAAGTACATGCTGCTGGAGAACTCCTCCTACGAGGTGCGTCCGCAGGGCTCCGGCATCGCGATAGCAGGCCAGCGCCTTTCCTCCCCGGTGCGCCTGCTGCCCGGGGAAGGGCAGGAGAAAGTGCGTCTCGGCAAGCATCTTTATCAGGGAGACATCTATATCAATCTCACCGAGGACAGGAAGCTGGATATCGTAGAGCACCTGGGTCTCGAGGAGTATCTCTACGGCGTACTCCCGGTAGAGATGAGCCCAGACTGGCCGATGGAGGCGCTTAAGGCGCAGGCGGTGGCCTCGCGCACCTACGCCTTGAAGCATATCAGCCAGACCCGGGACTACGACGTCAGCAACGGCACCGAGAAGCAGGCGTACAACGGCACGCACAACATCAGCCCGCGCATCAAGGAGGCCGTAGACTCCACCAAGGGACTGGTGCTCAAATACAAGGGCAAGCTGATAACCGCCTTCTTCCACGCCTGCTGCGGCGGTCACACCGCCAGCGCCAAGGCCGCCTGGGGCGAGGACGTGCTCAAGCCGCTATACGGCGTATCCGATCCGTTCTGCAAACCTTCCACCCATTACAGGTGGAGGCTCTACGTCCCCGCCCAGGACCTCCTGAAGGCTGTGCAGTCGCTCGGCTCCACGGCCCTCCGGATAAAGAGCGTCAAAGTGGGCAGCACCGACCGTTCCGGACGGGCGCTGACCATACGCGTCAGATCGGACAGCGGCTCCGGTTCCGTCTCGGCCTCCGACCTGCGCAACGTGCTCGGCACCTACGAGTTCAGGAGCACCTATATAACTTCCATCACCGCCGAGAAAGGCGGCTACGAGTTCTCAGGCCGCGGCTGGGGCCACGGCGTGGGCATGTGCCAGGACGGAGCGAAGTACATGGCACTGAAGGGCCGCCCGTTCAAGAGGATACTGCGCCAATACTACCCGGGGGCGGCCATCACCGATATATGAGTTCGGGATCCCTGACAGAGTTCGCTTCCCTTCCGATAGAACCGCTCATCGCCGACCGGCCGGCCGAGCCGCGCGACTCGTCCCGCCTGATGCTGTTGGACAGGACGGAGGGGACCACGGCCAACCGTTACTTCAGGGACCTGGCCGCCATCCTGAAGCCCTCGGACCTTCTGGTGCTTAACCGGAGCAAGGTCTGGAAGGCCCGGCTGGCAGCCGCAAAGCCCACCGGCGGGAAGTCGGAGCTGCTGCTGATGGCTCCTTCCGGCCCCGGCGGACTGGTCTGGACCGCTCTCTGCAGGAAGATACAGCCGGGCCAGCGGCTGGACTGCGCCGGGGGCGCTTCGGCCGAGTGTCTGGCGCGCAACGCCGACGGCAGCTACACTTTCCGCTTCTCGGTACCCGTAGACGAAACCTACCTGGCCGTCAACGGCGCGGTCCCTCTGCCGCAGTACATACTGAACGCCAGGAAGCGCCGCGGCGCCGCGGCGCCACGAGACGAGGAGAAGTACCAGACCGTCTACGCCGAGCAGGCCGGCTCTATAGCCGCCCATACCGCCGGCTTCCATTTCACTCCCGAGCTTTTCGCCAGGCTGGACGCGGCCGGCGTCAGGAGGGCCTTCGTGACGCTGCACATAGGCTGGGGCACCTTCAAGCCGGTCCGCTCGGAGGACCCGGCGTCCCATGTGATGATGGAGGAGTCCTGCGAAGTGCCATCCGAGACCGCGGAGGCCATCAACGCCCACAGGGCGGCAGGCGGGCGCGTCATAGCGGTGGGGACCTCCTCGATGCGAACCCTGGAGACCTTCTCCGACGAGAACGGAAAAGTCGGGGCCGGAAGCGGGAAGGCAGGCATCTTCATAATGCCCGGATACAAGTTCAAGGTGGCCGCGGGCTTCATCACGAACCTGCACGTGCCGGATTCCGCCCCCCTTTACATGACGGCGGCCTTCGCGGGCCGCGAGCTGCTTTTCAAGGCGTACACCGAGGCCGTTAAGGAGAAGTACCGTTTCTACTCCTACGGCGACTCGATGCTGATCTTTTAGTTTTTGCACTGTCGCCGAATGCAGGTTCGGGGTCCTGCCGCCCGGGCCGTTTTCCCGTTCCGGCCGCTCCACCCATCCCCTGCTAGGCTGGCGAGATGCGTGCCTGCCGTTCACCTTACGCGGCCAGCCCGGAAAAACGGCCCGGTCGTCACTCCTCCAGCTATTCCGGCGACCAGGCAGGCAAAGACAGGAGCGGGTGGCGACGGGTGTGCCTCCGGAAGGCCGTCGCGGACCGAAGCCGCTTGCGTAGCGCGCCGAGGGAGTGGAGCGGAGCGACACCGCAGTGTGACGAGGGGCGAGCACGGTGTGCGAGACCCCGTGCCTGACGGAGGCATACCCTCGCCAGGACCCGCGCACTTGCAGGCCTGCCGCATTATTAAGGACGAAAGACTATTTATGGAACATCATTTCAAGGTACTGCACAGCGATAAGGAAACGAGAGCGAGGGCGGCGGCGCTGACGACCAACAGGGGCCTCGTGCACACCCCCGTCTTCATGCCGGTAGCAACGCAGGGCACCGTGAAAGCCGTCAACGAGCGCGACCTCGTCGAGATAGGCACCGAGTGCATGCTCTCGAACACCTACCACCTCTACCTGCGCCCCGGCCTGCCCACGCTGGAGAAGTTCGGCGGCCTCAACGGCTTCATGAACCACCCAGGCCCGGTGCTCACGGACTCCGGCGGCTTCCAGGTCTACAGCCTGAGCCGCCTGCGCAAGATCACGGAGAACGGCGTTCATTTCCAGTCGCACATAGACGGCAGCCCGCATTTCTTCACCCCGGAGAAGGTGATAGACTTCCAGGCCTCCATAGGCTCCTCTATCTGGACCTGCCTGGACGTCTGCGTCAAGAACCCGGCCTCCCGTGCCGACGCGCTGGACGCGCTGAAGAAGACGAAGAAATGGGCCGAGCGCGCCAAGGCGCATTTCACCGAGAAAACGCGCCATATCCCGCACGGGAAACGCCCGCTGCTCTTCGGCATCATCCAGGGCTCGGTCTACACCGACCTCCGCGCAGAGGCCGCCAGGCACATGACCGACCTCGGCGTGGACGGCTTCGCCGTCGGCGGCCTTTCGGTCGGCGAGAGCAAGGCCCAGATGATGGAATCGCTCGCGGCCGTCATGGAGAACCTGCCCAAGGACAAGCCGGTCTACTTCATGGGCCTCGGTACCCCCGAGGACATCTGGAACTCGGTGGAGCTGGGCGTGGACATGTTCGACTGCGTGCTGCCCACCCGCAACGCCCGCAACGGACAGGCCCTGACCAGCCGCGGCAAGCTCTACATCAAGAACGCCCCATACAAGAACGACGAATCCCCGCTGGACCCGGACTGCGACTGCGTGTGCTGCCGCAACTACAGCAAGGCCTACCTGTCGCATCTCTTCAAGGCCGGTGAGATACTCTGCAGCCAGCTGCTGTCGATACACAACCTGCGCTTCCTGATGAACCAGACCAGGATAATGCGGCAGGCCGCGGCCTCGGGGACTTTCAGCCAGGCCAGGAAGGCCTTCATGGCTTCTTACCTGCCCGCCAAGTGAGCGCGGCCGGGCCGGCTTATAAATATAATTGAAATTTGTTAGAATATTCACCGGCCCGAGCAGGCCGACGGAGGATAGATGAACCAGAACGCAGCGATCATGCAATTCGTCCCTTTCATAGCGGTAGCCGTTATCTTCTATTTCCTGCTTATCCGCCCCCAGCAGAAGCAGATAAAAGACACGAAATCGATGCTGGACGCCCTCAAGACCGGCGACAAGGTGCTCACCCGCGGCGGGCTGATAGGCGTGATAACCGCGGTAAAGGAAGAGGAGCTGGAGATAGAGATAGCCAAGGGCGTAAAGGCGCTGTTCGCCCGCAATGCCGTCGGCGCGGTCCTGAACCAGACGAAGTAAACTCCAAGGAGCTATATAGGAAATGAACAAATTACACTGGAAGATAGGCACCATCCTGGGCCTCCTGATCCTGTCCATCTGGCTGCTCTACCCGACGGCCGAATGGTACTCCAAGACGCCCGACGAGCGCGCCAAGCTGGAAGCCGTACGCATGCGCCCCAAGCGCATACTTAACCTCGGTCTAGACCTGCGCGGCGGCACGCACCTGCTGCTCGAACTCGACGTCACCAAACTGACCAAGAAGGAGAATCTCAACGACGCGATGTCCCGCGCCATAGAGATCCTCCGCAACCGCATAGACCAGTACGGCGTCGGCGAAACCCCGATCTCCCGCCAGGGCGAGCGCTGGATCTCCGTGGACCTCCCGGGCATCTCCAATACCGAGGAAGCCGAGAACCTGATAGGAAAGACCGCGCTGCTGGAATTCCGCCTGGTCAACACCTCCAACGAGTCTCAGGCCGTCCTCTCCAAAATAGACGGCATGGACGAGCCGCCGTTCGACAAGAGCGGCAAGCTGGTCCCCGAAATAGCAAAAGCAATGCCCAAGGGCACCATCCTCTGCAAGGCCGCTCCCGGAGCCGAGGGAGAACGGGCCCGTTACTACGTCCTCGAGGACACCGTCCCCGTGACCGGAGCCTATCTGGAGGGCGCCCGCGTCGAGACCGACAGGCAGTTCGGCACGCCCACCATAGGCTTCACCTTCAACAGGGAGGGCGGACGCCTGTTCGAGAACTTCACCGGTGCCAACGTGGGCAAGTACCTGGCCATAGTCCTCGACGGCGTCGTCCACTCGGCGCCGGTCATCAAGACCCGCATAGGCGGCGGCTCCGGAGTCATCGAAGGCCAGTTCACGATGGAGGAGGCCCGCAACCTGGCGATCATCCTGCGCGCCGGCGCCCTGCCGGCCCCCGTCAACATCATCGAGAAGCGCGTCGTGGGCCCCGGTCTCGGCGAGGACTCGATCAAGAAGGGCCTCGGCGCCTCCGCCGGCGGCTTCCTGCTGGTCGTGCTGTTCATGCTGGTGTACTACCGGGCCGGCGGCCTGATAGCGGACCTGGCCCTCGGCCTGAACTTCGTGTTCCTGATAGCCGCGATGAGCTACTTCAACGCCACGCTGACGCTGCCCGGCATCGCCGGCGTGATCCTGTCGCTCGCGATGGCCATCGACGCCAACGTGCTGATCCTGGAACGCATGCGAGAGGAGCTGGACCTCGGCAAGCCGGTCGCGATGACAATACCGACCGGCTACGACAAGGCCTGGAGCGCCATCCTGGACTCCAACGTGACCACCTGGATAGCTTCGGTCTTCCTGTTCCAGTTCGGCTCGGGCCCGGTCAAGGGCTTCGCCGTGACGCTGACGATCGGCCTCGTGATCGGTATGTTCACCTCGGTCTTCGTCACCAGGGCCATCTACGAGTTCTGGCTCACTTCCAACCCCAAGGAGCTCAGCATATGATAAGGCTGCTTCACAAGACCAACATCGACTTCATAAAGCTTCGCGACAACTTCTTCGCCCTTTCCGGGATCGTGGTCCTCGCCGGGATCGTCTCCCTCTCGGTAAAGGGCCTGAACCTCGGCCTGGACTTCACCGGGGGCACGCTGGTGCAGGTCAAGTTCGACAAGTCGGTGCCGATAGCCGACGTGAGAGCCGCCCTGAACAAGGCCGGCGTAGAGGCCGGCCTCCAGAGCTTCCCCGGCGACAGTTCCTACGCCGTAAAGGTGAAGGGCTCCCAGGACAACGTGAACGCCACGGCCGAAAGCATCCTGGGCGCGATGAAGACCATCGATGGCGCCTCTTTCAGCGAGGAAAAGCGCGACTATGTGGGCCCTGTCGTAGGACGCGACCTGGCCAAGAAGGCCCTCTTCGCGATAGTGCTGTCCATGTTCGGAATCATCGTCTACGTGGCCTTCCGGTTCTCCAACCCCGTCTGGGGCACCGCCGGCGTGGTCGGCCTGCTGCACGACATCTTCGTGGCCATCACCGCGATGTCGCTCACCAACCGCGAGGTGGACCTGGTCATAGTGGCCGCGTTCCTCACGATCGCCGGCTACTCGATCAACGATACCATCGTCATCTTCGACCGCATGCGCGAGAACATGAGGATGTTCCCCAAAATGGCGCTGGCCCAGCTGATCAACGCCAGCATAAACGAGACCATCTCCCGCACCGTGATAACCACGATGACGGTTTTCCTGGCGGTGCTGATGCTGTTCCTGTTCGGCGGCAGCGCGATCAACAACTTCGCGTTCTGCATGCTGGTCGGCACGCTGACCGGCGTCTACTCCACCGTGGCCCTCTGCACCCCGATGGTGTACCAGTGGGAGCGCAAGGGGCATAAGTAACACGACGCAAGCGCGGAGAAGCGGCAAGTGAGAAAGATCAAGAAGTTCAGGATCCCGGTCTACTCGTACGAGGTGCTGCGCAAGGCGCGCAAGCACAAGCTCGACCTCGTCTCCGCCGGGCTCGGGGACGAGGCGGCCGTGCGCGAGCACGCCGCCTTGCTGGCCGCCTCGCTGGAGCCGGCCGTGGTCTTCGAGTACCTCCCGGCCGAGGACGAGACCGCCGCGCGCATCAACGGCGACGCGGGCCGCGCTCTTACCGCCGGCATCCTCACTCTCGGCGGCGCCTTCGAGGAGAAGCTCTCCGCCCCGGCCGACGACATCCATAAGAGGCTGGGCCGGATAGCCGCCCAGGTCTTCCTGCAGACAGCGATCAGCGTCACGGCCGAGCTCGCCGCCCGCGAGGCGGAGCCGGAGGGTTTCGAACTGGGGCCCGCCATTTATATAGCTTCCTGCCCGGAGCCGGACCCCCCCCCGCAGGAGGCCACGGCCGTCCCGCTGTTCGAGAACGAGTTGATAAAGGCACTCTGCGAGCGCCTGGAGGCCTCCAAGATAGGAGTCTCTTTCGATACCGGGGCCTTCTCCCCGAAATACTCCGCCGTCTTCGCCCTTCCCTGGGTATCCAAGAAGAAAAAGAAGGCCGCGGCCTCCTCCAAGAAGTAAGCTCCCTGATGGGACACCTGCTACTGCTACTCTACAGCCTGCTGGCGCCGGCGATAGCCGCGCTTTATGCCGTCTTCTTCCTATTTTCTCCGCGCAGGACCCTGATGAAAGCCCTCAGCGGCGAACTGGACGAGCGGCTGGCTCTCACCCTCCCCGCCTTCGATACGCCCCCGGTCTGGCTGCACGCCGCGTCCATGGGCGAGGTGAAGGCCCTTTCGCAGCTCGCTCCCACGCTGGCGGGAGAATTCAAAGCTCCTCTGCTGGTCACCTCCTCCACCGCGGCGGGCCGGGCGGAGGCCGCCCGGTTGATCGGGTTCAAAGCCAGGACGGCGACCGCCCTTCTGGCGCCGCTGGACTTCTACCCGCTGGCCGCCCGCCTCATAGCCGCCGCCCGTCCCCGTCTGCTCGTGGTCGTAGAGACCGAGATCTGGCCGGCAACGCTGTACGCGGCGGCTAATGCAGGGGTGCCGGTGTACATGGTCAACGCCCGCCTCTCGCCGTCCACCGCGGCCCTCTACCGGGCGCTGGGGCCGTTCACCAGGCTTGCCTTCACCGGGGTAAGGAAAGTCCTCGCCCAGAGCGAAGAGGACGCGGCCCGGTTCGAGACGCTGCCGGGGCTCGCCGGGAAGGTCTCCGTCACCGGCAACCTCAAGCATGACCTGCTCCCAGCCGGCAGCACTGTATCCGAAGAGGAAATAAGGAAGCGGTTCCTGCCCGCCGCCTGGGGCGCGGACCCGGTCTTCACCGCCGGCAGCACCCATCCGCCAGAGGAACCGGCGATAATCGACGCCTGGCTTGAGGCCCGCAAAAAGACGCCCGCGCTGAGGCTGGTCCTGGTCCCGCGCCACCCGGAAAGAATAGCGGAGACGGAAGCGGTCCTTGCTTCGCGCGGGATAACGCACGTCCGCTGGACGCAGGGCGCCGCGGACAGCTCCGAGCCCTGCCTGCTGGTGGACAAGATGGGCATCCTCTCCTTTTTCTACGCCGTTTCCGACGTCTGTTTCGTCGGCGGCACGCTGGATGACACCGGCGGACACAATCTGCTGGAGCCGGCAATTTTCGGTAAGCCGGTCCTCTTCGGCCCTAACTACCGCAACGCCCGCGCGGCAGGCCTGGCCCTTATAAAGGAAAAGGGCGGCTTCCTTACGGGAACCGCCCCTGAAATGGCCGAAATACTTTCCGCTCTCCTCTCCGACCCGGCGGCCATGAAGACCGCCGCGGACAACGCCGCCAGGACCCTGACTTCGCTGAAAGGCGCCACGTCAAAGACGGTAGGCGCCATAACCGGCCCGCGCTAATTGCACGGCACGGTGGTCTTCGCCGTCAGCACTCCGTTGGAGAAGGTAAGGTTATAGCATGTCGACGTGACGGTGGACCCTACCACCTGGAAGGGACCCGCCGAAATGCCCGCCACGGTGGAGACCGCGGCGGCGCCGTTGCCCAGAAGTATGCCCGTCAGCGTCGTCGCTCCCGTACCGCCGTTGCCGACGGCCACGGTGCCGGTCACGTTCGCCGCCGTGCCGCCGGCGTTCCCGGTGACATTGCCGGTGACGTTGCCGGTCAGGGGTCCGCTGAATCCCGTGGCGGCCAGCACTCCGGTATTCGGATTGAACGTCAACTTGGTGGAAGAGGTCCTGGCGCTATTGTTGCCGTTGACGCCGGTGGTCCACAGCGGATACATGGCGGCGTTGGTGGTAGTGTCGTCCGCGGAATTCACCGGCACGTTTATGGCCGCGGCACCGTCGAAATTGACGCCGTTTATCGCGCGGGCGGTGGCTAACGCGCTGGCTGTGGCCGCGTTGCCGGTGAGAGTGCCGCTCAATCCCGCGCTGAAGGCCTGCGAGGCGGTCCAGGTATTGGCGTTGTTCAGGTTCAAACCCAGCGTGTAGGGATTGCCCGACGTGCCGATGCCGGAGCGCGTCAGCGTGGCGTCGCTGGCATTGGTGACCTCGTTGCCGACCCAGCCGTCGCCCAGACCGCCGCCGGCCGGGTTGACCCAACTGGCGTTGCCGCTGGCGTCGGAAGCCAGTACGTAGTTCAGAACGGCGCCGGTGGGCATTCGGAAGGCCGGGGTCACAATGCGCGTTCCCACGCTAAGGTATTGCGCCACGTTGAGCGTGCCCGCCGCCACATTGATGCCGGAAGAAGTGGCGATGCTGTAGCCGCCTGCGACAGCGGTGCGGAAAGTGCCGCTGGACGCGGTCAGCGAGGCCACGGTGGTATTGGCGAAGGTCGGGGCGGCGCCGGTATGGATATCCTGCGGCAGGGACAGCGTTATGCTGCCCGGCCCGTTGGTAATGACCACTTGGTTGGCCGAGGCCTGGGTCAGAGTGGCCGGCGTCGGCGCCCCTGCACCGTCGCCGATGAGCAGCTGGCCGTTGGCGAGGACGCCTGTGTCCGCCACCGCTCCGGCGCCGCCGCCATACAGTATGCCGCCGCTGGTAAGCCCTGTCAGTTTCACGGACGTAAAGGACGGCGTCGCGGAAGCGTGTATATCCTGCGGCAGCGACAGCGTTATGCTGCCGGCGCCATTGGCCACGGCGACCTGGTTCAAGGTCCCGGTCAGCGTGGCGGCCGCCGGGGCGCCGGCTCCGTCGCCTATCAGCAGCTGGCCGTTGGTGAGCACCGGCATCGCCGATATGGGGCCAGTGCCGCCTCCGTAAAGGATGCCCCCACTGGTCAGCGAGGTACTGCCGGTCCCGCCATACGGCACGGCGAGCTGCGTGGCCAGCTGAAGGGCCCCGGCGGCGGTGAAAGTGGACTTGCTCACGCCTGCCCCGAACTGCGCGGAACCGTTCACGTCGAAAGTGGTGTACGGGCTGCGGGTGCCTACGCCGGTCCTGGCCGTGGGGGCAGTTGAAAGATAGACGTCGTTGGCGACTATAAGGCCCGACAACTGCACCGGAAGCGCGGAGCGCTGCACCAGCTCTCCGTCGAAGGCTATGTTGCCTCCCACCACGAGGTCTTCCACGGAATCGGCGGAATAGGGGTTATAGGGCGTGCCCAGCACCAGGTCTCCGCCGCGCAGGTTGAGCCTGGAAACGGGATTCAGCGTTCCTATTCCCACGTTGCCGCCCGTGTTCAGCAACAGGCCGTCCAGCGAGCCGGCCCGCAGGATCACGTCCCCGCCGCCGCTGAGGTCGGCGTTGGACTGCACTATCGCGTCGCCGTTGGCCGAGATGCTGTTGGCGGACGCCGCGCTGCTGGTGGTCATGCTGGTGCCGTCCGCGAAGATGATGGCGCTGCCGGAGCCAGAGAGGCGCAGATTGCCTGCGACGGTGAGTTTCCAGTTGGGGTCCATAACGCTGGTCCCCATGCCGACGTTGCCCATATAGGAGCTCACGTAGATGGAAGGTGTGGTGTTATAGCCCGTGGAGATCCAGACCACGCTGTTCTGTATGCGGTGATAGGTGGCGTCGGTCAGCGTCTTGGTGCTGCCGCTTATCACCAGGGCCAGGTTGGAGGCTCCCTGCGTCTGGAACCGCGCCGCTTCGACGGCGCCGCGGTAGAAACCCAGCCCCGAGTCCGCGTTGGCGCCGCCCACCAGGTAGGCTCTCGCGTCCTCGTTGGCGTACTCCGGCTTGTTGTCCCCCACCTGCAGGTACCTGGCGCCGGAAAAGTCGAAGTCTTTGACACCCGCCCCCAGGCGGCTCGCGGTCAGGATATCGCTGGAGACCACTACCTGGTTGAGGAAGGTGTTCTGTCCGGTCAGCGTCTGCGTGGAATTGATATAGACCGGGATGCCTGCCTGCGAGCCGATGCCGCCGGTCACCTGGAGCGTGCCGTAGATTATCGTGGTCGACAGGTAGACCATGTTCCCCTGGGAGGAGTTGGCGTCCAGGTCGCCGTCCACCTGGACGCCGGAGGAGAAAGCCGCCGTCGCGGCCATCACGCCGTAGTCGGAACGCACGCTGCCGTGGACGTGCAGCTTCTCCCGGGGCGTGGCTGTGCCTATACCGACGTTGTAGGGGTTGCTCTGCTGCAGCAGAAGGGCGTAGCCGTCCTGGGCCCTGACCTCGTTGGCCTGACTGGCCCAGCCGGTATAGCCGCCGGCGGAAACGCGGCCGCCGCGCAGGCCGGAGTCGGCCGCGACGTCGGCGGCGGAATGGATCATAGAGGCCGGAGAGGCGAGACCGACTCCGAGGTAGCCGTTGGAATGGATCCTCATCCGTTCCGCGCCTCCGGCGATCAGGGAGATGACGTTGTTGGCAACACCGATATTGAGCGCCTCGTCGCTCTTGCCGTAGATGATGCCGCTGTCCACCCCTAGGCTCTCCCTGACGTTGACGGTGCTGTCGTCGCGGTCATAGATGCCCTCGTTGCCCACGTACACCGCGCCGTCCACGTCGAGGAGCCCGTTAGGCGGCGCGCCGCCGGTGTCGGCGGTGAAGGAGGGGCCGATCCCGACCTTCCCGGAATTGGTCACGCGCATGAACTGCAGGGTAGGCTTGCGCAGCACCACGTCGCCGGTGCCGTCGCTGTTGGAATCCGCCAGAATGTCCCCGTCGGAGACGGAGGAAAGGCCCGAAGCGGAGCCTACGCCGGAAGTGATCATGGATGTGTTGTCGGAGAACATTATTCCGCCGGCGACGACCTTGAGCCAGCCGTTCACAGTGAGGCGGGCGGCGGCATCCGGCGTATCGGTGCCGACGGACATCAGCGAGCCGGCCGAAGTGGCCAGCTTGACGGTATAGGCGGCCGTCAGCGTGGAGACACCCACGTCGGCGCCGTCCTCCAGACGCTTGGCGATCAGGGCGTACGCCACGCTGTTGAGCGGCTCGCGCGGCGTCAGGACGTCGCTTTCCACCTGGACCTCAAGATAGAGCTGCTGGGCGCCGGCAAGGACGCTCAGCGGAGGTGTCAGGTCGGCGCTGAAGATGCCCTGGGTCGCCTGGGCGGTTATCTCGGGGCTTTGCCACAGGCAGGGCTGCGAGATGCCGCCGCAGGAGCCGCCGCTGGCGTTATTGGCCGTAGCCGAGTTGTAAACGCGGAAGTAGAGGTGGATAGTGCCGGTTATAGGGGCGTTGTCGCGCTCGAGGCGTCCCTGGTAGGTCAGCGTGCCGGGAACGCTGCCGGCAGTTATCTCTCCCCCGTTCGAGGGCCAGGGCAGCGCCAGCGCGATGGCGAATGTTAGGATGAATTTTTTCATAGTTAGCACCTTACCTGACGACTACAAGCCGCCCTTTCTTCGTGGAGCCTTCGCCTTTGACGACGTAGAGGTAGAGCCCGCTGGCCACTTTGGCGCCGGCGCTGTTGCGGAGGTCCCAGCCGACGCTGTCGATATTGCTGTTCTTCTCCACCGTGGCG
Source organism: Elusimicrobiota bacterium (assembly GCA_027340875.1). Lineage (GTDB taxonomy): Bacteria > Elusimicrobiota > Elusimicrobia > Elusimicrobiales > UBA9959 > UBA9959. The sequence continues at coordinate 41,837 of DAIENX010000004.1, forward strand.
ACCTTCTCGCCGGAGATCGTGAAGATGTTGATGGTCGCCCGCAGCGTGAGGCGGGTGAACGTCACGCCGGTGCAGCCGGCCGAAAGCTTGCAGGGATTGGGATAGGCGTGGGAAGTGGAGACGTCCGCCTGCGGCGGCCGCCAGGAATTTACCGCGCCCCAGGTCACGGAATAGCGTCCGCCGCTAAGTTTGCCGTAGCCAAGCTGGCCTGTGCTGCCCAGAAGGGAATACGCCCCCCCGGTCTTGGGCATGCTGTTGCCGACGGTGGTCTGCTCGGTTATCAGTATGCGGAAGACGCCGGCGCTCATAAGCGCGTAAGCCGAGACGTAAAGGCAGGCGGCCGCCAGCAGGGCAAGAGCGATAAGGCGAGCGATCCGGGAACGCATATTATATAGATATATGAAAACTGTGTCCGTGTCAATGACAAATAAGTTAATTTTTTGTTACGGCGGGTTCCCCCCCGCCGGAACCCGTAAATGATATAATTTTTTATTCATGGCGGAAATAACGCGTCCGGACCCCAGGATACTGGTGATACGCATGTCGTCTCTCGGCGACATCATCCTGACCGCTCCCGTTTTCCGCAACCTGAAGGCAAAGTGGCCGGCCGCCAAGCTGGAGATTCTAGTAAAGCCCCAGTTCGCCGGCGCCGTCTCCAGGAACGCGTTCATAGACAGGGTGATGTCCTTCAAAGGCCTCCTCCCCACGCTGGCGGAGGTGAACGCCGCCGCCTACGACGCGATAATAGATCTCCACGACACGCCGCGCAGCCGCTTCCTCTCCCTTATGGCCGGCGCTCCGTTAAAACTGCGCTACCGTAAGGCCTCCCTCGCCCGGAGGCTGTTCGTGGGCCTGCGCATCCCCAGCCCGGTGCTGGAGAAGCACACGCTCGACCGCTACCTGGAGCCGCTGGCGGAGATAGGCGTTCCGGTACTCCATTCCGGCCCCGAACTCGGCGACTGGCCGCCGTCGGGATATCGCGCCGGGCTGAAGCCGGGCCCGCTGAAGATCTGCCTGCTGCAAACGGCCTTCCTCGGCGACTGCGTGCTGACGCTGCCGCTGCTCAAGAAGATCAAGGAGGTTTTCCGCCACGCCTCGGTCACGGTGGTCACCCGGCCCGAGACCGCCGGAGTCTTCTCCGCCTCCGGCCTGGCCGCGGAGATCATAGAGGACAGGAAGAAGACCGCCGCCTCCCGCTTCGGAGAGTTCGGGCGCCTGGTGAAGGAACTGCGCTCGCGCAAGTTCGACGCGGCCATCATCCCGCACCGCTCGCTGAGGAGCGCGCTGATGGCCTGGCGGGCCGGCATACCGGTCAGGGTGGGCTTCTCCTCGAGCGCGGGCCGCGCCCTGCTGACCCATAAAGTCCCGTTCTCCTGGCTGCTGCACGACGTGGAGCGCAACCTCTCCCTGCTTTCCCCCCTCGCCGAGAACCTCACCCCGGCGTTCCCCGGGCTCAAGCGCGATTCCGGCGCCCCGTACTCGAAGGAGGACGGCGTGATAGCCGGCGTGAACCCGGGCTCCGCCTGGCCTACCAAGCGCTGGCCCCCGGAGAGATGGGCCAGGCTCATAAGAAAGCTGGCCGCCGCGCACGGCGGCAGGGTGCTGATAGTCGGCGGCCCCGGCGAGAAGGACTGGAACGCGGAGATCGAGCACCAGGCGGGGCCTGAGAACTGTCTGAACCTGACCGGCAGGACCTCGATGACGGAACTGATGGAGGCCATCCGCCCGCTCAGGATCTTCGTTTCCAACGATTCGGGCCCGATGCACATCGCGGCGGCCCTGGGCGTGCCCGCAGTCGGGATATTCGGCCCCACCACCAGAGAGCTCGGCTTCTTCCCTTACGGCCCGGCCAACCGGGTCGTGGAGACCCGGCTCGAGTGCCGCCCCTGCGCGCTGCACGGGTCGAAGAAATGCCCTCGCGGCCATTTCCTCTGCATGCGCCTGCTCACCGTGGAGGCGGTCTTCCGGGCGGCCGAGGAATGCAGGAAGGGGCACAGGAGAACTACGGAGGCCGTTAAATGACCATAACCGTTGCCGCGCTCGTACTTCTCGCGTTGGGAGCCAGCGCCCGCTGGACCTGGTGGCGCGGCTCCCGCCCGGGATTGAAGGTGCTCTGCTATCACAAGGTCGGAGTACCCCCGTCGGGCTCCAAACTCAAGGACCTGTGGGTAAGCCCCGGGAAGTTCAGGTCGCAGGTCAAGTACTTGCTGGACCACGGCTATGCCACGCTGACCTTCTCCGATCTGCGGAAAGCCCTGGAAACCGGCAACGAACTGCCGGAGAAGTCGGTATTGATCACTTTCGACGACGGCTACGAGAACAATTACTCCGAGGCCTGGCCGATACTGAAGGAACTGGGCGCCAAGGGCAACATCTTCGTGGTCTTCAACACCATAGGCAAGGCCAACCTCTGGCACAGCCCCGCTTCCGAGGCCTGGGTCAACATGGCCACGCTGGCCCAGCTTAAGGAGATGCAGGAGAGCGGCGTGATCGAGTTCGGCTCGCATACGATGAGCCATCCGCGCCTCTCCTCCCTCGAGCCGGAGAACGCCGCGTGGGAGCTGGAGGAAGCCAAGCGGCAGCTCGAGGCGGCGCTGGGCAGGGAGATGTTCGCATTCGCCTATCCCTACGGCGACGGAGCCTACGTGCCGTGGGTAAGAGAGAAGGCCCTAGGGGCCGGGTACCTGTTCGATTTCAGCTTCACCCAGGGCAAGACGCCGTGGCCATGGGACGGGAAGGCGGGGCCGATAGACCGCCTCTTCATCCGCGGCCGCGACAACAACTGGGACCTGGCCCTTCAGCTCTCCAGAGGCGCCTCGAGGCTCTGACCGCCGTTTTTGTATAATATTACCCCTGAGGTGAGCAGAACCATGAAAGATCTGGGCATAGGAAAGCTGGTAAGCGCGCTGGCGATGACGAACACGGAGCTCTGGCACGAGGAAGACAAGGCCAGGGTGGGCGATGTTCCCGCTATAGCGGCCGCCAAGAAGAACATCGACAAACTGAACCAGAAGCGCAACGACCTGATAGAGCGGATAGACGAGAAGGTGCTGGAGGCCATTAATGGCTGAGACCGTCGGCAGCCTCGCGGACAAGATCAGCATCATCCAGCTGAAGATCTTCCACATGCGCGAGCAGTTGCAGCGCAAGGACGCTTCCGACGAGCACAAAGCCTCCTGCCAGGCCAGGCTGGACGTGATGGCCGTGCAGCTCAAGGACCTGGAGGAGGAGCTGTCCCAGCTCGTCTCGGACGTCGTCTCCGGCAGGACCCGGCTCAAGATCTACCGCCAGTTCAAGATGTACAACGACCCGCGCTACCGCGCAAAGACAGCGCAGTAGAGCCATGGGCCCCGGGATCCTCATAATAGTATACAAGGGCATAGGCGACGTCCTGCTGACCACGCCGCTGCTCAGAGCCCTGAAGAAGGGCATCCCCGACTCCCGCATCTATTTTCTGACCCGCAGGCCTTCCCGCCCCATCCTAGAGAACAATCCGAACCTCTCCGGCGTCTTCTGCCGCGAGGATAAGCCGCTGAAGGCCATCCGCGCGGCCGGGATAGACATAGCCGTTGATTTCATGCGCTCCGCATCGTCCGGCTTTTACGCGCTCTTCTCCGGCGCTGACAAGCGCCTCGCCTTCAGCTACCGCGGCGGCAGGCTGTTCTACAACGTAATGCCGGAACAGCGCCCCGGCGACGGCTACACCGTCTACGACCGCCTCCAGTTGGTGGAGCCGCTCGGGGTACGCCCCGACGGCCACTCGCTAGACCTGTCCGTCCCCGCGTCCTGCTCGGACAAGGCGGAGGCCTTCCTCGCCTCCGCCGGAGTAAAGACCGGCGACCTGCTGGTCACGATGGACATCACCAGCCCGCGGGACCACCGCCGCTGGCCGGCGGAGAATTTCGCGAAGCTGGCCGACTCCCTGGCCGCCTCGAGAGGCGCCAAAGTCGTCTTCCTCTGGGGTCCCGGGGAGCTGGAATACGTAAAGTCCGCCATGTCGGCGGCCAGGGACAGGCACCTGCTCTGCCCCGATCTCGGACTGCTGGAGCTGGCGGCGCTGCTGAAGAGAGCGTCGCTGCACGTAGGCACCAGTTCGGCCCCGATGCATCTGGCCGTCAGCCAGGGTACGCCGACGTTCACCGTCTACGCTCCCCAGAACTCCCCGCAGAGCTGGTCCCCCCCCGGCTCCGGGCACGGCTGGGTCCAGGGCGAGCTTTCCGCGCTCTCTTTCGCGGCCGTCCTTGAGCGTCTGGAAGCTCATATCTCCCGGCTGCAAGGGGCGAAACAATGAGTTCCTTTTCCCCCGAAAAGACCCGCGACTCGCTGAAGTCGGGGCCGGGCGGCAGGCTCCTGCTCTCAGCGCTCTCGCTGGTTTACACCGCCGGCATCGCCGGCAGAAGGCTGCTCTACAGCCGGGGCCTGCTGCGCTCCCGCCGCCTGCCGGTCCCCGTTATCTGCTTCGGGAACATCTCCTCCGGCGGCACCGGGAAGACCTCCACCGTCGTGACCGTGGCCCTTGAGCTGGCCCGGGCCGGGCGGCGGCCGGCCGTGCTCCTGCGCGGCTATAAGCGGCGCGTTCCCCCGAAGAAGATCACCGTGCTCGCGAAGGGCCGCCCTCTCAGCCTGGACGAGGCCGGCGACGAGGCTATAATGCTGTACCGTCTGCTGGAGCCGGCCGGCATACCCGTGGTGGTCTCCTCCGACCGTTTCGCCTCCGGCTCGCTGGCGGTCTCGGAGCTGGGCGCGGACATCATCCTGATGGACGACGGCTTCCAGCACTTCGCGCTGCACCGCGACGCCGACATCGTCCTGGTCAATGCGACCGAGCCTTTTTCCTCCGACCGGGTGCTGCCCGCCGGCAACCTGCGGGAACCAGCCTCCGGCCTGGCCCGGGCCCGCGCCGTAGTCATCACGCACTGCGAGCAGGTGCAGCAGGACGCCATCGACGAGCTGCGGGCGGAGATCTCGAAGGCCGCGCCGCGCGCGGTGGTCGCGGAGAGCATGCACACGCCCGAGGCCTTCCTGGACCCCGCCACGGGCGAGAGGGTCGACCTCAACTCGCTGAAGGGAAAAGCCGTAGCTTCGCTCTGCGGCATAGGCGATCCCTCCTCTTTCGAGAACTCGCTGACGAAGATGAAGATCCGGCTGGAGCAGATCTGGCGCTATCCTGACCACCACCGCTTCACGCCCGAGGACCTGGCCGCGGCGGCGAGGGCCGCCGGCGGGATGAAGATAGTCACCACCTACAAGGATTTCGCGCGCTTCCCGGAGGGCTGGCAGCAGCTGCTCGGCCCCGGCGTACTGATACTGTCGGTCAAGATAGTCTTCCTGCTCGACGGGTGGAAGAAGCTGATGCGGATAGTGGATTCAGCGGGGAAGGACGCCGTCTGATGCGCGCCTGGCCCGACAAGGTCCGTCGGACCGCGCCCCGCCCGACGGCGTTCCTGGACCGCGACGGCACGCTCAACTGGGACCGCCCCGGTTTCTACGTGACTCACCCGGACCGGCTCAGGCTTTACGCCTCCGCTCCGGCGGCTGTCCGGCTCCTGAACAAGAAGGGCTACCGCGTAGTGGTGCTGACCAACCAGTCCGCCGTCGGCCGCGGTTATATGACCATGAAGGCTTCGCTGGCCGTGAACCGGAAGCTCGTCAGGGAGCTGGGCCGCGCGGGAGCCCGGGTGGACGCCGTCTATTTCTGCCCTCACGCCCCTGAGACCGCCTGCTCCTGCCGCAAGCCCCGCACCGGCCTTATCGACGAGGCCATGAAGGATTCTCCCGCCGATCTCCCGCGCTCTTTCATGGCGGGAGACAAGGATTCGGACCTGCTGATGGCGGCCAACGCCGGGCTGAGAGGCTGTCTGGTGCGCACCGGCCACGCCCGCTCCGCCAAGGCTCCAGGTTCTTTCCGGGACCTGTCCGCTCTGGCCCGCGCGCTGCCTGCGGCCGCTGAGACCTCCAAGAGGAAACGAACGTGAAAAAAAGAATACTCGTATCCCAGATCGTGACCATAATCCTGCTGATAGCCGCCAGGCCCGAGAGCTGGCCGCTTTTCTGGGCGGGACTCGCCGTGATGGTCCTGGGCCAGGCCGTCCGCCTGGCGGCCAGCGCCGCCATTGTCAAGTCTAAGACCCTCACCACCACGGGCCCCTACTCAGCGGTAAGGAACCCTCTCTACCTCGGCACGATGCTGATGACCGCGGGCCTGCTGGTCATGCTCTCCTCCCCCTCGCGCCCCGTCCTGACCGCCGCGGTCTGGGCCTTCGCCTCCGTCTCCTTCGGTTGGATCTACTACGTCACGATAAAAGCGGAAGAGCAGTTCCTTTCCGCCACTTACGGCGACGAGTTCGAGAACTACAAGCGGGCCGCGCCGGCCCTGCTGCCCACCCCGTCGGGGCTGGCGGGATTCTTCGACCTCTCCGCCTATTCCGCCGAGGTTTTCCGCAAGAACAAGGAATGGCGCGGGCTCAGCGCCGCCGCCGCCCTGACCCTGCTGGTGGCCGCGCGCATAAAGTATGGTTTCTAGCCTGTTGCTCGCGCTGCTTCTGGCCGCCCCGGCGGGCGCCGAAGAGCTGCTTCAGCACCCCTACTGGGCGGAGGCCAGGCCCGTAGTCGGCTCCACGGCCCCGGTCAACGGCATCACCTCCGGGGAAACCTTGGAATACGACATCTACTGGGGCCTGATCTACGTCGGTAAATCCTATATACGCGTAGACTCCGAGGTTTCCATCGCCTCCCGTACCGCCTGGCATCTGATCTCCGAGGCCAAGTCGGGCTCCGTCCTGAACGCCGTTTATAAGGTAGCCGACAGGAACGAGTCCTGGATGGACACCAGGGATTTCAGTTCCTACGGCTACTACCGCAAGCTCTCCGAGGGACACTATTTCTACAACGAGTGGGTGGCCTTCGACCTGCCGGGAAAACGCTTCTACGGGCAGAAGATGAACCGCAAGCGGGAGGTCTCCGCCTTCGAGGGGCCGCTCTACCACCCGGTCAACGACTATCTCTCGGCCGTGTTCCGCCTGCGCGTGATGCGTCTGGCGCCCGGAGAGACGCTGGAAATGGACGTGAACACGAAGAAGAACTGGCGCCTTTCCATCAAGGCCGGCAAGCGCGAGAAGATCTCCACGCCGTACGGCAAGAAGAAGTGCATTCTGCTGGAGCCCAAGGCCGGCGAGGAGAGCCTGTTCGTCTCCAAGGCCGGCAGGAGCATGCTGATCTGGATCACCGACGACGAACTGAAGCTGCCCATGATGCTGAAGGCCGAGATATTCATAGGCTCCGTCACCGCCAAGCTCGTCCGCCGTACCGTCACGCCCTGACGCTCCCGCCGCTTCCGTTCCCCTCCGGTTGCGTAGTATAATATCTATATTATGACACAGGCTGTCCTCAAGCGGCTTTCCTCGCTCGCGTCCGGCTTCCGCGGCCGGAAGATAGCGGTGTTCGGAGACCTGATGCTGGACCGCTACGTGAAGGGGTCCGTCAAGCGCATCTCCCCGGAAGCCCCGGTGCCCGTAGTGCGCGTCACCTCCGAATCCTCGGTCTGCGGCGGGGCCGCCAACGTCGCGGTGAACCTTTCCACGCTGGGTGCCGCGCCCGTTCTGGTCTCGGTGGCCGGCCGCGACGCGGCTGCCGAGGAGCTGACCTCCCTTCTTTCCGACGCCGGAGTCCCTCCTTCGCACCTGGTCCAGGACTCTTCCTTCCGCACCATAGAGAAAACGCGCGTCATAGCCGAGCACCAGCAGGTGGTGCGCTTCGACAGGGAACATCCGGCCCTGCTCGGGCAGGCCGCCAAGAAAGCCGCGCTGGCCTCGCTGGACGAGGTCCTCTCCGAGGGCTGCGGCGCGCTGATACTATCCGACTACGGCAAAGGCCTGCTCGAGCCGGCCACGATAAAGGCCGCGGTCGCGCTGGCCGCCAGGAAAGGCGTCCCCGTCTTCGTGGACCCGAAGGTCGAGCACTTCCAGCTCTACCGCGGCGTGGCCTGCATCACCCCCAACACCAGCGAAGCCTTCGGCGGGATGCGCCTCACGCAGCGCGACGGCCAGCCCGCCGCCGAGCAGCTGGGCAGGACCATCGTCAAGAAGCTGGCCTGCCGCTCGCTGCTGATAACCCAGGGAGAGCACGGCATGACACTCTTCACGAGGCGCGGCGCCTCCGTGGACTCGGTGCATATCCCCACCCGCGCCCGCGAGGTCTTCGACGTGACCGGCGCCGGCGACACCGTCATCTCCACGCTGGCCCTTACCTGGGCAGCCGGCGGCACGCCCGAAGAGGCCGCTACTGCCGCCAATTTCGCCGCCGGCGTGGTGGTCGCCAAGCTCGGCACCGCCTCGGTCACCGTGGAAGAACTGATGGAAAGCGCCAGATCATGGACAACAACCTGATAGTCATACCGGCCCGCTACGGGTCCCAGCGCTTCCCCGGGAAGGTGCTGGCGCCGCTGGCCGGCAAGCCCGTGGTACAGTGGTGCTGGGAGGCGGCCGTCAGGTCCGGCCTCGGTGACGTCGTCATCGCCACCGAACACGAGAAGGTCGTGAAGGCCTGCCGTGCCTTCGGGGCCAGGACGATGCTCACGAGCCCCCGCTGTCAATCCGGCACGGACCGGGTCCACGAGGCCTCCCGGGGAACCCGCGCGAAATTCGTCATCAACATCCAGGGCGACGAGCCGTTCATGAAGCCGGCGGTGCTGAAAAAGGCCTTTTTGAAGCTTAAGGGCTCCCCGGACTGCCATATCGGCACCGCCTGCACCCGCATCACGGACAAGACTGACGTCGCCAATCCGAACTGCGTGAAGGTCGCCATGAACGGCGCCGGCCGCGCCATCTATTTCTCCCGCTGCCCGGTCCCCTTCCACCACCAGCTCTCGGACCTGAAGCATCTGCCTTACTACCGCCACTACGGCTTCTACATCTACCGCCGGGAGGCGCTTGAACGCTTCGTCAGTCTCAAGCCCAGCCCGCTCGAACGTCTCGAGCGGCTGGAGCAATTGCGCGCGCTGGAGAACGGCATGCGCATAGCGGTGGCGGAAGTACCGGCCCTGGGGCCGGCGATAGACGTACCGGCGGACCTGAAGGCCGCCGGCCGGTATTTGACCAGAGCCCGCCGCCAAGGAGGAAGGCGGGCCGGGCTGGCCTAACGGCGCAGCCCTTTTCGGCGGCATAGCGCTTAGCGCGGGGACAAAATGACCAGATACATATTCGTGACCGGCGGCGTCGTCAGTTCTCTCGGCAAAGGCATCACGGCGGCCTCCATAGGCAGACTGCTGAAGGCCCACGGACTTTCCGTCACTATTATGAAGTGCGACCCGTACATCAACGTGGACGCAGGCACGATGGCCCCTTTCCAGCACGGCGAGGTGTTCGTCACCGACGACGGCGCCGAGACGGACCTGGACCTCGGCTATTACGAGCGCTTCCTCGGCATCGACACCGGCAGGGTGAACATCATGACCGCCGGCCAGGTGTACCAGACCGTCATCGCGAAGGAGCGCGAGGGCGGCTACCTCGGCCAGACCGTCCAGGTCATCCCGCATATCACCGACGAGATCAAGCGCCGGTTCATCAAGGCCGGCGAGGGCTACGACATCGCGATCATCGAGATAGGCGGCACGGTGGGCGACATAGAGAGCCTGCCGTTCCTCGAGGCCGCGCGCCAGATGCGCCCGGACCGCATGCGCAACGACGTGCTCTACCTGCACGTCACGCTTGTACCGTACCTGACCGCTTCGGACGAGCTGAAGACCAAGCCCACGCAGCACTCGGTCAACAAGCTGCGCGAGATCGGCATAGACCCGGACATCATCGTCTGCCGGGCCGACAAGCCGCTGGCGCGCGACATCAAGAACAAGATAGCCCTTTTCACCAGCGTCCCGAAGGAGGCCGTGGTGGACGCCGCCGACGCGCCCTCCATCTACGACGTGCCGTTCATGCTGAAGAAGCAGGGCCTGGACGAGCAGATCATGATGCTGCTGCGCCTGCGCAGCGGCAAGTGGGACTTCGACGAATGGACCGACTTCGTGCAGCGCCTCAAGAGCGCCGCCTCGGCCCAGCCGGTGCGCATCGCTATCGCCGGCAAATACACCAAGCTCAAAGATTCCTACAAATCCCTGACCGAGGCCATTCACCACGGCGCGATAGCCAACGGGGTGAAGGCCGAGTTCGACTACGTGGACGTGGAGGCCGAGGACTTCCGCGAGCGCCTGGACAGGGCCGACGGCCTGATAGTCCCCGGCGGCTTCGGCGACCGCGGCATAGAGGGCAAGATAGAGGCCGTGCGCTACGCCCGCGAACACAAACTCCCGTTCCTCGGTATCTGCCTCGGCATGCAGTGCGCCACGATAGAGTTCGCGCGCGACGTGCTGGGCCTGAAGCGCGCGCATTCCTCCGAGTTCGACCCGAAGACCCCCCACCCGGTAGTGGACCTCATGGCCGCGCAGAAGGGCGTGAAGGAAAAGGGCGGCACGATGCGCCTCGGCGCCTACGCCTGCGAGATCAAGAAGGGTACGCTGGCCCACCGCATCTACGGGTCCTCGTCCATCTCCGAGAGGCACCGCCACCGCTACGAGTTCAACGGCAAGTACGCGCCTCTGTACGCCAAGAAGGGCATGATGATAAGCGGCTGCCACAAGAAGCTCAACCTGCCCGAGATAGTTGAGATCAAGTCCCATCCCTGGTTCGTCGGGGTGCAGTTCCACCCCGAGTTCAAGTCCAGGCCGCTGATGCCACACCCGCTGTTCTTCAGCTTCGTGGCCGCCGCCGTCAAGAACAAGGCGAATTCACGGAAAGGCGAGGCGGCGCACGCCGTCTAAAGGAGCAACATGGCCAGACAGAAGCAAGTCAGGGTCGGCGGCGTGGTCTTCGCCAACGACAGGCCGCTGGCCTACATTGCCGGCCCGTGCGTCATAGAGACCCCTAAATCCTACGCGGCCGCGGCGGCCGGCCTGAAGGCCGTCTTCGACGGGCTCAGGACGCCCTTCGTGCTGAAGGCCTCGTTCGACAAGGCCAACCGCAGTTCCCACCGCTCGTTCCGCGGGATCGGGATGCAGGCCGCGTTGGACTTCCTGCGCGAGCTGAAGACCCGCCTCGGGGTGCCGCTGGTGGTGGACGTCCACGAGCCGTCCCAGGCAGGCCCGGTGGCAGGAGCGGCCGACCTGCTGCAGGTCCCGGCCTTCCTGTGCCGCCAGACCGACCTGCTCTTCGCCTGCGCCGACACGGGCCGCCCGGTCAACGTCAAGAAAGGCCAGTTCCTCTCCCCCTGGGAGGCCGAGAACATCGTGAGGAAGCTGGAGAGCCGCAAGGCCTCCGGAATCATGCTGACGGAGCGCGGCTCCATGTTCGGATACGGCAACCTGGTGGTGGACATGCGGGCGCTGGAGGTCATGAAGGATTTCGGCTACCCGGTCATCTTCGACTGCACGCATTCCGTGCAGCGCCCCGGCACGCTGGGCGCCGCCACCGGCGGAGACCGCCGTTTCGCCGTGCCGCTGGCCAAGGCAGCCGCGGCCCTCAAGATCGCGGGGCTTTTCTTCGAGGCGCACCCCAACCCGGCGCGCGCTCTTTCCGACGGTCCGAACTCGCTGAAGCTGTCCTCGGTTAAAGCCGTGGTCTCCGCCCTGAACCGGGTGGACAGGCTGGCCGCCCAATTGACGGAGATAGGTCCCAACTGACGAGGTAAATAACATGAAATGCACCAACTGCGGGCAGGACAACCGCCCGACACTTAAATTCTGCAGGAAATGCGGCAGCGACCTCACGCTGCCCCCTGCCTGGTTCCCGGGCTGGAAATGGCACCTTAAAGCGCTCTCCTGGATCTATCTGACCCTCGTCGCGGGTTTCTTCATAGTCAGCTACCTGCTGCACAAGCTCCCCCCGCCATACAACCAGCGGCAGCTGCCCCCGGAGATGACCCCGTGGCTCAACCCCCACAAGGTCCCGGCGGAATAACCGCATGAACAAGGACTCGCTCATAATCTCGGCCGCCAAAGCGGTCATCAGATCGGAGGCCGGCGCCGTTTCCGGTCTGAGCGCGGCCATCGACGCTTCCTTCGTCAGGGCGGTGCGTCTGCTGGAGAAATGTCCAGGCAAGGCCGTCCTGCTCGGCGTGGGCAAGTCGGGCCTGATAGCCAGGAAGATAGCCGCCACGCTGGCTTCCACCGGCACCCGCAGCGTATACCTGCACCCGGTGGAATCGCTTCACGGGGACCTCGGCATGATAGCCTCCGAGGACGTCGCGCTGGCGCTGTCCTATTCCGGCGAGACCGAGGAGACGGCCAAGCTGCTCCCGATACTGCGCAAACAGGGCCTGCCGGTCATCGCGATAACCAACAATCCGGCTTCGCGCATGGCCAGGAACGCGGACGTGGTGCTGCGCCTGCGCGTAAGGTCAGAGGCCTGCCCGTTCGACATCGTGCCGACCTCTTCGACGACGGCCATGCTGGCCCTCGGGGACGCTATCGCCGTGACGCTGATGAAGCTCAAGGGCTTCGATAAGAGCCACTTCGCCCGCCTGCACCCGGGCGGGAATCTGGGCAAGCTGCTGAACCTGAAGGTGGCGGACCTGATGCGCAGCGGCAGGGACAACCCGGTGGTCAGGGAGTCCGACCCCGTCTCCCGGGCTCTGCGCGCGATGACGGATACCAGGACCGGAGCGGTCTCCGTCACAGGCCCGAAAGGGAAGCTTACCGGCTATTTCACCGACGGCGACCTCCGCCGCCGCCTGCAGGAGGGCTTCTACGATCTCTCCGCCCCCGTCAGGGCAGTTATGACCCGCGGGCCGCTAACGGTGCACCCGGAGACCCCGGCCATGGAGGCCGCGCGGCTGATATCCGAGCGCAAGATCGACAACCTGCCGGTCACGGACGCCCGCACTGGACGCCCCGTGGGCATCATAGACGAGCGCGACCTGCTGAAGGAAGGACTCGGTTGAAACCGCTGCTGCCGCTGATCGCGCTGTTCGCCGCCGGCTGCGGCGGCGGCACTACCGGGACCGCCCTGCCCGGGGTCAGCCTGCTGGAGAACTTCTCGATGGCCGAGACCTCCCCGGCCGGCACCCGCTGGAGCCTGGACGCCAATAAGGGCCGGATGGACGAGAAGAACTCCCTGATGACCTTCACCACTCCGCGCCTGAAGTTCTACGAGGCAGGCAAGGTGACCTCAACTATCGCCTCCCGCACCGGCTCGCTGAAGATGCAGGAGCGATCGGCCGTGCTGAACGAGGAAGTTGAAGTGGATTCAATGCGGGACGGGATGCGCCTGACGACGACCAAACTTTACTACGGCTCTGCCCGCGGCAAGATCTGGACCGAGGAACCGCTGACCATCTACAAGGGCAAGACCGTGATCCAGGGACGCGGCTTCACCGCGAACCCGGACCTTTCGGAGATAGAGATACACCACCAGGAGACGAGGCTGGCCAAGGAATGAGGATACTGCTGCTCTCGCTGCTGCTCGCCGCCGCCGGCCCGCTCAGGGCCGCGGACGACTTCCTGCGGGGCTCAGTGGTGAAGAGCGAGAAATGGAAGATGGACCGGACCAGGGACCTGGAGATCTTCGAGGGCAACGTCTCGTTCCGCAACCCCAAGTACACGCTGAAGGCGGACAACGCGCGCTATAACCGGGCGGCCCAGGCCTGGAACATGCAGGGTTCCGTCTACATGCTCCGGCGCTTCGACGACAAATCCCTGGTGGAGGTCAACTGCGACCGGGCCCTCTACCTGGAGACCGAGGAGGAGGCCACGCTGAAGCGCGGCGCCGTCCCGATCGACATGAAATACACCGGTCCTGACGGCCGGGTACTGCGCGGAAAAGCCGGCGCCGCCCTCGCGGAGAACCGGAAGGGTCTGATAACGTTCAGCGACTTCTTCTCGCTCTCCACCGACAACCTGGACATGTACTCGGGCGCCGCTCTTTATGACAATACGGAGGGGACCTTTCTGATGTACCGGGGCAGGCCTGCCGCCATAGGCAACCGCCAAGGCTACGATTTCGCGATCAACGCGGAGAAGATAAAGTTCTTTAAGGACAGCAGAGACATGAAGTTCTACGACAAGGTGGCCGGCTGGGTCAAGGATTCCCCCGCCCCGGAGCGCAAATGAAACTCGAATGCAGCCTGCTGGAGAAATCGTTCAGCCGCCGCAAAGTGGTCAACGGCATCTCGCTCAGCATATCCTCGGGAGAGGTATGCGGCCTGCTGGGGCCCAACGGCGCCGGGAAGACCACGACGTTCCACATGCTGGTGGGCTTCCTTGAACCTGATTCCGGCAAGGTCTTCCTGGACGGCCGCGACGCCACGAAAGAGCCGATGTACGCGAGGGCCCGCGGCGGAATAGGCTACCTGGCCCAGGAGCCCACCGTCTTCCGGGGCCTCACCGTGGAAGAGAACCTGGTGGCCATCCTGGAGCGCACCACGCCGGACCGCAGGGACATAATGACGCGCGTCGAGTCGCTGCTGGGCGAGTTCGGCCTGCTGAAGCTCAGGGGCCAGAAGGCCTGGACGCTGTCCGGCGGCGAGAAGCGCCGCCTTGAAGTGGCCAGGGTCATGATAAACGACCCGAAGATAATACTGCTCGACGAGCCTTTCGTCGGCATAGACCCCATCACCGTCAGCGACCTGAAGAAGATCATCACCCACCTGAAGGAGAAGGGCATCGGCGTGCTGATAACGGACCACAACGTGCGCGAGACGCTTTCCATCACCGACCGCTCCTACCTGATCTACGGCGGCCAGATCCTGATAGACGGCAACGCCGAGACCCTCCTGAACGACCCCAAGGCCCGCGAGCTCTACCTCGGCTGGGACTTCAAACTGTGAACCGGCAGGCCTCCCGGAGCAAAAAACCGTATTTAATCAAGTGAAGGTTTCCAGGTGGGTGTGGAGGCCATGGCGACGTATGAATTTTAGCGCCGCGTCGTGCTGCCGTTCAGCTTTTCCCGTTTCCCCTTCCAAATAGCTGAGGGTGCCCAGCGACAGCAGGGTCAGCGCCTCGCCCCTGGGTTCGGAGCGGCCCTTAAAAAGAGCCGCGGCTTTCCTGTAATGCTTATGCGCGGAGCCGAAATCCCCGTTCTTCTTCTTTATCTCGCCCATCCCCCACTCAACGAACCCAAGATCGGCCCAGTCGGACAACTCCGAATAAAGCTTATGCGCCCGCATATATCCGGCATAAGCCTCCTCAAGCCGGCCCAGCTGGCGCAGAACGTTCGAGGTCCCGCATTCCGCGTAGGCTTTGGCGAAAGCGTCGTCCGTGGCGGCAAACAGCCTCCTCGCCCGCACATAGCAGTCGAGCGCCCTGCCCATGAAGCCCGCTACCCGCAGTATACCGCCCAGCCCGAACAAAGCGTAACCGGCGGCGGCCTCGTCCCGCTCTCCCTTCGCGCATTTAAGCGATTCCTCAAAAGCGGCTATTCCCTCGGCGTAGCGTCCCTGAAGCCTGTAAAGCCCTCCAAGGGCCCAGAGCGCGAAGCCGGCGCCGGACCGATCGGCGGCTTTCCTGTAGCCTTTAAGGAGTTTTTCAAGCAGCCTGGCGGCTTCCGGTAATTTCCCGGTAAGGCGAAGGGCCAGCGCCCATTCCAGTTCTGCCGCTTCCCTGTACGCCCCGGTCTTCGCGGAGAGAGCAAGCGCCTTCCTGGCCGCGGAGACGGCCGCTTTATCGCTGCCAAGCGCCCGGCTGCAGCGCGCTTCTCCCAGGAGGGCCTCCAGCAAAAGCTCTTCGTCCCCGCGCGCGGCTTTACGGACAACAGCGTATTCTTTCAGCGCTTCGGCAAAAAGGCCCAGCCCGCGCAGCGCTTCCCCCCTCATTAAGAACAGGCGGCCGGCGTCTTTGCCGGGCTTTATCCTTTTAAGCCGCGCAAGGGCCGGGGAGAAATCCCCGTTATCAAGAAGCGTTCCTATTTTTTCAAGGTTTTCCATTTATCATTCCCGGGACCGGATATAT
>DAIENX010000032.1:0-5317 GCA_027340875.1 Elusimicrobiota bacterium
AGCGCGATGCAAGCTTCGCCCTCACGAAGGTTTTGCTAACCCGGTCCCCCGGTCGCCCGCTCCAAACTAGTCGCCTGCCGTTGCCTTAAAGTAGAAGAACAACTAATGAGGAAAGCTGCAACTGATATTAATAGGATGTGGACCGTCTATATCGTGCGGTGCGCGAACGGGGCGCTTTACACCGGCATCACGAATGACCTGAAGGGGCGGATCAGGGCGCATAACGAGGGGAAGGGGGCGAAGTACACGGCTTCTTTCGGGCCGGTGGAGCTGGCTTGGAAGAGGCGCAAGAAGGATAAGTCCGCCGCGCTTAAGCTGGAGGCCGCGATAAAGAAGCTCTCGCGCGCGGAGAAGGACGAGCTTGTGGCCGGAAGGAGAAGGATATGAGCAAGCATAGGCTTAAGGCGGTGCGCTCGGTCGCCGATATCCCTAGATCATTGCGGAAGACGCCGTTCGGCGAGCTGCTGATGTACCACAATATGAACGTCCCGTTCAGGAAGTACGAGGCCGCCAGGATCATAGTGTGCATGTGCATGGACAACCGCAAGCAGCTGCGCCTGCCGGACAATTTCGCCTACAAGCTGCGCACCGGAGGCGGCAACGTGCGCCACAGCGAGTTCAAGGTCTCCTATGCCATCGGCATAGGCGGGGTGAAGCACGTGGCCATGATAGCGCACGATAACTGCGGCATGTCCGGCCTGATAGACAGGCGCGCCGGCTTCATAAAGGGCATGGCGAAGAACGCGGGCTGGACGGAGAAGAGGGCATCCGAGTATTTCGCGGCCTACGCGCCGCTTTTCGAGATAGGCGACGAGGTCGAATTCGTCGTGGCGGAGGCGCGCCGGCTCAACCAGAAGTACCCCAAGGTGAAGGTGCTGCCTATGTTCTACAAGCTGGAGGACAACCGGCTTTACCTGATAGGCAAGTAGCCGGGGATTCCCCTGCGCGAGGCGGGCCGGTTCCATGCCGGCCCGCCTTTTTTGTAGAATTTAGACGTAGTCCTTCCGATCCTTTACTTTCAGTTTTAAGCGAACTATGCCAAAGAATAAAAATTTCGCGGCGGTGGTCCTTGCGGCCGGTCTCGGCACCCGCATGAAGTCCGACCTGCCGAAGGTGCTCCATTACCTGGGCGACATGTCGCTCGTGGAGCGGGCCATACGCAAGATAGCCCTGCTCGGCCCGGAGAAGATCATCGTCATCACCGGCCATAAGGCCGAGCTGGTCGAGGCCGAGCTGAAGAAGCGGCTGGGCCCGGAGATACTCGCGAGGACCGTCTTTATCCGCCAGAAGCTGCTGAAGGGCAGCGGCCGCGCGGTGCAGGAGGCCCTGCCGCTGATACGCCGGCACGAGCACGCGCTGGGCCTCTGCGGCGACGCCCCGCTGTTCCGGGCGGCGACCATCAGGAAAATGCGCGACGTCTATGTCCGCACCGGCGCCGACTGCCTGGTGATGACCGCCGACCTGGAGAACCCCGGCTCCTACGGCCGGATCAAGCGCGATCATTCCGGGGCCGTCGCCGCCATCATAGAGGCCGACGGCGCCGACGAGTGGGAGCGCGCCATAAAGGAAGTTAACTCCGGAACCTATTTCTTCCGTGTAAAGGCGCTGGCCGCCGCGGTGAAGGACCTGCAGAAGAAGGGCTCCAAGGGCGAGTATTACCTGACCGACGCGGTGGAGAACGTGATATCCGCCGGCGGGAAGGCCGCGGCCTTCAAGCTGGACGACGCCACGGAGATGACGGGCATAAACTCCCGCGCGGACCTGGCCGCCGCTTACGCCATGCTGACCGCCCGCAAGGCGGCCGACCTGATGGCCGCCGGGGTGACCATCATGGACCCCGCCGCCACCTACATAGAGGAGAGCGTGCAGGTGGGGCGGGATACCGTTATCTACCCCGGCGTCTTCCTGAAGGGCGAGACCGTGATCGGCCGCGACTGCCGCATAGGCCCTGCCGGGGTCATAGAGAGCTGCCGCATAGACGACGGCGCCGTGATAAAGTATTCCTGCGCGCTGGAGAACAGCCGCGTGCGCGAGGGCGCGATAGTGGGCCCGTTCGCCCGCCTGCGCCCGCTGTCCGACATCGGCCCCAAGGCCGAGATAGGCAATTTCGCGGAGGTGAAGAAGTCGCGCATCGGGCGCGGCTCCAAGATGCACCACCACAGCTACGTCGGCGACACCGAAATGGGGGAGAAGGTCAACATCGGCGCCGGCACCATAACCTGCAATTACGACGGGGTCCATAAGAACAGGACAGTGCTCGGGGCCGGTGCTTTCATAGGCTCCAACACCAACCTGGTGGCCCCGGTCAAGATAGGGCCCGGCGCCTACACGGCCGCCGGCTCCACGATAACGGAGGACGTCCCGGGCGGGCGGCTCGCCATAGCGCGCGCGCGGCAGGTGGTTAAAGAGCTGAAAAAGAGGCCTAAATGACCCCAGACATGAAGAAGCGCGGCAACTTCAAGATATTCAGCGGCAACGCCAACCCGGCGCTGGCCAGGAAGATCTGCGACATCCTCGGCGTCCCGTTGTCCGAGGCCAAGGTCTCCAAGTTCGCCGACGGGGAGACCGACGTGCACATCATGGAGAACGTGCGCGGCGAGGACTGCTACGTGGTGCAGTCCACCTGTCCCCCGGTCAACGACAACCTGATGGAGCTGCTGATCATGATGGACGCGCTGCGCCGCGCCTCCGCCGGCCGCATCACGGCCGTCGTCCCTTATTACGGCTATGCCCGCGCAGACCGCAAGCCGGCCCCCCGCGTGGCCATCACCGCCAAGCTCGTGGCCAACCTGATGACCGAGGCCGGCGCCAACAGGGTGATCACTATAGACCTGCACGCGGCCCAGATCCAGGGCTTCTTCGACATCCCGCTGGACCACCTGTACGGGCGGCCGGCCGTGCTGGACTACATCAAGGGCCGCAATTTCGAGAACACCGTGGTGGTCTCCCCGGACGTGGGCAGCGTGGAGCGGGCCCGGTCCTTCGCCAAGCGGCTGGACATGGGCCTGGTCATCATAGACAAGCGCCGCCCCCGCCCGAACGAGGCCGTAGTCTATAACATAATCGGCGAGGTGGAGGGCAAGACCTGCTTCATCTTCGACGACCTGGTGGACACCGCCGGCACGCTCTGCATGGTGGCGCAGTCCATAAAAGAGAAGGGCGCGGCCAAGATAATAGCCGCCGCCAGCCATGGGGTGCTGTCCCGGGACGCCATAGAGCGGATAGACGGATCCCCTATAGAAGAGATGATCCTGACCGATACTATTCCCGTAAACGCCTCAAAAAGTGCTAAAATAAAGATAGTATCCGTGGCCCCCATCCTAGCGGAGGCCATTAAGCGCAATCACATGGGCGAGTCCATCAGCGAGCTCTTCAGGTGATCTGAGCGGGATACCCGGTAAAAATAAAACAAGGGACCTCAGGTCCCGATTGTGAAGCACCCGGTCGAAGACGGCCGTCCGCCAAGGCGGACCGCGCATGGGCGCGGGGGGTGTGACAAGGAGAAAATAACATGAAACAGACGAAAATGTCAGCCGAAGCCCGCGAGAACGCCGGGCAGCGCGGCAAACTGAGCGCCTACAGGGCGTCCGGCCGCATCCCCGCCGTCATATACGGCCTCGACAAGAAGCCGGTGAGCATCACCGTGGACGAGAAGGCCATCGCCGCCGTCATCAAGGCCGACCCGAACGCCATCATCACCCTCGGCTATCCCGGCGGCGAGGACGTGGTCATAATAAAGGCCATACAGCGCCACCCGGTGACCGACAAGTACAGGCACTTCGACTTCAAGCGCATCTCTCTGACCGAGAAGATCGAGGTCAAGGTGCACGTGAAGCTGGTGGGCGAGTGCTACGGCGTGAAGCAGCAGAGCGGCCTCGTGGAACACACGATGCGCGAGCTGAACGTTTCCTGTCTGCCTACCGAGATCCCGCACGAGATCGTCGTGGACATCACGGAACTCCATATCAACCACGCGCTGCGCGTCAAGGACGTCAAGCTCGGCAAGTTCGAGCTGCTCGACAACCCCGAGCAGATCGTGGTCAGCGTGACCGCTCCGAAGGAAGAGAAGGTGGAGACGCCCGCAGCCGGAGCAGCCCCCGCTGAGCCGGAGCTGGCGGCTACCAAGGGCAAGAAGGAGGAGGGCGCCGAGGGCGCCGCTCCTGCCGCCGGCGCGAAACCGGCGCCCGGCGCGAAGCCTGCCGCCGGTGCGGCCCCTGCCGCCGGCGCGAAGCCCGCAGCCGGAGCTGCCCCCGCCAAGAAGTAACAGGGCGGGCTTACACGGGAGCAGAAGTTGGACTATACACGTTCGGCTTCTGCTCCCCGTTTTTTGGAGGGGAGGTAAGTCTTGGGGAAGGACCGCGTGCAGCTCGCCGCCCTGCTGGGCAACCCGGGGGCGGAATACGAGAGGACCAGGCACAATATCGGCTTCATGCTGGCCGACCTGGCCGCTTCCCGCCTCGCACCGGGCGCGCGCTGGCGCGACTGGAAGGGCGTCGGCCTCTACGCGGAGTTCGACAACGGCGGGGAGCGCGCCTTCCTGCTCAAGCCCCAGACATTCATGAACCTGTCCGGCCAGGCCGTGCAGAGCCTGGGCGGCTTCTACAAGGTGCCGCCTTCCCGGGTGCTTACCGCCTACGACGACCTGGCCCTGCCTTTCGGCAGGCTGCGCCTGCGCAAGGACGGCTCGGCCGGCTCCCACAACGGCATGGCTTCGGTGATCTCGGCGGTGGGCCCTTCCTGCCCGCGCCTGCGCATGGGCATAGGCCCGCGGCCCGCGCATATCGAGGGGAAGGATTTCGTTCTTTCACGGTTCACCAAGGAGGAAGCGGCGCAGCTGCCGGACTTCCTGTCCCGCGCCTGCGACGCCCTCGAGGCGGCCTTCAGGGAAGGCGTAGAGACCGCGATGAACCGGTACAATTATGACGGCGATAAATCCGTACCTTAAGCTCTTTTTCGGGCTGCTGTTCGTGCTGCTCGGGCTGGGCTATATATACAAGCCGGAAGCCATAGAGCGCATCAACCGCCTGATAAAAGAGACCTTCCTGAACGACTCCTACGTGGCGCTGCACCGGAAGAACTGGGGGTTCCTGCTGGTGCTCATCGGCGGCCTGCTCGTCTACATGGGCCTGGCCCGGATAAGAGGCTGGTAGACCGGAAAGAATAGCGGAAGGGCGCGCATGGGCCTAAAGGCCCAGCCCTGCCCTGTCCCGATTGCCCTTGGTTTCAGCCGCCAACGGTGTATAATATTTCAGCGGTTGTCCCTGCCGGCCTTAGGGGGGCTGCGGAGGACGCGGTTAAGAGTCAGGGGGGGGGTATG
>DAIENX010000003.1:0-28132 GCA_027340875.1 Elusimicrobiota bacterium
CACGTAGATGGTATAGACGTGGTTGTTGGTGGATATCGTCGGCGGATCATAGGTGGCCGGCGGATAGCTCCAGGTTATGGTCGACGCCGAGGAGACGTAGTCCACCGGCAGGTCCACCACCGTGCCCGAGCTCCAGCCGAGCGCCGCGGTGCCGTTCCAGTAGTAAACGTCGCCGCCGGAGACGTGCGTGATCCGGACCTTCAGGCCCGACGGCGGGTTGGCGAGGCCCGACAGGCCGCCGTAGCTCGTGCCAGCTATCAGCGGCAGCGAGTTCTGTATGAAGCTGTTGGCGGTCGGCGTGGAGATCCTGGAGACCGGCGGCGTGCCGTCCACCACGAAGGTGTGCACCGTCCACGGGTTCTGCTCGTTGCCGCCGCGCGCGTCCATCGGCTCGGCCTTGTCGAAGGCCCTTACCCGCAGCGTGTACTGCCTGTCGGAGACCCAGTTGCCGAAGCCGCCGGTGACGCCGTCGAAAGGATAATGCCAGCTGTCGGTGCCTATCACCTCCTGCCAGGCTCCGTCAAAAGTGACGGTCCAGGAGCTGAAAGCGGAGCCGGTCCAGTAATAGGTGGTGTTCCCCTCCATGTAGCTCAGGTGGATCTGCGGCGTGCTCAGCAACACGCCCACGAAAGGCAGCGGCGTGTCCGCGGCGCTGCCGCTGAAGGCGTTCACGCCGGTAAGGTTGCCCGGCTTGTACTGGCCCAGGTCCAGAGGCTGGGCTATCGCGGAGGTGGGCGGGGTGCGGTCCCAGATGAAGGTCCTGGACGAGACCCCGCCGGTGAAGCCGGCCTGCACGTTGCCGGCCTTGTCCACTGCCCTGGTCTGCAGCACGTATTCCTTGCCGGTCAGCAGCGCCGACTGCAGGTTGGCGTGCGTGTAGCTCCAGGTATCGGTACCGGAAACGATGTTGAAGGTGGAAGCCGAGATAGCGAAGGCCCCTGACCCGTCCTGCCAGCGTTTGTCGGCCTGCACGTCGTAGATCTGCACCTCGACCCTGCTCAGGTCGGATTTGCCGTTGGGCGAGTAGACGCCTATCGGGTCGTCGGCGGTCCCGTAGATGCCGGTGATGTTGCGCAGCACCTGATAGCTGCGCGGCGTGGCCATGTACGACGCCGGCGGCGAGGTGTCGAACAGCACCTGGTAGGAAGCCATGCCGCTCTCGTTGCTCTCCACGTTGCCGGCCTTGTCCTTAGGCATCAGCAGCACCTTGTAGCGCCTGCCGTCCTGCAGGGCCGGGGTGACCAGCGTCACGGTAGACCAGTTGACAGTGACCTGCGGCACATAGTCGGTCTCCAGGTCGGCGGTGTTGACGGAGAAGCTGGAGCCTGTCCAGTAATAGCCATTCTCCACGTCCTTGATCCTGACGTATACGTTGCCGCCGAAGCTCTTCTGCAGCGAGGGCTGCGTGATGTTGCCGGGGTCGGTGGCCGTGCCGGAGAGAGCGGGCATGGCGTTTATATTGGGCGCGTTCGGCGACTGGATGTAACCGACGGGCTTGGTGTTGTCTATCACCATGCGGCGCTCGGCGTTAAGGCCGAACTCGCCCGCGGAGTTGTACGGCGTAACCGTGACCGTGTAGGAGGCGTTGTCGACCGTGAAGGCCGCGGGGCCGTTTATGGACTGCACCCAGCTACCGCCGCTGACCCAGGTATAAGTGTCGACGCTCACCCAGGAGAGGGACGGCTCGTACCACCACACGGACTGGCCTATGTCGCGGCGCAGCCTGATCTGCACGCTGTCCGCCGCCCGCAGGTTGGTGCCGCTGCCTTTTATGTTGAGCATGTCCCCGGCCATGTAGTTCCTGTCGTCCGGCCCCATCGGAGTGTCTATGTAGGCCACGGCCTGCGGCGTCTTCAGCAGGAAGTTCACGTCCACGACCTCTATCGTGCCCTTGGACTTCTGGTTGTTGCCCTTGTCCACGGCCAGCGCTATCATGTCGTACTGGCTCTCGTTGATCCACGGTATGCCGGCGGTGTTCCAGGTCCACGTGCTGTACTGCAGCGGGTTGGGGTTCACGTTGAGCGTGGCGGTGGCGAACCAGATGCGGCTGTTCGGGTATAGCCCGCCGGGACAGGCCGCGAAGGTATTGGTGACGTTATCGTAGCAGCGGGGCGCGCCGGTCCCGGTGTTCTGGCGCAGCGACACCACTACGACGTCCGAGGTCTTCAGCTCTCCCGGCGGCACATCGTACGCCGTGCCCCAGATCTGACTCACGGAGGCGACCTGGCCCACCGGCGCCAAGGTCATCGACGTGGGAGGCGTGACGTCGCCGGTGAAGTAGTTGGTCGTGTACTGGTCCTCCAGATGGCCCAGCAGGTCCCGTACGCGGCTCATCGCGTAGTACGTGGTGCCGTCCGCGATGGCCCCGCCGGGCAGGGCATAGCTCCACGTGCCGGAGGAGGCGCCGGAGAAGACCGCGGCGTTCCACCACCTCGCGGGCTCGGTAAAGGCGGTGTTCTTCCACCACAGGCCGTCGGTGAGCCGCTGCATGGCCAGCTCCACCGCCACGTTGTAGGTGCTGATGCCGGACTCGTAGATGCGGCCCGCCTCCGGATAACCCTTGAGGTTCTCCACCGAGTCGTCGGCGGTGCCGGTCACGGCGGGGACCGCGCCGATGAAGCTGTTGTGCACCGGGAAGGTGACCTTCGAAGCCGGAGTCGAGAAGTCGACCAGGAACGTAAAGGTTGAGGTGTAGAGCCCGGTCAGGTTGTTCAGCGCCTGGTCGCGGGCGTACTGGTTTATGTAGTACTGGTAGCCGTCGGTCTGGGAGGCCGGCGCGACGACCTTGGTCCAGTCCCCCGCCACCAGGGTGTCGATGTCGTAGTAGTCGTTGGCCGCCACCCAGGCGCTGGTGAAGAAGTTCCAGTACTGCCCGTCCGAGCGGCCCATGCGCAGCTTGACCACGTTGACGCCGCTGGGCTCGTCGCCGGTGTTCGGATCGAACGCGGTGCCGCGGATCATGCCGGTGGCGGTGTCTATCGCGAACGGCGCCGGGGCCGTCACGTCGGTCAGCGGCGTGGTGTTGTCGAAAGTGAAATAGTACGCGGCGCTGGCGTCGGCGTTCTGGTTGTTGTCTATCTGGACGTTCGTAGGCTTGGCCTGCCAGTTGCCGGCCTTGTCGTAGCCGCGCGCCCAGACGGAGATCTTCGAGTTGTTGACAGGGGAGAGGGCCGGCAGCGCTATGCTCCAGGCGCCGTTGGCGTACGAGGCGTCATGCCAGAGGTCGTACTTGGTGACCGGGCTGGTGTCCCAATCGCCTATCACGCCGCCATAGGTGCCCTTCCAGATCGCGTTGTAGGTGCCGCGGGCCTTCACCAGGACCTTGACCCCCACGATGACGCCGGTATCGGTGACGACGCCGTAGATATAGGGCGCGCTGTACTGGGCCGACAGGTTCACCGGGGAAGTGGCGAGGGCGACGGGGACCTCGTTGTCGAACTGCACGACGCGCCCCGCCTGGGCCGGGATATCCGCGCCGGCCGGCTGTCCGGAGGCGGGCCCGAACTCCTTGTTCAGCGCCAGGTCGTAGGCGTAGGTGACGAAGCGGTAGTCCTGCCGCTTGTTAGTAGCGATGGCCCCCTGCAGCGGCGCCGGCAGGTTATAGGTCCACGCGACCGTGGCCTGGCCGATGCTGTACGGCGAGGTGTCCACATAGACCTCGGACCAGATAGGCTCGGGCTGGTCGAAGGCGCTGCCGCTCCACCAGTTGCCGCCCACCAGGCGGACCGCGATCTTGACGGTGTAGGTGCCCAGCGCGGCCTCGTACACCCTGGGGCCGTAGCGTTCGTCGGTGGCCTGGCCGGAGACTGACGGTATGGAGTTGACGAACTCCGCGGACGGAGAGAGCACCGTAGAGGTGGGCTTGTCCAGGTCGAACTTGGTGGTGACGGAGACCACGCCGGAATAGTTGCCGGCGTAGTCCTGCACGCGGGCCTCGTACTTGTACTTCTTGTCGCTGTTGAAGGCCAGCGCCGCGGAATTGAAGCTCCAGGAGGTCGGCACCCCCTGCGCGGGCCGCCAGACCGGCGCGGAGCAGGGCGTGAAGGACGAGCCGTCGAAGCAGTTGACGTAGCTGCCGTCCGCCAGCACCTCGCTGACGGCCACGGCGGCGGTGCTGGGGCCGGTGAAGGCGGCCGTCTGGTTGTTAGTGCCGCCTCCGGTCACCGGCGTCGAGACCAGCACTCCGGAGTAGGTGACGCCGTCGGCCGGATAGGCGATGGACGCCAGCGGCCCCGTTATGTCGTAAGTGAAGGTGAAGGTCGAGTAGAGCGACGAATAATTGCCGGCGTAATCCAAGGCCCTCGCCACCACGGTATAGGCCGCGTCGTCCCGGAGCATCGCCGGCTGGACGGTGTAGTACCAGGAGGTCGGGCCCAGCGTGGCCGCCTGGCGCCAGACGTTGGGGTCGTTGGAGTTCGCTGTCCACGCCGAGCCGTCCCAGAAGCGCTCGGCGACGCCGCTGCCCGTGGAGATCTTGACCTCGGCCCTGTCGAAGCCGGCCACGGCCGCGTTCGCCGTGCCGCCTATGCCGGGCAGCGCGTTCACCGCTACGGCGGCCGGCGTGGTCACCAGCACGCCCGGAGGCGTGTCGTCTATGATGAAATAGCGGACGTTGACCCCGCGCGTCTGCGCGGTCTCCCAGTTGCCGGCGCCGGTGTGGTCGGCCAGGCGCGCGTCGTCCATGGCCTTGACCTCGGCCTTGTACTCGCCCTCGCCCATGTTCCAGTTCACGTCCGGCAGGTAGACCCAGTTCCAGATGGCGCCCGCCGGCGAAACTGAGACCGGCTGCCAGGCCGCCTCGGAGGAGATCGTGGTGACGAAGGAGGCGCCGTCCCAGTAATAGGTGACGGCCCCGAGCAGATAGGAGAGGCGTATGACGCCGGAGGCGACGCCGGCGTTATCCGCGCTGTAGTAGCTGTCCTGCATCGTTCCGAACAGCCTGGTGCCGGTGCCGGACTTGCCGACGTTGCCGGACCTGTAGCGGCCGCTGACGCCGTTCAGGTCGTCGGCGGGCAGCGTGAAGACCGAGGAAGGCGGGGCCTTGTCCACGATAAGCACCGCGGAGGAGACCCCCACCCCCAGGACCTCCTGCACGTTGCCGCCCACGTCGGCCGCCTTGGCCAGGAAGAGATAGCGCATCGCCGGAGTGCCGGCGGGGGCGTCCGTGAACCTGTTGTCGAAGGAAGCCGGCGCGTAGGACCAGCTGGTGGCATTGGCCGACAGATAGCCGCTGGTATTGGCCTTGAGGGCGATCCAGAACGGGTTGGCGCCGTTGTCGAAGAAACCGGAGCCGTCGAACCAGAGAGGCGGGCTGCCGAGCTGCCGCACCGCGACGTAGACGTCGGAATTCGCGAAATTGTCCACCGCGGTGCCGGCGAGTCCGGCCACCTGGCGCATGCCGTTGACGGCGTTGGTGGAAGGCACCGCCAGGTAGGCCGTAGGGGAGGCTATGTCTATCGTGAACTGCGCCGCGGCGGCCGCGCCGGAGTTGCCCGCCTTGTCCGCGGCCGTCAGCTCCACTACGTAGGTCTGGTCCGGCTCAAAGACCTGGTGCGTGGTGAAATAATCGGTGGTATAGTTCAGCGTGCCGGTCTTCAGCACGTCGTTCCAGCTCAGCACCGCCGGCAGGTCGGTATACTGGCCGGCCAAGGCGGTGAACGTGGAAGCCTGCCAGTTCCAGTATTCGGCGGCGGCCTGCCGCCTGACCCTGAAATAGCCCGAAACCACTGTACCCGGGGCGGTGTCGGAGACGGTACCGGACAGGGCCGCCAGGGAATGCAGATATATCTTGTCCGGCATCGTTATGGCGGCGGCGGGGTTGGAAGCGTCCAGGACGAACTCGCGGCCGGAGCCGGGCGTCTCCGGATAACCGTAGATCTCATGCGTTGCCTTGGAGACCGCGCGGTATTTCCGGTTGCCGTTCCACGTCGGCAGGGTTATGGTCCAGCCTGGCTTCGGGAAAGTGTTGACGCCGGCGTAGCCGGTGAACGCGGTGGTGGATACCCAGGCCGAGCCGTTCCAGGCCAGATCGTCGTTGCCCTCGTTCTCCTTCAGGTCCGGCCCGTAATCCGTTATGCGCACCGCCACCGTAGTGGCGTAGACCGCCGTACCGATTATGGGCGGGATATTGTCGGAACGGTAATGCGGGACCCCCGAAGGCGGCGTGGTTATGTCGGAGACCGGCGGCGGAGGATAGAGCCGGAACTGTATCAGCGGCGAGTCCGGCAGCGCCTGCGCCGGCTTGGCGACCGCGTTGGCGGCCTGGTCCACCGCCTTGGCGAAGATCTGGTACTGCACGCCGGCCAGCTCCGTGTACCAGGTAGGGGTGGAAGCTCCCGTGGCCTGCCAGGTGTTGCCGATTATAGTGGCGTCGTAGAACAGCTCCGTGGCGGAATCCCAGGCGCCGGTGGCGCGGTTCCAGTACTTGCCGGCGCAGACGCTGTCCACGCAGTAGTAGGACAGCCGCACCTTGTCCAGCGTGCCGGGCGCGAAATCGGAGGCGGAGCCCGTTATGACGTTCAGTTCGGCGTGCACCCCGGCCCCGTGGGTGGGATAGGTGACGGTGGAAACCGGCGGCGTGAAGTCGGCCTTGATGTTGGTGGCCGTGGCGTAGACCAGCTGGTAGTTGCCGGCCTTGTCCACCGCCCAGGCGTTGATCTCGTAGGTCTCGCCGCTCTGCCAGGGGGCCGTGTTGAGTTGCCACCAGGTCGCGGCCGGACTGAGAACGCCGTAGGACTGCACGCTGTTCTCCAGGGCGGCGACCGCCCACGAGGAACCGGCGATGCTCCAGTACTTGCCGGCGTTCGGGCCGGTCAGCTGCTTGACGCGCACCCTCAGGTCGTTCACTATACCGTTGGGGCTGTCGTACGAGCCGCCATAGATCTTGCCGGTCTGGCTGATGTAGCCGTTGTCGTACGGATAGAAGATGGCGGCCGTGGGACGCGTTATATCGTAAACGAACGAGGCCTTCACCCCGTAGCCTTCCTGGTTGGTGGCGGCGTCGTTGGCGCTGGTCTGCACGGTGAAGCGCCTGCCGTCGTTCCCGGCGTACATGGCGGGGTTTATGGCATGGTCCCAGCCAGTCCAGGGCGGATTGGCGCCCAGCGGCTGCGGCGTGAGGGCCCAGCCGTTGACGCCGTTCCAGTACCAGCCGTCGGAGTCTCTGGTGATGTAAAGCGAGATGTTCGAGACGCCGGAGGAGCCGGGATCGTAACTGGTGCCCAGGACCTGCGCCGCCTGATAGTTCAGATGGGAGCCGTCGGCCGGCACGGTCACGGTGGAGACGGGCGCCTGGTTGTCATAGAGGAAGGTGGCCGTGGTGTAGATGGTGTCGTAGTTGCCGGCCACGTCCAGGCCGCGCGCCCGGATGCGGTACGTGGCGCCGCTGGTCCAGGTGGAGTTCTGGATATTGTAGGTCCACGAGGAAGAACTGGCGTACAGGACCTCCTGCAGAGGCAGCCAGGGCGCCGAGTTCTCGGACGCGCCGGTGGTCGACCAGGGCGGGTTCAGCGACGGGTCGTAATACTTGTTCAGCGAGGTCATGAACACCGTTATGCGCGTCTGCGCCACGGCGACGTTATCGCCGGTGGTACCGGCGATGTTGGGCAGAGAGTTGTAGCTCGGCAGCGACGGCAGCGTTATATAGCTGACCGGCTTCTCGTTGTCGTAAGTGATCACGCGTCCGGTGCCGGCCGGGATATTGGCGGCGAGAGGCTGGCCGCCGCCGGGGCCGTACTCCGGGTTGAGCGCGAGGTCGTAGGCCCACGGCACCAGCCGGTACTGCAGGTTCTGGTTGGCCGGCGCCGCCAGGTAGGTGCGCAGCGCGGCGGGGAGGTTGTAGGTCCACGTTACGGTGCTCTTGCCGGTATCGTAGGCGGAGGTGTCCACCGCCGTCTCGAACCAGACAGGGTCCGTGGCGTCGAAGAGGTTGTTGGCGCTCCACCAGTTGCCGCCGACCAGCTGCAGCGCCACTTTAACGGTATAGGTGCCCAGGTTGGCGCGATAGGTATCCGCCACGTCCGCGGCCTCGCCGCTTATCCGCGTGAAGCCGGTGGTATATCCGGTCAGCGGATAGGTTATAGTAGAGGTCGGGGACTTGACGTCGAACTTGATCGTCGCGGCGGCCGGCACGGACTCGTTGCCTGCGTAGTCCACGGCCTTGGCCTCGAACTTGTACTGCCGGTTCCCGGAGAGGTCCAGGTTCGCGTTGTTATAGCTCCAGGAGGCGAGCCCGGCAGCCGGCTGCCAGGAGGGGCAGGCGCCGAAGGATACGCCGTTGAAACAGGTGGTGTTGCCGAGATCGGTGATCTGCAGGTAGACGGCGTTCACCTTGGAATAAGGGTCCGTCTGGTCGTTCTGGTCGGAGGCGCCGGCCGCTGGCGTGGACAGCCTGATGCGCGAATAGGCCTCCCCGTTCAGCGGGAAGGACAGGGAGACGTGCGGCGGCACCGAGTCGTAGGTGAAGACGTAGGTGGAGTAGAGAGTGGAATAATTGCCGGCGTAGTCCCTCGCGCGCGCGGAGGCCGTATAGGGGGTGTCGTCGGAGAGTATCGCGCCGGGCACGGTGTAATACCAGGAGGTCGGCCCCTGTTTGGTGGTCAATATCCAGGTATCGGGAGAGGCGGACCAGGCGGAACCGCTCCAGTAGCGGGCGGCGGCGCCGACGCCGGTGGAAATGCGTATCTCCGTATACTGGTGCCCCGCCAGGTCCGCGTTGGCGGTGCCGTAGATGGTGAACGGGGCCTTCTGCGCCAGTACCGACGCCGACGGCGTGGTTATCAGCACGGACGGCGGCGTGGTGTCCAGCACCACCTCCACGTCGGCGCCGAAAGTACCGGAATTGGGCGGCACCGCGTCGTCTATGCCGCGCACCGCTATCATGTATTTCTCGTCCGAAACCTGGTTAACGGCAGGCAGCGTATAGACCCAGTTGCCGGAAATGAAGGCGCCGGGGGACACCTCGGAGGGCGTGGCGGACCACGTGCCTCCGGTCCAGTAATAGGTGGTATTCCCCTCCAGCCGGCCGATGCGCAGCCTTATGTTAGTGACGGCGCCCATCCCGGCCGGGGTGTCGGAGGCGTTACCGCTCAGGGTCCAGGCGCCGTTGGGGTTCACTTTCCCGTAGCCGCCGGTATCCTCGTAGCCCGTCAGCGCCACGACCGGCGGCTGGGCGTCCCAGACTATGGTGAAGGAGGAGACGCCGTCGGCATAGACCTGCTGGGTGTTGCCCGGGGTCAGCGAAGTATCTTTGGCCCGGCTCCAGACAATGTACCAATAGCCCTGGGTGAAAAAGCCCGGGGGAGGCATGTGCGAATGCGTCCAAGAGGAGACGGTGACGTTGGGCACGTGCACGGCGGCGGTGCCCCAGTAGATATCGTCGCCCTCCGGCCGCGTGGCGTCCCAGTTCCCGCTATCCCAGCGCCAGTAGCTCGGCAGGGGCTCTACGTCCTGGGCCGGCCTCTTGAGATGCAGCAGCACCTTGTCCAGTTTGCCGGCGGTGCCGCCGGGGCCGGCTATGTCCCAGGCGGTGCCGGAGACGGCGTCCAGCGAGGAACGCACCTGGCCGCTGACGGCGGGCACCGTGGAGTTCACGGCGATGAAGTTCTGCAGCACCGCCGTGGGAGAGGTCCTGTCCACGAGGAAATCCACCGCCGACCCGGTCTGCACGTTGGCCGCCCTGTCGGTGACCTTCGGCGTTATCCTGTAAGCGGCGCCGTCCGCCCACGCGGGCAGCCCGGTATTGACGGACCAGGCGCCGGCGTTGAAAGTGGTGGTGGCCCAGACCACTCCGTTCTGCCAGGCCGTAGTGACCGGGTTCCAGTAGGTGGTGGAATAGGACAGGTCCTGTATGGTTATCTCCGCCTTTTCCACCTGCCCCGGCGCCGTGTCGGAAGCGTTGCCGGAGAGCTGCGGGACGTTGCGGTAGATCGCGGGACCGGGAGAGGAGATAGAAGCGGCAGGCAGCGTGAGGTCGTACGTCACTATGTTGCCGTTGAGATCGATGGCCTGCTCCTCGCCGGCCGGGCCCACGCCCTTGGAAAGGAAGTAATAAGAAGTATTGTCCGTCCACGCGGAGGTGGAGATGCTGTCGGTCCACTCCCAGTAAAGGCTGGAGTCCGGCAGGACGGTGATGTTGCTGACGTTGAAGTAGGCGCGGGGCGCGGCCGGCCCCGGCATCGCGCCGGGGGCCGAGAAGGAGCTCCCGTACCAGTAATAGCCGTCGCTCAGCCTCTCGACCGACACTTTCACTCCGGAGAGTATGGAGTAGGCGAACTTGGTCGCGCCGCCGGAAATGACCTGGGGCTTCGACTTGGTGAAGGTGTTGTTGGACGGCACGCTGATCCAGGTGTCCGGATACGGGGCGCTGTAGTAGAAGTTCTTCCGCCAGATCATGGTCTCGGTATTGGCGGCCTTGTCGCGGGCGTAGGCGCGGACCGAGTACCAGGCGTTGTTCCACTGCCAGATGATGTCCGGGATGGTGTAGGTCCAGTTCCCGGCGGCCAGCGTGACGGAGGAGACGGGGAGCCAGGTGGTCGCGTTGTTCTGCCAGTTCTGGCCGTCGAAGGTCCAGGCCACCGCGCCGCCCTGCCCGGAGGGCGTGTAGGCGAACTGCAGGAAGACGTTGTCCACTACGCCCGGCGCCACATCGGAGGCGGTGCCGGTCACCTGCGGCAGAGGCGACGAGCCGTAAGTGGCCCCCTCCGCCGGCAGCGTGATCGTGGACGTGGGAGCCGTGAAATCGGCCTTGATGCTGGTGGCGGTGGAGTAAACGAGCTCCGCGTTGCCGGCCTTGTCGACCGAGTAGGAGTTGAACTCGTAGGTCTCGCCGCTCTGCCAGGGGGTGGCGTTCAGCTGCCACCAGGTCGCGGCCGGGCTGAGCGTGCCGTAGGAAACGACGCTGTTCCAGACCTCCGGCGCGCTCTCCACCGTCCAGCTGGAGTCCAGCACCCGCCAGTAATGCCCCGCCTTGGGCCCGGTCAGCTGCTTTATCCGCACCTTCACGTCGCCCACCATGCCGTAGGGCTTGTCGTAGGAGGAGCCGGCGGCCTTGCCGGTCTGGCTGATGTAGCCGTTGTCGTACGGGTAGGTGACGGCGTTGGTGGGGCGGCTGACGTCGTAGACGAAAGTGGACTTCACGGCGAGAGCCTCGGAGTTGGAGGCCGCGTCGTTGGCGTAGGCCTCTATGTTGTACCTCTCGCCGTCTATGTAAGCCGCGACCTGGCTGCCGATGTCCCTGCTCCAACCGGTATACGGCGGCACGGTAGGCAGCGATACCGCCGGCGAGGCCTGCCAGCCTACGCCGGTCCAGTAGTCGCCGTTGGACTTCCTCAGATAGAGCGTGACGTTATTGACCCCGGAGAAGCCGTCGAAGGCGGTGCCGGTTATCGTTATCGGATAGGCCGACAGCGGCAGGTGGGAACCGTTGGCCGGGTAGGTCACGCTGGAGACCGGGATCTCGGTGTCGAACTGGAACGCGCCGGTGGAATAGACGATATCCCAGTTGCCCGCGCCGTCCATGGAGCGGGCCCTGACCCGGTAATGGGCGCCGCTGGTCCAGGTGGAGTTCTGTACGCCGTACGTCCAGGTGGCCGAGGTGGTCCACAGCGTCATCTGCGGGGAGATCCACGGCGCGTCGTTGTCGGTAAGGCAGCCGGCGGTCTTCCACGGCGGGTCGAGCGACGGGTCATAGCACTTGTTCTGGTCGTAGTTGAAGATGCTGAACGCTACCGCGCCTACGGCGGTGTTGTCCACGGCGTCGCCTTTCAACAGCGTCAGGGTATTATAGGCCGTCTTATACGGCTCCTGCACGGTGGTGACGGGGCGCTGGTTCAGGTAGTCGCGCGTGGAATAAATGACGGAGTAGTTGCCGGCGTAGTCCAGCGCACGCGCCGACACGGTGTAGGTGGTCTTGGCCACCAGCATGGAAGCCGGCACCGTTTAATACCAGGACGTGGGGCCCATCCGGATGGAATCGTTCCAGGTCTCCGGGGCCGCCACCCAGGACGACGCCAGGCCGTCCCAGTATTTTATCGCCGCGCCGGTCCCGGTGGAGATGCGCACCTGCGCCTTGTTGAAGCCGGCAAGGTTCCCGTTGGCCGTGCCGTAGATGTTGGTATCGGAGGTCAGCGAGAGCTCGGTCGGGGTGGTTATGGCCACGTCCGGAGGGGTGTCGCAGATCACGAACTTCATCAGGTTCTGGCCCTGGGAGAGAACTGTCTCCCAGTTGCCCTGGCCGATACCGTCCCACGGGCGCGTGGCGTCCATCGATCTGGCTTCCAGGGCGTATTCCCTGTCCCCGGCCGGCCAGGTTATATCGTTGGGATAGATCCAGCTGCCGACGCCGGAGGCGTTGACCCAGGAGGCGGACAGCGCCGCGGTGCCGGAGCTGAAAGAGGTGCCGATCCAGTACCAGGTGTCCCCGGAGAGCAGGTAGGACAGGCGTATCAGCGTCTTCTCCACCCCGGCGTTGTTGGCGGCATAGAAGCTGTCCGACGCCGAGCCGTAGAAACGCGAGGACGTGGCCGTCTTGCCGATATTCGCCGACTTGTAGCGGCCGCTCAAGCCGTTGGAGTCGTCAGCCGGGAGCGTGACGGAGGTCGCCGGCGGCGCCTTGTCCACGAAGACCACGCGCGAGGACACGTCCACGACGAACTGGTCCTGCAGGTTGCCGGCCACGTCGGTGGAGCGGGTCAGCAGCAGGTACTTGAGGCCGCCGGGAGAGGCGGAGTCCAGGCCGGCCGGGGCGTAGGCCCAGCTGGTGGCGTTCGGCGAGAGGAAGCCGTTCGCGCCGCCTACGTACAGCCAGTAGGGGTTGGACTGCAGCGCGTTGAAGCCCGTGCCGTCGTACCAGAGCTGCGGGCTGCCCCACTGCTGTATGGCCACCTGCACGCTCTCGTTCCGGCCGTTGTCCGCCGCGGTGCCGGAAAGTTCCGCGATGATATTGACCCCTTGCAGGCCGTCCGGCAGGAGTATCCGGGCCGTAGGCGAGGCGGTGTCTATGGTGAACTGCTGGTAGGGCGTGGGGAAATATTTCTGCCGGCCGGCCTTGTCGGTGATCCTGACCTGGACCTCGTAGGTCTTGCTGTTCTCGAAGGCCGGCAGGCCGGTGTTCAGGTGCCAGCCCTCGGAATTGGAGTCGAAGAACCCGTCGTCCGGCACGGCCGGCAGCCAGACCGCTCCCGAAGCGGTCCAACTGGAGCCCGTCCAGTAATAGGTGCCCGACATCGTGGAGATATCCACCTCCACGTTCACCACCTTGCCGACGCCTACGTCCGACGCCAGGCCGTAGATCGAAGGGACGCTGCGCTCGTACTGCGCGTTCGGTTCCGCGAGGGTGGTGGCCGGGTCGTCGCCGTCTATATAGAAATATCTTTCCGGCAGCGGCGTCAGCTCCGGTATGCCGTCGATGTCGGAAGCGGCCCTGGACTTCACGCTGAAATACGCGGTGCCGGCTGGCCAGATGCCTGCGGTGGCCCTGCTCCAGTTCGGCGCCGCTATGCTGTCCACGCCGAAGTAGCCGCAGGTGGACTTCCCGATCACATAGGTGGAGTCGGTACAGCCGGCCAGATAGGTGACCGTGGAGATCCAGCCGCCCGGGGTCCAGACCTGGTTGGGGGTGACGCTGAGATCGGTTATCATCACCTGCACGGTGTCCGCGGCCTGCAGCGTGCCGCTGATGACGGCCAGGTCCGTAGGCCGGTAGTACGGCACGCCGCTGGGCGGCACGGAGATGGTGGAGTCCGGCAGCGGCGTCACCTTGTTGATCTTGATGAGGGAGGACTGCGCGGGCGGCGTGGTGAAGCCGGCGTAGCCGGGCCAGGCGGTCTTGTTGTCCACCAGGTCCGTGGCCCTGGCGAAGACCAGGTAGCTCTGGCCGTTGACCAGCGCCGGCACGCTGGAGCCGGTCACGGTCCACGGCACGGGCGTGGCGGTGGAAGTGGAGGCCTCCACGTAAGCCAACTCGGGCGGCGGGTTGATGCCGTCGCCCAGGCTGAAAGTGCCCACGGTGGCCGGGTTCCACCATTTCTGCGCCGTAAGGCTGTAATAAGCCACCTGCACCCGCTTGACACCGGTGTAGGTATCTGCGGCGGTGCCGGAAAGGGAGCTGAACACGTACACGTCGGCCGTTGCCGGCGACTGTATGAGGGTGGTGGGCGGGGTGCGGTCCGGACGGAAGGTGTTCTGGTTGCGCCCCTGGGAGAACACTGATTCCACGTTGGACTTGAGGATGTTGTCCTTGTCCAGCGCGCTGTCCGCCGCGCGCACCCTGACGCGGTAAGGCCTGCCGTCCACGGCGGCCGCAAAGAGGGTGGAGGTGTTATAAGTATAGGTACTGTCCGCCACCAGGGCCATGTCCTTCCAGGTGGCAGCGCCGCCGCAGGCGCCGCTGAAATCGGTGCCGTTCCAGCAGGTGAGCGTGACCTCGTCGCGCACCTCGGCCTGCATGCCGCTCACCAGGCCGCCGGAGGCGAGTCCCGTGAGCGGCAGGTCCACGGCCGAGCCGACTATCGCCGAGAGCTGGTAGCCGGCGTTATTGCTGTACCAGGAGTTGTCAGAAGGCGACAGAATGGTGGAGGTGGGCGGCTGCACCTCGTACTTGAAGGTCTTCTTGAGCGTGGTCGAGGACTCGACGTTCCGGAAAGTGCCGTCGGGCAGGTCCACGTTGTCCTTCGACCAGGCGTAGACCTTGAACTCGTCCGCGGTAGGAACGCCCGTCCAGAAGCCGCCCATGCTCTGGTGGTTCCAGGAAGCGGCCGGCGACTGGCAGGAGTCGTTGCGGCTGGCCTGCCAGCCGTTGACCGTGCCGTTCCACCACAGGCCGTCGGACTGGCGCTGCACGCCTATGCAGGTCATGTTGAGGCCGGACTGGCGGGTGGTGTCCGGCATGTCGTTGGCCGTGCCGGAGATGTTGGTGAGGGCGGTGTCGGAATAGGTGGCGCCGGTCAGCGGGTTCAGCACCGCGGTAGCCGGGGGTGTGGCGTCGTACCTGAACACCACCGTGGAATATACGGTGGAGTAGTTGCCGGCCTTGTCCAGCGCGCGGCCCACGTAGGTATACTGCTCTCCGGAGAGCCACGCTATATTGGAGGACTGCCACACATCGTAGGGGACCGTGGTGGTGGTCCCGCCCACGTTCCAGATGTCGTTCGTCTGGTCCAGCCACAGGGAGGAGGCCTTATCCCACTTCGCCAGCGGCGGGTGGCTCAGCGTGTACTCGGTCTTCGACACCTTGGAGAAGCCGTCGTTGGCGGTGCCGAGCAGCCGGACAAGGGAGTTCAGTCCGTAATTACCGCCGGAGACCGGGAAGGTTATCCCGAGGGTGGGGATCTCGCTGTCGTAGAGGAAGTAGCCGCTGGTGGCCGGGGAAAGGGCCGTGCCGGTGGAGTTATTGGCGGCGTCCGCGGCGTATACCGCCACGTCGTACCAGAAGCCGTTCTTCCAGTCGGTGGAGACGCCGATGCTGAACGGGTAGGGGTCAGAGGCCGGTGCGTACTGCGCGTACTGATAGATGGGGCTTGGCGAAGCGCAGCCGCTGCCCCACTTGTCCGCGCCGCCCTGCTCGTAGACGCAGTAGTAGACCCGGCGGGTGCCGATGACGTTGTCCACCACGTTGTCCAGCAGGCTGCCCTGCAGGAAGTCGAAGGAGTTGCGCCAGACGTTGGCCG
Organism: Elusimicrobiota bacterium; assembly: GCA_027340875.1. Classification (GTDB taxonomy): domain Bacteria; phylum Elusimicrobiota; class Elusimicrobia; order Elusimicrobiales; family UBA9959; genus UBA9959. Next base: position 15,666 of record DAIENX010000003.1, read on the forward strand.
GGTCGCCCTGGGAGACCGGCGCGTTGGGCATCAGCGCCTCCGGCACCGTGACGGTTATCGTCGGCGCGGTGACGTCGTAGTAGAAATCGCGGCTCAGGCCCACGGTCTGGGGATTGAACTTGTCGGAGGCTCTGGCCTGGATGCGGTACTTCCTGCCGTCTATCCAGGCCGGCAGCTTGGAGTGCGCTACGTTGTCCGGGACGGCCTTGACTATGAAGTTCAGCGACTTGTTGAGACATTCGTCGCCGCAGGAGTAATTGGTCAGCGTGCCCGGCGGAGAAGGCAGCTGGACCACGTAGTACCAGGTGGCGGGGACCTGAAATCCCGTGGCGTCAAAGCCGGTCCAGTAGGTATCGTCGTTGCCAACCGCCTCGCCTATCGTGCCGTTGGGACCGGAGTTTATCAGCTGCATCTGCACGCTCTGGAGGCCCACCCCCGCGTCGGCGGCCGTACCCTGTATGCTGAGCAGGGAACTGTTGCTGGAGTTGGGGACCGGCATAGTGAAGTTGACGCCGGGAGGCGACTTGTCTATCTTGAACGTCACCGCGCTGGAGGGGTTCCCGAAGCCCCTGTCGCTGGTCTTGCCGCGGCTCTCCAGCGTGTAGGTGGCCCCGTCGGCCTGCGCGGCGGCGTCGTTGGGCCAGCCGCCGTTGGACCAGGTGGTGATGCCGCTGGTGACCTGCAGCCACTGCTGGCCGGAAATGGCGGGGTCCACGTAGTTCACGGAGTTCCACTGGTAGCCGTCGGAGCGGGTTATCCTCATTTCGGGGGCGATGTTGCTCTGGCCCGCCGCCGGCGACAGGCCGGAGACGCCGGTGATCTGCGCTATGCCGCTGGAATAAAGTATGGGCTCCACCGGGTAGGTGAGGTCGGAGGAAGGCACGGTCACGGTGGCCACTCCGGCCTTGAAGCCGTCGCGGCCGTCCCAGTTCGAGATGAAGGCGTCCATGGGCCCTCCGGCGACGGACTGGTCCACGGTGAAATGCGCCTGGATCTGCGTGGCGCTGTTGTAGGTCACGCTGGTGATGGCCACGCCGGCCACCGCCGAACCGTTGCGGGAGAACATGACGCCCGGGGCAGGATTGTTCAGGAAGCCTGTGCCGGTGAAGGTGATGTCGTAGGTGGGGTCCGTGGCGTAGTCCACCAGACCGGCGCCTATGCCCACGGTGGCCGGGGAAGCGGAGGTCACGCCGGGCGGGGCATTGTTCGACGTGGGCAGCCTGTCGAATTCCACGACTCCGCCCGCGGTCCAGGCCACGGGCACGGGATAGGGCAGCTGTATGTAGGAAGGCGCCTGCGGGGAAGTGGCGCCGCCGGCGCTTTGCTGCCAGTCGCGCGTTATCGAGAATTCGCCGGCGGCGGTGGCCGTGGCCGGTCCTACGGCGTAATTGACCGAGCCGTACGTGGAGAGATAGATGATGTAAACCTTATTATAGGAGGCGGCGTCGGCGGCGTCCTTGGCGGCGTATACTACCGAGGGCTGGCCGTAAGGGGTGGCGAAGGCGGCGCCGAGATTGTCTATGGCGAGGGGCCCGACGCCCCACGTGCCGGCCGCCGTGCGCCGCATGTAGACCAGCGAGCCGGTGTTATCGATAAAGGCCAGATGCACTACCGAGGCATTGGGCTCTGACGCCATGGACGGGGCATAATACGGGTCGTTGCCGCCGGTGCCGGGGGCAGTGCTCCATTCGCGGGCCTCGTAGGTGGTCCCGTTATACCGGTGTATCCTCAGCGAGCCGGGGCGGTCGCTCCGGTCCACCTGCGCCTCTATCACTTTCCAGGTGCCGCCGTCGTTCACCGGCACTATGGTGCCGAACTGCTTGTAGGGGCCGGCGCCCTCGCTGGTGCGGTCGTTCTGGTCCACCGATATCACCGTTCCGCCCACGAGGTTGAGCCCCACGTCCGGCTGGCCCAGCACGGAGGTCTGGGTACCGCCGCGGCGCTTGGCGTCGCAGACCCAGGCCACCGCGCCGGTGGTCATGTTGCCTATCAGCGCTATGCTCACGTTGCCGCCGGCGTAGCAGTCCGAAGGCGTCCTGCCGTCCACGTTGCCGGTTATCGGCCGGGTCTGCAGGCCGCCCCAGGTGATGCTGCCGTCCGCATTGAGCGTGCCCTTCTTCAGGAAAATGTTATTGGCTGGGGGAGGATTAGTGGGATCGGTATCCGCGGACGGGTCGTTGGCCACCGCGTAGACCACGCTGTCGGTGGCCACGTAGTAGACGCTGCCGTACATCAGGTTCACGCTGCCGCCGGCCTCGATGGTGGAGATGGCCACCTCTTCCGCCGACCAGGTGGCGCCGTTGAAAGAGCGGCTGGCGAAGCCTTTGGCGTTCTCGTAGAACACCCAGGTACGCTTGTAGCCTTCGCTGTAGAAGACCTTCCTGGAGGCGGGCCAGTCCGTGCTGTCGGCGCCGCTTATGGGCTGCGGAGCGGCGTAGCCCGGCAGGCGGAACGCCGCAAGGGCGGGGAGGAGCAGGAGCAGGGCGGCGGCGGCGCGGCCCTTGAAGCGGGCGGCAAGGACGGAGGCGAGGCCTTTAAGGCCCGCCGAGTTCCTCCGTTCTCCCGCTATAGCCGGCATATCGTTCCACGGGCCTCAGCGGCCTTTCGGGACCTCCATGGACCTGAGCACGTTGGAGACCCAGCCCGCCAGCTTAGGGTCCGGCCCGGCCTTGAGGGCGTTCAGGGCCGACCGCGCCGCGGGGGTGCCTATCTTGCCCAGGCTCTCCACGGCGGCTATCCTGACCAGCTCGTCCTCGTCGCCGACGGCCGCCTTGCGCAGCGCGGGTACGCCGTTGTCGGAGCCGAGCGAGCCCAGCACCTCCGCCGCCTTCCAGCGGGTGTTCCTGTCCTTGTCGCTCATCAGCGCGGCCGCCGGAGCGGCGGCGCGCCTGTCGCCCAGATCGCGCAGCCCTTCCAGCGCGCCGAGGCGCGTAACGGTGTCCGTGGACTTGAGCGAATCGGACAGCACCAGGTAGGCGGCCTTGTCCTTGGAGCGGCCTATAAGGCGGGCGGCGCGCTCCCTGATGGCCGGATCTTCGTCGGAAAGGGACTTCTTCAGCAGGTCCATCTTCCAGGGCTGCTTCGAACCCCCGACATCTTCCAGCGCCTTGCGGCGGTTATGGAAGTCCTTGTCGGCCAGCCGGCTTTCGTCGGCGGCGCGGTCGGGCGCAGGCACGTCGGCGGCCTTGGCGGCGCCGACTGCGATCATTAATATCGTTATAATAGTCTTTAGCATCGGTAAACGCAAAACGACCAAGCCGCTCTGCGCTACTTTCCGGCCAGTGGCCGTACGGGGGCGCGGGGCGGACACGGTAATTAAATCATTATAATATAAAATCGTTGTTTCGCAAACGTTAAAAAGCCGTGACATGGGCCGCGCGCCCGGGCGCGCGGGAAGAGGACGGCCCTGGGCCGCCATTATAATCCTGCCTGGCATTCCGGCGTGGGACATCCTTGCCTCCGGCGGGGCCCAAAAAAGGGCCGTTTCCGCTCTCTTCGCCTCAACCCGGTTCTGGGCTGATACCCCGAAGACAGCGGAAACGGCCTGAATCCGTTCCGCAACGCCGGCATAAAGCCGTACGGTCCCTGGTCTTCGGCAGCCTGACCCCCGTTCACGTAACGGGTCTTAGCTTTGCGCCGCCGGCTTTGGCCGGCTTTGCTATTATCGGTACGCTTCTAAAACTACTGCCCCGGCTTCCTACTGAAACACCCCGCCCTTTTGGGACACACACCGCGCTACCGTCACACCGCGTCTGTCTGCGACCGCAACTGCACCACCGCACCGCTGCCGCACTGCACCAAGCCAAAAGGGCGGGGCACGTCACTGAAGGTGCCGTATCAGGGGCTATGCCCATCGGACGGCCACCGCGAACCACGCCTCTCCGCGGTTATATTATAGCAGACGGATACGGTTTGTCAAGAGGCATCCGTTGACGCGTCAAGGGGCCCTCGAACCGCCGCGCAACGACTCCAGCGCGGCCGAATACGCCTTATCGGAGAGAAGGGAAGCCGCGCCCCAGGCGGGCGTGCCGCCGCCCGCCGGCACGTCGGGCTGCACCCCCCGGCCCTCCAGGTCCGCGCCGGACGCCGTGACCAGCCTGGCCACGGTAAGGCGCAAACCCCGGCCCTCGCCCAGAGGAAAGGTCTTCTGAACGGATACCCTGCCGGCGGTGCGCGAGCCCACCAGAGCGGCCCCCGCCAGCTCCTTAAGAGAGGCGGCGAAGACCTCGCCCGTCATGGAGGTACCGCCGTCCACCAGTACCGCCACGCGAAAACCGGAGAAAGGGCCGGCCTTCCTGGCCAGATAATCCCTGGAATACAGCTCATGCCTGGAAGCCAGCCTGAGCACCGGACCCGGCTTCCGGGCGAAAAGGGTCAGCAGGTCGGCCGCCTCGGCCGGCGATCCGCCCCTGTTGCCGCGCAGGTCCAGAACCACGTTCCTGGCCCCCTGCTTTACCAGGCCGGCCAGTCCGGAGGCGGCTATAGCGGCTGAATCGCCGTAAAAAAGCCCCAGCCGCACGAAAGCCGTGCGGGTACCGGGCTCATAGAAGCCGAATATCTCCGGCGCGGAGAACGGCTCCGCCTTGACGGCGGCGTCGAATTCGGACACCCCCCCGCTGCCGCGGCGGGCCGCCCTTATGGCCAACTGGCCGCCGCCCGCCAGCGCCTTCAGGAAGCCTTCCGAACCCGGCGGTTGCGAGTTAACGGAGAGCAGCTTGTCCCTGTCCCTGAGGCCGGCCTTCTCGGCCGGAGAGCCCTTGAACACCCTGAACAGGCAGTAGCCGCCGTCCTTTATCCCCGTCAGCATGCCGAAGGACGGGGCTGGCGCGGCGGAGGAAAGCTTCAAGGCGCGCCTGCGCTCCACTATCTCGGAGTAAGGGTCCGCCTCCTTCAATCCGGCCGCCCCTTTCTCCCTCAGCAGCATTCTCAGCCTGCCGGGGTCCTGTTCGGAAAAGCCCTGCTCCCGGAATATCTCCAGCGTCCGCTCCTCGGGCGGCTTGTACGCGCAGGCGGACAGCGACAGCAGCAGCAGGGTGGTCAATATATCGTTCTTGGTCATTGTCTATCGCACGGGAGAGATCCTCCGGGCCGGCGCCGGGCGGAGCATGGAGATGATACAACCTATACCCACATCGTATCGCCGGAGGAGAAGTCCCCGGAATCGGGGCCGGCCCACAGGGAGGAGCGGTCGGAGACGCCTGCTCCGTCCCTGTTGGGCAGACAGCAGCAGGGGGCCTCCTTGGTGCAGCCGCACTCCTCGCCGAAGCCGTTCTCGTCCACCCAGTTCTGCAGGTCGTCGTCGCTGATGCCCTGCGGTTCCTCGCCGTCCTCTCCGCCGCCCAGGCCCAGGCCGTTCAGACCGCCAGGCCCGTCCCCGTTGCCTCCGGGATCGCCGGGAGAACCGGTACCGGCTATGCCGGAGAAAAGACCGTTCATCATGCCGCCGGACATGTCGGCCAGCATCTTGCCTATCTGCGATTTGTCGTCCCTCTTCAGGGCCTCCTCGGTGCCTTCCTTGTTGAACTTGGGGGCCGCGACCTCGGAGTCGGCGAGGTGTTTGGCCTCGGCCACGCTGACGTCCTGGTCGCGCAGGAAGCCGGGTATGGAGGAGGGGTTGACCCTGTCGAGCTTCGAGCGCACTTCGTCGTCGTATTCGATGGCCGTCTCGGCCTCGGGGGAGGCGTCGAAGGCCCTGGAGACCCAGCTCTTGGCGGCGTCGTTGGAGGCCAGGCGGGCGCCGTAGAAGGAGACGCGGAAAGCGCCTTTGAGGGACTCGAGCACGCCGCCCCTCGCGGCCTTGTTCGCCGAGGCCTGCGCGCTTTCCTTCTGGATCTCGGCCTTCCCTACGATGGTACCGCTGCCCTTGAACCCCGCCATACCGGCAGGAAGGCCCTTGGAATTCGTGCCGCCGGCCCCCCCGGAAAACGAGGCCCTGGCCTGCAGCTTGCCCCTCATAGCGGCGTCGGGGGCCTGTCCCCCTCCGCTGCCGCCGTAAGAGCCGCCCTCATCCGCTGCGGCATCGCCCCCCTGTCCGGAAGCACCGGAAACCTGCGTGGAGCGGCCGGAGGCGTCAGCCAGCAGCTCATCCTTGGTCCTGAAAAGGGAAGGATTAAGGCGGGATGCGGAGGCCTCTTCCTTCGCGCGGCCGGGCAACTCTTCCCCGGCGCCGAAAACGTCGCCCTTCTTCCCGCCCGCGTTGCCTTCATAAATGGAGCTATTGGCGGAAAGCTGGTCGTAATCGGAACCGCCGCCCAGCTTGTGGGCCGTGTCCTTCAGACCGGTCAGCGCGTAGTAGCCGCCGCCGCCCAGCAGCACCAGAGTGAGCAGCAGGGCCAGAGGCCAGTATTTCCTCTCTTTTTTCTGCTCTACGGTCTCGCTATTTTCCTCGGAAGGCATATCTCCTCCGGCGGCAAACAAAAGATAAAGGTCTGGGGACTGGCTTCCGCCATCTCCTGGGCCTTTCGTTCACAATGTTATAGCAGAGGAAACCGGAATTTTCAAGGGGTAGCCCCTGGCGCCGTGGACGGGGCTTCCGGGCCGTCCGTGGCCGGCAGGGCGCTCTTGAGCATGCGCGACGGCTTGCCGAACTCCGCGAAGATGGCGGCTATCTCGTCGTAATCCAGCTCCTCGCGGGCCAGCAGCTCGGCGGTGAAGCGCTCCACTATCTTCCAGTTCTCCCTCAGCAGCTTTTCCACGTCCGCCAGCTGTTCCCGCAGCAGTTCCTGCGTCTCCAGCTCCAGCTTGTCCGCTATCGCGGCGGAGCGCTCGGATTTCCTGACCGAAGAGTAATTGCCGATGAAGCCGCTCTTGCCCATGCCCATAGCCCACACCATGTGGTGCGCCGTGTTGGCCGCGCTGGCGAAATCAGAGCCCACTCCGGAGGAGGTGACGCCGTACTTGATCTTCTCCGCGGCGAAGCCGCCCAGAGAGGCCCGCAGCCAGCCTATGTAGCTGTCCCTGTCCGGCACGTGCAACTCCTCGATCGGCATATGGTGCACCACTCCCAGCGCCCCGCCGCGGTGCAGGATCGAGGCCTTGAACACGTCGTCCGTGGGATGGGACAGGTAGATGGTCACCAGGTGGCCGGCCTCGTGGCAGGCTATGCGCTCGCGCTCGCGAGGGGTCATGCTGAGCCGGTGAGCCACCCCCAGCTCTATGCGCTCTATGGCCGCGCTGATGTCCTTGTAAGTCACCTTGTCGGAGTCGTTGCGGACGGCTATCAACGCCGCCTCCTTTACCACGTTCTCGATGTCGGCCGGGGAGTTGCCTACGGCCTTGCGCGCCAGGCGCCCTACGTCCATAGAGGTGTCATAACTTATCTTGCCCAGGTAATGCGCGAAGAGCTTCTCGCGCTCGGCCAGGTTGGGCTTGTCCACGAAGATCTTGCGGTCGAAGCGGCCAGGCCGGAGCAGGGCCTCGTCCAGTATGTTCTCCACCGCGTTGGTGGCGCCGAAGACGATAACGTTGGCGGCCGAATCGAGGCCGTCCATCTCCACCAGCAGCTGGTTCTGCGTGCTGTTGGTCTCGGAACCGCCGCCGAACGCGTCGTACAGTATGCGGCGGCGCCCTATGACCTCTATCTCGTCTATGAAGATTATGCACGCGCCGTGGGCCTGCGCGTACTCCCTGGCCTGCTTGAAGAGCTTCCTGACGCGGGCCGCACCCACGCCCACGAAGACCTCAACGAACTCGGAGCCCGCCACCGACAGGAAGGGCACGCCGGCCTCGGTGGCCACCGCCTTGGCCAGCAGCGTCTTGCCGCAGCCAGGAGGGCCCACCAGCAGGGCGCCTTTCAGGATCTTTCCGCCTATCGCCTTCACGCGGGTGCGGTCCTTGATGAGCTGCACCAGCTCCCAAGCCTCGCGCTTGGCCTCCTCCAGGCCGACTATGTCGGTGAAACGTATATTGACCGCGCCGGCGTCCACCTTGGTCTTCTTCAGCGCGCTGAAGCCGCCGGACTGCATCAGGAACAGGAAGCCCACGAAGATCAGCGTGTTAAAGACCATCCAAGGCATGCTGGCCACGTTCATGCCGATTATATAGCGGCGGGTGTTCTCCTCCATCCCGGCCAGGTACCAGACCGGGAAGACCACCGCCAGCAGCACGACAACGACAATGGTTATGGCCAGCCAGTGCCGCATAAAGTAGTTCTTTATCTTGAACCAGAACATAAGCGGAAAAGGGACATGAACCGAGGCGGCCAACGGCCTCCCCGTTCAAAATACCTTTATATTTCCTCCATTTTTTTAGACACGGTTTACTTCAGGCCGGGCAGAACGAACTTGATCGGTCTGTCCCGGTTGGGGACGTACTTTATAACCTCCAGCTTCTTGCCGCCGGCGCACAGGTAGTCGTGGCCGTTCATACAGGCCGCCCCGTAGGGATGACCGCATACGGCCTGCTTCGGATATTTGCAGAGCAGCTTGACCCCGGCAGGGTTGGTCACCACCGTCAGCGTCACCACGTTCCACACCTGCGTACGGACCACGTCCATCTTCAGGTCCTTCAGGTTCAGGAATTTTGATACCGCGGGGGTATCAAATCCGATATACCCCCTTACCGCCTTGATGATGTCCGGCTTCAGGGTGTTCTCGTCCCATACCACCCAGTCCGCGTTCAAATGCGACTCCAGCTGCCAGCGGCGGGCGGCGTAATAGGAGGCTATCTCCATCTTCTGCACCAGTACCAGCAGCGCGAAGATCTTGGCGGTTATGAAGACGATGATCAGGAAGATAGGGAACAGCAGCACCACCTCGGTCATGGCCTGGCCGGAACGGCCGTCCCTCAGACAGGAGGCCGCCCTGCCTATACGCCCGGAAATGGTCTTCAGCGCCTTCGTCATAGGGTCACGGGTAAAGCCTGGTCTGGTACTTGGGGGTCGGGTTGGGCCACACGCAGTTGTTCTGACCGCCCGAATTGGCCCAGTTGCCCTGCAGGTTGGGGCACTGGGTGGCTATCCTGGCATGCACGCAGGGCCGCCCGGTCTCCTTGCACTTGGCTATCCCCTTGAAATCCACCTTGAAATAGTTGGAGGGCGCGTCCCAGCCCTGGTATACGTCCAGGCCGTTGCCGAGGGTCTGCAGGGCGCCGGGCGTCACGCTGGCCAGCTGGAACAGGCCGTCAGGCGGGTACTTGGAGAGCATGTTTATGTTGGGATCGTCCAGCGCCGGCATGCCCAGCGACTGGCCGAAGTCGTACGGGCTGCTGGGGTTGTGGAACCGGCCCACGAAGACCAGCTTGCTGATATAGTGCATCAGGAAGCTCGTGCCGCTCACGAGGCGGTTATAGGCGAAACCGTTGGGGCTGAAGACGCCGTCGTTGCCGCAGGCCTGGGCCATGTTGGGCTCGCAGGCGTTGGAGTTCAGATAATAGGACTTGCGGAAGAAGTTGAAGTTCTCGGTGAGGCGGTCGAAGACCGTCCACTGCGATTTCTCCACGGTGCCCAGCAGGCTGTAGACCTGCGCGTAGAACTTGAAATAGCCGCCGGCGGCGGTGTAAGGCACCAGTATCTGCACGCCCTGGCGGTAGGTGACCAGCTGGAAGGTATCGGCGTCGGTGGGCGGCTTGCTGTCGCTCCTGATGCCGGAGGCCTGCGTGATGGACGGGGTGTTCTTGTTCACGTCCGGTCTGGCCGGCTCGTAGAACTCGATCTCCCACTGCTTCTTGTCGTCCAGCGAGGGCGGGTCCGTGCCGGAAACGTCGCCCTTGTACTTGGGATAGGCCCCGGCCTGGTACATCATGTCGTAGGCGCAGATGGTATGCCCTTCCGGGTCCTTGGCGTAATGCAGCGGCTCGTTCGCCCCGTCGGGACCGGGGCATTCGTAGGCTTCCTTGAAGATGCGGTACGGGAAGGCGCCGTTGACGTAGGCCGTGCGGTTCAGCAGATTGGTGTAGTCGCTCATCTGTATGAACGCGGCCGAGTCTATCGCGAACTGCTGGCGGATCTTCTCGCGGGAGATCTTGGTGGTCTCGAAGAGCAGGTAGACGAACAGCAGCAGGGAGGGGATGACGAACAGGGACGGGATCAGGATCTGGCCGCGGCGGGACGAGCAGAAGCGCGGAAGGCCTGAGGCCTTCCTCTTGCTGCTTTCGTATCCGGCAGTTCCAGCTTCCATATGCCAGTCAGTTACAGGCCGCCGCCTTATTTCGGCTGGCCGGCGCCTATGATAAGCCCCACTATCGTGAATATCCCTCCGAGTATGCGCCGGTGGAACAGTATGGCCATCATCGCGGCCACGCCGGCCACTATCGCGAGCAGCAGCAGGTACTCTATGGTGGTCTGGCCGGACCTGCGCGCCAGCACGGCCGGCGTCACCGGCGGAATGCCGTAGAACGCCAGCTCCGCGCGGCGCATGACGCGCCGCGACAGCCCCAGCAGGTCCGCCGCGATGATATTCATCCTTCACTACCAGCCTTTCCGCCGGCCCGTTTATGTTATACCAGCAAAAATGGGCCGATTCAAGTGCTTAAACAGTATACAATCGCAATGTTTCTATATTATTAACAGGCCGCGGAGACGCAAAGCGGCCGGCCCCGCGGGGGCCGGCCGCCGCGCCCGCGCGTTTCGGCACTACCTGTTGTCTTCGGGCGAGATCAGGCCCTTCTCTATGGCCTTGACCACCGCCTCGGTGCGGTTGTTGACGCCGAGCTTCTGAAAGATGCTGTTCAGGTGGTTCTTCACCGTCTTCACGGAGCAGTTCAACTCCGCCGCTATCTCCTTGTTGCTCTTGCCCTTGCCGAGCAGCGCCATCACCTTTATTTCGGTGGCTGTCAGGCTGTCGGGGGCGCTGTCGTAGCCGGGGGAACCCATCTGGCGCAGGCCCTGGATCAGCTTGCCCATGATCGGCTGCGGGATCATCACGCCCTCGCTGGTGAAGGTCTTCAGCGCGTGCACCAGTTCGGAAGCGGGCAGCATCTTGGACAGGTAGCCGTTGGCTCCGGCCTGTATGGCCTCGGTGATGTGGGCCTCGTCCTCGTAGGAGGAGAGGATCAGCACGTTGGTGGAGGGGCATTCCTTGCGGATGACCCGGGTGGCGGAGACGCCGTCCATCTGAGGGAGCTTTATGTCCATCAGGATGACGTCCGGCTTTATCTTCTTGGCCATAGCCACCGCCTCGGGGCCGGTGGAGGCCTCCCCCACTACCTCAATGCCCTTCTCGTCCTCGAGCAGGTCCTTGATGCCTTCGCGGAAGAGGGTCTGGTCATCGGCTATCAGTACTGTCACGTTCTTCTTGGCAACGGCCATAATGCGCTCCTTGTCTGCTGCTGGTATTTACTTGCGCCCCCCGCCCTGCTGTCCCTGCTTCTGCGCGTCCGCCGGGGGCGGTTCCTTGGCGAACGGTATCACGAACTTGAAGGCGGAGCCCTTGCCCACGCCCTCGCTCTCCACTATGATGCGGCCGTCGTGGCTCTGCACGATCTCCTTGGAGATCGACAGGCCGAGGCCGAGCCGCCCGTGCGGCGACTTGCCGCCTTCGGGCTGGTAAAAGCTCTGGCCGAGTCTCGGCAGGACCTCGGGGTCTATGCCCTCCCCGTTGTCCCTCACCGATACGCATACGTTGTCGGGGTCCTTCTCGTAGGGTCCCACGAGGACCGTTATCTTACCGCCGCGCTGCGTGTGGCGGATCGCGTTCTCGAGCAGGTTCATCAGCACCTGGCCGATGCGGCGCTTGTCGGCGCAGACCATCTTGAGGCCGGGCTGGAACTCGGTGGCTATCTCTATGTTCTTCTGCATCGCGCGCGCCTTGGGGCCGACGACGAGCTCCTCCACCATCTTGTCCATCTCGAAATAGTTCTTCTCCAGGCGGAACTTGCCCTGCTCGATGGAGGCCCAGTCCACCAGGTCGCCTATCAGGCGCGAGATCTGCGTGATGCTGGCGCTGATGAAGTCCATCTTCTTCTTCTGGTCGTTGTTCGGGCTGATGGTGGCGGCCAGCATCTCGAAGCTGATCTGCAGCGTCATCAGCGCGTTGGACAGGTCGTGCGAGGCCATCGACATGAACTTGCTCTTCATGCCGTTGAGCCGGTCGAGCTCCTCGTTGTTGTTCTTCAGCATGTCGATCAGGCGGCGGTTCTCCTGCTCGAGGTAGAGCTTCTCCTCGGCCTTCTTGATCGCGCGGCGCAGGTAGTTGAAATCGACGGGCTTTATCAGGAAGTCGTAGACGGACTCCTGGATGGCCTTGACCGCGGTGTCGAGGGACGCGTGCGCGGTCATCATCAGGATCTGGCTGTCGGTGTTGAGCTTGCGGATGTCCTTGATGACCTCGATGCCGGTCTTGTCGGTCAGGTTGAAGTCCATCAGGATGACGTGGAAGAAGTCGCTGACGACCATCTTCATCGCGTCGGCGCCGGAGCCGGCCTCGAAGACCTTGTAGCCTTCCATCTCCAGCAGGTCGCGCAGCGTCTCGCGCAAATGCGCGTCGTCGTCAACGATGAGTATCTTGCTGTCCATGCCTGTAGGCGCGCCG
>DAIENX010000084.1:0-51679 GCA_027340875.1 Elusimicrobiota bacterium
TCTTGCCGTCTTTGAGAAGCCCGAGAGTCGCGCACATCCACACCTTGAACTCTTTCGGGAGCATGTATTTCTGGACGTTCATAATGCCTCCTTGGGAAGACACGCTTACTGCTGGATATAGTATAGCATAGGATAGTATAGTTTGTCAAGGGGTGGTTTTCCCCCCCTGCGGATAAACCTTGAAAAACAAGCACTTTTTTCTCCCCCCTCTTCGGGCGGAATAGAGCAGTTAAGGCGGTTTCGCAATGAACGGCGTTAAATTGCTAGAATTTCCGGCATGAAGAGACTGGTCTTTTGCCCCGGCCGCACGCTGGTCTGCGGCATACTGAACGTCACCCCGGATTCGTTCTCGGACGGCGGCAAATGGAGCACCGCGGAAGCCGCCATAAACCACGCTTTTGAGCTTGAAAAGCAGGGCGCGGACCTGCTGGATATAGGCGGCGAATCCTCCCGCCCGGGCAGCGCCCCTGTTACGCTGGAGGAGGAAACAAAACGGGTGCTGCCGGTGCTGGAAGGGCTGGCCGGAAAGCTGAAAATACCGGTTTCGGTGGATACCTGCAAGCCGGAGCTGGCCGTTCTGGCGGTAAAGGCCGGGGCCGACATCATAAACGACATTACCGGCTTCAAAGACCCCGCCATGGTCCGGGCCGCGGCCGATACCGGCGCCGGCGCCATCGTCATGCACATGCAGGGCGAGCCGCGCACCATGCAGGCCTCCCCCGCCTATAAGGACGTGGTGGGCGAGGTGAAGGCTTTCCTGGCCGACAGGGCCTCGGTTCTCGGCAAGGCCGGGGTGAAGGACATTATCCTGGACCCCGGCATAGGCTTCGGCAAGACGCTGGAGCATAACCTGGCGCTGATAGCGCGCCTTTCCGAGATACGCGCGCTCGGCTGCCCCGTGATGCTGGGCGTCTCCCGCAAGAAGTTCATCGGCCTGCTGGCCGGCGGCGAGCCGGAGGAGCGCCTGTCCGGCACCATAGCCGCCTGCGTGGCCGGCGGCGCCGACATAATACGCGTGCACGACGTGGCCGAGTGCCGCCGGGCCATGCTGGTCGCCGACGCCATAAGGAGCGCGCGGTGAGGGTGTACCTTTCGCTCGGCTCCAACGTGGGCGACCGCCTGGCCAACCTGGAGCGGGCGCTGGCCCTGCTGGAGGCTGGCGGCTGCAGGGCGGTCAGGAGATCCTCGGTATACGAGACCGCCCCGCTCTACTACCTCGAGCAGCCCGTTTTCTTCAATATGGCCGCGGCCTGCGAGACCGCGCTGTCCCCCGAAGCCCTGCTCGCGCTGGCCGGCCGCGTGGAGTCCGCGCTCAGGCGCCGGCGCGCCGTCCCCAACGGGCCCCGCACGATAGACGTGGACATACTTTTTTACGGCGGGCGCGTGATAAGCTCGGCGGGGCTGGAAGTCCCGCATCCGCGCCTGGCCGAGCGCGAGTTCGTGCTGGCCCCGCTGGCCGAGATAGCGCCGGGCATCAGGCACCCCGCCACGGGGCTTACCGCGGCGAAGATGCTCTCGTCGCTGAAGGAGCGCGGCGGGGCCCGGCGCCTGCCGCCCGACTACGCGCGGCTCGAGGACTGGCTGCGCGCCCTCCCCCCTCCCGCCGTGGACAGGCATTATTCCCTGAAGCCCATAAAGGCCGCGCTGGCCAGGCTGGACTACCCCGAAGAGCATATGGGCACCGTCGTGCACATCAGCGGCTCCACCGGCAAGACCAGCTCCGCCTCGATGGCGGCGGCGGCGCTCTCCGCCAACGGCTGGAGCACCGGTCTCTACACCAGCCCTCACGTGCGCTCGCTGAGGGAGCGGATAAAGGTCGACGGGCGCGAGATCCCCGGGAAGGACCTGCTGGCCTGCTTTTTGCGCGTGGAATCCGTCGCGGCGGGCGAGCTTTCGTTCTTCGAGACGCTGACGGCGATAGCCTTCCTCTACTTCTCGCTCAAAAAGACCCGCTTCGCGGTAGTGGAAGCGGGCCTCGGCGGCAGGCTGGACGCCACCAACGCGGCGTCCGGCGCGGTGGCCGGAGTGACTTCGGTAAGCCTGGAGCACACGGTCCTGCTGGGGCCGCGCCTGCGCGACATCGCCTCGCACAAGGCCGGGATAATCAAGAAGGGCGCGGCGGTCCTCGTCGGGGAAGGCGTGCCGGAGCAGGCCTGGCGGGTCATCCGGAGCAGCGCCGCCTCGGCCGGGGCCCGGGTTTACAGGCCGATGGTCTGCGTGCTGCCCGGCCTGCGCGGCGCCGGCGCTTTCCAGCTCCCGAACGCGGCTTTCGCGCTGCGCGCGGCCTCGCTGGCGGCGGAGAAGGCCGGCCTCAGGTTCAGCCTGGCGCGCGGCGAAAGGGCGCTGCGCTCCTCCATACCGCCGGGGCGCTTCCAGCGGATAAGCGTGGCCGGCCGGCGCGTCGTCGTGGACGGGGCGCATAACGCCGAGGGCGTCGCCGCCCTGCTGAAGGAGTTCTCCGGCCGGCCGCCCGCGGTCTGCGTGGCGGCCTTCATGAGCGACAAGGACGCCGGGCCGCTGGCGCGCGCGCTGGGCGCCGCGTCGTCGAAGCTGATACTCACCCGCTCGCTTTCGTACCGCTCCTCCCCGCCGGAGGCGGTGCGCCGCCTGCTGCCGGAGCCGCTGCGCTCCTCGGTCATCGCCGTAGAGGACCCGGTGGCGGCCCTGCGCCGCGCGCTGAAGCTGGCGCCGCCAGGCGCCACGGTGCTGGTGGCCGGCAGCCTCTACCTGGCCGGCGACGTGCTGGCCTGGCTGAAGGGCGGCCGCGTCTTCCACCCGCCGGAAATGCTGGTAAAAAGCTGAAAAAAGGAAATACCCCCACCAGGAATCGAACCTGGATTACCTGCTTAGAAGGCAGGTGCTCTATCCATTGAGCTATGGGGGCGGCTGAGGGAGCCTATTGCGGGTTCCCGGCTATATTCTACAAAAATTAATCTCCGGCCGGGCCATCTTCACGTCGGACGCGCTCGAGGACCCGGCGGGCCAGCGAGTGAAGCTCGTCGTCGGCCAGCGCCAGCGTCTTCTTCTTCACCACGCGGGAGAAATATTCCCTTTCCGTCTTGGTCATCCGCTCCCCGCGCAGCCGCTTGAAGAAGAGCTGGGCCTGCCGCCGGGTGAAGATCCTCGAGAGAGAATCCTCCAGCGCGCGGCCGTCCGCCGCGCCGCGGAAGCAGAGCCGGAAGCTGTCCCTGAAGCTCCGCGGCGCTATGCGCAGCGCGCCGAGGTCCACCAGCTCGTCCCGGCCGAGCTTGTCCCTGAACGCCGTGACCATGCGGGACGGGAAGCCAGAGGAGAGCTTCCTGGCCCATTGGAATTTCAGCCCGAGGGCCTCGTAAAGGCCCAGCGAGACGAAGATCAGCATCTTGAGGAACTTCCGTTCCCCCTCCGGCAGGGCGCGGCTTACCGCGTCCAGGTCCAGCCCCCCTTCCGCGGCCGCGTTGGCCAGCATGGCGGGGAAGGCCGCCCAGTAGCGGGGGTCGCGGCTTTCAATGGCGGCCGCGAGGGTATTATTGGGGTCTGAGTCCTGCGGTTTCAGGCCTAGCTGAGCCGCGTGTATAGCGAGAATTTTTGAATCCATATTGTATTTAATTATACAAAATATTGTATTAAACCATACAATATTTTAAAACAAAAACCCCTCGTTTCAGCGAGGGGTTTCTGCGGCTCCGGGCAGCGCTCAGCTGCCGCTCTTCTTTAGGCTCTGCAGTGTTTCGTTGAGCCGTGCCTTTACGGCCTTGCTGCTGGTGTATTTGAGGGCCTTCTCATAGTTGGCTATGGCCCCGCTCACGTCCTTGGACCTTTCCAGGCAATAGCCCAGGCCCAGATGCGCGTTGGAAAGATCGTTGCCGGTGACGCCCAGGTCGGAGGCTTTCTTTATGGCGGCTTCGAAGTACTCCGCCGCCTTGGCGGTGTCGCCGGCCCTGAGCGTCATAGCGCCTTCGCGCTCCAGGGCGTGTACGGCCCTCGGGTCTCCGGCCGGGATATACCCCAGCGCGGCGCGGTATTCGGCCGCCGCGGAGAGGTACTTCTTGCGGGCGGAGTATTTCCTGGCGGCGCTCAGGTGGAATTCCAGGTCCTTCCCGCCGGAGGCGGGAGCCGCGGGAACCGCGGCCGGCTCGGCCGGCTGGGCGGCGGCCGCCGGAGCGGCCGGAGGCGGGTCGGCCTTGGTCTGCTTGTCCTCTTCCGCGGCCGGCGGCGTAACGGCCTTTTTCTCCGGGTGGGCGGCGGGGCGGGCGGCATCGGGGCCGTCGTTCTTGAGCGGGATGCCGGGCAGGGCGAAGGCCGGCGGCGCGCCTATGGCCTCGGTGCGCGGGTTCTCCACGGGCCGGGAGGCGGTATCCTGCCCCTTCCTGAACATCGCGCAGCCGGCCAGCAGCGCGGGGATAAGTACCGCGGTCAATGCTTTCTGCATATGGGGCTATGATACAAAAAAGAACCCGCTTGGTGAATCCCGGCACGGGCGTTCCCCGGGATTATATATAATTGAACGATGGAGACGAGGTATATCGCCGCCCTGCCGGCGCTGCTGCTGGCCCTGTGCGCCTGCGGCGCCCGCTTCGGCGACGGGGCCGCGCTGGAAAAGCAGGGCCGCTGGCTGAAAGCGGCGGAGAAGTACCGCGCCTTCGCGCTCGCTAACCCCGCCGCCCCGGAAGCCCCGAAGGCCCTGCAGGCCGCGGCCGGGCTGTACGCGGTCAAGCTGGGGCTCTGCGCCGAGTCGAAGCCTCTGCTCGAGCGGCTGGCCCGCGAGTACCCGTCGTACAAGATGCCCGAGGACGTGTTCCGCAGCATCTTCATCTGCCCCGACTATTTCCCCGCCGCGCCGGGCTCGGAATGGGTGTACGGCGACTCCCAGACGCTGGGCAAGAACGCCAGGCAGGTGGCCGAGATCTCCACGGCCCCGGTCTCCGCGGCCGGCGCCGTTCTGAGGAGCGCGTTCTACGCCGGCGACCAGCTGGTCAGCTCGCAGGAAAAGGCCTACCGTTTCTCCGGGCTGAGGTTCCTGGAGCGCCAGGGCGGCGCTGATACGCCGGTGCTCTCCTACCCGCTCGAGGAGGGCAAGTCCTGGTCCGCTTCCGGACCGGAGGGGCGGCTGAGCTTCAGGGTGGAGGGTACCGGCCTCAGCGTGAAGGTGGGTGCCGGCGAGTTCCAGGACTGCGTGAAGATAAGCCGCAGGCCGGAAGGGCTCCCGTCGTGGATCTACGAATATTACGCGCCGTGGACGGGCAAGGTCCTCACGTCCGTGGGCGGCAAGGGTTTCGAGAACAGGGTCACGGAGCTGCTGTCATATGAAAGGAAAAAATAACGGTTCCTCCCCGGAGCAGGGGCTGTTCGGGGATATCGCCACCGCGCCGGCCGCCAGGAAGGACGGGCTGCTTTTCTTCTCGTACTCGCGGATGTCGCTCTACGAGGAGTGCCCGCTCAAGTACAAGTTCAAGTACATAGACAAGATCAAGGAGGAGCCGAAGTACTACTTCGCCTTCGGCTCGAGCATACACAAGGCGCTGGAGTTCCTCTATTCCGTGAAGGCCCCCCCGTTCCCTACGGCGGAAGAGGTCTGCGAGGCGTTCCGCGCGGACTGGAACCTGAAGTCCTACCTGGAGAAGGGCTACCGCACGCAGGCCAAGGCCGACGACGACTACCAGAAGGGCCTCGCGATGCTGCGCGCCTACTACGAGCACAACCGCGCCGTCCTCAAGCCGCCGTTCCTGGTGGAGTACTCCACCGACGTGGCGGTGGACGGCCTGCTCGTCCGGGCCATCTCGGACCGCATAGACCACCTCGGGGACGGGCGGATGCTCGTGACCGACTACAAGACCGGCAAGGACGTGCGCCGGGAGCCGGCCCAGCTCTACATGTACCAGAAGATAATGGAGCTGGACCCGGGGCTCAAGGAGCGGATAGCCGAGAACTACGGCAAGCGCGTGGCCGAGGTCAGGATAGAGAAGATGCTCTATTATCACGTGCCGTCGAACAAGGAGTACCCGTTCGACCGCGCCTCCGACTCCGAGATAGGCGGGTTCTGGGAGCGGGTGCTGGGCGTCGCGGAGAACATAAAGGGGCTGAAGTTCGGCGCTACCCCCGGCGAGCGGCAGTGCAAGTGGTGCGACTACAAGCACCTGTGCCCGGAATATTGCGGCGGCCACCCGGGCCGGACGGAGAGCGTCCCGGCCTCTTCCGAGAGGATAGAGGCGCTGGTGGACCGCTACGGCCGGCTGAAGGAGAAGATGGACGAGATAAAGGCCCAGCTCGACGAGGTGGCGGCCGGCATAGCCCGCGCTGCGAAGAGCGGCGGGGCCTACGAGGGCGAGGCCTTCACCGCGCAGGTCACCAAGAGCCCTAAATGGGAGTTCCGCGACCGCGAGGCCGTGCTCGGGGTTCTCAACCAGTTCGACCTGTACCAGCGCGCGCTGAACGTCACCGTGGCCGGCATCAGCGGCCTGCTCGACAGCCCGGACATCTCCGACGAGGCCAGGCAGCGCCTGCTGGAGCACGCCGTCAAGAGGACGGCCGTGGATATAAAGGTGGCGAGGAAGCCGGGGACCTGAGGATGGCCGGAAGATTCATCATCGTTCTCGATCAGGGAAGCTCCAGCTCCCGCGCGCTAGCCCTGGACCCGGAAGGCAGCATCGCCGTCAAGGCTCAGCGCCGCCTGGAAGCCTCCTACCCGTCCCAGGGCCTGGCCGAGTACGACGCCGAGCAGCTCTACCGCTCGCAGGCCGACAGCCTGGACGAGGTGCTGAAGAAGCTCCCGCCGGGCTCCGAGCCGGCGGCGCTGGGCATAGCCTCCCAGCGCTCCACCACGGTCTTCTGGGACAAGGTTACCGGAGCGCCGCTGGCCCCGGCGCTGAGCTGGCAGGACGGCCGCGCGCTGTCCGAGCTGGGCCGCGTGCAGCTCTCCAATACCCGCATCCACGGCATGACCGGGCTCTACAAGACCCCGTATTACAGCGCCTCCAAGATCGCCTGGGCGCTGCAGAGCTTCCCAGCCGTGAAGGCCGCTGCCGCCGGCGGCAGGCTGCTGGCGGCCCCGGTGGCCTCCTACGTTATCTGGAGGCTTTCCGGCGGAAGTATATTCGCGGCCGACCCTTCCCTGGCGCAGCGCACGCTGCTTATGAACCTGCGCCGCCTCAAGTGGGAGCCGAAGCTGCTGTCGGCCTTCGGCGTGCCGCGGGAGATACTGCCGGAGATATGCCCCAGCTCGGGCGGGCTGGGCTTCGTGGAGCTCGGCGGGCGGCGCGTGCCGCTCACCGCGATGCTCGGGGACCAGCAGGCGGCCATGCTGGGCCTGGGCCTGGAGGCCCCTAACTCGGCCGCGCTGAACTACGGCACCGGCGCCTTCCTGCTGGTCAACACCGGCCGCAAGCCGCTCAAGGTCCGCGGCCTGCTGAACTCCTTCGGCTGGCAGCAGGGCGAGGGCCGCAAAGGCGTCTGCTATTTCACCGAGAGCACGGTCAATTCCGCCGGCACGGCGCTCGAGTGGCTGCGCCAGAGGTTCGGCCTGTTCGAGGACATCGGGGACGTGGACGGGATGTGCCGCAAGTCGAAGAACAGGCTGCACTGTCTTCCCGCCATCGGCGGGCTGGGCGCGCCGTACTGGGATTTCACCACCTTCACCTCGTTCACCGGCTTTTCCGCGCATACCGACAAGTACGACGTCGTGCGCGGCGTCACCGAGGGCATAGCCTACATGGTGGCCGACGCCTTCGACCTGGTCAGGAAGAAGGGCATAAAGATAGAGGAGCTGAAGGTCTCCGGCGGCCTCTCCAGGATAGACTGGCTGCTGCAGTTCCAGGCCGACGTCACGGGGGTACGCATCTCCGCGTTGGAGGAGAGCGAGGCCACCGCTATCGGCACCGGCCTGGCCGCCGCGCGCGGGCTCGGGCTTTCCCCCTCCTGGACGCCGAAGGTCTCGGCCAGGGTCTTCTCGCCGTCCATAGGCGAGGAAGAGCGGCAGAAGCTGATACGCGGCTGGCGGGTCTTCGTGCGCGACATGCGCCGCACCAGCCGCGACCTGCGCAAGCTGGACGTGCTGCCTCACTCCTGAATCTCCGGAGTACTAAAAAAAGGACGGACCCTTCAGGGGCCGTCCTTTTTTTAGTCCCCGGCGGAGCGCTAGCGTCCGTTGTCCTGCAGGAAGACCAGCGCTTCCATGGCCGCCTTGCAGCCCGCGCCGGCGGCTACCACGGCCTGCTTGTAGCGGGTGTCCATCACGTCCCCGGCGGCGTAGACGCCCGGTACCGAGGTGGCGGTCCTCTCGTCCGTCACGATGTAGCCCCCTTCGTCGAGCTTGAGCTTGCCCTCGAACAGGCGGGTGGACGGGGTGTGGCCGATGGCGACGAAGACCCCGGGCAGCTGCAGCGTGCGCGTCGCGCCGGTCTTCACGTTCTTCACCGTCAGCGCCTTCAGCCTGTCGTCGCCGAGGAACTCCTCGGGGGTATGGTCGTAGATCACTTCCACCTTCGGGTTCGACTTAACCTTCTCCTGCAGGCGGAAATTGGCGCGCAGCTGGTCGCGGCGGTGCACCAGGTACACCTTGGAGGCGAACTTGGTGAGGAACAGCGCGTCCTCCACGGCGGAATCCCCGCCGCCGATGACGGCCACCTCCTTGCCGCGGAAGAAGAAACCGTCGCAGGTGGCGCAGCCGGAAACGCCTTTGCCTACGAACTTCTGCTCGGAGGGCAGGCCCAGCCACTTGGCCTGGGCCCCGGTGGCTATTATCAGGGCGCCCGCGGTATAGACCTTGCCGGCGCCGGCGGTGACCTTGAAGGGCCTGGCGGAGAGGTCCACGGCGGCGGCGTCCTCCTGGAACACCTTCGCGCCCAGGCGCGCCGCCTGCTTCAGCATGCCCTGCATCAGGTCGGCGCCGACGACCGGGTCGACGAAGCCGGGGAAGTTCTCTATCTCGGTGGTCTGCAGCAGCTGGCCGCCGGGCGCCACGCCGCCGAAAAGGGCGCAGGAGGCGCCGCCGCGGGCCGCGTAGATCGCCGCGGTGAAGCCGGCGGGGCCGGAGCCGATGATGATGATGTCGTAATGGTTCTGTTCCGTCATGTCGTTCTACCTCACTCGCTGTAGGAGGCCATCGAGGTGGGCGTTTCCCAGAAGACCGCCTCCGCCGCCGGGAAGCCGAGATCCTTCGCGGCTTTATAGACCAGCCTGGCCAGCGTTTCCGCGGTGGGGTTGTCGTCGGTCAGGTAGCAGGCCTGCCCTGCGGCGGCCAGCGTTTTGGCCAACGGGTCGTTCTTCGCGAGCACCACCTTGTGGTCCAGGGTGTCGTCGAGCCATCCCTTCATGGCCCTGCCTATCTCGGTGAAATCCGCCACCATCTTCTCGCCGTTGAGCCGCCCGGACTCCAGCGTGACCTCTACCAGGCCGTTGTGGCCGTGCAGGTTCTCGCACTTGCCCTTGTAATCGAGCAGCCGGTGGCCGTAGGCCAGGTGGAAAGTCTTCTTTATCCGGTATTTGGAAGCCATTGAAAAACCCCTTTGCGCCGTCAGTCCAGGCCCGCCTTCCTCATGAATTTCCGCACCAGGTTCATGGACAGGCCGACCACGGTGTCGAACCGGCCCTCTATCCTCTCGACGAACATGTCGTCCTTGTCCTGCACCGCGTAGGCCCCGGCCTTGTCATGATGTTTAGATGCCAAAGCCTTCAGCTCGGTTTCAGCCAGGCGCCGCGCCTTGCAGCGGGAGACCTCTCCGCCGGCCAGGAAAATGCCCTTCTCCAGCCAGATCAGGGCGACCCCGGTATGCACCGCCTGCCAGGAGCCGTTCTGCAGGCGCAGCAGGCGCAGCGCGTCGGCGTGCCCGTCCGGCTTGCCCAGCACCCGCCCCTTGCAGTAGACCAGCGTGTCCGAGCCCAGCACCGGCGAGCCGGGGTGGCGCAGCGCCACGCTCAGGGCCTTCTTGTAGGCCAGCTCGCGGACTATCAGGTCCGGGCGGCGGTACCTGGAGACCTCCTCGATGCGGCTCGGGACCGTCCTGTACCTGATGCCGGCCTCGGAAAGGAGCTGCTTCCTGCGCGGCGACCGGGAAGCGAGTATCAGCACTGCGGAGCGGCTCATTTCACCAACTGCTTGTAGACCACGGCCGACAGGAAGATGCCGAGGATGCTGGAGATGTTGAACTTGAAGACCAGCCCGGCGGTGAACTCGACCAGGTTCAGGTCCACCGTGGTGGGCTTCAGCCCGGTGTTGATCGCGGTGTTGATGAGGCCCGCGAACTGGCTGGCCGGCGGGAACCAGATGTTGAGGAGCTTGCTGATGAACATCCCGAGCAGGGAGCCCACCACGACTACTATAAGCACATGCAGCGTGTTCTTCATATTGTTTTCAGCGTTCCCCCTCCTCGGGGCGGGGCAGGTCCTTGGTCACGTTGGTCGAGAAGGCCGTATTGGCCCCGAGCCAGTCCAGGTATTCCGGCGAGCCGGCGTCTATCTCCGCGAAGATCGTCTCGGGCACGGTGTAGGGGTGGTTCTCCTTGACGAACTGCACGATGTCGTCGCGCAGCGCGCGGCGGGTCTTGACGACCAGCAGGATCTCGGCGGAGGTCTCGATGCGGTCCTTCCACCAGTAGGAGGAGGAGATGCCCGGCACCGAGGAGACGCAGGCCGCGAGCCGCTCGCGAAGCAGCCCGGAGCTTATCTTTTCCGCCGTCTCGGCGTTCCCGACGGTTATGAAGCAGATATCGTACTGCGTGGCCATGATCGATAATGATATCAAAAATACGCCCGCGTTACGGGAGGTTGCAGGCCGAGAACTCCTCCCGTGTCCGCTCTATATCGCCGGAGTGCGAGGCGCGCCATGAGGCGTCCTTCCGCAGTTCCTCGGCGTAGAGCTTCGCGAAGCGCTCGAAGATGTCGCTCTGTTTGTCGTAGAAGGTGCGCTGGAAGCGGTAGACCTCGTAGACCGGCAGCGCGCGCACCTCGGCGTCCCGCTTCATCGCGTCGCTCATCGACATCGCGCCCTTCCTGACGCGCGCCATGTCGCGCTCGTAGAGCAGCTGGTAGAAGGACTGGTCGTTTATGGCCTGACGGGTCTTCTCCAGCCAGACCTTCTGGTTCTCCAGCGTCTCCAGCGGCCGCTGGCAGGCCGCGTCGGGGCTGAGGACCTCCTTCCTGGCCTGGGCCATCGCGTAGCGGGAGTTCTCCAGCACGTAGGTGCAGAAATCGTCCTTTATCCCCTTCGCCCACTTGGCCTTGTCGAAATCGGCCTCGACCACGTTTATCTGCACGGCGAGCCGGGCCTGGAACAGCGCCCCCAGTTCCTCCTCCTCGGAGATGAACTCGTCGAGGCCGCTGAGGGTGTAGAGGCGGTAGATGTAGGCGGCCCTGGCCAGCGTCATGGCCAGCAGAAGGTCCGAATCCCTGTAGGCCTCCGGCAGGAAGATCTGGCCGCTGTCGAGCGAGAACTTGTGGCAGAGGCCGGGCGTGTTGGAGTATTCGAAGCGCACCGGGTGCTTCAGCAGGAACTTGAAGAGGGAGCGGCCCTCCGGGACGCTGTTGATGATGTCGAAGGCCCGCTCTATCGAGGGCTCGCTGGTCAGGCGCGCCTCGGGCCGGCCGGTGGCGCACCCGGCGGCGAGGAGCAGCGGCAGCAGCGCGCAAAGCGTTCTTGTCCTCATTTGAAGAGTCCCTTCAGGAGCTTCCCGGCGTTCGGGGCCAGCTTCTCCACGGCCTTCTTCACCGCCGGCTGTTCCACCAGGGACTTAAGGTCCGGTTTGGCCGACGGGTCGGAGAAGGTTCCGGTCACTACCAGCGCGACGGGCTCGCTCATCCTTATGCCGCTGGCGGCCTTCAGCCTGGTCTTGATCCTCATGTCCAGCTTCTCCGCGGGCAGGTTGATGGTGCCCGACGAGGAGACGTCGGCGGCCGGGCCGGTGAGCGACGACTTGTCGAGCGACATCACGCCGCTGCGGAACGTGTAGGCCCCCTCGATGGAATCGAAGTCCACGTTGTTGAAGTCGGGCAGGCGCAGGGACTTCGCCAGGCCGGAGGCCTTCTGTAGGACCAGCAGCGGATACAGCGCCACCTTGGCGGCCTTGTGCTGCTCGGCCAGCTTGTAGAGCCCCGAGAACTTACCCGTCCCGGCGGCGAAGGAGGCCGTGCCGCCGAGCTCGCGCATGTCGTCGGAGACGTTCGTCAGCGCCAGGCGGGCCTCCACCTTGCCGCAGCGGAAGTTGGGATGCTCCACCGCGCCGATATCGGCGGAGCCCGAAACGTCTACGTAGAAGGGCTTGCCGGCGGCTTTCGCGGGCTTTTTGTCCGGCGCCGCGGCGGGAGAGGCCTGGGGAAGCTCCTTGACCTTCAGCTTGGAGAGCTGCAGCTTAAAGTCCGCCCGGGGGTGCGACGTCACCGAGAGCGCCTTGAAGGAGGCCGTGAAAGGCTCCCCTTCGAGCTTGCCGGTGATCCCGGGCGAGACGGCGGAATCCGGGGTGAAGTCCACCTTGCCGGAGACGTCGGACAGCGAGTAGCCGGCGGCCGAGGCCCCCGCACCCTTCAGCTCGGCTTCCCCCCTGGCGGAAAGGGTCTTGCCGTAGGAGTAGTCCAGCGAAAGTCCCGCCGCTCCCTTGAGGCCGTACCGGGCCAGCAGGCCCGGGGCGGTCTCGGCCAGCCTGCCCAGGTCCTTGACGTCGGCGCGGGCCCGGCCGGTCACGGAGAGCTCCTTGCCGGAATAATCCACGAAGGTCTTTCCGGAGGCGGTGAAGGATTTGGACTCGAGCGTGAAGGACGGCACGTCGGCGTGCCCCTCGCGCAGGCGGACGTCGGCCGTCAGCTGGGTCAGCGGCAGCTTTAGTCCGGCGGGGACCGGGAACTGCCTGGCCTTCTTCGCCAGCAGCGAGGTGTCCGTCTCGGGTATCTGCGCCTTCACGTCGGCGGAGATCGCGTAATAGAGGCGCGGGTTCCAGGCGGCCCTGCCTTTGACCGCGGCTTCCACGGGCCCGGCCTTCAGCTTAACCGAGCGCAGGTTCACGTCCCTGGCCGTGAGCTTGAAGTCGGCGTCCGCGTCGATGGCGGGCAGGAGCAGCTTCGGAGGCAGCGCGGCGAAGTACTGTTTCAGGTCCGAAGTGGAGAACTGGTCCACGGAGAGGCGCAGCCGGGCGTCGGGCTCCAGCAGGTTGTTCAGCGCGCCGCCGATCCGGGCCTTTACCCCGCCCAGCGAGATGGAGGCCGCCGTTATCTCCGCCCGGCCCTTTTCCGGGGAGAAGCCGCCCAGGGCCACCTTGCCGCGCAGGGAGGCCGGCAGGCGGCCGGTGAAGTACGGGGACTTCACGTCCAGCGTGAAAGAGGCGTCCACCGGGAAGAGCTCGTCGGGGGAGATGCCGGAGGCCGCCAGGTCTATGCCGCTGAGGGTCACCTTCATGTCCCCGGCGGCGTTGGTATAGAAGAAGGAGGAGCCGCGCACCTTCAGGCTGGATACCGAGAGTTTGGGGGCCTGGGAGGGCTTGGCGGAGGCTTTGGGCTGAGCCGGCCTGGCCGGCTGGGACAGGAGGTCGGAGAAATTGTACGTCTCCGGCCGCACCTCCCTGACGCTCATCTTCAGCCCGTCGGCCGACACGGAGTTGACCTTCAGCTCGCCGCGCAGCAGCGCGCTGAAGGAGGGTCTGACGGAGAACGAGGCGGCGCTGAAGAACTCCCCTTTCCCGAAATCCGGGTATTCGGAGACCCGCAGGCCTGCTATCGCGAGGCCGGAAAGGTTCAGCGAGACGGAGTCGAACGTGACCTGCCGGCGGAGGTTCTTGGCGGCGAAATCGGTGGTGAGGGCCTTCAGTCTCTCCTGCGTGAAATAGAGCTTCAGCGCCAGAGCGCCGGCCGCGGCCGCGGCCGCCAGGAAGACGGCCGTCCAGACGGAAAATTTGAGCAGTTTTCTCATAATCCTATTATATAAAAGTTCGTTTAAAGCTCCCTCTCAAAAATGCTAGATTTACTGCGGAGTTCCGTTGAAGGCACCAGGGGCCCGGCCCGCCATGAACGCGCTTATACTCAACCTCAACCTTTCCGTGGACAAGACGGTCCTGATACCGGGGTTCCGCCCGGGGCGCATCTACCGCGTGGGAGAGACGCTTACGCTGCCCGGCGGCAAGGGCGTGAACGTGTCCCGCGCGCTGCGCTCGCTGGGCATGGAGGTCCCTATAGCGGGCTTCGCCAGCGGCCGCAACGGCGGCTGGATAGCCGACCGCCTCCGGAGCGAGGGCTTCAGCGCGTTCATAGAGCGCCACTCCGCCGGAGAATCCCGGGTCTGCCTGACCGTCGCCGACTCCCGCGGGCTTACCACCGACATAAACGAGGAAGGTCCGGCGGTGCCGGCGGCCTCGCAGCGCCGCTTCCTGTCCAGGTTCTCATCGCTGGCCCCCCGGTTCCGGGCCGTAGCGGTCTGCGGCAGGTCCTCGGCCGGCCTGGCCAAAGGCTTCTACGCCTCGCTGGTGAAGCGCGCCGCCGCCCACGGCTGCTTCTCCATGTTCGACACCAGCGGCCCCGCCCTCGCCGAGGCGCTGGAGGCCGGCGCCGAAGGCATAAAGATAAACAGGCACGAGTTCGAGGAGCTCTGCCGCTGCCGCTTCTCCCGCCGGCTGGTGCACGATTTCTTCCGCCGGAACTCCGCTCGCGGTCTGAAGACGCTGATCGTTACCGACGGGGCCGGCGTTTCCTACGCCGCCTCCCCGTTCGGGCTCTGGGCCGTAGTGCCGCCGCCGCTCCGCTCGCTGCGCAGCGCCGTCGGGGCCGGCGACGCGTTCATGGCAGGGTTCCTTTTCGGTTTTCTCAGCGCCTACGGCTTCGAGAAATCGCTGCGCCTGGCCGCCGGAGCGGCCGCGGCCGATTGCCTGACGCTGGGCGCCGGACACATCGACCCGCGGAAGGCAGAGCTGTATTCGCGCAGGACGGAGGTGCGGAAGGTCGCCTGACCTTCCGCAGCAACTTCAGGAGGCTGCAATGGAAGACCTTAACGGCATCGAGAGGATACTGGCATACGCCGGAGCGCAGGGCAGGCGCAGCCTGACGGAGACCGAGGTCTACCAGGTTCTGGCGCTGGCCGGACTGGAAGCGCCCAAACATCTTCTTTTCCCGGCCGCCGGCCTTGACCCGGCGGCCGCAGCGGCGGAGGCCTGCGCCGCGCTGCCTGGCGACAAGGCGGTGCTGAAGCTGGTCTCTTCCAAGACGCTGCACAAGACCGAATCCGGCGGCGTGAAGGTCTCGGACAAAGAGCCCGGGGCGATGGCGGCGGCCCTGAAGGCCATGGCGGCGAAGTTCCCGGAGGCGGAGGCCTTCATGGCCGCCGAGTTCGTCCCTCATTCTCCGTTCGCGCTGGGCGAGGAGCTGCTGCTCGGCGCGCGCGCCGACGAGGCTTTCGGGCCGGTCATAACGCTCGGTCCCGGCGGCACCAATGCCGAAGCCCTGATCTCCTCCCTGCGCCCCGGAACGGCGCCGGCCGTCATGCCGGCCGAACTGGCCTTCAACACCGGCGCGTGGGAGAGGTTCCTCTCCGGCTGCTGGACCTGGGACTACTCGGCCGGCCGCGTGCGCGGCGGGCGGAGGCTCGTGGAGGACGGGGAGATGATCAAGTGGCTGGAGGGCTTCGCCCACCTGATGAAGCGGTTCTCCGACGGGGGACCGTCCGACTGGGCCATAGAGGAGTTCGAGGTGAACCCGCTGGCCGTGGCGCGCGGGCGGCTGACCGCCCTGGACGGCGTGCTGCGCTTCAGGCCAGCGAAGAAGGCCGAGCCCCGCCGCCGCCCTACGAAACAGGGCGTGGAAGGCCTGATACACACGAAGAGCGCGGCCGTGGTGGGCGTCAGCGAGAAGAAGATGAACATGGCCCGCATCATCCTGAACAACATCGTGAAGGCCGGTTTCCCCAGGGAGCGCACCTACATCGTGAAGGAGGGCGCGGAGGCTATCGACGGGGTGAAGTGCTTCCCCTCCCCCGCCCAGCTGCCGGAAAAGGTGGACATGTACGTGGTCGCGGTGCCGTCGCCGGAGGTGCCGCGCGTGCTGGCCGAGGCCGGGGAATCCGGCAAGGTCAACGGCGTGGTGCTGATCTCGGGAGGCATGGGCGAGAAGTCAGGCTCCGAGGGAGTGGCCGGCACCGTGGTGGAGGCCATAGCGGCCGCCCGCGAGAAGAACCCGGACTTCGCGCTGTCGGGCGGCAACTCGCTGGGCATAGTGCTCAACGGCTCGAAGATAAACACCCTTTTCATCCCCGAGTACAAGATGGAGCACCCGCTCGGCGTGAACCCGAACATGGCCAAGACGGCCTTCGTCAGCCAGAGCGGGGCCTTCGTGATCTCTACCATAAGCAAGATGCCCTGGCTGAAGCCCGCTTACAGCATCACCGTGGGCAACCAGCAGGACGTGACGGTGCCGGACTACTTGGAGCGGCTGGCCGACGAGGACGACCTGAAGGTGCTGCTGGTGTACATGGAGGGCTTCAAGCCGGGCGACGGGCTCGCGCTGGCGAGGACCATCGAGAAGGCCCGCGCGAAGGGCAAACTGGTGGTGCTCTACAAGGCGGGCCGCACCGCGGTGGGGCAGAAGGCCGTGATGGGGCATACCGCCTCGATAGCCGGGGACTACCTGGTGACGAGGCTGGTGATGGAGAACGCCGGCGCGCTGGTGGCCGAGACCTTCGACGAGTTCAACGACCTGGCGGCGCTGGCCTGCACCTTCGCCGATCACAGGCTGAAGCACGGCAACACCTTCTTCATCAGCAACGCCGGCTTCGAGTCGGCCGGCATGGCCGACGGGGTGGCCGGCCGCCTTACGGCCGAGATGAGCAAGGAGCTGGCGGCCGTCGTGGACAAGGTGCTAAGGGAGCACAGGCTGGACTCCATAGTGGACGCGAAGAACCCGCTGGACATCACGCCGATGGCCGCCGACGCGGCCATCGCGGGAGTGCTGCGGTCCGCGCTGGCGTCCGACGAGTTCTCTGGCGCGGTCGTGTCTATGATACCGCTGACGGCGATGATGAACACGCTGCCGAAGGGAGACAAGTGGCCCGACGACCTGGAGAAGTCCTTCCTGAAGGACGCGGCCGAGGCCGCCCGGGAGGCGCGCAAGCCGCTGGTCTTCGTGGTCGGCTCGGGCGCGCTCTACGAGCCGTACTGCGCGCTGGCCGAAAACCTCGGCCTGCCGGTGTTCCGCTCGGCCGACCGCGCCGTCAGGATGTACAGGAAATACCTGGGGTACGTCCTGCCCTAGCCCTAGTTCAGTAAATTCGGCATAGTTCTCAGTGTGCTCCGCCGCCACCCCGCGGCCGGCTTCACGCCTTGGCAGCGACCGGGACCGGGGCGTCCAGTGTTTCCCTTATTTTCCTGGTCAGGTCGTCGGCCGAGACCGGCTTCTGCAGGAACGGGAGTTGCTCCACCGACAGCAGTACATGGGCCAGTTCCGTGTCGGTATAGCCCGACATGAAGACAACCTTGACGTCCTTGCAGCGTCCCCGCAGGCGTCCGTACAGTTCGTAGCCGTTCATGCCGGGCATCACGGTGTCGGTCAGCACCAGCGAGATCTCCTTAGCGTGCGCTTCGCACAGCGCCAGCGCCTCCGCCGGGTTCTTCGCCTCCAGCACCGTGTAGCCGCTCTCCCGCAGCGCCCGCAGCGCGAAGCCGCGCACCCCGTCGTCGTCCTCCACCACCAGCAGCGTCTCCGAGCCGCGCAGCGCCGCGGCGGGGACGGGCGGGGGCGCGGCCGCCGTCAGCGCCTCGGCCACGCGCGGCAGATAGATATTGAACGTGGTGCCCAGACCGGGTTCGCTGTAGACGTAGATGTTCCCGCCGCTCTGCTTGACTATGCCGTAGACGGTGGCCAGGCCGAGGCCCGTCCCCTTGCCCAGGTCCTTCGTGCTGAAGAACGGTTCGAAGATGTGTTGCGCCATCTCGCGCGGTATGCCGCGGCCCGTGTCCGAGATCGTCAGCATGACGTACGGACCAGGACGCACGTCCATATGCATTTCCGCGTAGTTTTCGCTCAACTGCACGTTCTCGGTGCACAGCGTCACTTTGCCGCCGTCCGGCATGGCGTCCCTGGCGTTGACCACGAGGTTCATCACGATCTGCTCCAGCTGGCCGGGGTCGGCCTTCACGCGGCATTCCTCCCTGGACAGGTCCAGGGCCACTCCGATGTTCTCGCCTATCAGCCGTTTCAGCAGTTTCTGCGTGTCCAGGACCGTGGAGTTGATGTCCACGACGCGCGGCTTAAAGATCTGGCGCCGGCTGAACGCCAGCAGCTGGCGCGTCAGCGAAGCGGCGGTCCCCGCGGCCCGGATTATCTCCCCGACGTCGGCGCGTCTGGGGTCCTCCTGCGGCATGCTGCGCAGCAGGAAGTCGGCGTAGCCGTCTATTGCGGTCAGCAGGTTGTTGAAGTCGTGCGCGACGCCGCCAGCGAGGCGGCCCACCGCCTCCATCTTCTGCGCCTGTCTCAACTGCAGCTCCAGCGCCCGCTTTTCGGAGATGTCCAGCCAGAGCCCCAGCACTTTCCCATCGCTCAGGCTGACGCTGGCGAGCAGCCAGCGGTAATCCTCGCCGGTGACCCGCCAGCGGTACTCGGTGCTGGCGGTTCCCGTCACTGCCAGGCGCCCCAAGTCCGCCCTGACGCGTTCCAGGTCCTCCGGGTGGACTCGGGAGAACCAGAAATCCGGCTCTCTCAGAAGATCCTCCTGCCGGCAGGCGCAGAGCTTCGCGGCTCCTTCGCTCACCCACTCCAGGCTCAGGCCGCCGTCGGTCTGGCGTGCGCAGAAGAAGGCCGCCGGGACGGTGCGAAGCACCATGTCCTCGCGTTGCTTCGCCACTATCAGGTCGCTCTCCGTCCTGGCGTGCGCCTCCACTTCCCGCAGGAGCTCCGCCGTTCTTTCGGCCACGCGGTTTTCCAGGGAGCTGTTGAGCCGCTCCAGGTCCTTCTGGGCGTCGCGCAGCTCCCGGTTCTTCTTGACGGCGGCCTCGTACGTGGAGAGCAGGATGTCGAGTATCTGCATGCGGTCGGAAGACAGGAAGTGCTTGCGTCCGCCGAAGTAGAATTCCAGCCCCGCGCGCGCGCCGCCGCCGCGCCGCAGTTCCCGGTTGATCAGGTGATGCTTTATCCAGGACAGCAGGTAATCCGGCTCGAACGGCTTGGTGACGAAGTTGTCCGCCCCGCATTCGAGCCCGCGTATGATGTCCCTGGGGTCCGAGAGCACGCTCAGCAGGATCAGCGGGATATCCTTCGTGGCGGGGTCGTCCTTGATCTTGCGGCAGAGTTCGTAGCCGTTCATGCCCGGCATCTCGATGTCGCTCAATATCACGCCGTAGCTGCGCTCCCGGAGCATCCGCAGCGCTCCTGCGGCGTCCTCCTCGCGGAAGACGGCGTAGTTCTCCCTCTTAAGGATCTCCTCCAGGAGTTCCGCCTGGGTGCGGCTGTCCTCGACTATAAGGATGTTCATCTCAGTTTCCATATCGGTCTCCGTTCCGTCCCCGCGCTATTAGCCGGGTTATTGCAGCGGCTATCGCCTCCGGCGGCAGCACGTAGGCCGCCGCGTCCGCTTTCACCGCCGCGCCCGGCATGCCGTAGATCAGCGAGGTCTCCCTGTTCTGCGCTATCGTGACGGCGCCGGCGTCGCGCATGGCCTTCAGGCCGTCGGCCCCGTCCTCGCCCATGCCGGTCAGGAGTATGCCGGCGGCGTGGGCGCCGAAGCTCCTGGCTGCAGAACGGAACAGGCGGGACACTGACGGGCGCATGCCTTTCTCCTGCGGCCCGTCCGCCAGCAGCGTCCGGCCGCCGGCGTCCAGTTCCAGGTGCCGCCCGTCCGGAGCCAGGTAAACGCGGCCGGGCAGGGCCGTTTCTCCATGTGAGGCTATCCTCACCTCCAGCGGGGTGGATATTGCCAGCCACTGCGCCAGGCTGGGCATGAAGCCCGGCGACATGTGCTGCACCACCACCACCGGCGCTCCCAGGCCCGCCGGCAGCCGCGACAGTATGGCCTGCAGCGCCACCGGCCCGCCGGTGGACGCGCCCACCGCCACTGCCCGCGTCTCCGGCGCCGCGCGCAGGTCCGGCGCCGGAGGCGCCGCGCCAGCCTTGTCGCCGGCGTACGGCCAGCGGCGCACCACCTTCACCTCCGACATGGCCTTTATAGTGCTCACCAGCTCCCGGGCCTGTTCGGCGTGCCCGGGCGCCAGCGGGCCTGGCGGCAGCCGTACGCAGGCTACGGCTCCCGACTGCACCGACTTGAAAAGGAGAGCGTCGTCGTCCCTGGACGAACTGCCTGCCACTATCACTATAGGCACCGGCGAGGTCTCCATTATCCGGCGCGTAGTATCGAAGCCGTTCATCCGCGGCATGTGCACGTCCATGGCTATCACGTGCGGCCGTTCCCTGCCGGCCAGGTCCACTGCTTCCAGGCCGTTACGCGCCAGGGCGGCCACGTGTATCTCAGGGTCCGCTTCCAGCAGCCGGCTGAGCAGCTCGGCCGCGGTGGGCGAGTCGTTGACTATCAGCACGTTTATCATCGTATCAGCCTCCCGGCTATCTCCAGAATGTCGCTCTGGTCGAAGCGGCTCTTGACCAGATAGGCGTTGGCGCCGGCGTCTATGCCGCGTTCCCTGTCGCGGTCGGACTCCAGCGCGGTCACCAGCACCACTGGCAGCGCGGAAAGGTCCCTGTCCTTCCTTATCCTTCCGGTCAGCTCGAAGCCGTTCATCCGCGGCATGTCCACGTCGGAGACTACGAGATCGCACCGGTACGACCGCAGCAGTTCGAATCCCGCAGCCCCGTCCACGGCCGTGCGGACCTCGTAGCCGGCGGCCTCGAAGATGTTCCTCAGCAACGTGCGCGAGGTGACGGAGTCCTCCACCACCAGCACCCTCCTCTTGCGCTCCGGGCCGGGCTTGCCGGCGGCAGGGGCGGGAGCGGCCGCGGCGCCGCCTTCCATGAGGCCGCGCATGTTCAGCATCGCCACCACCCGGCCGCTGCCCAGCACGGCCGCCCCGGAGGCGCCGCGCGACTGGGAGAGGGGTTCGTCCAGGCCTTTCACCAGCAGTTCCTGTTCCGTCAGCACTTCGTCCACCAGGAAGGCCTGCCTGGCGCCGCCGGAGGCGGCCACTACGAACTGCGCGTATTTGCCGCGCCCGCCAGACCTCGGCGGCGGCAGGCCCAGCGCCGTCCCCAGCTCGCCCAGGGGCAACTCCCGGCCGCCGGAGGAGACGGCGGGCCGGCCCTCCACCGTGCGCAGGTCGCCCGGGCCGGCCCGGCCCACGCGTTCCACCTGCGCCAGCGGTACCGCGAAGACCTCTCCGCCGGTTTCCACCAGGACGCCGCGCATGGTGGAGACCGTCAGCGGCAGGGTTATGCTGAAAGCCGTTCCTCCCGGAGCGCTTTTCACCGCGACCGAGCCGCCGAGCCTTTCCACCTTGTCGCGCACGATGGCCAGGCCCAGGCCGCGGCCGGAGATGGAGGTGATGATCGGGCTGGTGGAGACGCCGGACCGGAAGATCAGCGCCTCGGCGGCGGCCTTCCCGCCCCTTTCCAGGGTCTCGCTGTCCAGCAGCCCCAGTCTGGCCGCAGCGGCCGTCACGCGGACGGCGTCTATTCCGCCGCCGTCGTCGCGTATCGTTATTCCGGCCTTGTTGCCTTCTCTCTTCGTTATCGCTATTGATACGCGTCCGCGCGCGGGCTTGCCTTCCTTCAGCCTTTCCTCAGGCTTCTCTATCCCGTGGTCCACTGAATTCCTCAGCAGGTGCAGCAGCGGAGCCTTCATCTCCTGCAGTATGCGGCGGTCCGCCGAGAGTTCCGCCCCTTCCATGACCAGGTCGGCTTCTTTCCCCTGGCTGCGCAGCACTTCCCTGAAGAACAGCGGGAAGCCCTCCACCAGCGTGGAGAAAGGCAGCATCATCGTCTGTTTCATCTCTTCGTGCAGCAGGTCTATGCGCGCGGCCAGCGCGCGCTGGTCCTGTTCCATGGCCTGTAGCAGCGCTCGGCCGCCCTTTTCCAGAGCGCGCAACCTGCCGCGCAGGCCTTCGAACGGTCCCTCTTCCCCCGGGCTCCTCGCGACCGGCCAATCGCGTACCAGGCGGGACACTTCGGCCAGCAGGGTTTTCAGTTCCCCGCAGCGCTGGCCGGCGGAGAGTTTGGAGGCCAGCATCTCCTCGGTCTGCCTCAGCAGCGACTCCAGCGTGGCCAGCGGCACGCGCACGTTCTCGGAGGCTGGCTCTGACTCCGTCACGCCGGTCGCGGTCTGCGCTGCCGGCCGCGCCGCCGGAACGGCGGCCCCCCGCGCGGCCGTGGCATTTTCCAGCCCCGCCGTCATCTCCGCGGCCGTCCTGAGCAGCTCCGCAGGTTTGTCGCCGGCGCAGGCGGTCAGTCCCTCCAGCGCGCGCAGCGCGGCCAGCAGCGTGTCCAGCAGCGGCGGTTCCGGGGCGGTCCCGGCTCTCTTCAGTCCGGCCAGCGCGCTTTCCAGAGCCTGGCACAGGTTTTCGGTCTCCCTTTCGTTCACGGCCCTGGCCGCTCCTTTCAGGCTGTGGGCGGCGCGGAACACCGTTTCCAGTATTCCCGGTAGCGCGCCGGCGGCGGGCTTCTCCAGGCCCATAAGCCCCGACCTGAGCTCGCGGACGTGGTCCTCCGCCTCGCCGCGGTACGTGAGGAGCAGTTTCCTCCTGAGTCCTTCGTCGTCGCGCTGCATGGTCAGAGCTTATACTGGTCCGCGAGATGCTTGAGCTTCTGGCCGAGCTGCTGCAGGTCCTTGGTGGAGGTTTCGGTCTGCCTGGAGGCGGTGGCCGTCTGGGCGGTGGCCGTCTTTATGTTCTCCATCGCCTGCGCCAGCTGGTCCATGCCGGCCAGCTGCTGCTGGCTGGAGGCCGCCACCTGCCCCGCCGCCTGCGCCGCCTCGGCTATGCTCTCGGCCAGCCTGGCTATCGCGTCGCCGGCCACGGCGGACTGCTTCACGCCGGCCTCCACGGCCCGGTTGCCCTGCTCGGTGGCCATCACCGCCGAGCTGATGGCCTTCTGCACCTCGCCGAGTATGGTGCGCACCTGCGCGGTGGCGCTCTTGGACTGGTCCGCCAGGGTCTTGACCTCCTGCGCCACCACGGAGAAGCCGCGGCCCTGCTCGCCGGCCTTGGCGGCCTCTATGGCGGCGTTGACGGCCAGCAGGTTGGACTGCTCGGCGAGGTCGCTGACGGTGGAGGTGATCTCGCCTATGGTCTGGCTCTGTTCGTTGAGGCGCACGATGTTCTGAGCTATCGAGTCCACCTGGCCTTTTATCTGGACCATGCCCTCGGTCATCCCGGCCACGGCCTTTTTGCCGTCCTGCGCCACCTGCGATACCTGCCTGGCGGATTCCGAGACCTGGCGGGCCTTCTGGCTGGAGAGCTGGGCGGTCTGCTTGACCTCCTCCACGGTGGCGGTGGTCTGGCTGACGGCGGTGGCTATCTCGGCCACGGTGGAGGCGGTCTCGGCGGTGGAGGCGGCCATCTGGCCGGTGGAGGAGGCCAGCACCTGCGTGGCGCCCTGTATGTCCTTGGTCATTGCGCTGAGGTTGCCTGTCATGGAACGAAAAGCGTTCCCCAGCAGATCTTTATCGGAGAGAGGTTTTATCTCCGCCCGGAAATCGCGGTTCCCTATCCGCTCGGCCGCTCCGGCCATGTTCTTCAGATACTCCGTCATGCGGGTAAAAGCCCTGCCCAGGGCCCCCACCTCGTCATCGCGCCCGGCCGAAGGCAGTTCCGCGGCCATCTCCCCCCTGGAAATAGCTTCGGCCGCGCCTGCTATGTCCGCCAGCGGCCCGACGATGTTCCGGCTGAGCAGGAACCCCAGCAGCACCATCAGCGCAGCCAAAAGGAGTATTCCCCATAAAATGACTAATTCGGCTTTCCGGGTATCCGTATCCAATTGGGAGGAGCGCTGCGCCAGCAGCGCGGTTTCCTCGGCTACAGCCTCCCCGATGAGCGTCCGGATCTCGTCCATCACTCTCTTTCCCTTTTCGGACCGGACGATCTGCGTGGCCGCTTCCAGACCTTTTGCCCGGCGTGTCGTTATCGTCTGGTCCAGTTCGGAGAGTTTCTCCGCGACTTTGGCCTTAAGCATGGGAACCCGTCGCTGTTGTGCCGGGTTATCCGCAGTCAGTTTTTGGAAGTCCTCCACTTCCCGGTCGATCTTTTCGAGGGCGTCTTTGTAGGGCTCGAGATAGCGTTCATCGCCCGTGAGGAGAAAGCCCCGCTGTCCTGTTTCGGAGTCCTTCAGCAGCGAAAGCAGCTTCTCGAGGCAGGCCAGCGCGTCGTAAGTGTGCGCTTTCCATGAGCCGGCCTCGATAGTTCCGTTCAGGGCCACATATGAATTGACCCCCACGATTATCGTCAGCGTCAGCGCCAGACCAAAACTTGCTCCGATCTTCTTCCCGATGGACCATGTCATGTTATATCCCTCCGATATGTCCTGCTGACAGCCGCCCAAGTAATGTCCCACGCCGGAGACTTGGATCTGAGATGAACGCAACCGCGCCGTTCGTCCCTTTCATATCTACGCTATGCGCGTTCCCCGCTCCCTGTTCCGCTCCGGTATCGCCCGGCCATCCCGGACATTACTCGGACGCCTGTCAATAACTGCCCTGTTCCGTCTCTTGGCGCCGCATGATCTTCTCATCGCCGAGGAATCTGTCCGCCAGGAATATTATCAGTCCGCTGGCGGTCACCCCGCCCAGGTATTGTCCGAATATTCCTGAAAAACCCTGCGGCGCCGGCTGTATCGCGCCGGGAGGGATATCCGCCACCCCCAGCACGGTCTCGGCCAGTATGCCCAGCTCCGCCGGCCCGCCGCGCGCGGCCGCGGCGCGCAGGACCACTATCTTCTCCCCGGCCGCCTGCGGGCTCATGCCGAAGAGCCGCGCCAGGTCCGCCACAGGCAGCAGCTGGCCCCTGATGTTGGCCACTCCCGCCATGAAGGGCGGGGAACCGGGTATGGCGGTTATCCGCCTGCCGGAGCAGACCTCGCGCACCAGCGCCAGGTCCACGGCGTAGCGTTCACCGGCCAGCGAGAATTCCAGGTACCTGTCCGCCGCCGCCCGCGGCGCTTCCACATTGGCGGCCATGGCGGCGGCGCGCCTGCGCAGTATTTCGCGGTTCTTTTCCGCTTCGCCCTTCCGCTGTTCAGTCATCCGCGCACCTCTTCAGCGCCGCGCGCGCCAGCTCGACCAGGCGCCCGGCGGACAGGCCGTCGGAACCGGGCAGCGGCTCGTCCGGTCCGCGGCGGCCGGCCAGCTCGGCGGCGTTCAGGAAATGCCTGCGGGCTTCGGCCGGCCTGTCCGCGCGCAGCGAAAGGTTCCCCAGCGCGAAATGCGCCATCACATGGCCCGGCTCCAGGTAGACGGCGTGCCTGAACGAGGTCTCAGCCTCCTCGTAGCGGCCCTCCTCCTGGAGTATGTCTCCCAGCAGGCACCTGGGCAACGGGTCCAGCTTGTCGGCCAGGACGGCCTTCGAGCAGAAGGCCGCGGCGCCGTTAATATCGCCCAGGTTCGCCCTTATCCTGGCCATCAGCATCAACGCCGCCTTATTGCGCGGTTCCGCCGCCAGCAGCCTCTCGAGGCGGGCGCTTGCCTCTGTGTAAAGACCTTTAGAGTAAAAGGTCTCTCCCTCCCCGAGCGGGTCCGGCGCTTCGGGCGGCGGTCCTGGGCGCACAGGCGGGGCCTCGCGCACGGGGCGCGCTTCGGGCTCATGCGGCCGGGGCCGCCGCAGAGGCGCTCTTTCCGTCTTCCTGTAGACGGTGACGCCGTGGAAACGCTCGTTCCCGGCCAGCGCGGCCTCCCCTTCGGCCGCCTCCGGCGCGAACACGGGGGCCTCTATGGCCCCGAGTATCAGCCAGCCGCCGTCGCGCAGCGAGTCGCGGAACCTGCGCAGCACGGCCGCGGCCAGGTCGGGCCGGAAGTACATCAGCACGTTCCTGCAGATGATGAGGTCCATGCCGTTGGTCCCGTTGATCAGCGACGGGTAGGAATCCTCCACCAGGTTCAGCCAGCCGAAACTGACCTGCTCCCTTATGCGGGGCGCCAGCTCAAGCCTCCCGTCCGCCGCCGCCGTGAAGTATCTCTCCTTTACCGCCTGCGGCACGCCGCGGAAGGACCATTCCCCGTAGAGCCCGCGCTGGGCCTGGCGCAGGGCCGCGGAGTTGATGTCGGTGGCGAGTATCGACACTTCCCAGCCGGCGCGCCGCGCTCCCAGCCTGTCGAACAGCATGGCCACGGAGTAGGGCTCCTCTCCGGTGGAGCAGCCGGCGCTCCAGACGCGCAGGGTGGTGTCCTGGCCGCCGCGGGAAGCCATGATCTCCGGGAAGATCCCATTCTCTATCGCGGCGAAATCGGCGCCGTTGCGGAAGAAATAGGTCTCGCCCACGGTGAGGCGGCCCGCCAGCGTCTCCAGCCGCTCCCTGTCCGGCGGGTAGTCCAGGAAGGACCGGACGCAGGCCTCGGCGTCGGGATAGCCCAGTTCGCAGGCCGCCTGCTCGACGCGGCGTTCCAGGTCCGGCAGTCTTTCCGGAGGGAAATGGAGGCCGGTACGTTCGGCCACGAAGGCCACGAACTCCTCCAGCATGCAGGCGGGGACGGGCGGCGTCATGGTGTGCCAGGCGCGCGCCCGGGCGTGGCCGCCGCCTCCTCTCTGCCGCCGGGGAACCGCGCGGCGTCGCAGACCGGTATCAGGCCGTCGCCGGTCCTAAGGACGCGCTCGACGCAGCCCAACTCAGGGAAGATCTCGCCGGCGGGCAGCAGGTCTTCCGGGCGGCCCGCGGCCAGCTCCGGCGCGGAATCGGCGGTTATCGCGCAGTTCCCGGCGGCGGCGGTGACGAGGATGAAATAGTCGGCCGGGCCCAGTTCCCTCCCCGGCAGCCCGAAGAACCGCCTGATGTCCAGCAGCGGGACCGCCCTGCCGCGGAAATTGAGCAGGCCTGCCAGCTCCGACGGGCCCCTCGGCAGCGGCGCGGGTTCGAAGGCGCGCACTATCCTTTCCACGCGCGAGATCGGCAGCGCGTAGCGATTTTCGTCCAGAGAAAAGACGATGAACTGTTCCGTAATATCCCCCCGCCGGCCCGCCGCGTATCCCGTTCCGGGAAAGTGCGGCGGACCGGCCACCCACTACAAATTTAGCAGGGACTGGCGGGAATGTCAATCACGGCGGCGTGAGTATTTTTTTTGTTTTACTACGGAGAACCTGGCGCGGAATTCCTTTTGTCCGGCCGGGGCGGCAGGTATATCCAGCCGCGGCCGCTCCTGTTCTTCACGCGCCTGCCCAGGCGGCGGCCCAGCTTGAGCCGCAGGCGGTAGATCAGCCCGCGTATGGCGTCGGCCAGTTCCGGGGAACGGTCGGAATTGAATACGACCCGGGCTATCTCCTCCTCGGTGACGAAAGCCGGGCTCCTGTCCAGCAGCAGCGAGAAAAGGCGGAACTGCTCCGGAGAAAGGGAAGGCAGCGGCCTGGAGGACCTGTACGCCCTGCCGCCGTCGGCCTCCAGCCGTATGTCGCCTTTTTCCGTTATGCCGCGCTCCCAGCCCACGCGGCGCAGAAGGGCCTCCACAACCCCGACCAGCCTGTTGAAGTTGCCGTCCTTCAGGGCGAAGGCGTCCGCCTGGTGCAGCAGGTAGGCGTCGGCCTCCTGCGTGGGGTCGGCGCTTACCATTATTACGGGCACCTTCTTAAGTTCGGAGTCGGTCCGCACGGCGGCGCAGACTTCGCCGCCGTCGCCGTCGGTCAGGTGGAAGTCCAGCAGTATGGCGTCAGGACGGGCCAGCCTGAGACGCCGCAGTCCTTCGGCGCAGGTCGCGGCCGAACCGACCGTGTAACCGGCCCTGGCGAAAAATTCCGCCGCGATCCTGGTCCAGGCCGCGTCGTCGTCTATGATGAGCAGATGGGTTTTCCGCATGCCGCCACCCCTGCCTCAGGATAACATAATTGAAATGGGATGGTCCATTACTGGCCTGAGCATAAGTAATGAAACATCTGGCCGGGGAAGTCCGGATCGAGATTAAGGAGCGGCGAGCGACGCAGTCGCAGCCGGGAATCGCCGGGCCTTTTCCCTTCTGGAAAAGTCGGCTTGTCTTTGAGCGTCTGCTTCGTCGCTCCTCACTGGCAGTAGCCGCTACTTCGCGTTGCGCAGGATCTTCTCTATCTCGGGCTGCTCGTGCTTCATCCCCCACAGGCGGATGAGCTGCATGGCGTTCTGCGCTATCTCAGGTATGTCCTTGGCCGGGATGCCCGCCTCTTTCAGCCTCACCGGGGCGCCCGCCTTGCGGAAGAAGTCCTCGAAGGCCTTTATGGTCCCGTCGGCCGTCTTAACGCCGAAGACCGCGCGGCCGAAGCTCTCCAGCCGGGCGGGCCCGTCGGTCTCCAGGTGGTGGCGGAACCAGGCCGGCATCACTATGGCCAGCCCGGCGCCGTGCGCGATGTCGTAAATGGCGCTGAGGGAATGCTCGATGGCGTGGTTGATGAAGTTCATGCGGCCGTAGCCGCAGGAGGCCAGGCCGTTGAGCGCCAGCGTAGCGGACCACATCATCGAGGCCCTGGCGTTGTAGTCCGCCGGGTCCTTCAGGATGCGCAGCGTGGAGGAGATCACCGAGCGCGCCAGCGCGTGCACTATCTCGTCGGTGACGGCGGCGTCCGTGTCGGAGGCCGTGAAATAGCCCTCGATGATATGCGCCAGCGAGTCCACCGCGCCGTTGGCCACCTGTTCGCGCGGCAGCGTCAGCGTGGTCTCCGGGTCCAGCGCGGAGACGCGGGGGTACATGGCCGGCCCCTGCGCCGAGAACTTCTGCGCGGTCGCCTCGTTGGTCACCACGCAGCCGGAGTTCATCTCCGAGCCGGTGGCCGGCAGCGTCAGGGCCGTGAAGAGCGGCAGCGCCTCCCGGACCTGGGCCTTGCCGCAGAAGAAATCCCAGACGTCGCCGGGGAACAGGGCGCCGGCAGCGATGGCCTTCGCCTCGTCTATCACCGAGCCGCCGCCGGCCGCCACCACCAGGTCGCAGCCTTCCTTCCTGGCTTTCGCTATGCCCTCACGGACGTGGGAGAGCACCGGGTTCGGCTTCACTCCGGGATGCTCAGCTATCCCCACCCCGTTCTTGCGGAGGGCCTCGGTCAGGACGTCGTAGACGCCGTTCTTCTTTATGCTGCCGCCGCCGTAGACGAACAGGGCCTTTTTGCCGGCGGCCGCCGCGGCCGGCCCCAGCTTGGCCACCACGGCCTTGCCGAATATTATCTTGGTCGGGTTGACGAAAGTGAAGTTCTGCATGGTCCCTCCTCCTGTCCTGGTTAGATTCTAGCAAAGAAAAAACCGCGGCTTTCAGCCGCGGTCTTTCCGGTCCGGGAGAAGGCCCCGCTATTCCGCGTCCACCCAGATCCGCTGCGGCACAGGCGAGCCGAAGGCCTTGGTGCCCACCGGCGTCTCGGAGGCCAGGCAGCCGGAGATGAAGGCGCGGGCCTTCACCAGCTCGTGTACCGGGTTTATCACTATCGGCTTGCTCTTGCCCTTCTTGAAGTCCACGTGGTCGCGCTTGACTATGTACTTGGAATTGAGCTGGCCGCTGTAGTCGTTGTAGATGATCTCGACGTGGCAGTCCAGGTAGTCGCGGTACAGCGGCTTAAGCCAGATTCGCGCGTCGTCGAGCTCGGCCTTGAAATCCTTGCTCTCGACGTATTCTATCCGGTCGCGGAAGTCCTCGGTCAGGTCCAGGTAGACGTTGGGGTCGCAGTAGTTCTTGTCCGGGGTGAAGCTCTCGTAGAGCTTCTCGCGCACCACCGTGGCCAGCTTCGCTCCGATCTTGCCTCCGGTGGAATTGACGAAGTCCTCCTGCTGCTCGCCCCCCTGGTCGTTCGCGCCGTTCAGCACGTGCGAGCCGGCGGTCTCTATGCCGCCTATCAGCGCCGCCCGCAGGCCGCCGCGCACGTAGCCGTAGAGCATGATGCCGTGGTAGTGGTACCACGCGCCGAACTTGTCGCCGCGGCCCTGGAAGAAGTTGCTGATATTGGCGAGCTTGCGGGTCACCGCCAGCTTGTCGCGCTGCGGGTGGCGCCAGTGGTCGGAAAGGACGTTCTCGATGGTCAGGATGGCCAGGTAGACGTCGCCCCTGTTCAGGCGGTAGCTCTGCCGGAAGGCCTGGTCGAGCGTGACCGAGGCGTCTTCCCGCGTGAGGATGTAGTCTATCAGGGCGGATTCGGTGCCGGTCTTGAAGTGGCGCGAGGTCACCCCGGAGGCCAGCGCGGTCAGCAGCTTGGTGAACGTGAGCGGTATCATCTCGCCCTTGTCCCTGCAGTACTGCCGGAACTCCGGGCTCCACTCGTGGGGCTCGCCGAAGAAAGGCTCTATGCCGCCGGCGCGTTCTTCGAGGATGATCTGCTGGTACATCTTGAGGACTTCTTTCTTCCTGAAAGGGTTGATGCGGCCCTCGATGTGCAGCTTGGAGTTGCGCAGCTGCACCAGCAGGCGCTCCTTTTCGTCGTCCGGGACGTCCAGGGCCATTATGTCGGCCTCGGTGGGGATGGCTATCTGCGGGTCCTCTACCACGGGGTTCTGGCCGTTATAGGTGCCGCCGTCCGTGTCGCCGTTGTCCTCGATTATGCCGAACAGCACCTGGAAGAGTACCTTCGGCAGGTTCTTGGTATAGACGGCCAGCGCCACGTCGCTCTGGATGTCATGGCGCTGATAATTCGCCTGGCGGTAGGCGCGGGCGAAATCCAGCGTGCCGTCTATGCCAGGGATGTCGATGGTGCCGCCGATTATGTGCAGCTTCTCCCCGGAGGGCAGGCGGCGCATCAGCAGCGGGTCGTAGGAGTCGCGCTTGAGGTAATAGTTGCCGCGGACGGCCGCGGAGCCGGCCGGGGCCGGTACCTCTATGGCTTCGGAATTCCTGAGGGAGTTGGCATCAATATAGCGCAGCTGCTGGGCTGCCGCGGGGGCCGCGGAAAGGACCGCCGCCAGTACGAGTATGATGTTGGTCATCGACTTTCTCTCCATATTTCCGGGATGATATACTATAATCTAACAGAACGCGGGGGCGCGCGGATGTGAATAAGGTCCCAGCCCGGCGCGGTTTTTGGACCCAGGCCGTTCATAGGCCCAGAGAATGCCCCCAGAGAAGCTCATCCTGATCTCGGACGTCCACTCCAACCTCCATGCCCTGGAGGCGGTGAAGACCGATATCGCCCGCCGCGGTCTTTCCGGCGCGCCCCTCTGCTTCCTGGGCGACGCGGTGGACATGGGCCCTTTTCCCGCCGAGGCCGTGGACCTGCTGCGTTCGATGTCGCCGGCCTTCCGGGTCCGGGGCAACCACGACAGGTACGTCTCGATGGACTCGCCGCGGGCGGAGCTGGAGCGCTATTTCCGCTGCCCGGAAGGCGCGGACCATTCCGAGTGGACCTCGGCCGCCCTTACCGCCGGGGCCAAGGAATGGCTCGGCTCCGCGCCGCTCGCCGCTTCGCTGGACCTTGGAGGAGTCAGGTTCCGCGTCTTTCACGCCTCGGAAGACTGCGACGAGCATCCTCTTGACCAGGAAGCGGCCTCCGGGAACATCCTCTGCGGTCACATACATTCGCCCTACGTGCGCGCCGGCTCCGGGGGCACGCTGGTGATCAACCCCGGCAGTGTCGGGAGCTCCCTGGACGGCAACCCCGCCGCCTCCTACGCGCTGCTGACGGTCAACGGCGCGGTAGAGGCCGAGATAATAAGGGTGCCATACGACCTGGAAGCCTATTCCGGGGCCATACGCAGGCTGAAGGTCCCGTGGGGCGGCGTGATCGACTCCGTGGTGCGGAAAGCTTCGCTCGGGCGATGAGGATACTCCACATAACGGAAAGTTTCGGCTGGTCGGGCGGGGCCGCGCAGGCGCTGTACCTGGCCAGGGAACTGCGCGCCCTCGGGCACGAGAACGTGATAGCCTGCCCTTCCGGCGGTGACCTCGGCCGCAAGGCCGCCGCGGACGGCTTCCCGGTGCGCCATTTCCAACCACGCCGGGACTACGACCTGAGGACCGCGCGCGCGCTGGCCCGCCTGATGGACGAGCTGAAGCCGGACGTCATGCAGGCCCATCACCCTAAGGCCCACGCGATGGGACTGATAGCCAAGTTCCTTTCGCGCCATAAGCCGGTTTTCATCTTCACCCGCCGCGTCTCTCATCCTATCATGAAGGGCTTCTTCGCCAGGCTGAAATATACCAGCGGGCTGATAGACGGCGTCATAGCCGTGGCGGACTCGGTGCGGGGTATCCTGATAGATTACGGCGTTGCTCCGGAGAAGGTGCGGACCATCTACAGCGGTACGGACCCCGGGCGTTTCTCCCCCCGGCCTCCGGACGCCGGTATCGCGGCCGAGCTAGCGCTGCCGCCCGGTTTGCCGGTGGTTATGCTGGTCGGGAACTTCAGCGCGCACAAAGGGCAGCACGTCCTGCTGAAGGCTTCCGCCATCCTGCGCGCCAAAGGGCTGGACTTCGCGCTGGTC
This sequence comes from Elusimicrobiota bacterium, assembly GCA_027340875.1. GTDB lineage: Bacteria > Elusimicrobiota > Elusimicrobia > Elusimicrobiales > UBA9959 > UBA9959. The sequence continues at coordinate 32,425 of DAIENX010000084.1, forward strand.
TTCGCCGGCCGCGCCACCGATTCCGAGGAGCTGAAGGCCATGTTCCGGGCGGAGGGGCTGCCCTTGGAAAGGGGCCGTTTCCTCGGCCTGCGCGACGACGTCGAAAAGCTGCTGACCCTGGCCACTGTCAGCGTGAACGCCGCGGTAAAGGGCGAGGCCCTCAGCGGCAGCATACGGGAGTCCCTGGCTATGGGCGTTCCTGCGGTGGCCAGCGATATCTCCGGCAATTCGGAGATCGTGAAGGACGGCATGACCGGGCTGTTGTTCCCGAAAGGGGACGCCGCGACCCTGGCCGCCAGATTGGAGGAAGTCCTGCGGGACCCTGGGCTGCGCGAGAGGTTCTCTAAGAACTCGGTATCGCTTGTGCGGGACAGCTTCACCACCGCCATAATGGGGCGCCGCACGCTGGAATACTACCAGGAACTGCTGGCCGCCCGCCGCGCCCGCTGACCTTTTCCCCCCTCGCCGGTCCGATTTTCGTATAATATATACAGACATTATCGAGGAATGGAGAGAAAGTGACTTCACAGCGACAGCCCAGGCTTCTGCTCACCAGCATCATGCGCCCTATAGGGCCGGCTTACGGGGACGCCGAAAGCGTCGGTTACGAGCTGCTGCACGCCCAGGTCACCCGCGCCCAGGGCATGTTCAGCCCCCGCGCCGTGCACCGCCAGTTCTCGCTGGACTACATGGCCGAGAACCTGGAGAATCCCACGGTGGTCCTGCATTATCCGTCCAGGCGCGAGATGATCAAGGAACTCAAGAAGGGCTACGACTACGTGGGCATCTCCTTCATCATGGTCACCTACCACCGCATGAAGGAGCTCTCCGCCCTTGTGCGCAAGTATTCCCCTAATTCCAGGATAGTGCTCGGCGGTTTCGGCACCGTGCTGCCCGATGAGGCGCTCAAGCCCTACGGTGACCATATCTGCCGCGGCGAGGGCGTGACGTTCATGCGCGAGCTGCTGGGCCAGGCCCCGCTGAAGGAGCATAAGCACCCGCACATAGAGAGCCGCCTGCAGGTCTTCTCTAAGACCGTCGGGTACACCGGCATGATCTTCGCGGGCCTCGGTTGCCCGAACGGCTGCGACTTCTGCTCCACTTCCCACTTCTTCAAGCGCCAGCACCTGCGCCTCCTCAACACCGGCGCGCAGGTCTACGGGGTGGTAAAGAAGCATCTCGAGGTGAACCCGGACGCGCAGTTCACCATACTCGACGAGGAATTCCTCCTCAATCGCGACCGCGCGATGGAGTTCCGCGACCTCGTCATCAAGAGCGGAAAGCCGCTGGCCATCTTCGTCTTCGCCAGCCTCAAAGCCCTCTCGATGTACACCCCCGAGGAGCTGCTCGAGATAGGTGTCGACGGCGTCTGGATCGGCTACGAGGGCGAGCGCTCCGGCTACGAGAAGCGTGACAACCGCAGGTCCCCCGAGGAGATCATAAAGGGCCTGAAGGACAACGGCATCACCGTGCTGGCTTCCATGATAGTCGGCTTCGACTACCAGACCCCCGAGATCATAAAGGCCGAGCACAAGAAGCTGATGTCGCTGAAGCCCGATCTGTGCCAGTTCATGATCTACAACCCGAACCCCGGCACGCCGCTCTACGAGAAGGTGAAGTCTCAGGGCCTCTTCCGCAAGGAGTTCGCCGATAATCCCGAGCATTACTGGAAATGGGCCAGCGGCTTCCGCTCGCTGACCGAGCACCCGCACATGACCGGTCCGGAGATAGAGAAGATGCAGATGTGGTGCTTCGACCAGGATTTCCGCGAGCTCGGACCCACTATCTACCGCGTCGTGGACACGATGCTGACCGGCTACCTGAAGCACAAGGATTCCTCCAACCCGTTCCTGCGCATGAGGGCCGAGCGCTTCGCGAAAGAGCTGAAGATGACCTACCCGATGTACCTGCCGGGGGAGCTGTTCGCTCCGACGCTGCGCACCCGCGCGGTGGTGCACAGGCTCAAGAAGCGCGTCTACGCGGCCTTCGGCGCGCCCGCCTTCTCCAACAGGTTCATGAGCTGGGGCGCCGTAGCCGCCGCGCTGTGGACCTCCTTCAAGCTGCGTTTCAACCTCTTCCAGAACCCCGCGCTGACGCGCAAGGGCTGGCGTCTGCCGCCGGAGCCCTTCACCAAGGAGTGGCTGGAGGCCGAGCTGCAGAAGCACAACGTGCCCCAGCGCCTCCACGTGCTGGTGGAGGAGTACGAAGGCCGCCGGAACCAGCTCAAAGTGCGCCTGGAGGGCGCGCTGGACCGCCACAACGGCGAGAAGCTGGCCGAGGAGCTGCGCGCTTACCTCAAGGAGACCAAGGGCAAGCTGGTCATAGATCTGGAGAAACTGAAGGTCATGGAGAAGGAGGCCGCGGCGGCCTTCTCGCACAGGCTGTCCGAGTACCGCTCGCGGGTGAAGATCTCCATGCCCCGGAACGCCCCCGCCCACGCGGCGCAGTTCCTGCTCCTCGCCGAAGTGTTCAAGTACTACAAGGGCTGAGCGGGCCTCAGAACCCTCGCGCAAGACCCGGCGGAAAGCCGGGTCTTTTGCTTTTTAGATGAGCCTGGACTGCAGCAGCCAGGCGGTGCTGAGGAAGGCGAAGAAGCCTACCACGTCGGTGACCGTGGTGAGGAAGATGCCGGAGGAGTGCGCCGGGTCGTACCCGAGCCTCTTCATCGCCAGCGGGATCATGGCGCCGGACATGCCGGCGGCTACCATGTTCACTGTCATGGCGACGCCCACCACGAGACCCAGCCAGGCGCTGCCTTTCCAGAGCCAGGCGGCCGCCGCGGTCATCAGTCCTATCGCGGCGCCGTTGACCAGCCCTACCAGGATCTCCGTGCGTACCAGCTTCCAGGCGTTGTGCGGCGCTATCTCCCTCATCAGCATGCCGCGCAGCACTATGGAAAGCGTCTGCGTACCGGCGTTGCCGCCCTGTCCCGCGATGATGGGCAGGAAGACGGCCAGCACCGCCACGCGGGCGATGAAATCCTCGAACAGCGCCACGACCGAGCCGGCCAGGAAGGCGGTGGCGAGGTTTATCGTCAGCCACGGCAGCCGGCGCGTCACCTTGAACCAGGCCGGGGAGAAAGGCCTTTCTTCGGCGCTGGCGCCGAAGAGTATCTGCAGGTCCTCCGCCGCCTCCTCTTCGGTGGACTCTATCAGGTTCTTGGTGTTGACGACGCCGAGCAACCGGCCGTTCTCGTTGGTCACCGGCACGGCCAGGAAGTGACGGCGAGCGGCCAGTTGCACCAGTTCCTCGCGGTCCATGAAGGGCGAGACCTTGAGCACTTCCCGTATCATCACGTCCTCCACTTTCGCGTCCGGGGAGGAGAGCAGCAGGTCGCGCATGTTCAGCACTCCGAGCAGCCCGCTGGCGGCGTCCACCACGTAGCAGTAAGAGGCCGCCGGCAGCTGCTTCTTGGCTATCTGCCTGAGCCTGGCTATCACGTCCTTGACTCTGGCGTCGGAGCGGAAGGCGAGGAAATCCGTGTGCATCATCCGCCCGGCGCTTTCGCGCGGGTAGGCCAGTATCTCCGCCATGTCCTTGGAGAACTCCTGGTCCAGCAGCGGTATCACGGCCTTTGAGAACTCCGGATCGAACTGCCTGAAGATGTCGGCCGCCTGGTATTTGCCGGTGCGGTGAAGTATCCCGGCCGCCTCCTGCGGCGAGCGGTTCTCCAGCAGGCGGGCGGCGGCCTGCGGCGGCATGTTCTCCAGGGCCTGCGAGGCCACCGAGGGAGGCAGCGCCTTCATCAGCTGCGAGGCCTCTTTCGGCGGCAGGTCCTCCAACGCCTGCGCGGCCCTGACAGGGTCGTCCTGGATGAAGCGCTTCACGAGCTCAAGGGCGGCTTCTTTCCTGCTCACGCGGAGGCCCTCCTGAGGCGGTCCATGATGGCCCTGCCCAGACCGTGGCGCGGGACTTCCTCGGCGTAGATGACGCGGGCGCCGGAGCTTTCCAGCGCGTGGAGGGCGCGGAACAGGCCGGCCGCCGCCTCGCGCAGGTCGCCGGAGCGCGACAGCACCTTTACCGCCGCGAAACGTCCCGCTGGTCGTCTGGAGAAGGCCAGGTAGGCCGCGCTCGGACCGGGCTTTAGCCTTGAGCCCGGAGTAATTATCTTAAGTTTCGCGGCCGGAGCGTAATGTCTTTTCAGGCATCCGGGGGCCATGGGTCTGGCGCCGCCTCGGCCGGGCTTCGCCGCCGGTCCGGCGGTCCTCTCTATCTCCTCCAGCGGCAGGCCGCCGGGGCGAAGCAGGACCGGGCGCCCCTTCTCGAAAGCGATGATGGTGGATTCTACCCCTATGCGGGTATGCCCGCCGTCGAGTATGAGGTCGGGTCCGTCGCCCAGTTGCTTCCTGACGTGCGCGGCCGAGGTAGGGCTGAGCTGTCCGAAACGGTTGGCGCTCGGCGCGGCGATGGGCCGTCCCGAGGCCCTTATCAGGGCCAGGGCGTGCGGACCGGCCGGTACCCTTACCGCCACCGTCCTGAGGCCGGCGGTGACGATGTCGGGCACGGCGGCGGCCTTTGGCAGGACCAGCGTCAGCGGCCCCGGCCAGAACTTCTTCATGAGCCTTTCGGCGGCCGCGGGGATGCGGGAGAAGAGTTTTCTCGCCCTGGCGGCGGAACATTCGTGCAGTATCAGCGGGTCGAAGCGGGGACGGCCCTTGATCTCGAAGATCCTGGCGCAGGCTTCCGGATCGAGCCCGTCGGCGCCCAGGCCGTAGACGGTCTCCGTGGGGAAAGCCACCACCCCTCCGCGTCTTATCGCCGCGGCGGCCTTTTCTATGCCGGCTTTCCCGGCTTTCAAGGTGTTGCCCATCCGGCTAATTCTAGCAATTTAGCCGGCGCTCCCGGCGGCGCCGCCGCCGTCCTTGCCGTCTTCGCCCTCTCCGCAGCGCCTCCCGCCATACTTAGTGGCCGTGACGTCGGTCCAGGAACCGATGATGTCGCCGGAGCCGTCCTGGAGCTCCTTGAGCTGGGCGTGCAGGCAGACCAGGGAGCCGTCACGGCGGCGGAGGTGGAACTCATGCGAGATAGTGACTCCGGGGGCTACCTTTGACGCCGCGCGCATGGCCTTCTGGAAGTCCTCCGGGGCTGTGACCTCGGCGAACCAGCCGGGACGCAGCAGGTCGGCCGCCTCGTAGCCTGTCATCTCCTCCAGGCTGCCGCTGACCCAGTCCGGTATAAGTCTGTCGCCGGCGCGTTTAAGGCGGAAGAGCACGGCCGGGACCGTCTCCATCATGTGGGAAAGGTACTCCGCCGTCCTCTTGAGAGCGGTTTCCGCCTTCTTCCGCTTCTCTTCCGCGGAGATGGAGTCGAGCGCCAGCTCGGCGTCGGATTTCAGGGCGGAGAGCAGGTCCTGCTCGTCCCCGGAGAAGAAGTTCTTCTCCGAGCTGTAGAGGCTGAGCACGGCCCTGAGGCTGCCGGAATCCATCAGCGGCACGGCCGCGGAGGACGCCAGGCCTGAGTCGGCGGCCTTTTGGCGCCAGGGTTCCATCCGCGGATCGGCGGCGATGTCGGCGCAAACCGCTATCTCGCCGGTCCTGGCCGCGAGACCGGACGGGCCTTCGGCGGCGGGGCTGTCCTTGATCTTTACCGTGAGGCCCTGGACGTATCCGGCCCCCCTGCCTGCCCAGTAGGCCGGCAGGAGCTTGCCGGTATACTCGTCAGGTATCCCTATCCAGGCCAGCTCGTAGCCGCCTGCGGCAGTAGCGGTGGCGCAGATCTGGCGCAGCAGTTCCTCCCTGTCCTTGATGCGGGCGGCGGCCCTGTTGATGCTGGCCAGTATGCTGTAGAGGCGCAGGTTCTTCAGCAGGTCGGCCTGCGTTCTCTCCAGCCTGAGCTGGGCCGCCTTGCGCTCGCTGATGTCACGGCAGATGAAATATACCAGCCTCCGGCCGCCCTGTACCACGCCCGAGGCGCTTACCTCTATTGGGAAGCGTTCGCCGTTCTTGCGCAGATGGGTGGCCTCGTAGACCTGGCCCCTTCCGGAGGCTATGTCCCGGAACCGCCGGTTGAACCTGGGGATATCCTCCGGCGGTATCAGGCCCTCCGGGCGGAGCTTGAGCATCTCCGCCTGGGTGTACCCGTAGGTCTCGCAGGCTTTCTTATTGACCATCAGCAGCGAACGCTTCTCCGGGTCGGCCAGCAGGATCATGTCGTTGGCGTTGTCCGCCAGCGCCTCGAAGCTGAGCCTGTACTGCTCCTTCTCCGTCTCAATGCCAGTCAGCGTCTTTGAATAGCGTTCGGTCTGGAGGCGAAACTGGAAGTAGGCAAGGCCGCCGGCGGCGATGACCAGGAAGAAGGTGAAAATGAGTATCATGGCGGAAGCCCTGCCGGACTCCTCCATTATCTCCGGCCAGTCCATCTTGGCCACGATGGCCCAGCCGGTATCCCCGACCATGCCTACGGAGGCGAGCACCTTCCTGCCGCGGTAGTCGGTGCCGAAGAAGGTCCCGGTCTTTCCGCGCAGGGCCATGGCCTCCGGCAGGTCTTCGGAGGAAAGCGGCCGGCGCAGGCTCAGCGGAGCCCCGGGCATATGGCGTAATTCGTTGATCGCTACGACGTCTTCACCCTCCCTGCGTCCCAGCGTGGTCTCCCCGCTGGCGCTGGGCGTCGGCCAGCGGCTGATGAGGGGGTAGAGGTACTCCCGGGGTTCGATGCCGAGCAGGAGTACCAGCTGGCCGGCCGCGGCCGATGCCCTGGCCGCTATCTCCAGATGCGATCTCCCGTTCCACGCGGTATAGAAATCACCCATCTCGGGCCTGCCAGAGCGCAAAGCCTTCCGGACCAGCTCCGTCGTTTCCGGCGATAGGGACTTTGGAAAGTCCCCGACGGAGAGGATTATCCTCCCTTCCGGCCTGGCCAGCATGGCGTAGCAGTACTGGTTGTATTTCAGGTAGCTGCGCAGGCGCGCGGCTATCAGGTTCCTGGTCCCGGTATCCTCCGGATGGGAGGACAGGCGGTCCAGCACCTTGGAGAGGACCGGACTGTCGATGAGCGACTCGGTGTCCCGCAGCCGGTCCATGCGCCAGAAGAGTATCTGTTCCGTCTTGAAGTCCCTGATGGACGAGAGGAGATCGGCGGCGTCGGTCTTTATGGCGTGCAGGAAGTACTGATGGTAGGCCAGTCCGCCGGCCAATATGGCGACGGCCGCGGCGAGGAATATCGCCGCGCGCCTGCTCTTGAGGCGCAGTATCTCTTCGGAAAAACGCGGAAGCGCCACCCCCCACTCCTCCGGGCCGGAAGGCCCTTATGAGGACGCTGAGCGTAAAGTACGGAGAGGAAGGGATTCGAACCCTTGATACGCGTTTACACACGTATGCCGGTTTAGCAAACCGGTGCCTTCAACCACTCGGCCACCTCTCCAGATCGGGGCTCAACGCCGCTGCCGGAACCCGGGACCAGCACGACTATTATATAAAAGCGAAAAGGCTAACTGAAAGTCTTTTTTATCCCCTCTTCCAGGGGCGTCCAGCGCGCAGTCCCGGCGGCCCTTTCCCACAGGGCCGGAGAAGCCGTCCAGTTCGGCGCTGCCGCTTCCCTGGCCTTGTCGCGGTTCATGACCGGCTCGGTCCCGGCCAGCGCCGTGACGGCCTCGTAGAGCCAGCCCACGGCGTATACCGCGGCCGGCGGCAGCGAGAGCATCAGCGGCATTTTGACCCCCATGCCGGCGGCCAGCATGGAGATGAATTCCCGCCACTCGTACGAGCGGGGCTCGCAGACGTAGAATGCGCCGCCGTCGAACCTGGGAGTGTCCAGCGCGGCCCGCATAGCGGCGACCAGGTCGTCGATGTAGACGAAGCTGAAGCGGCCGCCGGACGAGCCGGCGTTCACCATGACCCCTTTTCGCACCCATTCGGCTATCTTGGAGAAGCCCGAATCCTTCCTGCCGTAGATTATAGGCGGGCGCAGGATCACGTAGGCGCCTCCGGAGAAGGAGCGTACCGCCTTTTCACCCTCGAGCTTGCTCCTGCCGTAGAAGGAGACGGGGGCCTCCGGCTGTTCCTCAGTGCGCGGCGAGTCCGCCAGGGACGGGCCGCCGGCGGCGAGGCTGGAGACGTAGACCAGTTTCTTCAGCGACGGGACGGAGTTGGCCGCCGCCACCAGGTTGGCCGTCCCCGCGGCGTTGGCCCGCATGAAGTCGCGCTCCGAGCGGCAGAACAGCGCGGCGGCCAGGTGTACCGCGGCGTCGGCACCGTCGAGGGCCCGGCGGAGGCTTTCCCGATCGGAGAAGTCGGCCTCGGCGTACTGCGCCCCTTCCAGCGGCGCCGCGGGGCGGCGGCGCGTTATTATGCGTACGGCGCAGCCGGAGGCGAGCAGGGCCCTGCAGAGGGCGCCGCCCACGAAGCCGGTGCCGCCGGTGACGGCGATAGCCCTCATTTCTTCCCCTTCAGCTTTTCCACGGCCTTGGCGGCCTCGCGGTCCAGCTCCTTGATGCCGGCTGTGCCCTCGGGCACCTTTACGTCCAGGTGTATGCCCAGGCGGGCAAGGCCCTTCGCCACCGTCGCGCGGTCGGGGTAATCCTCGTTCTGCAGCTTATCCAGCACGCTTACCTTGTCGGCCTGCGGCATCGTGACGGCCAGGGCGCCGGCCATGAGTGCGAAGGAGGCCGCGTTGATGGTCAGTCCGGCGGCGCCGCTTATGAAGCGCACGAGAGCCGTGCTGGTGTTGATGAACAGCAGGAAGACGCTCCAGAGCAGCAGGGAGACGGCGAGGTAATAGACGCCCAGCGGACCCGTGTCAGGGTAGCAGGCGAAGAAAGCCAGGTGTATAAAAGCGACGCCGGTTATCTTCAGTATCATCTTCATCAGGGGTTCTCCGTAGGGGGCGGCGGAGGCCGCAGGCTGGGAGCGTAGATGCCCAGCCTCAGCAGGCCCACATAAACTGATTCGCCTTTTGGATATTCGCTGTATAGGAACTTGGTGTAGGGGCTGCGTCCGTCCTTCTGCGGCATCAGCGTGAGGGCGGAGAACAGGCAGGCGAGCAGGAAGAAGACGGCGAAGATGATCCTGTTGCCGCGATTCCAGCTGCTGACCGCGTTGGCGGTGAAGATGGCCAGCCCGGTCCACATCAGCGGGGAGATGAAGAGGAACGTCATACCCATCCGGCCGCTCTCCGGGTAGCAGACGAAGGTCCCCAGGTGTATCAGGACGGCCGTGAAGATAAGGGCGCTCAGGGGCATGGCAGGTCAGTCCGCCGCCTTGAACTCGACGTGCACCGTAAGGCGGTCTTCCGTAAAGCCGTCGGGGAGAGGCGGGAAAGGGGAGGCGGCCTGCACCGAGCTCTCGGCGGCGCTGTCGAAAAGCCGGTTCCCGGAGGATCTCTCCACCACTATGCTCTTGGTCCCGTTCCTCATGATGGTGAAGCGTACCGTGCAGCGCAGGCTGCCCGCCGACGGCATGCGCTCGGTCCAGGCGTTCCAAAGGGCCTCACGGACCTGGGCGATGTACCAGGGATAAGGGAAATTGTCGGCGTCCGTCACCAGCGGCGTGCCTTCCTCCCCCTCTTCCCCGGCCGGCGCGGTCCGCTTTTTCTCCGCTTCGAAGAGCTTGGCTCCGCTAGAGAGGACGCTGGGCTTGGGCAGCGGGGAGGAGGCGAAGTCGTCCTCGTCCGGCTTCTCCGCGGCCTTCGGGCGCGGCTGGGCGGCCGCCGCGGCCGCAGGTTCCTTCGCGGCCTGCGCTTCGCGGCCCGGCTTGTCCGCGGCCTTGGCCATGGTCACCACCTTGTCCTGCCCGATGAAGTCGATGTAGTAGGCCTGCTCCTTCCTGTGCGGGAAGGCGTTGCGTGAAAGGAGGAAAAGGCCGGCCAGCAGCACGAAATGAGCCGAGGCCGAGTATATCAGGTAGGAACGCATGGAAGATACCTGGAGAGGGCTAGTCTTCCGCCTTCACGGCAATGCCTATCTTGCCGGCACCGAGCTTTTTGGCCGCGTCGAATACCGCGACCACCCGCTCCACCGGGACGGCCTTGTCCGCCTCGACCAGGACGGTCTTCTTGTAGGACTTGCCGAAGCGCAGCCGCAGCTCCTTCTCCAGGCCGCTGAACTTAACGCGCCGGCCGTCCACGGTCATGGCCCCGTCGGCGGCCAGCTGAACCTTGAGCACGTTCTCGTCGCCGCCCTTGGTGCCCGTGGAGGCCTTCGGCAGCGTCACCAGTATCTGGGACTGCACGAGGAACGGCGTGATCACCATGAAGATGATCAGCAGGATCAGTGAAACGTCGATGAGCGGGATCATGTTGATCTCCGCTATTATGCCGCCTTTTTTATGATGGACCCGCATCTCTCGCCTCAGTTGACCCCGCTTAGCTCCCTGGCGCCGGAGCGGTCTATGACCTGCTCGGTTATCCAGTTCATCTCGCTGCCGAAGTCATTGGCCTTGTGTGAAAAATAGTTGTAGGCCACGATGGCGGGTATGGCCACGAAGAGGCCGGCTGCGGTGTTCACCAAGGCCTCGGCTATGCCCATCGCAACCACGGACGGGCCGGCGCCGGCGTACGTGGACAGGTCGCGGAAAGCCCGGATGACGCCTATCACGGTGCCGAAAAGGCCGATGAACGGGCTGATGCTGCCTATGGTGGCTATAGCGGTCAGGCTGCGGCCGAGGCGGGAGACGTGCCACTCCACGGCCTTCTCCGCCAGTTCGCGCTTCTCGAGCGGGGTGCCGGCGTGGGTCATCACCTTGTGGACTATGTCCCCGGCGGGGTTCTTCGAGCGGGCGCAGAGCTCGTCTATCTGCTTGAGCTCGCCGGTGCGCAGCAGGGCGTTGATCTTGTGCAGCAGTTCCCTCATGCCGCTGAACGTGCGCTTGTACATGGTCCAGCGCTCCCAGATGAGCGCGGTGGAGTAGATGGACAGGGCCGCGAGCAGGAACAGTATGGGTCCGCCCGCCACGATAAGCTGTTTAAAGGTGATGTTCATTGGCTCTCCGGTGAGTTGTTTCTCTAAGTAGGATTATAGCAATTAGGGCGGCGCGGCAGGAGGCCGCGGCCGGCTCTCCCGGACCCGGCCGGGCGGGACAGGGCGCGGGGCGCGCGGATCGGGGGGCTAAGCCTTGCGGAAGACGTATTTTACGCGGGCTTCGAGGTTCTCGAAATAGCCGGAGAGGAGCTTGAGCTTGGCGGCTATTACGTCATAGAGCTCGGCCTGTTCGCGGGACTTTATGTCGTCCAGGGCTTCCAGCTCCTTAAGCTTGTTGAACGCTCCGGAGAGCTCGTCGCGGAGCTTGGAGAGCTCCTGGTCGCGCCATTTGAGGTCGGCGCGCATGCGGCCTATCTCCTCGCTGAATTTCCTGGAGCGCTCCTCATGGTCGCGGCGCTCCTCCAGCATGATGCTCTGGAATTCCTCGTTCTTTCCCACCAGCGAGGTTATGTTGTCGCCGAGGGTCCTGACCACCAGCTCCTTCTCCTCCAGCTGCGACCTGAGTTCGTGAAGCTCCTTCTCCAGCTCATGGGCCCGCTGGGCGGAGGAAGCCTGCTCCTTCTTCAGCGCGTTGTCGGCGTTGTCCGCGGTGGTCATCAGCCTCTCGTGGAGCTTGGCGTTATCGGCCGTCTTCTCGGCCAGGGCCTGCGTGGCCTCGGCGAGCTTCTCTTCGGAGCGCTTCTTAAGGGTCTTGTACAGGGCCTCCCACGAGGGATGCTCGCCCTTGATGTCCTGCGCGTTGGCTATGGAGCGCTTGAGCTTGTCGGAGAGGGCGGCTATCTCGGCGTTCTTGCGCCTCAGCTCCTCCTCGAAGCCGTGCTTCTCCTTGGCGTAGGAGCGCTTCAGCTCCTTTACGTCGTTCTCGAGCCTGGCGTTCTTGGAGATGGCCTTCTCCAGCAGCGAGCGGGAAGCGGTCTCCTCCGCCGCCTCCACAGTGATCGGGGGGCGGGGTTTGGCGATGGTCTGCAGCGGAGTCTCCAGGATCTCCTGGAAAGCAGGCTCCATGAAGGCCTCTCGCCACTGGCCGAGGGCCTTTTCAGGGCAGACCAGCGAGTTGCGGCCGAAGCCGGGCTGGGCGGCTATGTCCTTGGGGTAGAAGGGCCCCCGGATGGCTTTTTTGATGTACACGTAGTACTTGGAAATCGGTTGCGTCATACTTAGATGCTACCAAAGGCGTGTTACAAAGAGATTACAAAAGTGAAAAGTATGGTAATCCGCGGCCAGCCGGCCCGGAGTTCGCTCATAAGCGGGCGCGGCGGAATAGGGACCTTCGTCTTCCGCTGGCGAAGAACTCGTCGCGCACGCAGTGCGCTCCTCATACATTCTTCGCCACGGCCATAATGATAGGCCGTCCGCTTCAGACTTCGGTCCCTGCGCCCTAAAATCGCTCACTCCGGGGCGGCTTGCGGCTACGGATATCAGCGTTCCAGGTTTTTGCGGATGTTGGCGCGGGTGACCGGGCTGATGACGCCCTTCTCGGTGATGATGGCCGTAATGAGTCCGGCCGGAGTCACGTCGAAGGCCGGGTGCCGCACGCGGACGTTCTTAGGCGCGATGCGCTTGCCCTTAACGAACGTCACCTCGTCGCAGGAGCGCTCCTCGATGACTATGGCGTCGCCGTCAGCGGCTTTCGTGTCGATGGTCGGGGTAGGGGCCGCCACGTAGAAGGGTATCTTGTGGTACTTAGCTATCACCCCGAGCGCGTAGGTGCCTATCTTGTTGGCTGTGTCGCCGTTGGAGGCGATGCGGTCCGCGCCCACGACGATGGCGTTGACGCCGCAGGTCTTGATGATGTGCGCGGCCATGTTGTCGGTGATGAGCTCCGAGGGCACGCCCTCGCGCATCAGCTCCCAGATGGTCAGGCGGGCTCCCTGCAGGTAGGGCCTCGTCTCGCAGGAATAGGCGTGCTTTATCTTCCCCTTCTTGTGCGCGGCCGTGATGACGCCCACGGCGGTGCCTATCCCCATAGTGGCCAGCGCGCCGGCGTTGCAGTGGGTCATTATGACGCACTTCTTCGGCAGCAGGGCCGCGCCGTAGTTGCCCATGTCGCGGCAGGCCTTGTCATCCTCGGCCGTGACCAGGCGGGCTTCCCTGTCCATCAGGGCCGTGAACTTCTTCCTCGCGGCGGGCGAAAGCCTGCCGGGGTGCGCGGCCGCGAAGGCTTTCGCCAGGTTCAGCATGCGATCGGCGGCGTAGAACAGCGCCACGGCCGTGGGGCGGGCCGCCTTGAGCAGGTCGGCGGTCCTGCGCGCCTGCTTCTCGATCTCGGCCGAGGTGGCGGGCGCCAGGCGGCGCATCTCCAGCGCGAAGCCGAAGGCCGCCGCGCAGCCTATCAGCGGCGCCCCGCGCAGGGCCATGTCCTTCGTGGCCTTGGCCGCGCCGGCGGCGTCGCGCACGGTGATGAACTTTATCCTGTCGGGCAGCAGGCGCTGGTCCAGCACCTTCATGCTCCCCTTCCCGAATATCAAGCGAGGCGGTATCATAGCGTTCCCCTTAAAAGTAAGGGCCCGCTTTGGGCGGGCCCGGCGTACAGCCCCGGCGGGGCTTACGGGATGGAGTCCAGGAGGTTCTTCAGCTCTTCCTCTGTCTTGCCGGTTATCTCCACCGTCTTCTCGCGGCCCTTGGCGCCGCGGATGATGTTGACCATCTTGGCGGGGACCTCGAAGAACTCGGAGAGGTAGTCCCTGAGAAGCACGTTGATCTTCAGGTCGGCCGCGGCGGCGCATACCTTTACGCGCAGCACGCTGCCTATGCGGGAAACCACCTCGTTGTCCTCACAGTTCGGTATGACTCTGACTTTTACGATCATGCTGCCTACCTCCTGTTCCTTAAAAACGTGCCGCCCGCCGCCTAGGCGAAGAGCGCGCTGCCTATGCGCGGCAGGTCCGAGCCGGCCTGCACGGCCAGCTCGTAGTCCCCGCTCATGCCCAGGGACAGGTAGTTCCCCTCGCCGGGGAAGTCCCTGTCGAAAAGTCTTTTGGCCTCGGCGAAGACGGCCTTCAGTTCCGTCTCGCCGGCGTCCGCGGGCGCTATGCCCATGTAGCCGCGGACATCGAGATTGCCGAGCCCGCGCACCTGCTCCAGCAGCGAGGCCGCCTGGTCCGGAGCTACGCCGGACTGGGTGGGCGAGGCGTTCAACTTGAGCTGTATCATCACCGGGAGCGTCTTGCCGAGCGCGGCGGCGTGCCTGTCGAGCTCCGCGGCTATCTTGAAGCTGTCCACGCAGTCTATCCAGTCGAAGAGCTCCACGGCGGCCCTGGCCTTGTTGGTCTGCAGGTGGCCGATGAAGTGCAGCTGCACCCTGGAGCGCAGCGGCGCCAGGCCGCCTTCGGCCCACTTGGCTTTGGCGTCCTGTACCTTGCTCTCTCCGGCTATCCTGATCGCTCCGGACTCTATGAGGGCTTTCACGTCCTCTACTGCGGCGTACTTGGTGACGGCGATGAAATCGTTTGCTGAAGACGGCCGGCCGGCCCGGGCGCGCGCGGAGGCTATGCGTCCGCTAATGTCCTGGAAGTTGGATAGAAGGGCGCCCTTGCGTGTGATTTCGGCGGTCGGCATGGTCGGGATATCTATATTTTAGCAAAAAATGCCTGTTTTTCATAGGGAAAACGGCCGGGCGGCCTAAATGCTATGATTTTAAGATGGCTTTACCGCCGGGTTTCTGGATATTGGCCTCGGCCCAGGGGCTGATGGCCGCCGGCTACGCTATCTCCTTCCCTTTCCTGGCCGTATACCTCAGCTCGCACCGCGGCATGCCGATGTCCTGGGTCGGTTTCTTCCTGGCCGGTTCCATGCTGCTCTCCTCGAGCGCGCAGTTCATCGGCGGGGAGGTCTCGGACGCTGTCGGCAGGAGAAAGGTTATGTCCTGGGCGCTCGGCCTGCGCGCCGTGCTGATAGCGGTCATTGCCTGGGCGGTATACGCCCGCCTCCCGCTCTGGGTCATCTTCTGCGTGCACCCTGTTTCGATGTTCATAGGAGCTTTCTTCGATCCGGCCGCACAGTCGTGGGTGGCTGACTATACGCCCTCTTCCGGGCGGATGAGGGCGTACGGCTTCCTGCGCATGGGCACCAACGCCGGCTGGGCGGTGGGGCCCGCCCTTGGCGGCTTCCTGGCGGCGGGTTCCTATTCCATGATGTTTTTCGCCACCGCTTTCGTTACCGCTGTCTGCGCGGCCATCGTCGCTTCTTCCGTGCGCGACTTCCCCGGGCAGGCGACGGGGCGGTTCGTGCCGCCGCGCTTCTCGGGCGCCGTTGCCGCGCTTTCCCACGGGGCTTTCCTGCGCTTCTGCGTTTTCAGCTTCGTGATGAGCGCGGTGGTCAGCCAGTTGGTCGTTACCACCTCTCTCTATTCCAAGACCTGCCTGGGGCTGGAAGAGCGGCAGATAGGTCTGCTGTTCTCCATCAACGGCCTGATGGTGGTCTTCTTCCAGTACTTCGCCACGCGCCTGCTGGAAAGGCGGCGCATCACATCGGGGCTGGCGGCCGGCGCGCTCTGCTACGCGGCCGGCTACCTGTTCCTGGGCTACGCGCCCTCTTTTTTCTTCGCCGCTGCGGCAATGGTAGTGGTAACTTTCGGGGAGCTGGCTGTATCCCCGGGACTGCAGGCTCTCGGCGCCAATCTGGCCCCTCCCGGAGAGAAAGGCCGCTATCTCGGCGTGCAGGGCCTGTTCCAGCAGGTGGGCCGCTCTGCCGGGATATTCGTCGGTTCCAACGCCGTAGGGCTGCTAAGCCCGGTGTTCCGAGAGGGGCCGTGGTATATCATAGCGGGGCTGGCTGTGCTGGCCTGTCTGGGCTTCATGTCGCTGAGCGGCCGGTTGAATCGCGAGCAGGACGGTTTGAGGACGCTGCCGCTCCCCCCTTCCGCTCCTGCGGAGGCGGCCGAGCCGGCCTAGTTTCCCGGCGCATGAAAAAAGCCCCCGCATCCGGGGGCTTTTTTGGGGCAGCGCGGCTAGCGCAGGAGTTTCAGGAGCAGCAGGACGGCCCCTGCTATGAGGAATATCAAAATGGTGCGCCAGGAAGCGGATCCTTCCGGCTTGAGGTCGGCGTTCAGTGTGAGCTTTGCGGGGCGCGGGGCGACGTCTTCTCCGGCGGCGGCGGCTTTGGCCATGGCCTGGTCGTAAATTTGTCTTATATCAGGGGGCATGCTTTCTACGTTCTCGTAAGGGACGCCGTTTATGACGATCTTGCGATGGCCGGGAGTGCCGGAGTTGAGTAGTGCGTCGTGGATGGTCTGGCGCAGTTCCGGGGGCACTTCGTCCTCGGAGTTATACTCTTTGCCGTTTATCCTTATCCTGCGCTTGAAGTTAATGTTGAACTCTATGCCCATGCTTTCTCCTCCCCCACCGAGACTATATCAAACCTCCCCCTGCTCCGCAAAGCCGGTGGTTGTCGGCTGGGCAGGGGTGTCAGGCACGGGGGCAAGAAAGTGTCGCTTCGCTCCACGCGCACTGGCCTATGGCCGTGCCGCATCAGGCGCTATGCGCATCAAGCGGCCACCGTGCAGGGGGCTCGTCACGCAGATCTGTCGCTTCGCTCCATCCAGTCGTCGCGCTTACGCAAGCTCCTCCCTCCGCGACGGCCTTCCGCCCCTGCCCCGCCGCCACCTACAAAAAACAAAACCGCCGGGCTCCCCCGGCGTCGAGATTCATGGCTTTTTTTCGTTCTTTGGCGGGGGCGGCAGGGCGCTGATCTTTTCCCGCAGGATGTCGAGCTTGTCGAGGTTGAGTTGGGTGGGTTCCAACTTGCAGGCCACGCTGAAGAGTTCCAGGGCCGCTCGGAGGTCGCCCCGCTTCTCCTTCAATTGCGACAGGCGCGCCCAGGCGGCCGCGTTGGCGGGGTCGTGCTCGGCGGTCTCGCGGGCCTGCCGCTCTTCCTCGTCGAGCATGGCCCGCCAGATCAGCTCTACCTCTCTTTCCCGCTTGAGGCGCCAGGCGTACAGGGCGCCCACTACTATGCTGATGATGGAGGCGAAGATGATCAGCGGGACCAATACGCCGGTGAAGGCGAAGACGGTCAGGCCGCCGAACAGGACGGCCAGTATGCCGCCCGACAGGTGACCCTACCCCGCCTTTTAGCCCGCGCTTAACTGCGGTTCCCCACTGCTAGTTTTTACCAAGATTTCCTGCTTCCTGGCAAATTCTTCCGGCGTCATCCAGTCCAAGCTTCCGTGCGGCCGGACCTTGTTGTAGTCATTCCTCCAGACCTCGATAACCGTCCGCGCTTCTATCAGTGTCAGGAACTGATTGTCGTTCAGGCATTCCTCACGCAACCGGCCATTGAAACTTTCGATGAAAGCATTCTCGGTCGGTTTGCCAGGCCGGATGAAGTTTAGCGTCACACCGTTGCTGTACGCCCAGGCATCCATTTCGCTGCCGGCGAACTGCGAGCCGTTATCCGACCTGATCCCGGCCACCTTGCCACGGAATTCAATCGTCCTGCCGAGCACTTCTGTTACCCGCTTTGCTGACATGCCGTAATCCACTTCTATCGCCAGGCATTCCCTGCTGAATTCGTCCACCAACGTCAGACACTTAAACGCCCTGCCGTTGGCGAGCCGGTCGTGAACTATATCTATCGTCCACATCTGGTTCGGCGCGGTCGGTTCCGGGATGGGCACCCGGGCTGCCGCGGCACGCTTCTTCCGACGTTTAACCCGCAGGCCGAGGCCTTCTTCGCGGTAGAGGCGTTCCACGCGCTTGTGATTGACCGTCCAACCTTCGCGCTTGAGCATCTGATACAGGCGCGGGGCACCGAAGCGCCTGCGCTGTTCGGCTAGTTCCCGAATACGCTTGCGCAGCGCGACGTTCGTCTTGCTTTCAGGGCGGCGCTGATAGCGCCAGGTCGCCCTGTTAAGGCTGACCAGGCGGCAGGCCTGCCGCTGGCTAAGGCCCAAAACCGCTGAAGCGAACTGAACTACTTTGCGCTTGGCTTTGGGCCTTACCAGTTTTTTGAGAGGATTTCCTTGGCCGCGCGCAGTTCCAGTGCCTGTTCGGCCACCATCTGCTTGAGCTTGCGGTTTTCTTCTTCCAAAGAGCGGAGCCGCTTGATGTCGGGCACGGTCATGCCAGAGAATTTTGTGCGCCAGGCATAAAACGTGTTTTCGCTGACGCCGTATTTGCGGCAAAGATCAGGCGCTTTGGTGCCTGTGGCGTGTTCCTTGAGGATGTTTACGATCTGTTCTTCCGTGTAGCGTTTCCGGGGCATTTGTACGACCTCCATGAGTATTTTAGCATCCGGAAACCGCAATTGGTCGTGGGCTAGATTAGCGGGAGAGGGTCACAGGGACAGGGCGTTGTTGGCTATGTGCGGCAGTTGGTTCTTCTTGTTGGCCTTGAAGAACTGGTCCACCGCCATCAGGACTGCTATGGTTACGGCGGCCACCGCAGCGATATATATCAGCACCTGCTTCATCGGTAGGACAAGGATAGCATAATGACGGTAGTGACTGTCCGTGGTGTTGGACCGCGCACTCTGGAAGATGGAAACCCTCCGCAAAGGGCTCGCTCCCCAACGCCCCCTCCGCCCCTCCAAAACAAAACCGCCGGGTCTCCCCCGGCGGTAAAAATAGTCATTAAGTAATCAGCGTCCCCTTACCCCCCGCTTTTTGCCTACCACGTTATCCCCAAATACATGGATAGTTTTGCAATTGTAATAGAAACTCCGAAGATAATAAAAAAACCAATTAGGGACTCTTTCCAAGAGGTTTCGTTAGTGGAAAAAGTATTTTTTAGTCGCTTAAACATCCAAATTGAAGCAACAATAGTACTTATAGCCAGAAGGCAAACTATATAATCTCCATGTGCGATGGAGAGCAGTGCTGTTATGGTAATACATATGGTGATACTTGCAAGAATCAGGATTATCAGTATAGGATATAGAATTCTGTAACTAGTATAAAAAGTGCTAGCCAAAAGGATGCCTGAAATTAAAGCCACAATCCAATTCTTATGGATTAGTGCAGACACAAACGTTAGTCCCGCAACAATCTGGAATGCAAGAGTCAGTCCATGCCCCGTGCCAGCAGCATTGCCATCACGGAAACCGCGCTTGTAGTCTTCATTTTCAAGATTTGGGTCCATGTATAGAACTGTGTCTGTTGTGGAATACAAAAAAATATACACAAAAATTGGGAAGTGTCTGTTTGATTGAGGGCCGGAGCGGGGATTGGGGTGGAAGGTCGTCACGGACTGAAGGCGCTTGCATCGGCCATGTCAATTTTCTGGGTGTAAATTCGGAAGCATGGGCAGCCTAGTTTAAACCGCCGCCACCTCCTTTTCCCGAGGCTTGTAGGCCTTCCATAGGCGCTTCGCCCAGCGCGCTTCCTGCGCCTGCGAAATCGACCAC
>DAIENX010000043.1:0-49378 GCA_027340875.1 Elusimicrobiota bacterium
GTGCAGACCGCCGCGGGACCCTGTCTTCACTATGCCGGCCACTATGGCGGCTATCATCACGAGCTTGAGGAACTGCACTGCCAGCAGGTCGAACAGGGTGGTATGGCTCTGGTGGCGGAACAGGGGCCTGAAGCCGCCGAAGAAGAGGCCGAGGCCGCACATGCCGGCCATGGAGAGGAAGAACGCCCCGTGGTCGCGGTTGACGAAGGGGCCGAAGGCCTGGCCGCGCACCTGGCGCAGACCGTAGACTATGGTATTGTCGCCCGTATGCTGCAGCGTGCCCATCAGGGCCACGAAGACGCCGACGCCGAATATGGTCCACAGCAGGCGGCTGAGCTGGGCCGGGGTCTTGATCGTCTTTGCCGCGGTGTACATTACGGCGGCATAGAAGAGCCAGAGTATGACGGCATTGAGGGTGGCTGGGCGCCAGGCGGTGAACAGCGTATGCGCGGGGCCGTTTATGGCCGCCTGCGTGAACGACTGGAGCAGGCCTATGACCACGGCCGCGAGAACGGCCGGCAGCAGGTTCCTGTAGATGGGGACAGCGTGGGCGTTCTCCCCCCTGGCGTAGGCCGACGCCGCGCCTAAGAAGAAAAGAGCGTACAACGGCAGGTATGCCCAGGGCTCGACGGCCGCGAAGGCCAGCGGCGCGTAGGCCACGGCGATGAGCATCAGGGTTGCCACGGTTAGATTTTATCATTTATGCGCGGGAGCGGTTGGAGGATGGATCCCGGCTTTCGCCGGGATGACGAGGGGATGCCGGGCTGGCGGAGGGAAGGCGGGATGACGCGGAAAATTGTAAAATTATGGGGATGAAAGTTCTTTTTGTTTGTACCGGCAACATGTGCAGGAGCCCCGCGGCCGAGAAGCTGCTGACGCATTACGGGAAGGACAAAGGCTTCCAGGCGCGCTCGCGCGGGCTGGGCGTGCAGCCGAACTTCGGCCTGCACAAGAAGATGGCGGCGCTCCTGAAGGCCGAGGGCGTGGCGGACCTGGGCCACAAGGCCTCTCTGGTCACCGAGCCCGACGTGGACTGGGCGGACCTCATACTGGTCATGGAGGAGGCCCAGCAGGACGCTCTGGGAGAGCTTTTCCCCCAGAGTCTGCGCAAGACCGAGCTGCTGCTGGAGCGCGGCGGCGCAAGCGGCGACCTGGAAGACCCGATGGGAAAGAGCGACGAGAAGTTTAAGGAAGTGTTCGGAAAGATCAGGGACGCGGTGAAGAAGCTGGTCGGTTAGGCGGTTGTCTGACGACCTGACCGTCGGACAAAAAAAGAAAGCCACCGGAAGGTGGCTTTCTTTTTTGCGCTGTTAGTTCCGCTTAGAACATCAGCTTCGCGCCAAGGGTGATCACGCTGTCGTTGAACTTGACGGAAGAGATGTTGGAGGAGCGGTCCTTGTAGAAGTAGCCCAGGTTCAGGCTCATCCACTTCTGGACGTTGTAGTCCGCGGTGATGCGGGCGGTGGTGAGGTCGTCCGCGCGCTTCTTGCCGGTGGTGACCAGGCTGTTCTGCCTGTCGGAATAGGCCTGATGCTCGGCGCTGACTCCCACGCCAACCTTAACCTTGCGGACCATCCGGGAGACGGACAGGTCGGTGAGGGTGGTGGTGTAGTAGCGGGCGTCGCCGTAGTTGACCTCTACGTTTCCGCGCTTGGCGTACAGGGTGACGTCGGTCTTCTCTATGGGCATCCAGACGGTCTGCACGCTGTACTGCATGGTGCTGGCGGTGTTCTTGGCGTTGTTGAGGTCCTTATCGTACTTGCGGGACTGCATACCGGCCTTCACGGTGCCGGTCAGCTTGTTGGCCAGCTTGCCGGTGACGCCGAGGTCCACGTTGTTGTAGGTGGCGTCGTTGGTGTAGCCGCTCTGGTAGTTCAGCGTGCCGTACCTGTACGCCGCGAACAGCGTGGTCTTGGGCTGCAGCTTGTAACTGACGTCGAAGCCGGCCAGGAACTCCTCGCGGTCCAGCATGGAGTACGTCTTGGAGAAGTAGTTGTTGTAGTTATGATTGGCGGCCAGTGCGAAGCCGAAGTCGCCGCGAAGCGGGGCCTCCAGCTTGAAGCCGGCGTTGTTCTCCACGCGCAGGGCGCGGGCGATGAGGTCCGAGGTGGCCTGGTCCGTGGTCTGCTTGTACTTGTCGTCCACGGTCACGGTCATGTCCTTGGGCAGCTTGCCGGTGAAGGCCAGGCTGGCGTTGTGGTGGACCGCGTCATTGTTGGAGCGGTCTTTGGTGTAGTTGATGGTCTCCAGCATGTAGCCGGCCTTCAGGTCGTAGCGGGAGCCGAGGTTCTCCACCAGGTCCACGCCGAGGTTGGTGCGGGTGATGTAGGAGCTCTTCTTGCCGTTGGGGACCAGGTAGATGTTGCTGTCGCGGCTCTCGGTCACGCCCGCGTAGGGGTTGATGTCGAGGTTGCCGATCTTCATGTTCTGCTGAGCGCCTGCATAAGCCGGCGCCAGGAGTATTGCCGCTATAAGAATGTTCTTCATTAATATGTCTCCTTAAAAAAGTTAAAGTTTATTCCGCGCTTACGGGTTGGAAGCGCTGACCTCGCCGGACTCCTGGACCACCTGGGTCTCGGGAACGGTGACGGTCTGCGGGGGCTCCACTACGGTCTCGGCGACCTCGGCCTCGGTCTCGGTCTTGGCCTCGGTCCTGGTCTGGACCTGGGTCTGGACGGCCCCGGGGGCGGAAGGCACGGCCACGGACTGGCCCGCGGACACGGTCTTAGTGTCGCCGCCGGAGGCATTGGTGACCACCGCGCTGCCCTTGGTGACGGATATCTGCACGGTGCCGTTGGTCTTGGCCATGGAGACCTCGCTGTTGGAGGTCATGACCACGTTGTTGCCGGACTCGGTCTTAACGGCTACCGGGGTGCCGGCGGCCACGGCCACGCTGACCTGCGCGCCGGAAGCGGCAACGGTGAAGTTGCTGCCGGTGGCGGCGGTGACGGTCTTGCCGCCCACCTGCACCTCTATGGTGCCGTCAACTATGGAGAAGGACACGGAGGTGTCGGTGATCTCGGGGATAGCGTCGCCCGGCTTGAGGACCATCACTACCTGCCCGTCCTTCATTATGTTCACGGTGCCGGTCACCTTGGTGATCTTTATAGCGGCCGGAGCCTGCGCGAAAGCGCTGGCGGCGAAGGCCGTTATGAACGCTGCTACCAGTAACTTGGACAATTTCATGTCTTCCTCCCTAAAATATTCGCTCAATCAAGGAAAATCATAACAAGTATATTTTCCTTTGTCAACACCTATATATATTATTCGACGCCACGACGGGAACGTTGACAGTTTTGTGAGATTTGGTAAAATTCAGT
Organism: Elusimicrobiota bacterium; assembly: GCA_027340875.1. Lineage (GTDB taxonomy): Bacteria > Elusimicrobiota > Elusimicrobia > Elusimicrobiales > UBA9959 > UBA9959. Next base: position 3,321 of record DAIENX010000043.1, read on the forward strand.
TTATGAAAATTCTCCGATTACTGCTGCTCCTGGCCTTTTCCGCCCCGGCTTCGGCCGGGGACTTCCCTGTCTGCTTCTACGGCATAAGCTCCCCCGCGGAGCTGGGCCGCCTCAAGGAGGCCGGCTTCAATTGCTTCCAGACCTACGCGCAGGACCCGGCCAGGCTGGCCGGCCTGGCGGCCGAGGCGAAGCGACTTAAGCTGAAGATGGTGGCCTACCCGGACCTGGTAATAGGTTCCTCTTATGAGAAAGAGGCGCGGCGCTGGCCCATGCTGGCCTGGTATCTGTTCGATGAGCCGGAAGTGAAGAAGCTGGGGACGGAAAAGCTGCAGGCCCTGGACAAGCGGGTCAGGGACTGGGACAAAGGGCAGAGGACGGTCTTCGTGATGGGCGAGGGCGTGGCGGCCTTCACCTACGGCGGCACGGCCGACGCGCTGATGGTGGACTGGTACCCGGTGCCGCACCTGCCGCTGAACTCGGTGGGCGAACAGGTGGCCATGGCGAAGGCCGGGGCCGCGATAAAGGACCCTATAAGGAAGAACAAGCCGCTCTGGGCCGTGCTGCAGGCCTTCGACTGGATCAACTACCCGCAGCGCCGCAAGCCGCGCGTGGGAGGTTTCCCCACCTTCGCCCAGGTGCGCTATATGACCTATCTGGCGCTCGCCCGCGGAGCGGACGGGGTCTTCTATTTCACCTATAACGGCTCGGACGGCATACCGCTGCCGGAGCGCCCGGAGCGCTGGAACACCTACCAGCGCATGGGTTCGGAGCTCGCCCAACTGGCCCCCGTCTTCAGCAAAGGCCGGCCGGCCGATCTGCCGGAGGGCCTGGACAAGCGCTTAGCCGCGCGGGCAATAAGGAAGGGCTGGCGCAAGTTCCTTATACTGGCCAACCCGGAGGCCGTACCCCTGCCGCTGGACGCGGTGAAGAAGTGGCGGCCGCTTTTCGAGGAGAGCCGCTACCTGCCGGATTCTCTCCCCCCGCAGGCGGCACTTGTGCTGGAAGACTAGGCCAGCTGTCCTTAAAAGAAAGAACCCGGCTTTTAGGCCGGGTTCTTTTTTGCGTCCGGTACGGTTCAGCCGGCGTAAGGGCTGACCAGGGCGCGGGTCCTGGCTTCCTCTCCGGCCTTAGCCACGAACTCCGCGCGGTTCACGCCGAAGACGCTCTTGTTGCCGCGCATGCGCAGGGTCACCGTGCCGGCGTCCTTCTCTTTCTTGCCCACCACCACGAGATACGGGATCTTGTGAGTGGCTGCGTCGCGCACCTTTGCGTTGATGGTGTCGTTGCGCAGGTCGGTCTCCACGCGCAGGCCGGCGGCCTTCAGCAGGTCGGCGGTCTCCTTCGCGTAGCCCTCCTCCTCGGAGGTGATGTTGAGCACCCTGCACTGCGCGGGCGCCAGCCACAGCGGGAAGTTCCCGGCGAAATGCTCTATCAGGAAGCCGATGAAGCGCTCGTGCGTGCCGAGCGGCGCGCGGTGTATGCACAGCGGGGTCTTCTCGGCGCCGTCGGCGTCCTTGTAATGCAGGTTGAAGCGGCCGGGCACGGCGAAGTCCACCTGGTTGGTGGCCAGCGTGAACTCCTTGCCTATCGCGCTCCAGACCTGCACGTCTATCTTGGGGCCGTAGAACGCGGCCTCGTTGGGGATCTCCTTGTACGGGATCTTCCCCTCGTCGAGCGCGGCGCGCACCATCTTCTCGGTCTTCTGCCACAGCTCGGGGTTGTCCACGTACTTCTTGCCCAGGCCCTCGGCCGCGTGCGTGCTGAAGCGCATCAGGTACTTCTCTATGCCGAAGAGCTTGAAGTAGCCCAGGTACATGCGACAGACGGCCATGAACTCGTCGGCGAACTGCTCGGGCGTGCAGTAGATGTGCGCGTCGTTCATCTGCATGGAGCGCACGCGCATCAGGCCGAACAGCTCTCCGGACTGCTCGTAGCGGTAGCAGGTGCCGTACTCGGCCAGGCGTACCGGCAGGTCGCGGTAGCTGCGCGGCTTGGCGTCGAAGATCTTGTGGTGGTGCGGGCAGTTCATCGGCTTGATGTAGTACTTCTGCCCGTCTATCTCCATCGCGGGGAACATGCTCTCGGTGTAATGCTCGAGGTGGCCGCTCTTCCTGTACATCGACTCCTTGCAGAGGTGCGGCGTCTTGACGCGGAGGTAGCCGTCGGCGGCCTCGGTCTCCTTGGCCAGGCGCTCGAGCTCCTCTATCATCACCCCGCCGGCGGGCAGCCACAGCGGCAGGCCGGGGCCCACGTCGTCGTCGAAGGTGTAGATCTCCAGCTGCTTGCCCAGCTTGCGGTGGTCGCGCTTGGCGGCCTCCTCCTGCTGCTTGAGGTAGGCGTCCAGCTCCGCCTGCGTCTCGAAGGCCACGCCGTAGATGCGCTGCAGCATGGGGCGCTTCTCGTCGCCGCGCCAGTAGGCGCCGGCGATGGACGTGAGCTTGAAGGCCTTCAGCTTGCCGGTGTGCTCCACGTGCGGGCCCTTGCAGAGGTCCTCGAACGGGCCGCTCTTGTAGATGCTGATGACCGAGCCCTCGGGCAGGTCGTTGATGAGCTCCACCTTGAACTTCTCGCCCTTGGCCTCGAAATGCTTCAGCGCCTCGGCGCGCGGGATCTCCACGCGCTCGAACTTGTGCGCGGCGCCCATGATGTGCTTCATCTTCTTCTCTATCTTGGGCAGGTCTTCGGGAGTGAAATGGTGCTCGGTGGCGAAATCGTAGTAGAAACCGTTGTCTATGGCCGGGCCTATGCCGAACTTCACGTCCGGGAACAGGTCCAGCACGGCCTCCGCCATCACGTGCGCGAACGAGTGGCGCATCTTGTGCAGGTTGTCGTTTTCGTTGTGTTCTTCAGCCATGTCCTCATCCCTTCAAAAAGGTACCAGGTACCTTTTGATCACTCCGCCTGCAAAAAGGTACCAGGTACCTTTTTAATGGGGAGGCCCGCCGGTTCCCGTTTTACGGGTTCCAACGGGCCCTGCTCTCTTTAAATCTGGTGCCCAGTATAGGGATCGAACCTATGACCTTTCCCATGTCAAGGGAACGCGCTACCGCTGCGCCAACTGGGCCTGTACCGCCTATTATACTACTTTTTCGCCCGGTACGTGGCCGTGATGACGGAGGACAGGCCGCCGCGGGGCGTAAAATCGCCGGTGACGGTGCAGGACTTCGGCCTGCAGGCCTTCACCACGTCGTCCAGCACGCGGTTGGCTATGTTCTCCATGAAGATGCCGCAGTTGCGGTACTGCAGGAAGTAGTACTTGAGGCTCTTCAGCTCGAGACAGGTCTTGGCCGGCACGTACTCTATGGTCACCGTGCCGAAGTCCGGCAGGCCGGTCTTCGGGCAGACCGAGGTGAACTCGGGATGCTCTATCATGATGGTGTAGTCGCGCCGGTACTGGTTGGGCCAGGTCTCGATGGCCGGCAGCTTTATCCTGTGCGGGGTGGCCGCGTGCTCGGAAGTATAGCCCATCGTGGTCTTGGTCTTCATTGCGTTCTCCTAGATCTTGCGCTTGAGGCGCAGGGAATTCATGACTACGGAAAGGGAGCTCAGCGCCATGGCGGCGCCGGCGGCGGAGGGCGGTATCAGCACCCCCCACTTCGGGTAGAAGGCGCCGGCAGCGAGAGGTATCAGCACCACGTTGTAGGCGAAGGCCCACGCGAGGTTCTGCTTTATCACGCGGCGTATGGCCTTGGAGATCTTCACTGCGGTGATCACCGAGCGGAGGTCGTTGTGCATCAGCGTGATGTCGCTGGCCTGCGCGGCCACGTCGGTGCCGGAGCGCATGGCCATGCCTATGTCGGCCTCCGACAGCGCCGGAGCGTCGTTGAAGCCGTCGCCCACCATGGCGGTGCGCTTGCCCAGCGCCTTGTAGCGCATCACCAGTTGCCGCTTCTCCTCCGGGAACACCTCGCCGTGGAAGTTCTTTATGCCCACCTCGCCGGCGGTCTTGGCCACCACGGACTGCCTGTCGCCGGAGGCCATCACGGGCTCTATGCCCATGGCCTCCAGTTCCTTCACCAGGCCGGCCGCCTCGGGACGGAGCGCGTCGGCCAGCGCGGCGTAGCCGGCGAAAGCGCCGTCCAGCGCCACCAGCAGCATGGAGGCCGGGGAGGCCAGTATCTCATCCCGGGCGGCCTGCGGAAGTTTCACGCCCAGCTCCTCGAACCACTTGAAGCTGCCGACAAGTATCTCGCCGTCCTCGGAGACCACGCGCACGCCCTTGCCGGGGACGGCCTCGAAAGAGTTCATCGCCGCCGGGGCCACGCCGGCCTCGCGCGCCTTCTGGCGCACGGCCTCGGCGAACGGATGCTCGGAGCGCTGCTCGGCCGTGGCCAGCAGGCGCAGGAAGTCCTTACCGTTCTTCTCAGGGTACAGGCCGTCCAGGTGCAGGCGGCCCTCGGTGACCGTGCCGGTCTTGTCGAAGATGACCACGTCCACGCCGCTGACGCGCTCGAGCACGTCGGCGTTGCGGATCAGGATGCCCGCGCCGGCCGCCTTGCCGAAGCCCACGGCCACGGCCATCGGAACGGCCAGACCCATAGCGCACGGGCAGGCCACCGCCAGTACGGCCGCGAAGATGCTCACGAAGCGCGCCGGGCCGGCGCCGTAGTAAAGCCAGAGCCCCGCGGAGGCGGCGGCCAGCAGCAGTACGGCCGGCACGAACCAGGCGGAGATGCGGTCCACCAGGTGCTGCACCGCGCTTTTCTCGGCCTGGCTCTCCTCCACCGCTTTGATGATCTTCATCAGCACGGTGCCCTCACCCACGCCCTCGGCCGTGAACTCCAGCGCGCCGGTCTTGTTGATAGTTCCGGCGTAGACGCGCGAGCCGGCCTGCTTCTCGGCCGGCACGGATTCCCCGGTCAGCAGGCTCTAGTCGATGGCGGAATCTCCGGAGACCACGCTGCCGTCCACCGGCACCTGTTCGCCGGGGCGCAGCAGGATGCGGTCCCCGGGCATTATCTCCTCCACCGGGACGGTCTCTTCCTTCTCCCCGGCCAGGCGCCGGGCGAACTTGGGGGCGATCTTGAAGAGGTTGGCCACGGCCTCGCCGGCCTTGGCCTTGGAGCGGGCCTCCAGCCAGCGGCCGAAGTTGATGAAAGTGATCAGCATCCCGACCTCGTGCCACTGGGCGTGGTAATGGAGGCCGACCGGCTCCCCCACGGTGACGTAGACGCCGTAGAGGAAGGTGGAAGTGGTGGAAAGCGAGACCAGCGAGTTCATGTCGGCAGTCCACGCCTTCAGCGCGCGGATGAAGCCCTGGTGGAAATGCTTGCCGGCGAACCACCAGGTGGCCGCGGCGACGAACATCATGGTGTACGGGGAGAGGTCCACTGCGTCCGAGGTGAGCATCAGCGCCGTCAGCGCCAGCGCCAGCAGGAAGCGGGTGAAGAACATGTTCTTCTCGCGGTCCAGCTCCTGGAGGGCCGTATTCTCAGCGGAGACGGAGGACTCGGAGAAGGCCAGGGCCTTGTAGCCCAGCTCCTCGATGCGGGTGGTGATGGCGTCCTTGCCGGCCTGGTCCGGGTCGTAGGAGACGAAGGCCGTGCGCGAAGGCAGGTTGACCGATACGCGGCTCAGGCCCGGCACCGAGGAGAGGCCGGTCTCGAGGCGGGCCACGCAGGAGGCGCAGTGCACCCCCTCCAGCGGGATGACGGCCTTCTTCAGTTTCGCCGCAGTCGCCGTGTCGTCCATAAAGCTCCAGCGCCGCTTAGCGCTGCACCTCCAGCTTCCAGGAAGTCTCCACGTCGGAGAACTTGCTCCAGAGGCCGGTGTAGGTCTCCGCCAGCGCCCGGTCCACATCGGCCCCGTCGCGCAGTTTGGTCAGGAAGATGGAGAAATTGAACGAGCCGCCCCGCCGGATCAGGAACGAGACCACGGACCAGACCTGGGCGTACCAGCGGTCCACGTCCTTCTGGCTCTCGGTCTGCGGGGCCAGGTTCACCATCTGCGAGAAAGGTATCGGATTATCGGCCACCGTGGCGGCCACCCGGCCGGCGTAGATGCCGGCGTCGGCGACGTCGGCGCGGGTCTCCTCGTAGACGGCCGCGCCTTCGTTGAGCCAGCGCAGGTGCGAGGCCTGCGACAGGCCCATGAACTCGTTGAAGACCAGGTGCGTCATCTCGTGCGCTATGATGGCCCCCTGCCCCTGTCCCTCGAAGAGCAGCAACGCGTTGCCGTAGGCCGCGCCCCCCGACCAGTCAGGCTGGCCGGTCTTCCTGTGGAACTCGTCGGCGTCCTTATAGACCATCACGTTGTACGGACGCGCCGGCACGAAGGAGTAGAGCCCCAGGTCCTGCATGATGCGGGTATAGTTCTCCTCGCAGAGCGACGCGTACAGCGCCGCGGTCGGAGAGGAGTACGCCTTGACGACGAAATGCGCGGTCTCCTCCGTCTTAAAGCCCGGGTCCAGCCCCTGGAACGGCGACTCCACCGGCTGAGGCACGGCGGCCGCCGGCGCGGAGCCGGTGGGGACGTCCACGCAGGCGCAGAGGAAGAGCAGCGGCAGGGCCGGCAGCAGGCGCATTAATATAACTCCAGCATCTGGCCGCCTATCTTCAGCCCCGAGACCCTGATGTTGTAGGGGTTTGACGTGTAGTCGCGGCTGAACGTGAAAAGTCTGAGCATGAACGGGGGGATCGTGACGGGCCCCAGCGAGAAGGCCAGCGGCCGCGCCTCGAAGACGCCGCCGTCCCTGACGGCCAGGGCGAAGGCGGCGAACAGCGGCCTGCCGCGAACGCTGCCGGTTATTTCGAGGTTCTCGCCGAGGTCCACCTTGACGTCCTCGATCATGGGGAGGCGTTCGGCGATGAAGCGCTCCACCGCGTAGGAGCTGATCTTCGCGGAGCGCAGCGCCACGCTGGAGGCGCCGGCAGGCACGAAGGGAGAGAGCTCGGCGGAAGCGGGCTTGAAGTCCTTCATCTCGAGGTTGAGGCCGTAGATGTCCCCGCCCAGCAGCTCCGCCGAAGGCGCGAACAGGGAGGCCTTGGCGTAGGAGCCCTTATCGGGATCGTAGCCGGAGAGCGACAGCGTGGCCTCGCCTATCCTCAGGCCGCCCAGGGCGATGTCGCGCACCGTGACGGCGCCGCCCGGCAGGGCCGCGCCGGCTGTGGAGCGGGCGTAGACCTCCGCGGAGGAGCCGTCGGCCAGCGGGACCAGGCCCGCGCGGGTGAACAGCCTGCCGAACCACGGGGCGGCCCGGAGCGAGGCGAAATCCTTCTCTCCGGGACCGGGCGCCGCGCCGGGGGCCGGGACCTTGTGCAGGATAGCGAAGGCGCAAGAGGGGCAGGCGGGCTCGTCGTAGAACTTTATGGCCGAGCCGGGGCCGGCCGCGTATGTCAGTGTGGCCGCGCCGAGGGCGGCGTCGCCGTAGACGGCGGCGAGCCCCCCTCCGGGCGGGGCGCTCTTCTTTATCAGCGACAGCGCCTCGGGCACACCCTGCGAGGAGGAGGCCGGCAGCGGCAGGCCGGCCAGCGGATAGCGCGCGCCGGCCGGGAACGGCGGCAGGAGCCCGCCCTGGTCGGCCAGCGAGAGCAGCAGCACGAAGGCGAAGAAGAACTTGCGCGCCTTGAGCGGCGTCATGATGGCGACCGCCACCGCGAAGGAGAGCATGGCCGGGGCCAGCAGCTCGGGACGGGAGCCGCGCAGCCCCCAGGCGAGCACCAGGTAGGGCACCCAGAACCAGGCCGCCACTATCTTCTTGTTCTCGTAGGCCATGAAGACCGAGAAGTACAGCCAGGCGAGAGCGGCGGCGCCCATAGCGAACAGCGGCAGCCCGGCCGAGGCCGCGCCCAGCCTGAAATAGTGCAGGAAGCCGTTGTATTGGGCGCCCAGCGGCACCAGACCCGCGGCCACCGCCACGGCGGCAAAGACGTACCAGGGGATGTTCAGCACGAGGCCGAAGAAGATGCCCTTGAACATCTCGTCGCGGGCGTTGGGATTGGCCAGCCCGGACATGATGTACGGCACCAGCGGCAGCACGTAGACCCAGAAGAGGCGGTGCGAGTAGAAGCCCAGGCTCAGGCAGAGCGCGAAGGCGAGGGACCACTTCGGGTGCGCGAGCTCCACCGAGCGGATGTAGCAGGCGTACAGGGCGGCGACGAAGGCCATCAGCGCCAGCTCCGGCGAGGGACGGCGCGCGGCCTCCTGCACGAAAGGCAGGGCCAGCGCGAAGGCCGCGCCGTACCAGCCGGCCGCGTTGGGGCGGCTCTCGCGGACCGCGGCGAAGACGGACAGCGCGATCAGCAGCAGGAAGACCGAGTTGACCAGGACCAGCGCGAGGTTCAAGTCGGAGGTGATGAACTTGAACACCGGGATGAACGCCAGCGAGTACAGCGGCGGATTGAGCGTCAGGTCCGCGAGCTCCGGCCGGATCAGGGCGAAGAAGCCCTCGCTCTTGAAGTAGGCGGCGTAGCGCAGTATCTCGGCGAAGGCGGCGGCGTCGGCCCCGCCGAAGTAGCCCCCGCGCCGCATCGCCCACTGGGCCAGCAGCAGGACGCTGAAGAGCCAGATGGCGCCTACGACCAGCAGGCCGGTGGAGAGTTTTTCCCTCTGCGGCTGCAGCAGCTACTTCTCGAAGAAGATGCTTTCCACGGCCATCCGGGTGGCCAGGAATTTCTTACGCCAGGGGGAGAGGTCTTCGTTCTCTTCGGACATCGCTCATCTCCTCGTCTTCTTCTTGCGGGGTGCGGGGCCGCTGAGGGCGGCCAGCCGGGAACGGTAGAAAGAGGCGAACTTTGGCGACAGCTCGGCGGCCTTGTTATAGCAGGAGGCGGCGCCGGCCTTGTCGCCCATCGCGGCGTGGACGTCGCCCAGCAGGCCCTGCACCTGGAAGGAATCCGGCTTGAGCCCGGCGGCCTTTTCGGCGGCCTGGAGCGCGCCCTCGAAGTAGGCGGCCTTGTAGAGCGACAGCGCCAGCCAGTAGGCGTATACCGGGTCCTCGGTCTTGAGCTCGGCGGCCTTCGCGAAGTCCTGCGAGGCGCCGGCGTAGTCGTTCATGTGGTAGAGGTTCTTCCCCCTCTCAAAGCGGGCCAGCGCGGCCGCGGGGTTAAGCGCCAGCAGCGCGTCCAGGTCCGCCACGGCGGCCGGAAAGTTGGAGGCCTTGCGGGCGCAGAGCGCGCGGTGGTAATAGGCCATCTCGAACTTGGGGTTGAGCGAAAGGGCGCGGGAGAGGTCTGCGGTGGCGGAGCCGCAGTCGCCCAGCTTGTACTCGGCCAGACCGCGGTTCAGCAGCGCGTAGGCGTATTCCGGCTTCGCCTCCAGCGCGTCGGAGAAGAGCTTCACGGCCTCCGGGTAGCTGCCGCCGTCCATCAGCATGGCGCCCAGGTTGTTGTAGGCCGGCAGATAGGAGGGGTCCAGCTCTATCGCCTTCCTGTAGTCCAGCCCGGCCTTCTGCCTGTCGCCCATGCGCTCGAACAGCAGGCCGCGCGAGACCAGCGCCTCCGGGAAGCGTTTCTTCAGCAGCAGCGCCTTGTTGTAGTTCTCCAGCGCTTCTGGCTCGTTGCCCGCGCCCTGCAGATAATTGCCCCTGCCGAAATAGTACTCCGGCGAGCGGTTGCAGCCGGCCAGCGCCGCCGCGGCTAGCGCGGCCAGGATGATCTTTTTCATACCTGTGTTTCCCCCTTTTTGTCCTTAATGCCCACCGCCATCAGGAACGCCCCTACGGTAATGCCGCTGTCGGCCACGTTGAACACGGCCGGGAAGAAAGAGAAGTCGAAGAAGTCGACCACGTGCCCGTAGGCGATGCGGTCGTACAGGTTGCCGAGCGCGCCGCCCAGCACCAGCGCCAGGCCCGCGGCGGCCAGCGCGCCGTTGGCCTCTATGCGGCGGCGCAGGTACAGCAGCACGGCCACCAGCGCCGCGCTGAAGACCAGGAAGAACAGGTTGCTGTCCTTGAACATGCCGAAGGCGACGCCGGTGTTCTCGGCGTAGGTGAGGTGGAAGAACGGCAGCACGGCGACGGAGCGGCCGTAGAGCGCCCTGAGGGCCCAGGCCTTGGCCGCCCTGTCCGCGAGGAACAGGACGAGCACGGTGGCAGGCATGGCCAGCTTCCTCATCCGAGGGCCGCGTCCTCCATGGCCTTCGCGCAGCGGCCGCAGACCCCGGCGTGCCGGGCGTCGGAGCCGATGTCCTTGCGCCACTGCCAGCAGCGGGGGCACTTGGCGCCGTCGGCCTTGAAGACCTTCACTTCCAGCTCCGGGGCGGCCCCGTCGAACTCGACGGCGGCGTCGGAAACTATAGCCACCTGAGGCAGTACAGGGAGGGCGGACTCGAGCAGCGCGCGGGTCTCCGTCTTGGAGGTGCGCAGGACTATGCGCGCCTCGAGGGAGGAGCCGACCTCGCCGGCCTGGCGCTTCTCCTCGATGGCCTTCGTCACCGCCTCGCGCACGGCCATCAGTTTCTCCCAGCGCTCGAGCAGGGCCTGGTCGGCCCAGGCGGCGGGGAGTTCCTGGAAGTCCGCGAGGAAGATGCTCTCCTCGAGCGAAGGCTCTATCTCGGCCTTCGCCGTCCGCCACGCCTCCTCGGCGGTGAACGACAGCACCGGGGCTATCAGCTTCGTGACGGTCATCAGGATGTCGTGCAGCACGGTCTGGGCGCTGCGGCGCTCCGGCGAGTTCAGGCTGAGCGTGTAGAGCCTGTCCTTCAGCGAGTCCAGGTAGAAGGCCGAGAGGTCCAGGATGCAGAAGTCGGCCACCGCGCGAATGGCCTGGCGGAACTGGTGGTTCTCGTAATGCTTCCGCGCCGCGGCGGCCATGACGGCCAAGCGCGCGCGCATGTAGCGGTCGGTCTCCGTCAGTTTGTCGTCGGGCAGGCGGTGCTTGGCCGGCTTGAAGTCGGCGAGATTCCCCAGCAGGTAGCGCAGCGTGTTGCGGATCTTGCGGTAGGTGTCTATGGGGCCGGAGAGGAGCTTCTCGGAGATCCTCACGTCCTCGGAGTAGTCGCACAGGGCGGCCCACAGGCGCAGGATGTCCGCGCCGTACTTGGAGACCAGGTCCTGCGGTGAGACGGCGTTGCCGGCCGACTTGTGCATGGCGTAGCCCTTCTCGTCGAGGATCATGCCGTGCGTCAGCACGGACCTGTACGGCGGGCGGCCGTTGAGCGCCACCGACGGGATCAGCGAGGTCTGGAACCAGCCGCGGTGCTGGTCCGACCCCTCCAGGTAGAGGTCCGTGGGCAGGAAGTCCCCGGGGCCCAGCATGCCGTTCTTGACGACGGCGTACCAGCTGACCCCGGAGTCCAGCCAGACGTCCATGATGTCCTTCTCCTTGGCGAAGGACGCGGCGCCGCAGGAGCACTTCGCGCCGGGCGGCAGCAGCTTCTCCACCGGCTCGGAGAACCAGAAATCGCTGCCCTCGCTGAAGACGCGCTGCTCCATCCTCTTCAGGAACTCGGAATCCTCGTGCACCTTGCCGCATTCCTTGCAGTAGACCGCGAGTATCGGCGTGCCCCAGTCGCGCTGGCGCGAGAGGCACCAGTCGGGACGGGTCTTCAGCATGCCGAGCATGCGCTCGCGGCCGGAGGCGGGCAGCCAGCGCACTTCCTCGGCGGCGGCCTTGATGAGCTTTTCGCGCAGGCCGTCCAGGTCCACCTTCAGGAACCACTGCTCGGTGGCGCGGAAGATGACCGGATGATGGCAGCGCCAGCAGTGCGGGTAGCTGTGCTCTATCTTCTTCTGGGCCAGCAGCAGGCCGTCGGTCCTTAGGGTGTCCATCACCTTGTCGTTGGACTCGAAGACGCTCATGCCCTCGAAGATGCCGGCGTCCGCGTTGAACCGGCCGTCCTCCTTGACGGGGCAGAAGATGTCGATGCCGTGCTTCTTGCCGGCGTGGAAGTCCTCCTCGCCGTGGCCGGGGGCTATGTGCACTATGCCGGTGCCGGTGGACATGTCGACGAAGTCGGTGGAGATGACCTGGCGCGCGAAGCGCCTGCTCTCGGGGAGATGCGGCGCGAGGCAGTGGGAATACTTCAGGCCCACGAGCTTCTCACCGGGTATCAGCGCGCCCTTCTGCGCCTCGAGGCCAGCGGCCTCGAGGAAGCCGTCGGCCAGCTTGTCGGCTACGATCAGGAACTGCCCGCCGGTCTCCAGCACGCGGTACTGCTCGTCCTTCGCCACGGCGGCGGCCATGTTGGACGGCAGCGTCCAGGGGGTGGTGGTCCAGATGACTATCGAGGAGCGGTTCTTGCCCACCGCCTCCAGCGCCTCCGGCAGGGTCTGCAGCGGGAAGCGGACGAAGATGGACGGCGAGACCTTCGTCTTGTACTCCACCTCGGCGTCGGCGAGCGCGGTCTCGCAGGTGACGCACCAGTAGATCGTCTTCTTGTCGCGGTGGATGTGGCCTTTCTCCAGCAGTTCGCGGAAGGCCTTTATCACCGTGCCCTCGTAATCGTTGGACATCGTTATGTACGGCTTGTCCCAGCCGCCCAGCACGCCGAGGCGCTTGAACTCCTCGCGCTGTATGTCTATGAAGCGGGCGGCGAACTCCCGCGCCTTGCGGCGGAAGGCGGGCACGTCGTCGATATGGCGCTTGCCCATCTTCATTTCCTTGAGCAGCGCCTGCTCTATCGGCAGGCCGTGGCAGTCCCAGCCCGGCACGTAGGGGGTATAGCGCCCCATCATCGCGTGCGACTTGACCACCATGTCCTTGAGGATCTTGTTGAGGGCGTGGCCGATGTGGATGTGGCCGTTGGCGTAGGGGGGCCCGTCGTGCAGGACGTACGGGGCGGCGCCGCGGCGCTTCTCCAGCATCTTCCCGTACAGGTCCATCTTGTACCAGGATTCCAGGATGCCGGGCTCCTTCCTGGCCAGGTCCCCCTTCATGGAGAACGAGGTCTTAGGCAGGAATACCGTCTTGGAATAGTCCGTGTTCTGCGTGGTCATCGTATGTCGTCCTTTATAAAAACTATTTTTAATTATACAAAAATAGCGGGGATACCCCGCCCCCAGCCCCCCGTAAAAGGTACCAGGTACCTTTTACGGGTATTTTTTGTGGTACAATTTTCGCTATGCCAAGAGGCCAGAGGATCTTTTTCGAGAACGCCCATTATCACATAATGGACCGCGGCAACGACCGTGGGACGATCTTTTCGGACCGTGGGGACAGGGAATACTATTTAGGGTTATTGGCGGATCTCAAGAAGGACTTCGGGGTGTTGCTGCCGGCTTACTCCCTGATGACGAACCACGTCCACCTCTACATTGTCACCCCCCGCGCGAACCTCGCCGAAGCGATGCACGCTCTCAACAAGGGGTATTCGCAGTATTTCAACAGGAAGCACGCCAAACATGGCCACCTGTTCGGCGACCGCTACAAGTACAAGGTCATACAGAGCGACATCTATTCATTAGCGCTGGCGCGATACATTCACCTCAACCCGGTGAAGGCTGGGCTTGCGACAAAGGCAGAAGACTACGAATGGTCCAGCGCCGCGCAATATCTGGACAGAAAATCCGGACTTGCAGATCCGGGAATCGTACTGGACCCGCTTTCCGAACGGCGCGAGGACGCTATTGCTATATATATAGCGTTCATGTCCGAACCGCCTGAAAGACTGACGAAGAAGTTCTGGGGGAACTTCGACAAGCAGCGCAACATGGTCCTTGGCGACCCGGAATTCAAGAAGATCCACTCCCCCCACGGAGATTAAAAAGGTACCTGGTACCTTTTCAGGCGTGTTAAGGGTATTTAGCTAAAAGGTACCTGGTACCTTTTGGGGTAACTGGCGGCAGCGACCCCGCGGGGTCACTCTTTTTTTATGATGGAGATCTCGATGCGGCGGTTCTTCGCGCGGCCGTCGGCAGCGGAATTGTCGGCGATCGGCCGGTTATCGCCGTAGCCTATGCCGGCGAGCTGTTTCGACGGGATGCCCTGTCCTTCCATGAACCGCAGCACGCCGTAGGCGCGGGCCATCGAAAGCTCCCAGTTGGTGGAATATCTGCCCCTTCTTATCGGCACGTTGTCGGTGTGCCCCTCGATGACGATGTCGTTGGGGACCTTCTTCAGCTCTTCGGCTATCGGAGCCAGCACCTGCCTGGCATGCTCCTTAAGGTCGGCGTCGCCGGAGGCGAAAAGCACGCCTTCCGGCAGCACCAGCTTCATCTTGTGCTCGTTGGATTGTATCTGCACCAGATCGGCCATGTCGTCCGTTCCCATGGTCTTCTTGAGATTATCCTCCACCTGGGACTCCTGCTCCTGGGCCTTGGCCCGCTCTATCCGCTGAGAGTCCTCCTTCCCCCCGAACGCCTTTTGAATGTTCCCCAGGGATTCCTCATACTTGCGGCTCTTGGTCTTGTCCGTCCTCGCTATCGAAAAGGAAAAAAGGACGAGGAAGAATATCATCAGATAGCTCATCAGGTCGCCGTAGGTGACGGCCCACAGCGCCCCTTTGTTGAGCTGGTTCTCCACCTCGTCGCGTCTCTGCCTGTATACCGCCATGTAGAACTCTCCTTACCCCGCGTTAGCGCGCTGCCCCTGCATCAGAGCTCCAGGGCCGCCGCCCGGACGGCCTGGCCGCATGATCATTTTTCTCCGTTCTCATGCCTCAGCCTGGCAAGATCGGACACCAGCTGGGCTTTTTTTTCGGAGATGATCGCGGCTTTTACCTCCAGCTGTTTCACCAGCCTGGCGGCGAACTCTACGTTCTTGCGCACTATCGCGCCGGAAACCCCGAGCAGCACCTCGAGATTGACACCCTTCAGCGCTTTCATCATGCCGTTGAGTTCCAACGCCAGCCCGGAGATAGCGGACTCCACGGCGGAGACCGCCGATGCGGCGTCGGATATCGCGGCCCGCCCGGAGGCGGAAGCCTTGAAGACGTTCATGGTCTCCTGCAGCTGCCCGGAAACGGAGGAGCGCAGCCGGGACTCGATCTCTCCCAGCCCGCGGGAGACCCGCTCGTCAGCGGCTTCGCCCGCCCTTGCTATGTCTCCGGAGAGCTTTTTCGCGCCCTCAGTCATCTCGCCGGAGAGCTTCTCCGCGCCCTCCTTGATGTCGCCGGAGAGCTTCTCCGCGGCGCCCAGGAATTCCCGCTGGACCTCGGAAACGCCCTGAAGCTGCGCGAGGATGGTCCTTGTGGCGGTATCGAGCCTTTCCCGGCCCTCCAGAGCGGCGGCGTCCACATGCTTCACGAGGCCTCCGGCCCGCTCCATGGCGTCGTCTATCGTCCTCCGCAGCTCGTCCCGGACATCGGTCACCATCTCCTCCAGCCGTTCCTTGCCGGCGAAGGCGCTTATCCCCATCTCCTCGATCTTGGAGGACAGCGACTTCAGCCTGGAATCCACCGCGGCGGAAAGCTCTCCGATCCGGGATTCCAGCGCGCGGACCTGCCTGGGCGCGGAGGCGGCCTCGGCAGCCACGCTCTTCAAAGCCTCCTCCATGGCCCGGAACCTCCCGGCCAGGGCCTCTTGCGCCGCGCCATGCGCCCGCAGCTTCTCCTGCAGTCTGGCATCCAGCACCTTAACCACCGCAGCGGCGATCTCCTCTGCCGAGACCTGCGGCGCCGGGGGAGGAGGCGGCTCCGGCGGCTTTTTGGAGGCCGCCGCGTACGCCTCCACCAGGCGTTTCTCCATCTCCTCCACCCTGGACCAGGCCTTCTGCAGCTGGTCATGCATCTGGCGGTCCAGCTCGGAGTACTTCTGCTGCTCCCTCACGACCTTCAGCAGTTCCTCTATCTCGCGCCTGGCGCCGGCCTTGGATTCCTCGATGTTCTTGGACTGGGCCGCACCCGCCAGCAGGAATTTCTCATGGAACTCCTTCAGCCGCGCCTCCATCTCAGAGATCTTGGACAGCACGGCAGGCGTCACCGGCGAAGGAGGCATGGCGGGAGGCGGGACCTGCGCGGAAAGCTTCTTCTCCAGCTGCCCGACGATATTGCGCTCCAGCGCTTCCATCTTCCGGTTAAGCGCGCTCAGCTGCTCGTCGGGGACCGCCGCCCTCGCCGGAGATGGGGGCGGGGCCGCTGGCGTCGGCTGCAGGGACTGATGGTCCTCGGAATGGAATAATCCGGAGAATAAAGAGCTTTTCTTAGTCGGTTCCATATCGCCTCCCGTCAAGCGCCGGCCTGCTCATTGGCTATCATGGTCCCGGCCGCGGCGGCAGGATCGGCTATCCTCCCGTCCCTTATCAGCGCGGCGGCCGTCGCCAGTATCCGTTCCAGCGCTTCCTCCACTTTCTCCCTGGACGGCACCCCGTAGCTCATGCTCTGCTCTATCATCTGCCAGGTCTTGTCGGCCATCTGGGCCTTTATCTTCTGCCTTACCTCATCCGGGAGCTCGAAAAGGGCGGTGGCCCATTCTTCCGGCTTCACGGTGGTGGCCATCAGTGAAAGCCCCTTCTCGTCGAGGAACGCCAGGTCCTCCGGCATGAGGAGGCGTCGCCGCACTTCCGCCGCCAACTCAGGATGCTTCTTGCGGAGTTCCTCCAGCATCCCCTTCTTCGCGCGCAGATCTATGGCGGAGATGGCCTCCATCGCGCCGTCCAGACCGCCCACCGCCCCGCTGAGGCGGCGCTCCAGCTCCTCTTTGAGCGTGCCGATTATCTCCGGCTCCACGAAACGTATCTTGGCCATGTTTATGACGACGTCGGACGAGAACTCAGGGGGGAGCGCCTTCAGGAACTCGGCCCGCACCTCCTGCGCCAGATGGGCCGCCACCAGGGCCACGTTGGCGGGGTCCTCCGTTACCATCATGTTCACTAGGAACGGCACCTGGGAAGGCCGGATATCGAACAGCACCCTCCCGCTTTCCTCCGGCTCCTCTTTTCCCGGTCCCGTCAGCTGCGGCTTATCCGGAGAAGCGCCGGCGGCCGACGCCTCGATGCCTCCCGGGGCCGCCCCCTTGCCCAGGTCCATAGTTATCTGGTGACTCTGCTGGACCTTGGCCATCGTGCTCATCGCTCCGGCCAGCTTGAGGAAACCGACGGCCACGACTATCATGCCTATTATCCCCATCACCGCCAGCAGCACGTACTTCAGGACCATGCTTATCGCTTCGGGGGTGTACCAGATGGTCCTCCAGAGCGGGGCGAACGGCGCCTTTATCACGGAGAGCTGGTCCCCCCGCTTAGGGTCCAGCATCAGCACCTCGGAGACCACGCGGCGTATATTCTCCGCGTCCAGTTCCGGCACGTCCCGGTTCACTATGATGCTGACGTTCATCCTTTTTACGAAGGCCGACGGATAGAGCATCTGCCTGTTATATGACTTGTTCTCCGTCCCGCCGGCGGCGAACGACGGGAAACCGGGCATCAGGTAATCCCCTGACTGCGCGTCGCCGCCGGCCGCCTGCCACTTGAAAGGGTTGCCCTTGTCCTGCTCCAGCTGCGAGCTGACCTCGACCTTTTCGGTGCGGCTGAAGTCCATCACGGTCTCCAGTATCACCTTGGCCTGGTTCGGCCCCAGCAGCCTCACGAGCACGTCGTCGGCTTTCTGTTCCAGCGTCTTCTCGTACTTGGCCTTATCCTCGAAGGGCAGCGACTGCGCCGTACAGCGCGGCGCGGTCAGCGGGACCAGCGCTGAGGCCAGCGTCAGGACGACGCGGAAGTCCGGCCATGAATTTATCTTCCTCGGTTTCTCCATATTGTCCACCTTTGGCGCCTTCCGGCTACAGATAGGACTGCAGCCTTCTCTCCACGACCAGCGGCATGCTGCCCTTCATGATCTCCAGCACGCCTTCGAGTATCATGGACTTCAGCCGCACTTCCATCCATATCCTGGCGCGCATCTTGCCGGCGATGGGCACGCAGACCATGTTGGCGAAGAATATGCCGTAGAACGCCGAGGTTATGGCCAAGGCCATGGCGGGGCCCACGCTCTCGGGGTTGGAGAGGTCTTTCAGCACGCCTATGATCCCTATGAGCGTGCCGAGCAGGCCGAACATCGGCGCCATCACGCCCATGGTCCTGTATACGTTGGCCACCTCGTTCATGTCGTCCACGCCCTGGTTTATCTCCATCTCCAGCACCTCGCGCACGAACTTGTAATCGTTGTACTCCAGCGCCGCGGTCGCGGCCCTGTTCAGAAAACCGCCCGCCACTGACGTGGAGGCTTCCTTGAGGGCCGCCAGCCCGCGCATGCGCGACTGTTCCGCCAGGGAAACTATGACCGGTATCAGCTTCTCAGGGGAGGCCTCGTCCTTCTCCCTGAATATCAGCCCGAGCTCGCGCACGGCCCGGACCACGAACTTAAGCGGGGTGTTGATCAGCGTGGCGACGACGGTGCCGCCAAGCACCACGACCACCCCGTGCATGTTTATCAGCGAAGCCGAGATCTGGTTGCCGGCGACCCCGGCGAGTATCAGCCCCGCGGCGCCACAGAAGCCCAACAATGTCGTAATGTCCATTATCTCCTCCGAATCGCCCTATACTCCGACCGGCACCTTGAACCAGAAAGTGGAACCCTTGCCCAGGCCGGGGCTGGTCGCCCCGATGTCCCCGCCGTGCGCGCGCACGACCTCCTGGGCGATGCAGAGGCCGAGGCCCCACCCCTGCTTACGAAGCTTCTCGTCCTTCTGATACTTGGCCTGGTAGAACTTCTCGAATATCTTCTTGGTCTCGCTGGGATGTATACCTATGCCGGAGTCCTTCACCAGCGTGTGCACGTACTTGCCTTCCCGCTTGAAGAACACCTCGACCTTCTTGCTCTCGGGAGTGAACTTTATGGCGTTGTTGACCAGGTTCATGAAGACCTGCGACAGCCGGAACTTGTCGCCGTCCACGATCACCCCCTCCGGGAAATCGTGCGCCACCAGGACCACTCCTTTCTTCTGCGCGTTTATCGACAACCCCGGCAGGATGTCCCGGGCCATCTCCGGGAACTCGAAAGGCGACTTTTCCATCTTGAGCTTGCCGGCCTCTATCATGGCCAGGTCCGTGAGATCGGAGATCAGCCTGCCCAGCTGATCGGTGGAGCTGACGATGTTCTTGAGGTACATGGCCTCCCGCTCCCCGACGTTCTTCTTCATCAGCAGCTCGCTGAAGCCCCTGATGGACGCCAGCGGCGTGCGCACGTCGTGGACCACCATGGAGAGGAACTTGGACTTCATATCGTTGAGGCGCGCCAGCTCCTGGTTGGACAGCGAAAGCCTGTCCGACATGGCCTCCAGCTGCTGCTTGCGCTGGAAAAGCTGTCCCTGGGCGATGGTGATGCGCTCCATGTACTGCTGTATGATCATGTTCGAGAAGTTCTGCCTGCTGTTGAAGAAAGCCGACTGCATGAAGCCGGACACCTGGGCCACAACGAGGAAGCCCGCCCCCAGCAGCAGCAGGGACATCGGGATAATGACTATCACCAGCATCTCCATAGCTTCTCCGGGTCACCAGCCCTGCGTTTCCATGAACTTCCGCGTCACCTGGTCTTCGGGGTTCAGTTGCAGCGCCTTCCGGTAGGCGCTTTTCGCCTTCTCCTTGTCTCCCATCATGAAGTAGGCCGACCCCAGCCTGGTCCAGCTCACGGGGTTCTCCTCGTCGATAACGGAGACCTCCTCGCATTCCTTCGCGGCCGAGTCGAACTGCTGGATATAGAACCATTTGGCCGCCTTGCGCAGCTTCTCCTTTATAAGCGCCGTCCTGGGCATTATCTCCCCCCTGCGGACCTCCATCTTCACCAGGCCGGCCGTTAAATACAGGTATTCCTCGAACAGGGGATCCCCGCGCAGGTCGGCGCCGAGCGCCGCATGGGCCAGCAGGAACGCCTTGAGGTCCTTGCCCTCCAGATAGGCGTCGATGGACTGCGCCGCGGTATCGGACTGTTCCGTCCGCCGGGAAAGGAGGGTCTCCCGGGACGGGATATCCTTCAGCCTCAGTCCGGAGATGATCTCGTCCAGGCGCTTCTCACGCCTTCCCCAGTCACCCTCCCGGAGGTTCGGCTCCAGGTTGAACGCTTTCTTGATATTGGCGGAAGCCGAGACATAGCGGCGGGCCTCCAGGTCCTTGCGGGCCAGCTCCAGGAAATCCCTGGCGAAGAGCCCGAGCTTCTCTATCTTCTCCTTGGGGGCGATGAGCTTGGCATTTCGCACCCGCTTCGTGGCGCCGGCCAGAGGCTGCGCCGCCATCTGGGACCCGAGGCGCATGGAGACCCCTATCTTATGCATGGCCCCCAGCTCGCCGAACGGCGACATCGAATAGTCTATATCCATCAATGAGAGCCTGAAGCCCACCCCGAAACGGACCCCGGAGCCCATCTGCTGGCCGGTGCGGTAGCCTGCCCTGAGGGAGAGCAGCTGGAAGGCCACGTATTCCGCTCCGAGCGAAGCGTAATACTTCTCGTCGTTGGAGAAGGTCTGGTCGAGGCTCAGGATCAGGCTGGCGCTCCCGCCGGGATGGGACACCCACGCCCCTCCGACGGTGGCGGACAGCGGCAGCGGGGATGAGCGCCGGTCGAACTTGAGGCCGGGGCCGATGTTCCGGACCGCCGCCGCTACGCGCAGCTCCTGGGCCGGCACTTTGCTCATCCAATACTTCGCCGGGCGTATATAGTAAACCGCCCCCAGGTCCAGGGCGGCGGTATCGGCCGCCGCGCTGTCGAGCTTTTCGCTTATGTACTTCAGCCCCGCCCCGACGTTAAGGACAGGGCGCTCGATCTCGTCCTTGAGCAGCGCGCGTCCGTACGCGGCGCCGATCGCCAGGTCCGAAGAGGCGACCTTGCCCGTCTTGACCCCCTGCGCGTCGTACCCCTGGAAAGGGGAGACGCTCAGGCGCGTCACGTTCACTCCCAGCGTGGAGCCGTAGCGCAGCGGATACGCGGCGGAGAGGTACTGCTGGGAGACGTCCTGCAGGGAATCGTTATAGGTCGCCGCCAGCTGCGCCGCCTCCACGCTGGCCAGCCCGGCCGGATTCCACCATGGCGAGTAGGCGTCCTCGGAAACCGAGGTGTAGGCTTCGCCCATGCCGGTACCTCGGGGGCTGGGCGAGAACTTCAGGAACGAGGCCGCCGCCGAGCCGGCGCTCCCGGCGCAGACGGGGAGACGGCAAAGCAGCGCCGTAAGGAATACGGCAGCGGCAGCAGTTCCGCGGGTTCCTCTATTCATAGTAAGCGCACCTATGAATAGTCTATAAGCGGAAGCCCCCTGAATCCCGAAGAAATTATGAAGTTCCTGCGTGCGTAGGAAGGGCCCCGGGGGCGCAGTTCCTGTCCGTCACGCCAGCGGTCAGATGGAAGCAGGCGCTCACAGACCGCGCGCCAGCAGGTAGCAGCTGATCGCGGAGAAGACCAGCAGGAGAGCTATGACCGCCCTGTCCCAGAGATCACGGCGTTCCATCAGCGCTGCCCCAGCACCTCTCCGGCCTTCTCCAGGACCTTTTCGGGAGGGATCATCTTAGGGAAGTAGCAGACGAAGCCCGGAGTGGACGAGAAGACGGTGTTCAGGCCGGCGTCCATGAAGTTTTCGCCGGTCATCACCACGAAACGCACGCCGCGCAGCCCGGGATCGGCGGCGGCGCGGCGCTTGAGCTCGATGGCGAACTCCTTGCCGGACATCACCGGCATGGCGACGTCCAGCACGATGAAGTCTGGCTTGTCGGATACCACCGACGCCATAGCCTCCTTTCCGTTCTTGGCGAGCGCCACCGCGTAGCCGGCGTCCTCGAAGACGTAGCGGAAGAGTTCCAGTATGGCCGTCTCGTCGTCGACTATAAGCACTTTAGGCATCTTTTCGGGCCTCCGGTATCGTGAACGTGAATTTGCTGCCTTTCCCCTCCTGGGACTCGAGCGATATGTCCCCCCCATGGAGCTCCACGGCCATCTTGCACATGGCCAGCCCCAGGCCGAAACCCATGTATTTGTGCTCCTCCAGCTGGGAATACTTATCGAAGACCTCCTTATGCCTGTCCGGGGGTATCCCGGGTCCCGTGTCGGACACCGAGAACACCACCGTCCCGGCCCCGCCGCCGCAGGAGAGGATCACCCTGCCGCCCGACGGGGTGAACTTCAGGGAGTTACCGACCAGATTGCTTATCACCCTTTCCAGCAGACGTCCGTCCCCCTTGAAAGGCAGCGGGCCGGGGGCCGCCGGGGCAGAGAGAGCTATGTTCTTGCGCGCGGCCAGCGGCTCATAGAGCTCGAAGACGCGCCCGCACAGGGCATTGGCGTCAAGCTCCTCCGTAGAAAGCTTCATGTCGCCCTTCTCCAGCTTTATCGTGTTCAGGATATCCTCTATCATCCCGTTAAGGCGTACCGAGGAGTTCATGATGGCGTGCAGACATTTGCCGGACCTGGCGGAGAGCGGCAGGTCCTTCTCCAGCAGCTGGGCATAGCCCTGTATGCTGGTCAGCGGGGCGCGCATGTCATGGGTGATCATGTGGAAGAAGGTCTCCCGGGCGCTCTCGATCTCCTTTTCCACGGTAACGTCCCTTATGACTATCACGCGGCCAGGCCGCTTGAACGCGGCCATCTGGAACTGCCGGGACATCACCCGGTAATCGCGCTCTACCGGGGAGCCCTGCCCGGAACCCAGCACGGCCACCTCCGCCTTGACGTAGTTGTCGGAAGAATCCATCAGGGCGGCGAGCACGGGGCGGAAGGGCTCCTCTCCTACGGAAGCGGGAAGGGAGATGTCCTGCTCCTCCTCCGGAACTTTCAGCACTTTCAGCGCCAGCTTATTGGAATGGATAAGCCTGCCCCTGTCGTCCACCAGCAGGATGGCGTCGCTGATGGTCTCGATCAGGGCCTGAGCCTTCGCGCGCTCCTCGACTACCTGGTTCAGATGGAAGGCCCTGTAGGCGCTCAATTCCAGCATCAGCCGGTTCAGCGACGAAATAAGCTCGGCCGTTTCCGGCCAGCCCGTCTTAGGAAGCGGCGAGGCCAGCTTATAATCGGAGGTCCTGAAGGACTTCACCGTCTCCGACATGTTCTCCAGGGGCCGCCCCATGCCGCGCAGGACCGCCCGGACCGAGAAAAAGGACGCAAGAACGGCCGCGGCGGCCGCCGCGTAGCCGGCGCCGCCGGAGGAGCTCCACAGCGCGAAGACCGCCAAAGGAGCGGCGGCGGCGGCCGTGATGGTGAGCGATAGGCGGAAATTCAGCTTCATTCGAACGTTCTCCTGAATGCTCCGGGCATTATACCTCGGACGCGGCCGGGAAATCCCGAAAGCCGCTACGGCAGGAGGCCTGGTTCAGCCCAAGAAGGAAAGCATCTCTGACACACAGGACAGAAGTTCCTCGGACCTTACCGGTTTTTTGAAGAGGCGGACCCTCCCATGCGCCCGGAGAAACGGTTCGACGCGCTCTGGCAGGCCGGTGACGAAAATGACAGGGACGCCGCTTTTGAGTATTTCACGGGTTATCATGAACACCTGCTCCCCCCCGCCGCCGGGCATTTCGGCGTCCAGGATGACCAGGTGCGGCTTGAGCTCCAGGAAGATCATCATCGCGGCCGTCGCGTCCGGGGCGATCAGCACCTCGTAGCCCGCTTCCTGCAGCAGGGCCTTGTAGTACTCGGTCAGGGCCGGGTCGTCATCCACCGCGAGTATCCGCTTCATCGACGCGGCCTCCCGTCGAAGCGGGAGATCTCCCGCGCTATCCGGCCGAAATCGAACGGCTTGGGCAGCACCGGGATCTCCCGCGGGATGCCCATATCCGCCAGTTCCGCCGCCGAGGCTCCGGAAATTATCATCACGGCTATCCCGGCAAGGGCCGGGTACATGTCCATCATGGCTATCATGGAACTTCCCGACATCAGCGGCATGTGCAGATCGGTGATAATCAGGTCCGGCCGGTCCGACAGGGCCATCTTCACCAGTTCCTCCCCGTTGGGGGCGCTTCGCGTTTCGTGACCGAGCTCCGTCACGAAGTCGGTCAGCAGCGCTCTAAGCAGTTCGTCGTCTTCAGCGATGAGTATCTTCATGGTTGTCCAGACCGCGTCGCCAAGCCGGCTCTCCAGGTCGCCGCTTCCAACGCCGTGCCGTCAGCGCCGGGACTGGCCGGTATTCCGCCCGTCCCGTAAAGTCCCAAGCATACGCGGATTATATAACAAACTATCCGCCGAATCCCGAAGTCCGGCCGCGGTGGAAAGCGCCGCAACGGGGACAAAACAGCTCCACTGGCGGCCGGCCAGGCTTTTGATGTTCCATTCGGGTCCCAATTTGCTTTAATCCCTGTAAGATGAAAAACGGCAATAATCATCGCAGAGCCCAGGAGTTCGCCGCCACGCTGAAAAAGCTCCGTGAAGAGTCCGGTTTCAAGACCGCATATGCCTTCTTCCACGACAGTGGAGGGAAGGCCGTTTTCGGTTTCTCGTACAGGATGTACCTGGCGATGGAGAGCGGGCATAAGATCCCGCCCTTCAAGGCGGTCCCTGTGCTCATCCATTGCCTGCACATGGTCGCCCTGAGCGAGCCCGCGATGAAGCTGGTCTCCGCCTGGCTGACGCGGAAACTCGGCGCGAGCGCCTTCGACCTTCTCCTGAAACCGCTGCTTAAAGAACCCCTCCCGCCGCCCCAATCGCCCTTTCAGAAGGTCCTCCACCGCTCTCTTTCGGACCAAAAAAAGTTCGTTACGCCGCAGGAAGTCGAGGTAATAGCGAGGAACCGGGCCAACTACCTATGCTGGATGCTGATGTCCAATGATTCTGGGAAATGGGAACCGGTGGGCCTCTCCAAGCAGCTGGGCATAAGCCGGGCCGCGGCGCGCGCCGCCCTGGAGGAGCTATGCGCCACCAAGCTGCTTAAAAGAGTTTCCGGGAACGCCTGTAAATGCCCTTTCGCGGGGTACGCGTACGAATACCCCCGGATCAACATCTCCGAAGCCGCGAAGCGGATCAGAAAAATACAGGACGAGATAATGCAGGACGGACAGGAGATATACTTGAGGCGGGCGATCCTGCGGGCGGACCTCACCGAACTGGCCAACTATATGCCGCTGCTGTCCCTCAATATCACCGCCGTACAGGCCTACGGCACCACAAAACACACCGACACGACCGCGTTCTTCAATATTGAAACGAGAATAGTGAAGATCCTTGATACTTAGGGGCCGGTCCCGCCCGCGCCCTTGAGCGCCGGGGACAACGGAGGTCATTCGTACTTGCGCTTGACCTCCCGTATACGGGCCAGGACGGAAGCGCGTTCCTCTCCGGATACCGTCTTAAGCTTCTCCAGCAGCGGCGCCAGCTCCGCGCGCAGGGCCTCTTTTCTCCGTCCCTTCTCGGCCCGTTCGGCCTTCTGGGCAGGGGTCAGCCCGGCCTCGGCCTCCGCGACGGAAAGGGCGGCGGATAGTTCGCTTATGCGCTGCGTGGCGGTCTCTTTTTCTTTCGGGTCCTTCGTAGTCCGGACCAGATCTCCCAGCCTGGAAATTTCCATCCGGACAGGATCTTTCCTGAAGGCCTCGCGCCTGGCCTTGCGCGCGGCCGCGTATTCGCTCATTCCCGGCCGCTGTCCGGGAGGAGTTTCCGCGCCCTGAACGGCCGGAACGGACACGGCCGGGAACAGGAGCGCGAACACGGACGTCAGATATTTCTTTTTCATTTTCATACGACGACCCTCTCAGTATTTCCTTATGGCCCGCGGCCCGAAGACGGTGTTCACGCGTATTTTGGAGGCGTTCGGATCGTCTATATCAGTGAGGACCACTCCGTAAACGGAAGGCGCCTTGTAGACGCGCAGCTGGGAATTCAGATTTTCGGGTTTCTCGCAGGCGAGCTGCACAACGGCGGAACCGTCGTAATACTTCAACCCGCAGGCGCTGGTGTAATCCGGCAGCGGGCCGATGTACCCGGAGGTTGAGACCACCACTTCGTCGTAATAAGCGGTCTGCTGGAACGAGGCAGCGGAAGCCCAGCCCAGTCCCAGATAAAAATCGCTCCAGTAGCCCGCGTCGGAAATATTGGCATTGGGGACCGAAGCCGTAAGCGAACCGTTCACGTACAGGTTCGCCGTGACGGCCGCACCGGTGGCGGGGACCAGCACTTCTATGGAATTCCACACGCCGGTGGCCACATAGGTGTTATAATCGCCGGGCCAGAGGTCGGCGGTATCGTTGAACTCAAGCCCCAGCCGCTGCTGGCCGGACGCGTTTTTCTGAACATAAAGCGAGACCGAGCAGGGCTGGCTATTGCCGCTGTTGCAAAGCTGGTTGGAACCGGCCATCTCCATGACCACCCTGCTCTGGCCGTTGGACATGGCCGTGAAAAAATTGCCGCCCAGATACAGATAGAACCGCGCGTACGCCGAGGCAGGGAGGTTGACGTTCTTCACCAACAGCGCGTCCGGCTGGGTGGCGCTGACGTCGTCGCATTTCAGGGAGGCCTTCGTCCTGAAGGCCATGGAGGTGGAGACGGTCACGCTGTTGGCGCCGCCGCCGTCCCATTCGGCATCCCATACGCCCATGGGCGAATCCGTCACGAGCGTGCTGTTATTGGGACGGTTGAAATCGTCCACCAGATATTTCGGCGCGCTCAGGCCTATGAAGTTGGCAGAGTTCGGCATTCCGTCCTGCAGATAGGAGGGGTTGACCGACAAGGCGTAAACCGTGGCGTTGGACTGCAGGGAAGTGTTGAGCGATACGGTGCGGAAATCGTCCTCGATGACGGCGGAATTGACGGTGAGCGGCGGATAGAAGGAATAGGTCGCCGTGTTCTGCCACTGCGGCTCGTTCGGGGAGACCGCGCGGTCGTAATACACCTTAACGGTGTTCGGAGCCGTGGCGGAGGCGTAGACCATGTATGGCTTCTCTATCTGGCCTATATACGTGAGCGACGAGACCACCACCTCGTCGTAATACAACCCGCGCTGCTCGGGGCCGAGGGGATTAATGTCGTTCCAGCCTTCCAGGCCGATGTAAAAATGGCGCCAGCTCACCGTTCCCATCGCCCCGACTATATTAGCTATGCGGTTGCCGTTGAGCCAGGCCTTGAGCGGCGCCGAGGCGCTGGGGGTGGAAATATATATTTCAAGGCAGTTCCACCTGTCCGGGGTTATAGGGATATTGCCGCCATAAGTGGCGCTGTTGGCCTCCAGGTAACCCATAGGCGCGCCTGCCACCTTGGTCAGGTGGAAGGCGACGTTCTTGGTGTAACCATTATTGTCGATAGTGGTTATTTTCTGGTCATAGCCGTTGCCGACCGCGCTGAAGAACCGGCTCGGGGCGTAGAAATAGAGCCTGTAATAGGCCTTGGTCAGCCTGGTGGGGGTGGTATAGAAGAGCCCGGCGTGGATACCGGCCGGACCGCCGGGAGAGCCGCTTTCTATGACTGGCATGGTGGAGGCGTCCATGACGAAAAGCGAGGAGTCGCCGTACAACCTGGTGGCGGTGGAAAGCGCCAGCCAGTTGCCGGGGGCCAGGTCGTTCCAGGTCCAGGACGCGCCCGGCACGTC
Source organism: Elusimicrobiota bacterium (assembly GCA_027340875.1). GTDB lineage: Bacteria > Elusimicrobiota > Elusimicrobia > Elusimicrobiales > UBA9959 > UBA9959. The sequence goes on from DAIENX010000043.1 coordinate 30,616, forward strand.
GGTAGTCACTATGGACTGGCCCTCGCGGTTGAAATTGTCCATGAACACGGAGTGCTCGCTGAAGCCTATGAAGTCTGCCGTATTATTGGATCCCAGAACCGCTCCGTTCGCGCCGGAGACAGTATTGACCGTGAGAGTGTAGGTGGTGTTATGCGCCAGCGCGGAGGCCAGCTTCAGCTGCACCACCCGGTTATTGTCCCTGCGCGCGGCGCTGGCCACCGTAAGCGCCGGGGACAGGGAATAATTCCCGGCGGTATCGCCTGCGGCGCCTACAGGCACGTTAAAACCCACCCGCACCGTGTCGGAACTTATGATATCCACGCCCAGCACTTTCAATTCCGTCTCTTTCCGGGCGTAGATATTGTCCACCTCCATCCAGCCCGGCACCGGAGCAGGAAGGGCAAAGGACACGTAATACACCGCGGTGCTCTGCGTAGCGGTGAAATAATCGGAAATAGGGACGTTGAAGCGCGTAAGACCGCCAGTGGGAAGGCTCTCCGCCGACCAGGAGTTAAGCGTTCTGTCGACGGTGGCGCCGCTGCCGCGCTTCAGCCGCAGCGACATGTTGAGCGCGGCGCTGCTGCCGCGGAAATCGAAGCTGATATAGTCATAACCGGAAAGGTCGTAGCCGCTGGTCCCGGAGGTGAGCGTGCTGTAGTAATAATCCCCGTTGGCGTCCCAGGTGGAACGCAGCACCCCTCCGGAGCAGGAAATGGCCTGCATCGTGCCGTCGTCGCCTGCCGGGGCGCCGAGATTATCCGGCGTGCACAGCCCGCTGGAGAAATCCTGTATCAGCAGGTCGGCGGCCAAGGCCCCGCGCGGGGCGCAAACTCCGGCCGCCAACAACAGCGCCGCCGGCAAAAAAAGCCAGCCGCAGCCTTTCGCCTCCATCAGTTGGTCCTCAGCCAGATCTGGCCCGTGACCGGAGCCGCCGGGTCAGAGGTGCGGTTCTCTATCACAAGATTCCGGATATTGGTGATGCCGGTGGAAGAGACCGCCACGCTGTACTGCCCCGCGGTCGAAGAGGTGGAAATGTAAGCGGTGTACGTGCCCGCAGTATAGGCCGTGACGTCCAGCTTCGCCTGCGGGCTCGTGGTCCCCACGCCCATGTTACCGGCGGTGTCGACAACCAATTTATCTCCGGTTCCTAGTGCGGCGTTGTAGGAAAGTTTCCACTTATTGGAATCCGAAGTATCCAGGCCTGCCCGCCAGTGCACGCCGTTATCCCAGACGATCTCAGCGTCCCCGCCCGAGGCGCCGCCCGCCATGGCCACAAATCTGGCGTCGGAGCCGGCCGTATTGCTGGCGTTCTGCACCACCGACCGCACCACCCCCCCAGAAACGGTTTTGCTCACATGCAGATCATAATTCGGCGCCGTGGGCCCTATGCCGACGTTGCCGTCGGCGCGGACCATGAACAGCCCTGCTGCGTTCTGTGAGGACACCTGCAACACCGCCGCCGTCGGGGCCTGGGAACTCTTGACATCCAGCTTCGCCGCCGGGCCGGTGGTCCCTATTCCGACATTACTATTCGAGTTCTGATAAAGACCGATATCGCTGCTTGAGACAGAGGTCTGAAGGCGGATATTCATACCTCCCAGTGTCAGGACATCAGAGATATAGTCCAGGCCACCCCACACAACCGAGGGATAACTCCCATTGCCGAATGAAGAAGTGCCGCCCGGATCCCCAAGCCACAAAATCCCATTTCCAAGTTGGCCATAGCTATTCGTCCCGGCCTTGACTATGGATGCTTTAACATTGCCTGAGACATCCAGCGCTTCACTAGGATTTGTGGTCCCAATCCCAACTTTGCCGTCGGCGCGGACCACGAGCATGCCCGTGGCGTTCTGCGAGGATACCTGCAGCACGGCCGCCGTCGGGGCCTGGGAACTCTTGACATCCAGCTTCGCCGCCGGGCTGACAGTCCCTATCCCCACATTGCCGGCTGTATCGATATAAAACTTCGCATTGGCCAAATTAGAGGTTGTTGAAACTCCCCATCCACTTTCAGGCGAACCCCCATTATACAATCCGCTTCCGAAAACCCAATCCGTAACGCCACCTGTCTGCGTTGCGACCCAGTTCGAACGCGCATTATTGCTCCTATTTAAAATGACCTGGGAGCCGTTGGAAGCGTTATTCGTATCAAGCCTAAGTATAGCCTGCGTGGTATCGGCGATGTCCAGTTTGTATACAGGCGTCGCGATTCCTATGCCCACGTTGCCGGAGCTGTCTATACGCATCCTCTCCGAAAGCACATCCGTGGCGGGGGAAGTGTAAAACGCCAGCGCTCCGGTAAACCCGCTAGCAAGTTCCGTTATTCCGGAAATCTGGCCTTGTGCGCGAACAGCGCCGCCAGTACCAGAACCTTTAAAGAGCATGTTCGTGGCATCACCGTTAACGCCTATGCCGCCAGCCTCAAGCGTAAGCAGAGTATCGTTGCCGGTCCGCGCCTTATACACCTCAAGCGGAATTCCGGGAGAGGCAACACCTATACCGACATAACCGTTGTTAAGGACCGCCAGCGTAGACCCCGCGACCTTGAACAACGGATTGGTTCCGGTCACACCTGTGCCGGTTATGGTCATGCTGGAAACGTTGTCCACGGCTTTGTTGGACATCTCCAGCCGGTTCGTGGCGATATGATTGCCAAGGTTATCTCCGGGCACGCCGGTCAGGCCGGACCCGTCGCCGTAGAACTTCGTCGCGTACACGTTGCCCGGCGTATACACGTGGCTCGACACGTACACCCCGCCGTAATACGCCGCCGTGGTGGAGCTTATCTCCACGTTGGGGTTCAGGTAGAGCTTGTCGGCGTTCACGCCTAAAGCGGAGGTGGCTGTAAACGAAGACATAGTCATCGCCACCGAGCCGCCTATCTGCCCGGCAGACTCGATACGCATCCGCTCAGCGCCGTTCGTCACGAAGCCGAGAATATCCGTGCCGGGATGGTATATGCCGGCATTCGTGTCACCCGTCCAGCTGAACGACGGCGCGGACACCGTATCCGACGGCTGCCCCAGGAACTGCGTATCGGTATCCACCACACCGCTGAGCTTTGACATCCCCTTCACATACAGGCTGGTGCTTACATATACGCCGCCATAATACGTCGCGGTAGCAGAGCTTATCTCCACGTTCGCATTGAGGTACACCTTATTGGCGCGCAGCCCTATGCCGGTAGCCGTATACGACGACGCGGTAATCGCGCCGGAGTTAGTTATCTGGAACCCGCCCATGTCCAGCGTCTTCGTAGCCACGTGCGTACCGAGATTGTCGCCGGCGCCGGTCAGGCCGGAACCGTCGCCCACGAACCTCGCCGCCATCATCACGCCGGTGTCGCTCATGGAGGAGATCACCGTTCCGCCGGAGTTACGCCAGATCTGTGTCATCGTGGCTGGCGTGGAACCGGTCCCCAGCACGTCCAGCCGCCCCTGCGGCACGCCCGTGGAAAGGCCTATATTACCAGTCGTGGTCATCACAAATCTGCCATACGCACGAAGGGTGGAGTCCGTATACATACTGCCTAGGCCGCCGGTGTTGCCGATAATGAGCTCAGAATTGGTCTGGGCGATATAGCCCTCCCGCGAGCCACTGGTCAGCAACGAGATGACCTGCGCCTGGTCTGGAGAATTTCCTCCGGAAAGTTGCATCGTGCGCTGGCCGGTCATATCCCCGATCTGGAGGTAATGCATGGGATTGCTGGTCCCTATCCCCACGTAACCGGCAAAATAGTTCTTGCCACCAGTCCCGCTGGAAATTATCACGCCGGTCTGCGAAATATTGCCGGCCACGGTCAACTTCTGGTCGGGCGTGGTAGTTCCGAGACCGACGCCGCCGCCAAGGTATACCTGGCCGTCTCCGCGGAGGGAAAAGATATTTCCGCCGGCGTTGTTCCTGGCCATCATGTAATAAGAGCCGCTATCGTTGGTAAGCGCGCCGAACTCCGTCCCGTATATCGGAGAGCCTGTCCACACGTCAGAACCGCCCGTGTGAAATACCGCTCCCCCGATCACATCCAACGGCATCCTGGGAGTGGCGGTGTTAATCCCGAGATTGCCGCTGATAAAAACATGCGTGGAGATACCAAGGCCCGGCTGGTTGCCGGTGGTGAACGCCGTGGCGGCGTTAATGGTCAGCGTACCCGTCATGGTGTCGCCGGTTTTAAGCACCTTGGTGTTGTCGGTGGCGGTAACGCCGCTAAGCCCGGACCCGTCGCCTATGAACTTGCTGGCCATCATCACGCCGGTGTCGCTCATGGAGGAGATCACCGTTCCGCCGGAGTTACGCCAGATCTGTGTCATCGTGGCTGGCGTAGAACCCGTCCCCAGCACGTCCAGCCGCCCCTGCGGCACGCCGGTGGAAAGGCCGACGCTTCCGTTTGTCTTGATAACCATCCGCTGATTCACGACACTATCAAATGAGACGTCCGCCGTATGCGCAGCACTGGGCTCGGCAAAGAACCGAATGTCACCACCCCCCCCGAACGTTCCCAACTCTATACCTGCCGCTCCGTATGTCCCTGTATATGAATATTTATAGCCGTCAGCCGCGCTATCCAATTTCAGCCCGCCAAGAATGTTAAGGTCGGCGCTGCTGTAGCTTGTTCCGATCGAGGCATAATGATTGTTCCCGCCACGCCCCCCCCAAACCAGGGATCTGCCAGAGGTACCCGCGCCCAAATCAAGAACTGCTTGAGGATTCTCCGTACCAATGCCCACATAGCCTTTCGTGGAAACATATAAATGCGACGTGGCCATGGAAGTGGAAATCCACAGCGAGGACGCTACCGTGTCCGGCGCGATTATCGTCATGGACGACACGTTATTTATCTGGAAGCCGGCCATATCCAGCGTCTTCGTCGCCACGTGCGTGCCCAGGCTGTCGCCGCCTCCGCCTGCACTTATGCCTGTCAGCCCGGACCCGTCGCCGACGAACTTGTTCGCCATCATCACGCCGGTGGCGGACATGGAGCCCACTATGACCCCATCAGACTTGCGCCAGAGCTGCGCGAACTGCGTCTGTACCGTGCCGGTGCTCACCACGTCCAGCGCCGCCTGCGGTACCCGCGTGCTTAGGCCTATCGTCTTTGCCGCCAGGTCCCCGTAAAGCACGCCGCCTATGTTGAGCTCGTTCGAAGCGGTGGCGGCTGACGCGTCCTGGTCATAGCCTATGACGATGTTGCGCGCGCCGCTGGTAAGCGCGTCGCCGGCCTGCCAGCCCAGCAGGATATTGTCAGAGCCAGTGGACAATCCATAACCGGCCCTGTAGCCGACCAGGGTGGAATTGGAGAAGGAATTCGAAGGCACTCCGTAGCCGGCTTCACTGCCCAATATGGCGTTGTAAGAACCGGTCTTAGTATTATAACCCGCGTAGAACCCGGCCATTAGATTGTAGTTGCCGGTGGTATTGTACGCGCCCGCGTTCGAGCCCACAAAGGAATTACGGATACCGATGGTGGTGTATACGCCCGCACCCATTCCAAAAAAGGAGTTCCCGTTCCCTGTGGTGTTCGAGTACCCCGCATTCCAGCCAAAAAACGAGTTGTCGGACGAAGTATTGGAATGGCCGGCCTGGTAGCCGACAAAAGAGTTATACGCGCCCGTCACTGTGGATGAGCCGGCATTCATCCCTATGAAGATGTTCCCGTTCCCCGCGTTCAGCTTGCCCGCATTATAGCCAATCCCCAAACTACCGGCACCCGGGAGTATGGCCAGCACCGTGCTGCCGTTTATCTGATAGCGCGCTGCCGTGATGTCGCTGGAAGTATTAACGCCATAGACGCCCATCTGCAGCGTGGTGGTGGCGATGTGGCTGCCCAGGTTGTCGCCGGAGACCATGTCGGTCACGCTGGACCACTGCATGCCGCCGCCGGCGACCTTGGAAAGAACCTGGCCGACAGCGCCGCCGCCGACGTGCATGTTGCCGGGGATGGTGAAGCTGCTCACGCCGGTAAAGTACGCTCCCCCGGCCGCGAACGTGGAGCCGCCCACGAAGTACGCGCCGGAAGAAACGGCCAGATAACCGTTCACTACGGCGTTGCCAGCTCCTACGACAGCGCCGGTATAGACGGCCTGGGTGGAACCGAAGACGGTGAAACCTTTTATTTCGGTATCGGGGTCCGCGGCGGTACCGTTGATGCCCAGCACCGTCAGGTCGTCCTCGGAGCCCAGCTCGGTCTGGGCCGCTACGCGGCAGGGCGCCGCGAGCGATATGCAGAACATAAGCGAGAGCGCGCCGGCGCGGAATGCGCCGGTCCTTACCGCGGATATCAAGAACCTTGCACGACCCATATTACCGACCTTCACCCCGCCGCCGGATATTTTTAAAACGAATGGCATTATAGCTGAAACCTCCGCCGAGAATCCCGAAGCGCTACTTGTTCCTGAGCCATGCGGCCACTTTGTCGCCCGAATTCAATATCATTATGTACTCTCCCGAGTTCTGCGTGCCCGCCACTTCCATCTTCGCGCGCGGCGCCTCGGTGCCTATGCCTACGGCGCCGGAGGTGGAGACCACTACCTGGCGGGCGGCGCCCGTGGAAACGGAAAAGCTATAGGCCTGGGTATCCGCGCCCCTGACCTCCAGGCGGGCGGACGCGCCCGTCATGCCTATGGCGACGTTGCCGGTGGGCTCCACGGAAAGCCCTTCCTGGGAAGACGAGCCTTTAAGTCTGGCCGTCCCCATGACCTTCAGGGAATTATCCACGTCAAGATCGGTCAGGGTGGCGGAAGAGACATAAGCCACTCCGGGCACTTTAAGGATATTATTAATATTGAGATCGTTGGCGGTGCCGGACGACACATAGAACGTCGCCCCGCTCTGCAACGTATCCTGATCATGTATTGAAAGCGGGTCGACCTCCAGCCCGCCGGCCGCCCCGCTGCCGCAGACCCACTGGCCTCCGCTCAACTGCAGTATATCGCCGTTGGCGCAGCCCGACTGGTTGAGCTTGGCCCTCGTTATCGAATTATCCGCGAGGTCCTGGTTCTGTATCGTCCCGTCGACTATGTGCGTCGAAACTATCACCGCGCCTATCCTGTCCCCCGAAAGGGAGCCGAGAGATATCCGTGACGCGTTGAGATCATATATCCCCGAGCCGTCGCCCAGCAGCCACCCCGCGCTGACCGAAGAAGAAACGCCGATATATCCCATCACCGTATGGGTGCCTAACGAAGTTATAGGGTCCGTGCCCGTACCGGCGTGAGTAAGCGCATGCAGTCCCGGCACCCCGGAACCTGAGGTCGGCACCCAGACCGCCCCGTTCCAGAACTTCACCAGGCCGGAAGAGGAGTCGTACCAGAGCTCCCCAGGCGCCGACGCCGTAGGCGTTGAAGCGGCCGTGGTGTAGCGCTTGCCGGAAAGCATCAGGGAATCTATCGAATACGGAGAGGAGGTGAGCTCCTCCCTAGGCGACATGCGGTTGCCTTCGATCTCCAGCTCAAGCCACATGCTGCCGGTCTCCCAGTCCGCTATGGACGGCTCCAGCGTTACACGGAATATTCCTGTCGAAAGGTCGACATTGTACGCGGGACTGGCCCAGAGCTCCGTGGCGGACGTGGACGAATCATAGATGCGGAAGACCATGGAGCGGCTGCCGTTGACCAGGAACCCGTTCTGGCGCAGGTTGCCCTGGTAGGTGAACTTGACGGGAACTTCGGCCGCCGCGGCAGCGGGGAAGAGAATGCCCCCAGCCAGCAGCAACAGCGAAACAGGCATGGCAAGGCCAAGCCCGGTTAAGAGCCTGCCCAGCGCTTTTTTTGCCGTTTCGACCGTTTTCATATGCCGCATAAAGCCGGTATCCGGCTCTACGCCCCGCTAAATTCCCGGCCCCTCCCGCAACTTCCACCGGGCCTATTCCCGGCGGACCATAAGGAGGAGCATGAACCTGCTTCTTATTTCTTCTTTATCCAGGCCGCCAGCGAGCCGCCGGAATAGAACTTGGCGGCGTAGTTGCCTGAGGTTCCCACGCTGTCCACGGAGAGGGCCACTCCGGCCTCTACCGCCCTGTTCATCGCGTGGGTGTCCGTCACCGCGTTGCCCAGCTGCGCGTTGCCGTTGACGGTAAGGTCGTTGGTGACGGCGGCGTTCCCGCCGGTAACGGACAGTCCGTTCTGGGCCGTCAGCGCGCCTACGGCGGTTATGGCGTCTCCGGCCGCGTCGCCCAGGTTCACGTTGCCGGTGAACTTGGCGGCGCCATTGACCCCCAGACCGTCGGTACCGTCGCCGAGTATGGTCATGGACGAGCCGCTGACCATGGTTATGTTGGTGGCCCCGGCGTTCTGTATGAACTGGGAATCCACCAGGCCGGTGCCGGCCGCGTTCACCATCTGCAGACGGTAGGGACTGCCCAGCGAGGCGAGGCCGGTGTTATCGGTCTCCCAGGTAAGGAAGCCGTTGGCCGAAGCCTTAAGCACCTTGCCCGCGTTGGCCGCGCCGTAGTCGAAGTACAGGTTGGTCAGCGCGCCGGCGTTGTTCATGAACTGCACCGTGCTCTTTAGCACGCCGTAGCCCTGCAACTCCACCGCCTGCGTGAAGGTGGAACTGCCGGCCACGTACATTCCGCTGGATACCTGCACGTACCCGTTGGCGAATATGTTGCCGGGAGCCACCGGAATACCGAGCGCCGGGGCGGACTGGGTGGACCCGAAGACCGTGAAGCCCTTCACCTCCAGGTCCGGGTCCAGCGCCGTTCCGCCGGTGCCGAGCACGGTGAGGTCGTCCTCTACTCCGAACTCCGTACCATTGTCCGCGGCTTGCGCCAGACGGCCCGCCGCCGCGACGCATACCAGGGCAATAATCACTTTCGTTGCCTTCTTCATACTCCCTCCTTAGCAATTACAGGGATAGCGGAACTTCCGCCATCCCCTACCAAATCACCATTAGTTTCCCGGTCTTCGAGTTCGAGCCGGACACCACCCGCCAGATATAGACCCCGCTGGCCGCGCGTTGGCCGCCGGAGGTGCGCACGTCCCAGCTGAGTTTCGGGAGGGGCAGCCCCTCCGGGATGACCAGTTTACGCACCAGGCGTCCGTCGAGCGTGTAGATCTCTATATCCCCGGTTTGGGGAACGTTGGTAAAAGTGATGCCGTCCGCTTCCGTGCCGCTCTGGCCGGCCCCGCTACCGGCTGCCGGGCCGTTAGGCCTGAACGGGACGGGGAAGGCGTAGGTATGCTTCACGGCGTCGTCGACGGAGCCCAGCAGCGAGTATACCCCGGGCGACATGAAGGGGACGGAGACAGTGCGCGAAGCCTTGTCGAATATGGCCCCGGGGACCTTGGTCCACATTGCCAGTTCCTCGTCCAGTTGCCAGGTACGTATGGTGTCCACCCTTACCGACGGGAAGGACCCGTCCAGGACGCCGTCGCCGTCGTCGTCCTGGTAGCGCAGGGAGAGGTTTCCCGCCTTCAGCAGGGGCTTGCGCCAGAAGTCCTGCTCGTCGAACAGCCCCATCTCGGTAGCATTTCCTGTGAAAAGACGCGCCCAGGCCCCCTCGTTGGCCTCCATCTTCGAATTGGCCGTATCTATGGTCCCGGCATCCACGCTTAAAGGCCTGGCGCCCGGATCGTCGTTAAGCGTAATATCGAACGCTTCCTTGTCCACCGCGCCGGCGGGGAGCGTCAGGGCCGCGTTACCGGAGTTGAACTTCACCGCCGCCGGAAGACCTTTCTGGAAGGTGAAATGGGGCGGGTTATAGAAACCGCTCCTGTTAGAATAAGCGCCGGAGCGGGAGTTCCCGATGCCGGCCGGCAGCGAGATCTGGCCCGAGGCGCCCTTGGATGAATACTCTCCGCCGCTCAGCAGCCCCCCCCCGCTAAGCCTGGCGGAGGATTCAAGCTGGTATTCTCCGGAGGAGGAGATAAGGGCCGGGGCGGCCGGAGGGAACGCGGCGCAGAGCGACAGGACCGCGAGCGTGCGAACAGCCGGAGCTAGGAGGCGAAAGGTTTTTTCTTCCCCAGTAATATGCATAGTGAACGCCGCTGACGGCGGCCTATGATATTATAGGGAGCGGACCTTCCAGAATCCCGAAGAAATTACGAAACCGCGAAGGCCCTTTGTGTATTTGTGGCTCAGAGCGGGCCGAAGAAGCGGAACCCCTTGCCGGAAACGGACTGCAGCGAGTCGGCCAGTTCCCGCGGGAGCTTGCGCCGCAAATTGAACATATGCGTGTCCACCAGGTTCGGCACGGCCACGGTGCGCCAGACCTGGGACAGTATCTCTATGCGCGACATTATGCGCGGACTGTTCTTGGCCAGGGCATAGAGCAACTCGAACTCCCTGCGGGTCAGGTCGTGCAGCGGCTCGCCTTTGTACCGCGCCATCTGCGAGCGGACCTCCATCTCCAGCGCCCCGGCTTTCAGCGAAGCCCCGCCGCTTTTATCCATCGCTACTCGCCGCAGCAGCGCTTTCGCCCACATGACCAGCTCGTCCATATTTATCGGCTTGATCAAATACTGGTCCACTCCGGCCTGAAAGCCTCGGCCCTTATCGGCAATAGCGTCCTTACCGGTCAGGACGATTATGGGAATGTCGGACAGGGAAGCGTTGGCGCGCACCCAGCGGGAGATCTCCAGGCCAGAGCCGTCCGGAAGCGCGATATCCAGCACGATCAGGCATGGCGCGCCGGCGCTCATATACGCGAGCGCTTCCTTTACGCTGGAAACGCAGGCCGCCCTGAATCCCGCGTCTTCCAGCGCGGCCTTCACCAGTTCTCCCGTTTCCTTGTGGTCTTCGACTATAAGAACGCTGTCGCTCATATTGCTCCGCGGTGGCGAAAAAAATCGTTCTTATTATACACAAATACTCCGGGAGAATCCCGAAAACGAGATAAGGACCTGGAAGGTCTCTATTTAAGCGATTTGATGTTCAGGTCTGACGTAAACCGAAAGGCACCTGCATGCAGGCCCTTTGCTTCATGCGTCCCGACATTTAAACTCGTAGTATTTACGTTCTCGTTCCGGTAAAAGGCGGTCAGGCAGCTGCGTGAAGGCTTTTCTTAAAAATAAATTTAGTGGACCCGTCCCGGGGCTTGCATTAAAATATTACTCCGCGGGAACAGAACTTGAGATGGGAACATTGGGATTTCGCATCATCACTCCCGACGATAATATCGTCGGCCGCTGGCGCAGGGCCTTCGTCAGGGAAGGCTGGCGCGTCGCCGCGGCCGTTCCATGCCCCGAAGAACCCGCCATGTCCGGCGCCGAAGTGGACCTGATAGAGATCGGGCCGGACCTCTGCAGCACCCCGGAAGACCTTAAGAGGATATTGGACGAGAGGGAGCCGGTCTCCGCCATAGTGTTCGGGGACCAGGCCAAATCCAGTAACAAGCTTATAGCCGACCTCCTTGAGGCCGGCGCCGACGACTTCGTCTACAAGAACATAGACGAGCGCATCCTTGTAGCGAAACTGAAGGCCCATATAAGGAGACTTATGCCGGCGATATCGGAAAGGTCAGCCCGAGCCACTTCGAGCTGCGGGGCGATAGAGGTCGACCGCCTGAGACACTCCGTGAAGGTACAGGCGGCCAAAGGCAGGCGCACCGAAATACTGAACCTCACCCAGCGCGAGCTGGACATACTCACGTTCCTTATCGATCACGAGAAGCAGGTGGTCTCGCGAGAGACGATGCTGGAGAGGATCTGGGGAGAGGGAGCTGTAGACGTCTATTCGGAATGCGTGGACAAGCACATAGAGTCCCTGCGGCGCAAACTCGGGCTTTGCGGGAAAAAGATACGCACGGTATACGGCGCCGGCTACATGTTCAACGGAGAGAGCCCCGTCAAATGAAGAATCCCGTTCTCCGCATACTCTCCATAGATGACGACCCGTCGTGCCAGCGGGTAGTGGCGCAGTACATGACGATAGTCGGGGGGCACATGGTCGAGACCGCCCTCAACGGTTCCGAGGGATTAAAGAAGGCCGCGGACATAAAACCCGATGTCATACTGCTGGACATGGCGATGCCGGACATGAGCGGCGCGGAGGTGCTGGAATCGCTCCATTCCGACCCCGCCACCAGGCATATCCCGGTGGTCATACTTACAGGCTCGGAGCTGATGGACTCCGGTTCCGCGCTTTACAAGAACACGAACCTGAAGCATATAGCGCACAAGCCGGCGATATTCGAGGACCTGCTGAGGAAGATAGAGACGCTCCTCTTACATGCCCCCGGCGCGTCGGATACCGGCCCGCGCCCAGATCTGACCGACTGGAAAAAATACTAGGATGATCCCCGTATGCGCATACTGATAGCCGAGGACGACGATAACTTCAGGTCGCTGATAACCGAAGTGGTCAGCCAGGCTGGACACGAGGCCGCGGCGGAACCCAACGGCCGTCTGGCCTGGGAAAGACTGCTGCGCGAAGGCGCCGACATGCTGATCACCGACATCAACATGCCGGAACTGGACGGCTTCGGCCTGCTCCGGAACGTCAGGGGAAGCGACGAATACGGGAAGATCCCTGTGCTGATGCTGACCATCAGGGAACTGGCGGAGGACCAGGTGGCCGGCTACGACACCGGCGCCGACGATTATCTGACAAAGCCTTTCGCCAACGAAGTGCTGCTGGCGCGGATAAAGGTCCTGGAGCGGAGGATACGCCGGGCCGCTCCCCGCAAAGATGGACCGGCGGCTTAAGATACTCTCCAGCGACGACGACGAGGGGATACGCGCGTTCCTCTTCAGTCTTCTCGCGGAACAGGGCCACGAAGTGGAGTTCGCCAGGGACAGCGACGAGGTGTTCAAGAACCTCGGCCGCTCCAGGTACGATCTGCTCATACTGGACGTGAACACGCCGGGACTCAACGGCTACAAGGTGGCCGAAAAGATCACGTCCAACATAGTGAACCGGCCCAAGATCCTGATCTTCACGGCCAGGGACATAGAGGAGGAGAACTTCCAGTTCGTCGTGAGCGGGGCTGACGCGGTACTCCGGAAAGGAGCCTCCTGCGAGCGGATCCTGGAGGAGATAGAGAGGATGTTCCCAACACAACCCGCTCCGCCTGACCCGGCGCAGCCCCCGGCCGCTCCAGAAGAGAAAAAGCGGAAGAAGATCAACGAAGACCTGGAGTTCTGCCTGTCCAGGCTTACGCAGGTGGAGGACGGCATAGCCGCGAAGAACATGCGCTACGAGGAGTTCATCCGCGACCTCCTGCGGGAGAAGCAGCGCACCGAGAGGAACTACCTGGAGTTCAAGCGCATCGAAGCCGAAGTGCTGAGAATGAAGAGTTGGGGATACGCGCTTGCCACGGTGGCGATACTAGCGCTGATAAAGGCCCTGTTCTAGCGCCGCGGAAGCGGCGCCATACCCGGAATGAAAAAAGCCCTGGTGGTGGACGACAGCATCAATTTCAGCACGCTTCTCCAGTGCGCGCTCGAGGACGACTTCGAGGTGTATGCGGCCGCGGACGGCGCAGAAGGGCTCCGGATGGCTTCGGAACTGCGGCCGGACATAATCTTAATGGACGTGATGATGCCGAACATGTCCGGGATAGAGATGGCCCGCGCGCTCACCGCAGAAGAAGAGACCCGCAGTATCCCCGTTATCGTGCTCACGGGAAGCCATCTCGACAAGGGCGTGCCCGAACTGTTCAAACTTGAGCGCAACGTCCGCCGCTTCCTGAGCAAGACGACGCCCGTGCTGGACATACTCGGGGCGGTAAAGGAAGTGCTCGATGGCCGATAGCGCAAGGAAGAAGATAATGATAGTGGACGACAATGTCCAGTTCATCGAGCTGATGAAAGGGCTCTTCTCGGATGAGTTCCATATAGAGACCGCCTGCAACGGTTTCGAGGGCCTCGGAAAGGCGATAACGTTCTCCCCTGAACTGATAATGCTCGACGTGAACATGCCCGGCATAACCGGCATAGAGTTCGCCCGCCGGCTATCCTCCCGCTCCGAAACGGCGGGGATCCCGATAATCGTGATAACCGCCAGCGACTACAACAGCCTTACGCAGAGCCTGCTGCAGAACGAGCACAACGTAAAGATCTTCATGACCAAGCTCTCCCCGCTGGAGACCATACGGGAAAAAGTAATGTCGGTCATAAAGAAGGGCTAGAGCATTCCGGCGCACCGTGGAGTATGCTGCATGGCTCAGCGCGGAAGCCGGCTTTAAAGCCCTGCAGGACGAGAACCGGGAGCTCAAGGCCGCCATCAGGAAACTCGCCTCTGCCAGAAAGACGGGAACTCTGTCCCGAGAGAGAACACCTCCGGCCTGACCGGCCAAGATCAAAGGGAACGTGATGACGCCAGAGCCTCCCGCGGACCGGGAGGCTCGCCTCTCGCGGGACCGCCGTCAGGCCGCTAAAAATTTTATATACTTACACGGGACAGGGGCAGAGCGGAGGAAACGATGGAGACGATACTTACGGTTTGCGCGATAGTGGTCACGATAGCCTTCGTGGCGCTGGTGGTACAGGCGATACTGACGCTGCAGCAGGTGCGGCACACGGCCAGGGCCGTGGAGTATCTGGCACTGAACGCCGACGGCAAGCTGACGGCGATGGACCCGATGATAAACGCCGTCAAGAACGTCTCCAGCGCTGTCAGCAACGGCTGGTTCAAGGTCGCCCAGACCGTCTACGGCCTGTTCTCCAGGGACTGACATGGCCGCCTTCAGCTTCTTGCACACCTTCTACGACGAGGCCATCCTCTCCAAGCTGAGGTTCCTGAAGGGCATCAGCCTCTTCGAGGGCATCAGCAAGCGCAACCTGATACACGTGCTGGAAAGCCTTCAGGAGCGTACCTACCTGAAAGGCGAGACGATCTTCGCGCAGGGCGACATAGGCCGCGCGCTGTTCATCGTCTTCTCCGGCAAGATAGCGCTGGCCCGCCTGGACCCGGTCACGCAGAAGACCGAGACCATCGCCACGGTCAACCCCGGCGAGTTCTTCGGCGAGATGGCGCTGCTAGAGGAAATGCCCCGCACCGCCACCGCGATCGCCGCCGAGGAGACCAAGGTCTTCATGCTGTTCAAGATCAAGCTGGACTCGCTGCTGTTCGCGCGCCCGAAGATAGGGGTCTACATCGCGGCCCAGCTGGCCAAGATACTTTCCGCGCGCCTGCGCGCGCTGCTGGAGAAGCCGTCGGAGAACTGACGCATGGCCGACGCCCCCGCGAAGCGCTACTCGCAGTTCATCCTGCCGGCCTTCATGGCCGCGGCGGTGATCTACTTCATAGTCCTGGCCAAGGGCGCGATCTTCCCTTTCATCCTGAGCGCCGCCCTCGCCTACGTGATAAGCCCGATGATCCGCTACTTCGAGGTGCGCGGCATAAAGCGCATCTACGCGGTGGCGGGCCTTTACCTCAGCGCCGGGGCGCTGCTGTTCATCGTCATCTATCTGCTGTTCCACTTCCTGTCGTTCGAGCTGGAATCGCTGCAGCAGTCCTGGCCGGCGTACATGGAGCGTTTCCAGAATTACGTGACCGGCCTGAACGGCAGGATAGTACATAACTACCCCGTCCTGGCCTCGCTCAGGCTGGACCAGAAACTGGACCACCTGATAGGTCTGGTGCCGCAACTGCTGCTGTCCCTGTTCCCGGCGCTGACGCTGCTCTTCATAGTGCCGTTCATCACTTTCTTCATGCTGCTCGGCGGCGCGGCCATCATCGACTATATCCTAGACCACATCCCGGCGCGGCACTCTGAGCTGGTGCTGCATATAGCCTCGCGTATAGACGGCTCGCTGGGCAATTACCTGCGCGGCATCCTCAGCGAGGCCTTCGTGATCTTCCTGATAGCCTTCACCGGCCTGCTGCTGATGGACCTGAACTATTCCGCGGTCATCGCGATACTGATAGGAGTATCCAGCCTGATCCCGTACCTCGGCGCCATCGTCGGAGCGGTGCTCTCCTCGATAGTGGCCTATCTCCAGTTCGGTTCCTTCATCTCCATCGTCAAGGTGCTGGCCTTCTTCACCGGCGTGCGCTTCTTCGACGACTGGTTCCTGCAGCCGTACATCATGAAGAAAGCGGTGGAGCTGAACCCTGCCATCATCCTGCTGGCGCTGATGGCCGGCGCCGAGATAGGCGGCATCTGGGGCGTCGTCTTCGCCATCCCGGTGACCTGCATCATAAAGGAAGTCCTGCACATAGCCGTGGAGCTGCAGGAGACGGAGTTCCGCTGGAAGCCCAAGCCCGAGCCCACCCGCATCAGCATCCCGTACACCTGAACTTCCCCTCCTGCCAAACAAAAAGGAACGCAAAGCGTTCCTTTTTTATTGCTGTGTAACCGGAAGGCGAGAGGACCAGAATAAGAAAAACCTTCGCGCAGTTTATTGTCAGCGTAGTCTGGGCCGGCCGGGCGGTAAGCAAAACCTTCGCGCAGTATATTGTTAGCGTAGTCTGGGACTGGCGAACAGGACGAAAAACCCTCGTGAGGGCGAGGCTTGCGCAGCGCCGAGCCCGAATGAAGAGCGAGGCCACGGTGTGGCCGAGCGTGTTTTGAGTCCTGTTCGACAGGACCAGACGGAGTATTTTTGGGCGAGGAGGGGCTCGAACCCTCATGATCGTGAGATCGCAGGTTTTTGAGACCTGTGCGTCTGCCAGTTCCGCCACTCGCCCGAAAGGCTATTCTACAAAATTTGCTATTTACCCTGGGCGCGCAGCCCCAGCAGTTCGTCCACCCGCACCGGCTTCAGCCCTTTCCTGACGGCCTCGTCCAGTATCAGCTCCACCAGCTTGAGGTCCTTGACGCGGCCCTTCCCTCCGCCGTCGTGCATCAGCAGGATGGCGCCCGGCTGCAGGGCCTTCAGGTAGCCCTCGTCCATCTTCTCCTCGGACTGCTTCGTCCAGTCGCTGCCGTAGGTCCAGTTGACCAGCGTGTAGCCGAGCTTCCCGGCGACCAGCCTCACCCAGGGCTTGTCGTAGCCGTTCGGCATGCGCAGCACCGCGGGCCGCACCCCGGCGGCCTTCTCTATGGAGGCGGCGGATCTCGCCAGCTCCTCCTCGAGGCGGAGCTCGTAGCCCTTCTTCCGAGCCTCCTTCACCCATAGCAGGTGGGAATCGGTATGGCTGCAGACCATGTGCCCGGCCGCTGCCACCGCCCTGGCCTTCTCCGGATGGGCGCGCACCGAAGTGCCCAGCATGAAGAAGGTGGCCTTCGCGCCCTTCTTCTCCAGCAGCTTCAGCAGGTCGCCGGTGATGTAGCCGGGGCCGTCGTCGAAGGTCAGCGCGAACTCGGCCTTCTTAGGGTCGCCGGAGGCGTAGAACCTGGCCGCGGGGCGGTCGCCGGCGCGGCAGAGCGCGGCGGCCAGCAGCAGCGAAAGCGTGAACGATGCCATCCTCATATCTTTCCTCATATCTCGTGCCGGTCCAGATTGCGCAGCCCTGCCTTCCAGGGGATGTAGAGCGCGGCGGCGTTGATGAACACGAACAGCACGGCGCACGCGGCCACGGCGCGCATGTCCCAGGCGTGCGCGCGGCCGAACCTCTCGGCGAAGTGCATCTGCACCGGCCAGGCCTCCACTCCCACCAGCAGCGACAGGTAGCCCATCGAGCAGGCCATATAGAGGAAGCCGCCGTACGAGGACTCCAGCTGGTGTATATTCTCCACGTTGAAATCCGGGAAGATAGCTCCGAAGCCTACCCCCATCACCGTCACCACCACGGCGGCCACCGCTATCGTGAACGTAGACAGCGCCGAGACGAAGAGGTCCGCGTTCAGCAGGTAGTTGGAGATAGTTATGAGCACCAGGCCTATCAGCACGGACGGCAGCAGCGAGACCGACAGCTTCTCGCGCATGATGGCGGCGGTGGTCAGCGGGGAGGACTTCAGCAGCCAGTAGGCGTTCCCCTCCAGGCTGACCGCCGGGAAAGTGAAGCGCAGGCCTATGGCGGCCATCACGAAACCGGCCACTCCGACGTTGAGGAAAGAGACCATGCTCTTGAGGTCGGCCGTGTCCAGCGGCAGCTGCCGGATGCTGAACAGGTAGACGGCTATCAGCGCGGCTATCAGGATGACCTGCGACCAGTACCGCGCGTCGCGCCCCAGGGTGAGGCGGTCCTTCCAGTACAGCGTCAGCAGCGGCCGCAGGGCCGGCAGCGAGGCGCCCAGACGCTGCTCCGGCAGGACGCGGCGGGTGCCCTGGAAGCGCGGGGAGTTCTGCGCCCCGCTGAAGCCGCGCAGGTAGTAGCGCCCCGAAAGCCTGTAAATGAGCAGGTAGACGGCGGCGGCCACCGCCACCAGGACGCCGGAGGTCCAGGCGAACGTGAGCCAGTGGGCGGCGGAATAAGCCACCATGGCCTTGGTCACCCACCAGGAAGGCATGTACGGGGCCGTGGGCGACTGCAGGTACTGTATGTACTGCGCTACGATCTCCAGCGAGTCGGGCCGCAGCAATTTCTCCGGCTTGGAAAAGCGGAACACCACGTAAACGAAGGCCACCGACAGGCTGCCCAGCAGCCAGGTGATGTCGCGCGTGCGCGACGACGGGAAGGCGTACATCACCAGCATGCTGAAGAAGATGCCGAAGGCCCCGGCCAGCATCACGAACGGGACCATAAGGAAAGCGTAGGCCAGGTAGAAGCCCGCGCCCAGCGCCTTGATGCGGCCCAACGCGATTATATATGGCAGTATCGCCAGCACCAGCGTCCAGGAGGAGTAGAACACCGTCTCCAGCGCCTTGTCCATGAAGATGGAGCGCAGGTCCAGCGGGGTCGAGAACAGGAACTTCAGGTCGAAGGAATAGTAGAGCGTCGTCATCGAGATGATTATGGACGAGACGATGACCATCGAGAAGGTCATCAGCAGCACCAT
>DAIENX010000048.1:0-27622 GCA_027340875.1 Elusimicrobiota bacterium
CTGGTGCGCCTGCCCAACATCATCGCCAAGAAGGAGCTTTTCTCGATCTGGCCCTTCGGCCGGTTCCTGCGCGACTGGGGGGCCATCCCGGTCGACCGCGCCAGGGAAGGCGGGGACCTGGGCGCTCTGCGCGGCTGCCTCACCGCTCTCAGGCAGGACGGCTGCCTGGTCATCTTCCCCGAGGGCACCCGCGCCAAGGGCCGGAAGCTCAAACCTAAGCCGGGAGTGGCCCTGATGGCGCACAAGTCTGGCGCCAGGGTGCTGGCCGCCCGCATTTTCAACAGCGAAAACTTCTCAAAATTAGGTAAAATAACCATTAAGTACGGCGCTATGAGGTCTTTCGAGCCTCCGGCAGACGGGGACCTTAAAGCGGCGTATGCCAGATTTTCTGAAGCCGTAATGTCCGATATCTTTTCTATAACAGAGGAGCAGTAGTCCCATGGAAATCAACCCGACCAACCCCGCCGACGAGCAGGGAGCCCGCGAGAACGGCCCCGCCGAGAAACCGGAAGAAGAGCTCTCGATGGCGGATCTTCTCAAGGCCGAAGAGCAGGTGGCCCAGAAGGTCAATGCCCGCGACGTCGTTTCGGTGCGCGTGGTGCAGGTGACGGCCGACATGGTGCTGGTCGACATAGGCGAGAAGAAGGAAGGCGCGATCCCGCTGGCCGATTTCTCGGACGAGAAGACCCCGGTCCCCGGAGACGAGGTCCAGGCCGTACTGGACAAAAAGGGCGGCGAGGGCCGCTACACGATGCTCTCGCACCGCCGCGCCCGCGAAAGGGCCGCCTGGGAGATGGTCAAGACGCTTTTCGAGGCCAAGGAGCGCGTGAAGGGCAAGGTGGTGGAGACGGTCAAGGGCGGCTACATCGTGGACATCTCCGGCCTGCGCGCCTTCATGCCGCTGTCCCTGTCGGAGCTCGGCGGGGCCCACAGGCATTATCTGCCCGTGAACGCAAAGATCAAGTTCTACATAACCGACCTCAGCGAGAAGGACCGCAAGGTAGTTGTTTCCCGCCGCCAGGTCCTGGAAGAGGACGAGAAGCAGCGCAAGTCGCAGGTGCTGGCCGAGATTGTCCCCGGCAACGTGGTGCGCGGCGTGGTCTCCAAGGTCACCGAGGACGCCCTGCTGGTCAGGTTCCAGGGGATAGAAGGCTCCGTGCGCGTGGAGGAAGTGGCCTGGAGGAACCCGCAGGAGGCGCTCAAGACCTACAAGCGCGGCCAGCGCGTGAAGTGCCGGGTCCTCTCCGTGGACCGCGAGAACGAGAAGATCGCCTTCGGCATGAAGCAGCTTATGGCCAACCCGGTGGACATGCTCAAGCGCCGCTTCGCCCGCTACGCGCGGGTGAAGGCCAAGGTCGCCTCCGTGGCGCCCGAGGGCGCGCTGGCCAAGGTCGGAGAGAACACCGAGGCCTGGATCCCGGCCGAGAACTACGGCGCCGACGGCGCGCCCAAGGAAGCCCAGGAAGTCAACGCCGTCGTGGTCGCCATCGACCATGAGAAATACCGCCTTGTCCTTTCGGTGAAGCGCGCCGAGGAGATGGAGGACCGCAAGCGCATGGCGCAGTACCTGAAGGGCGCTCCTTCGCTGACGCTGGGCCAGATCCTCCTGGAAAACTCGGAGGACGAAGGTGAGCTATGAGCGCAGCCAAGAAAGAACCGCGGCCGCGCTGAAAAAGATACTTCATTCCTACGGGGCGCCGCTGGGCATGCTGCTGTTCATCGTGCTGGCGGCGCTTTACATTTCCGTGTCGGGCCGCGGCGCCTCCGGGCGCGACTTCCCGAGACTGGGAACGCCGGCTCCGGACCAGGCGAAGGCCGAGCTGAGGCTGGAGGAGCTCCGCAAGAGGCTCGACGAGAACCCCAACGATATCCGCGCCCTGGACGAGGCCGGGCGCCTGAAGTTCCGGCTCGGCCCGGCGCATTACGTGGACGCGATCTCGGACCTCGAGAACGCCCGTTCGCTGGGACTGGCCGACCCCCGCTCCTTCTATTACCTGGGCGTGATGTACCAGGCCGTCGGCCTCTACGAGTTCTCCGCGCAGGAGTACCGCCGCTTCCTGAACAATTATCCCGGCGACAACGAGGTCAGGATGCTGCTGGCAAAGCTCTATTTCGCCTCCGGGGACTTTCCGGGCGCGGTCAGGGAGTACGAGGCCATGAAGCGCGACGGCTCCAGGGACCCGGTGCTCTTCGAGAACCTGGCCCTGGCGCTCTGGAAGAGCGGCGGGGATTACGCCCCGGTGCTGGCCGAGCTGCGCGCCTCCGGCGGGCAGGGCGCCTTCCTGGCGGACTACGCCGAGGGCCGCGTCCGCTACGAGCAGAAGGATTACGCCGGCGCGCTGCCGCTGCTGGAGGAGGCGGCCTCGGCCGAGGCCTCCTTCGGGGCCTTCTCCGACAGGGAATCGCTTTTCTGGATGGCCGGCGACTCCGCCGGCCGGACGAAGGACCTGGGCGCGGCCGCCCGTTATCTGGGCGAGCTGCTCAAGGTGAACCCGGGGCATGAGGAAGGCAAGAGGCTGCTGGCCAAGGTCGAGAAGGCCGCGGCGGCGGAGGCCAAGGCCGCCGAGAAGGCCGCTAAAGCCGCGGCGAAGGCTTCCGTTAAGCGCTGACCGCGCCGGGGCGCGGCGGCCTGTCAACAGATGAGGAACCCGATTCTCCTGAAAGCGGCAGCGGCCCTCCTGATCGCGGCGGGGATGGCGAGGCCGCTCTCCGCCCTCGAAGAGAACAAGGTGATCGTCCGCGACTTCGCCTGGAAGATCTACTCCACCGAGCATTTCGACATCCACTACTACGACGGCTCCGAGCCGTGGGTCCCGTACGCTTCCGGCGTGCTGGAGGCCGCCTACCGCCGGGAATCCGCCGACCTGAACCCCGCCCTTTCCAAGCGCATCCCGTTCTTCCTCTACGGCAGCATCAACGACATGGAGCAGTCGACCATCGCCGACGTGGGGGACGGCGTGGGCGGCCTCACCGAGCCTTTCAAGGACCGCTTCATGGTCTGGTCCGACGGTTCCAAGGGCTGGCTGAAGGACGTCATAGAGCACGAGTTCGCCCACGAAGAGGAGTTCAGCGTCCTGATAGACGGCTTCTGGAAAAGCGCCCGCATCCTGAAGACCTACATCTACCCGCTCTGGATGATGGAGGGCATGTCCGAGTACGAGACCGGCATGAGCGACTACGCCGTCGAGAAGCTTTACGTCAGGGACGCGGTGCTCAGCGGAGGCCTGATCCCCCTTTCCCGGCTCAACCAGTTCTCCCATTTGAAACCGCACCAGGTCACGCTCGCCTACAAGACCGGCGCCCAGGCCATCCGCTTCCTGGCCGAGCAGTACGGAGAGGACAAGCCGCGCAAGATGCTGGAACTGTTCCGCAGCCGTTACGAGGCCGGCTCGGTGCTGACGCCGTTGATAGGCTGCGACCTGGACGCTTTCGAGAAGAAGTTCAAGGAGTACCTTGAGTTCAAGTACCTCACGGAGGCGCGCGACGAGAAACTGCAGGAGCCGTGGCGTTACGGGGAACGCCTGACGCGCGGCAGCGGCAACATCCCGGAGTTCAACATGACCCCCGCGCCGTCGCCCGACGGCAAGCGCGTAGCCTATCTCTCGACCAGGCACGGACATCCCCCGGAGGTCAGGATCAGGGACCTGCGTTCCGGCAAGGAGGCCGCGCTGACCGCGCTTTCCGCCGGCGCCGAGAACATCCCGTACGGCCGGTTCACGAAGCCCCTGCGTTCGCTGGCGTGGTCGTCTGACGGACGTTA
The DNA here is from genome assembly GCA_027340875.1 of Elusimicrobiota bacterium. GTDB lineage: Bacteria > Elusimicrobiota > Elusimicrobia > Elusimicrobiales > UBA9959 > UBA9959. The sequence goes on from DAIENX010000048.1 coordinate 3,761, forward strand.
CCTGGCCTTCAGCGGCCAGAAGAACCACCGGGAGTACCTGTACCTCTACGAGCCGGACACCGGGAAGGTGCGCCGCTCCACGGTGGACGGGCTCTACGAGCTGCGCCAGCCGGCTTTCTCTCCCGACGGGAAAAAAGTGGCGTTCGTCGGGATGAAGGGAGGCTTCAACGACCTCTACGAGCTGCCCGTCGCCCTTCTGGCCCGCGGGGGGGATATCCCGCTGGACAAGGCCGCCAGGCTGACGGACAGCCCGCAGGACGAGAGCTCCCCCGCCTATTCCCCCGACGGCACTATATTGGCCTATTCCTGCGAGGTCGACGCCTCCAGCGGCCCGGTGCGCGACCTCTGCCTGCTGCGCCGGGGAGGCAAGCCGGAAGACGTGCATTTCGAGGGCGGCAGCGTATACGACCCGGTCTTCTCTGACGACGGGTCCATCTATTTCATCTCGGACGCCGGTTACGATTTCGAGCTTTACAAGCGCGACGCGACGGGGGCCGTCTTCCGCATGACGCGCAGCCTCGGCGGCATCTTTACGCCGGCCGTGTCCGGCGGGAAGATCTTCTTCTCGTCCTTCCGCAACGGAGGGGTGGACATCTATTCCGGCGCCCCGGAGGATTTCCTGTACGAGCGCCAGGGGACGGGCCCGGCCGCGGCGGAGGACTTCTCGGTAAAGCCTTCTTCGGGGACATACGGGCCCTACAGGTTCAAGGCTTCCACGGACCTGTTCTTCCCGGCGTTCCTGTTCTCCTCCCCCGGCGGACTTTTCTGGATGAACTACTGGCAGGCCTCGGACATGCTCGGGCGCCACAACCTGGCGCTTTACCTCAACTACAATTCCGGAGCGGATTTCCTGAGCCTGCAGGCCAGCTATACCTACAACCGCTGGCGCATGCCGCTGTACCTGCAGACCAGCGTGCTCACCTACAACGGCCTCACCACGGCCGACAGCCTGGAGTACGACAAGCGCTATTTCCGCCACGCCGCCGGCACGGCCTGGCCCTTCGACCGGTACAACCGGGTGGAAGCCTTCGCCATCGTGAAGGACGAGCGCAACGACTACAAGGACATCTCCCTGACCGAGAAGCTGCGCACCCGCGCCCTGCAGACCGGCTACGTGCGGGACACCGTAGACGGGCTCTACCTGACGGCAGTGCGCGGCTCGAGGACGGAGTTCACCTGGCTGACGGCCAGGGAGACCGCCGGCGGCAACCTGATATACGACGTCTACATGGCGCAGTACCTGAAGTATTTCCCGCTCTCCAAGAGGTCCGCCTTCGTGAACCGCGTGATGGCCGGCCAGAGCACCGGCCGGGACCGGCGCGTCTTCGATTTCGGCGGCCTCGGCGGCGTGCGCGGCTTTTCCCGCTCATCCGACCTTTACGAGAAGCCCGGCGTTATGATAGACAACGCGGAGTTTCGTTTCCCGCTGGTCAAGGATATGGACTACTACATGTGGTACATGTTCCCGGATTTTTACTTCAAGGGGATCTACGGCAAGATTTTCGTGGACTCGGCCTACGGCTGGGACGAAGCCTCCCAGCTGCGCGGCCTCGGGATGAAGGACCTGAGGAGCGCGGTGGGCGCCGGCGTCAACGTGCACACCTTCATCCTGCAGGCCTTCCAGATGGTGCTCAGCTTCGACTACGCGGTGCGCACTTCCGACGGCGGCCGGATATTCTATTTCTACCTGGGGCCGCTGTTCTAAGCCCGGGTGCCTGGCGGGGGTCCTCGGGAGGTATTTTATGCTAGAATTCAAGGATATGAAGAACATGAATAAGATGTCCTTGCTGATACTCTTGTTCGCTGTCCCTGGCCTGCTGCAGGCGCAGGCTCCGTCCAAGGAGACTTCCGGGAAACCCGCGGTCAAGAAGACCGCGCCCGCCGCCAAGAAAAAGACCGCCAAGCCGGCCGCCGAGAAGGCAAAGCCGGCCGCCGAGAAGGCAAAGCCGGCCGCGGAGCAGACCAAGCCGGCCGCGGAGCAGACCAAGCCGGTCTCGCCGCAAGCAAAGCAGGAAGCTCCCGTGAGCCCTTTTGATTCCGCGATGGCCGGCCTGAAGTCCAAGGACGCCGCGGAACGCCGCCAGGCCGCGGAGAAGCTGGGGCAGTTGCGCGACCAGAAGGCCGTTCCCGCGCTTATAAAGGCCATTTCCGACCAGTCGCCGCTGGTGAGGCAGTCCGCCGTCGATTCGCTGGGGCTGATGACCAGCCGTGAAGCCGCTCCCGTCCTGGCCGATGTCCTTATCAAGGATGCCGACCCAGCGGTGCGCCAGCAGGCCGCGATATCGCTCTCCTATATTATGGACCAGAACACGGGTCCGGCTCTGGTAAAGGCCCTCAAGGACCCCGCTCAGCCTGTGCGCTACGCGGCCCTGCATACGCTGGGTGTGATCCATTACGCTCCAGCCGAGAAGGATATGATCGGCATGCTCGCCTCCGAGGACCAGAGCATGCGACGGGGGGCCATCGCCTCGCTCGGCCAGATGCAGTCCAAATCCGCCGGCGAGCCCATAGCCGCCCAGCTCGGCGACCCGGACCAGTACGTCAAGATAGAGGCCATCAAGGCCGTTGGCAATATCGGCTATGCGCCGGCCGCGCCGCAGCTCGTCAAGCTGCTGGACAAGTCAGAGCAGCCGCCGGTCCGGGTGGAAGCAGCCCTCGCGCTCTCCAAGATGGGCATGCCCGACGGTCTGATGACCGCTTACGAGTTCATCAGGTCTCCTGAGCTCAGCATGCGCAGCCAGTCGATGAACATAATAGCCGCCGTAGGAGACGCCCGCAGCCTGCAGTTCGTGCAGGAGTTGTACAACACCGAGACGGACCCCTCCAACAAGAGCATGCTGGACTTCACCGTCCAGAGGCTCAAGGCCAGGCTGTCCCAGAAATAACCCGGGCGCCCCTTCCGGCGCCCCGGACCCCGGCAGATGGCAAGGAACAAGGCGAAAGCAAAGCGCGCGCAGGCGAACCAGCCCGCGCGCGCTGTTTTTCCGGCGCCGGTTGTCGTTCCGGCGGAAGAGGAGGGGGGGAGGAAACCCCTCTGGCTTTGGCTGCTGGCCGCGGTACTTATTGTCTGCGGCTATTCCCTCCTTGGTAAAGTCGATCCGTACGGCCAGAACATCTGGGCGGTGCTCTCCCCGGTGCTTATTCTGGCCGGCTACCTGGCAATTATCCCGGCAATACTGCTGACCTTCCGGTAATTAACGGCTTCCCGGCGGATATTCTGTCCGGAAATGCCGGATTTCCCTTTACGGAGGGGGGAAAGAAGGTCTTGGCGGACTTTCTCGGACATTTACTGGCGCCGCTTTCCCCTCATTTTCCCTGAGATCCGGGCAAATCTCCGGATTTTGGGCGTTTTGGGCCGTGAGGTCACCTTATTCTCCCGATAATTCCCCACCATGAGGCCGCCGGCTCCCCGACATCCGCGAATTGCAGCGGGTTTTTTCCTCCTCGTGGTATTTTCAAAGTTCCTTAGATCGCCCCGTACCCGGGCTTTTTGAGGTCTTGGCCGTCTTCATGGTATTTTGCGGAACGGCTATTTCCCGCCCTTTATTCTGCCTGTTTTGCCCCTCATTGCCTTCATAGTGTTTTGAAAAAGCCGAAAAACAGGCTGATTTTCGCCTGTTTTCAGGGGGGGTGGCTTGCTGGTATTTTGAGGAATTTGGCCCTATAGGGGGTATTTCAGGCCTGGGAAAACCCTGCTCAACCTCCCCTATCCGGGCCGGCTAAATGGGTTTTAAAAAGTTGCCAACTTTTCGCGGCTCCGGGTTCGCGGCACGGAGGCCTCTTCATGGTATTTTAGAGCGGGCCGATTTTCTGAAAATTTGCCTCTTTTTCCAAAACTCATTTTTAAAAATTTGCCAGAAAAATTGATTTCAGGGTTCGGGGCGCCGGGGTTGGCAGCCCCGCCAGGGGGCATTCTGGCTGCTAGTTATGAAAATCTATAAATGATATTGGATATTGAAAAATAGTTATTGTAATATAAGGATATTTTAAGAAATACTTAGTGTGGTTGTTGATGTGAGCGCGCTAAAGGAGGAGATTGCATTATTAACATAATATATATTATCGTGAGTTGTATCCAGGGGGCGGGGGCGTGGCTCTTTCAGGTCGTGTTTTCTGCTTGTTCGCGGGTTTCGGCGGCGTTTCGCGGTGGCTTTTGGCTTGCGGGCTTGGATCCTCTCTGTGGCTTGGGTGATGCGCTGTTAGCGCCCCTCCATGAGCTTTCTGGCTTCAAGCCAGGCTATTTCCAGGCCGCGGTCGGTTATTCTGTAGGTGCGGTTGCGCTTGCTTCCCGAGGCGGTTATCAGTCTGTCCCGGAGCGCCTTTGTCAGCGTTCTGTCCAGTCTTTCCGGTGCGTATCCCGAGGCCTTTATCGCTTTGGACAGGGTTATCGCGCTTAGCTCTCTGGCGCCCTGGAGGCTGGCCCCGGCTGCCAGCAGCAGCAGCGCCGCTTCCTGGGCCTTCAGGCCGTGGCGCTTTTCCTTTAATATGGTGAGTCCTTTGTGGCTAGCCGTCAGGGCGCTCCAGTCCGGGGTCTTTCCGGGCTGCTGCGGCTCCGGCCTGGCCGTCTCGGCCCCGGCCGTGTGGCGGGGCGCCTCTAGCCGGCCAAGAAAGCCTTCTTTCTCGCTCTGGATGAACTCCGCCGGGCCTTCCGCCTCGAATTCCGCGCCTGAAGGATGCTTGAGGCGTAATTTGTAGTTCATGGTGGTCTGCTCCTGGCGGCTCTTGAGTGGTATTCGGGGCTTTTTGGGCTCTATATGCCTATAGGCTAGCATATGGAATATTATATGTCAACATATGCCTATTATATGGCAGACATATGTCAACAATTGTTGATATCCTGTTCACAAAGCCCTGGCTCCGTTCACTGCCTGGAGTGTTTTTTTGACGATATCTGCGTATATTATGGGCCCGGTATGGAATATTCCTCCATTCGCCCCGGTTTTGCGGGGGGAGGAGGGGCATAAGGGTTATTTTTCCCCCACTTCCCGGCATCTGCCAGGGGTGTGATATGCAGGCCCCCCCCTCCCGCCGAGCCGCTGCGGCCATAGCGGCCCGGCTAATGCCATTGTTCCCAATGCGGCGCCGCAGTTGCCCGTGGGCGCGCGGTATATGATCGAGGGGCTTGCCCCCCAGGCAATAAAAAACCGGCGCGTGGCCGGTTCGCGTGGCTTTGCCGGGACGTTAGAATTTGGCCGAGACGGCCCCGTAGACCAGTTTGGCTTCCTTGGCGTAGGGATACAGGCCGAGCGGCGTGAAGACCGCGTAGAGGGCCGTCAGGCGAAGATTGTCGCCCATCGGGTAGGCCGCCTTTATGTCCCACTCGCTGGCGATCTGCAGCGAGCCGTCAGCGGCGTTCTTGGAGGCCCGGAACTTGTAGAGGTCCGCGGAAAGGGTGAGCTTCTTGTACGGCAGATCGGCCCCGATGTTGATGATGTTGATTCCGGAGACGCCGTAAGGCAGCCCGTTCAGCGTCGAGGAGGTCTTGGCCATGTCGTAGAGGCTGGCCCCGGCTATCGCGCCGTAGCCGTTGCGCTCCAGGCCGCTGAATTTCCGGCCGAAGGTCGGGAAGAAGGCCTTGTCGGTATCGGAGCCGGTGCCGGGGTTGCCGGAGGAGCGGCCGTAGGCGAGCCTGAGCCTGGACGGGCCGAAGAAAGCGATGTCCTGGTTCCAGGCGCCCTTCAGCATGAAGGCGTGGGCCTCGTATTTCCCGGAGCCTCCTCCGGCGAGTTTGGCCGTGCCGCGCTGTACTACGGCTTCTCCGTCGAAAGTGAGCTGGCTCTGCGTGAGGTAGTAACGTATGCCGGTGAACTTCTTGGTCCTGGAGGAGGCGTTGAAGAGGATGTCCTGACCGGCTCCGCCGTCCTTCTCCCAGAAGTGGTACACCTGCCAGAGGCCTTCGGCCGCGGGGTAGTACGCCGCGCCGCCGAGCAGCGTGAAGTAGCGGCCGCCGGCGAAAGGCCGGAAGGCGAACACGTCGGCCTTTACCCGGCGGAAGACGTTCTCGGCCTCGAGGAGGCCGCCGGGCAGGCCCAGGTCGTCGCCGGAAAGAGTGATGCCCTGGCCCAGCGTGAAGTCCTGGCGGCCGAAGGTCGCGGTCACGTTGGGCTTTACGAACTTGTAGATCTTCACGTAGGCGTTGCGCACGTACGGAGTGCCGTCGGCGTGCGGCAGGCGCGCCGCGGCGTCGGCGAACTGCGGCGCCGAGAGCGTGTTGGAGGACGCCCCCTGGCCAACGCTCTGCAGCACGATCCCCACGTCCATAGACGAGGACTGCGTCTTCTCCAGGCGTATGCCCTTGATGACGAAGCCCAGCGTGGCGTTCTCGGAGAAAAGCGGCTGGGACACGGCCGAGTCGCCGTACGGCAGGTGCGCGTAATTGGAGGCCTTCAGCTCGACCTCGGAGGAGAGATCGAGCTTGGTGGCGCCGGCCAGGGAGGCCAGGGACAGTAGGAAAGCCGCCGCTGCCAGGCGGCGTGAGAGGCTATGGTGTCGGCGTTGCTGCCTGCTCATGTGCGTTTAAATTATAACAAATAATATACGCGCTTCCCCGCTGACAAAAACAAAAGCCCCGGGGCCGCCGGGCCCCGGGGCTTCGGGCGCGCGCCGGTGTCAGAAGCCGATGTTCATATACAGGCTTCCGAGATTGACGGAGTCGTCCTTGCCTCCGATCTTGTAGGTGTCCGGGATGAACTTCGCCAGACCGAGCTTTAGCGCGACGTTCCTGGTGTGGGTCCAGGTCGCGACCAGGTCGGCCTCGTTGCCCGCGTGCTTCGCGCCGCCGAACTTCCGGGTGAACGTGAAGCTGTAGAACCTGGCCGCCAGACCGAGCTTCTTTACCTTCTCCGGGGCCCAGTCGGCGCCGAGGTTCCAGGTGGTCAGGTTGTTGAGGCTGGTGTTGGCGGAGTTGTTCACGGCGTTGACGGTGTCCCTCATGCCTACTCCGCCTATGATCAGGCCGGGGCGGTAGTTGGCGCTGATGTCCATGAACCCCTCGTTCTTGCCCGCCGAGCCTTTGTCGCCGGAGCCCCTCGCGAACTCTCCGCTGAAGGTCCACCTGCCCATGAAGGAGTAGTCGTAGGCCGCGTTCAGCTTGAACGCGTAGCCGGTGTATTTCTGGGCGGCCACGTGGTCGCGGCCGAGGTTCTTGGCGAACTCGCCGCCGTACCTTACGCCCATATATTCGCCTTTACCCTTCAGGCCGAGCACTATCAGGTCCTTGGGGCTGCCGAGGGCGGTCATGGTCTTTTTCTGGTAGACGTAGGCGGCCGGCTTGATGATCTTGGAGTAGTCGTAGCTGCCGGTGACGCCGTAGACGTCGGTGTCGGTGTTGGTTATCGTGTTGGTCTCGGCGACCTTGGCGACCACTCCGGAGACGGCGAGCTTGTCCTTGGCCCACTGCGAGGTCCACCCGTCCAGCGCGACGTTGTTGGCGTTGAGGCCGCGGGTGTACCAGTTGGCGGGCCCGTAGTAGATCACTATGTCCCCGTCGCTGCCGTAATACTGCCGGCCGATCCGGTGGTCCAGCGTGAAGAGGTTCCTTAGCGTGACGTAGGCCTGGTCTATGAGGAAGCTGTCGGCGGCCGTGGCGACCGGCGCCTCGGAGGCCTGCGCGAACTTCCTGTTGCACTTGTTGAAGCTCAGGTTCGCCGCCACGTCCTCGTTGAGGTCGAAGCCGGCGTTTATCATCACGCGGTTCTGCACATCGCCGAACTTGTCCGCCGCGCGCCTGTTGAAGTCGTTTGAATTGTTCACCACCATACCCGCCGCTTCCAGGGAACCGCCCGCCTTGAAGTTCTTCAGTATCTCGGCGTTGACGGCCGAGGCCGTAAGCGCCGTAAGCGTTATACCCAGTATTGCACGTTTCATCGGATCCTCCTGTCCAGTCCGTCTTCCGCCCGCTGGCCGCGCGGGGCGGAGCAAAAGCGATGAGCCCGTCCGCCTGCTGCGGACGGGCTCATGCGGTGATACGCTCTTAGAACTTGTAGTCGAGCTTGAGGCCGAGGTTGACAAAGTTGCTGTCCAGGTCGCCGCCGACCGAATGGTAGCGCAGGTCCACCCCGCCGGTCCAGTTCTTGTTCAACTCGTAGGCGGCGCCGACGCCGAGGTTGATGCCGAAGTCGGTGCCGGAATCCGAGGCTACGAGATTCCCCAGTTTGGCCGAGGACCAGTGGTAGAGGCCGAGGCCGACCAGGCCGTAGTAGGTGATCTTGTCCTGGGTCATGAAGTACTTGGCCGTAGGACCGATGTTGAACACCTTCACGCTGTAGTTGCTGTCGACGGCCTTTACGGCGCCCTTGGCGTCGTAGCTGAAGCCGTAGCCCATCTCTAGGCCCACTTTTATATTGGCCTTCAGCAGATACTCTCCGGAGACTCCAAGGCCCAGGGAACTGCTGACCGCGTCGCCCATGTCGCCCTGCGGCATCGAGTCGAACAGCATCGCGCCGTAAGTCACTTTGTCCTTCTCGAAGGTGAAGGCCGCCGAAGCGCTCGCCGCGAAGCCGACCGCCAACAGTACCGCTATCGCTATTGCTCTCTTCATCAATTACTCCTCCAGTTATGTCGGCGGCCCCGTTTTTAGGGTCTTTGCCTGACCGGTCCGGGGCTGTCCCCGCGGTCAAGGCCTGTGCCCTTTATCCTGGCCGACGGCTTTTCGGGAGAAGCGCCGCTGTGTCGGCGCTCCGCTTCCCCCTTCTCCGGGGTTGGCGGAACCGCCGTATATGGCGGTCCTCCTTTACAGAGCAGGTAAATTATGGCAGATAGATTTTTTAATGTCAACCGCATCAATATAATTTGTCTCTATATGCTTTATAAGTCAAAAATACGCCATATGAAAAAGCGGCATGACCACGAATATCAATGCGATGGTAGGGCAACAAAAAACCGGCGCATGGCCGGTTCTTTGTCCCTAGCGCGGCGCGCTAAGGTCTTATTATTTTTTCTGCGGGACTGGCGGCTGCAGCCTGGCCTTGGCCTCCATGGCCCAGGGCGTGTCCGGGTAAAGCAGGGAGATCTTCTCGTAGGATCCGCGGGCAAGGTCCTTGGCCCCGGCCAGCGCCTGCGAGCGGGCCAGCGAGGCGTGCACTTCGGGGGCAAGGAAGCTCTCCGGGAACCTGGAAAGGAAATCCGAGTACTGCGCCTGCGCTCCCGCCAGGTCGTTGTCCGCCTCCTTGGACTTGCCCAGGCTGTAGATGGCGAAGGGGGCCAGTATCTTGTCGGCAGATACCTTGGCGTATTGGGCCTCGGCGTCCTTGTACTTGCCCTGCGCGAAGAATATGTCCCCGCGGGTGAGGGCGGCGTACGCGGCCGCGCTGGTCCCGGCGAAGGACGCCTCCACGCTCTCCAGTTGCCGCTGGGCCTCGGCCACGTTGCCGCCGAAGCCGGTCTGCTGGGCGATGAACAGCGCCTTCCAGGCGGAGTCCCTCGTGTCCCGGTAATGCATGAAGAAGTAAACGGCGAAAATGCCGGCGGCGAGCAGTATCACCACGGAACCTATGAAGGTCTCCCTGTTCTTCTTTATCCACTCCAGGGCCCGGTCGAACCGGGCGGGACCGGCGTGCTCCATGTTGCCGCTGGCTATCCACGTTGAATCTGGCATATCTTGCGTCGCTCCTTTAAATTCACTGCCCTCTAGAGGAATCGAACCTCTATTTAGAGTTTAGGAAACTCCCGTTCTATCCGTTGAACTAAGAGGGCGAAAACGGACTAATATTTTATCAAAGAATAGATGCTGCGGCCAGCGAGCTTCGCTCGGCCCTTCAGGAATTCCAATTCTATCAGCATGGCTATCCCGGCCACCTTGCCGCCCAGCCTGTCCACCATCTCGCAGACGGCGGCGGCCGTGCCGCCGGTGGCCAGCACGTCGTCGACCACCAGCACCTTCTCTCCGGGTTTCACCGCGTCCTCGTGCATCTCGAGCGTGTCGGTGCCGTATTCGAGCGCGTAAGTGGCGGAAACTTTCTTGTAGGGCAGCTTCCCCTTCTTGCGCACCGGCACTATGCCGGCGCCGAGCTCGGCCGCTATCGGGGCGGCCAGCAGGAAGCCCCTGGCCTCTATGCCCAGCACCTTCGTGACGCCGGCGTCCCTGAAAGCGTCGGCGAAGGCCTTCACCAGGCCGGTGAAGGCGGCGTGGTCGGCCAGCAGCGGCGTGATGTCCTTGAAAACTATGCCGGGCTTCGGGAAGTCCGGCACGTCCCTGATCATCGATCTGGCCTTCTGCGCCACTGCCTCAGGTAATGCCTGTGTCATCATGGTACCTTCTTGATCATTTCTTGCCGTTCTTCTTGCGCGGCACGTAGGGTTTGGTGGGGATGGCGTCCCCGAGTATGTCGGTTTTGGGCTTGGGCTGCTGCCAGCCCGGCTGGAGGTTCGCGTGGTCCGGCCGGCGGCCCAGCTCTATCAGGCCCATCTTCGCGGCTACGCGGCGCAGCCGCAGCAGCGCGCGCTCCTCTATCTGGCGCACGCGCTCGCGCGAGAGCCCCAGCTTCTTGCCGATGTCGTTGAGCGTCATCGGGGTCTGGCCGGTGAGGCCGTAGCGGTACTCGACTATCATCCGCTCGCGCTCGCCTATCTCCACCAGGGCGTCCTTGAGCTCGTCGTGCAGGCGCAGTATGGAGATCAGGTTGTCCGGAGTGGAGGAGTCAGCGTCCTTCAGCGTGTCGCCGACCGTGTCGTCCATGCCTTCGCTCGAGGAGAGCGGCGTCTCTATCGACGAGAGGCCGGTCACTATCTCGCTGGCGTTCAGCGCGGTGCGCACCTGGTTGGCGTTCCAGTGCATGTGCTTGGCCATCTCGGCCATCGTCGGGTCGCGGCCCAGCTTGCCGTGCATCGTGTCCCACTGCTTGAGCCACTTGCGCAGCGCGGTCCAAGCGTGCGGCGGGATGCGGATGGTCTTCGAGTTCTCCTCCACCGAGCGGCGCACGTACTGCTCTATCCAGTACGACGCGTAGGTCGAGAAGCGGTAGCCCTTACGCGGGTCGAACTTGTCTATCGCGTGCAGCAGGCCGAGGTTGCCCTCCTCGACTAGGTCCATCAGGTCGGCGCCCTGGTACAGGAAGCGCTTGGCTATCGGGATCACGAGCTTGAGGTTCAGCTCCATGATGCGCTCTTTGGCGCGGCGGTCGCCGCGCTTTACGCGTTTCCACAGTTCGTGCGACTCCTCGCGCGAAATCTTATGGTCTATCTGGCTGATCCTGCGTATGTACTGGTTGGTGGAGTCTATGTTTATGTCGCTCAGCTTTTCCTTGGGGGCAGGGGCAGCCGGGGTCTCTTTTTCCTCCCGCTCCTTCTCCGCTCCGTCCTTCTCTTCTTCAGCCATGTTCACCTCTCGCTTAAACCGTGGGTTTGATGTGAAAATCTTTTTCCGCAGCTTCCTGGTCCAGCATCTCCTGTGTCTCGGCCCTGTCTACGCGCGCCATCGGATTGCCGTTCTTGAGGGACTTGACGAACGCGTCCAGCGCGGGCACGTTGCCCTGGGCTTCCCCCTCCACCGCCCCGTCCAGGGTGTTTCGTACCCAGCCGGTGACTCCGTGGCTGGACGCGGCTTCCTTTACGAACCAGCGGAAGCCGACTCCCTGTACCATGCCGAAAACCCTGAAGCTCAAGCGCATATTTATCGTGTTCCGACGGATACAATGATACTTTAAAAATATGCCCGCTAGCAAGGCGCTATTGACAGCGCAACGGGCAAAAATAACGGCCCGCCTCGCGGCGGGCCTGGTACTGGGTAAATTGGATCGGGGTGGTGAGATTTGAACTCACGATCTCTCGCACCCGAAGCGAGCGCTCTAGCCAGCTGAGCCACACCCCGATATCGCTTCCCGCTTCGGTAACGTTGCCGGTATATGATACCAGAAAAAAGGCCGGAATTCAATCTCGCGCAGTTTCAGCCGGCGCCGTTGCCGGTGAGCGCCGAGATGACCCTGGCGGCTATGTCGCGCGCCGCGTGCGGCCGCGCGTGTTCCGCCAGTGCGGCGGAGGCCTGCGAGAGCATGTGCGGGCTGGCGACGTATTTCTTGACCAGAGGCAGCAGCTCGGAGGCGGAGCCAGCGGATTCCGCCAGCCGGTGCCTCATCAGAAAAGCCGTGTTCCTGGCCTCCTGCCCCGGCAGCGGGGAGTAGATGATGAACGGCTTGGCCAGCGCCATGGCCTCGGCCAGCGTAACGCCTCCTGGCTTGCCCACCACCAGGTCCGCCGCGCGGTAGTAGTCCTCCGGAGAGTCCGTGAAGTCCACGAAGCGGAGGTGGCGGGTGTTGGCGGCGGCCTTCTCCGCCTGCCTGCAGAGCTTGCGGTTGTTGCCGCAGAGCACCGCGGCCTGCAGGCGCCCCAGCAGCGGCTGCAGGGACATGGCCGCCTCCTGCAGGTTCCCGAGGCCGCGGCTGCCGCCCGTGATCAGTACCGTGAACAATCCGGGGGCCAGGCCCAGCTTCTTCCTGGCCGAGACCTTGTCCGGCTGGACGCCGGAAAATTCCTTGCGCACCGGGATGCCGGTCAGGACGATCCTCTCCGGAGGAGCGCCGCGCTTCCGCAACTCCCCGGCGGCCCCGCGTTCCGGCACGAAGTACGCCTGCACGCCCCGCGGGGGCCAGTAGGCGTGGGCGCAGAAATCCGTCAGCACCGAGAACAGCGGCAGCCGCGAGAGCTGGCGGCTCTTCGTTATCATCAGCGACGGGAGCGCCTGCGTGGAGATGACGGCGCGCACCCCTTTCTTCAGCAGGAGCTCCTCCAGCTTCCTGGAGGAGAACGGGAGTACGGCCTCCCGCAGCGCGCCGGCGGCGAAGGCCACGAAGTCGTTGTCGTACGCGTAATGCCACAGCGCCGGGGTCCGGCTCAGCACCTGCAGGTAGGTCCTGGCCACGAAGGGCCCGAAGTCCGGGTAGACCTCGGAAAGGTCGATGAAGACCGGTTCTATCACGCTTGGCGGGAGGAACTCCGCTATGGCCCTGGCCGCGGCGTAATGGCCCGACGGGCAGGTGCCGTAGATCAGCGCCACCTTTATCGGGTAGCCGGAGCGGCCTTTCATCATAGGCTGATTATACAAAACGAATGCCCCGCCCTTCCGAAGAAGGACGGGGCACCGTTTCTCTCTCTTTTACTGCCTTTTTCTTCCGTCCCGAAGGGCGTGAAGATCTTGTTGGCGCCGGCTCAGAGGTGCTCGGCCACGTGGCCGACCAGCTCCTCCGACGGCGTCAGGGTCTTCGCTCCCGGCTTCCACTTGGCCGGGCAGACCTCGGCCGGGTTCTTGTAGGTGTGGACGAAGGCCTTCATCTTGCGGACCAGCTCCTCCATGTTGCGGCCGACGTTGTTCAGGTTTATCTCCGCCCCCGCCAGCAGGCCGTCGGGGTTGATGATGAACGTGCCGCGGTAGGCCAGTCCGGTCTTGCAGTCGTAGGCGCCGAGGGACTTGGCCAGGCGGCCGCGCACGTCGGAGGCCATCCGGTACTTCACGTCCTTCAGCAGTTTCTCCTGCGCCTGCCAGCCCATGTGCGTGAACTTGGTGTCGGTGCTGACGGACAGCACTTCGGCGCCCAGCTTCTCCAGCTCGGCGTGCTTGTCGGCCAGGTCGGCCAGCTCGGTCGGGCAGACGAAAGTGAAGTCCGCGGGATAGAACACCAGCAGGGTCCATTTGCCCGCCTTGACCGCGTCCTCCAGGCGGAAGCGGCCGAACTTGCAGGAAACCGGGTCGAAGGTCTCCAGCTCGAAGCCGGCCAGCTTCTGGCCGACGGTCAGCGTCTCGTTCTTTTCTTCAGGCATTTCTTTGTCTCCTTGCGCGCCGCCTTTTTGCCGCAGGCGGGGCATACTCCGAAAAACTCTATGTTGCAGCTGAGCACCCTGAAGCCGCGCGGCTTGCCGGCCGGGGCCGGGGCCTTCGCCGGGGCCTTGACGTCGGCGATGCGGCCGCAGTCGACGCACATCAGGTGGGCGTGCGGGGTCATCCCGGGGTCGAAGCGGGAACGGCCGCGCTCTATGCGGACCTCCGCCAGCTCCCCTATGTTTATCAGGGACTGCAGGGTGTTGTAGACCGTGGCGAAGGAGACCCCGGGCAGGCGCTTCAGCACGCGGGAATAGATGTCCTCCGCCGTGGGGTGCGAGGTGTTGCCGTCGAGGATGCGGAGTATCTCGGCGCGCTGCGGCGTCATCCGGTATCCCTTCGGCAGGTCTTTGGCGTTCTTTTTCATATTAGAATCGTTATTGTCTAATAAATCTTACCAGATTAGAAGTATTCTTGTCAAGGGCCTTCTTCGGCCCGCTGTGCTATAATCTATTTTAAGGAATAGGAGGACGCATGAAGATCGTTCTGAAAATCATGGGGATGAGCTGCGGCGGCTGCCGCAGCGGGGTGGAGAACGCCCTGCGGCGCGTTCCCGGAGTGATATCGGTGGAGGTCAGCCTCCCGAAAGGCGAGGCCGCCGTGGAATACGACGAAAAGAAGGCCGCCCCCGGAGATCTGAGGGCGGCCGTGGAGAAGGCCGGCTTCAAGGCCGGCTGAGCCCTACTGTTTCCTGGCCGGGTCCTCCACCCTGCCGATGAACAGTATCAGGCCTGTCCCCGGCTGCTCGATCACGAACAGGAAGGGCCTGTCCGCGCGGAAGACGGCGTAGTCGAGAACTATCGATTTCAGTCCCATCGCGGCGCCGGTGGCGGCCGCGGCCTCCGTCCCCTCCTCGGTGACCTCCACGAACGCCTTGTGGAAGGCCTTCTGTATGTAGAGGTCCTTGGTGCCGTCCATCCCGGAGAAGTCCGCCTTGTCGGTGAACGCGGTGGGCATTCCCAGGGCCGCCAGCGAAGAGTTCATCGTGAAACCGTAGCCGAAGGTGAACTTGGGCAGGAAGACCTTGACCTTCTGGGTATAGAGCTCCTTCCTCGCGGCCTCCAGCGCTTCCGGGGACAATCCGGCCTCGAGCGCGGAGAGCTGTACCCCTTCCTTGGGCAGCAGGACCAGCATCGACAATCCTCCCCCCTTGTACGGCAGGCGCAGGACCTGCTTCTGCGCGTCCTCCCCGTATTCCAGCTCCCGTTCGCCCTTCAGGGCCATCATCGGTACTTTCAGCTTGGCGCCGCCGGGCCCTGCGAAGTCGGCCTCCGCGGTTAGGGCCGGGTCGAAGCGGTGCTCCCACGAGCCCTTGAAATAGACGGCGTTGACCAGCACCAGGCGCGTGAGCGGGTCCAGCGAGCCCTCGGGGAAGAGCCCGCGTATCCTGCCGCCGGTGGCGTTCTCGGTCCACATGTTTATCCTGCGCCGCGCTTCGTCGGTCTTCCCCTTGAAGTCGGCGTTCATGGCCTGGGCCGAATAGTCGGAGCGCAGCGTTTTCAGGTAGTCCTTGCTGAACTTGTAGCCGTCCTGGGCCCAGAAGGAGTCGGCTTGCGTGAAGACAGCGCCTTTGAGCGATGAGGCCAGGGCTTTCTTCAGCTCCGCAGTTCCGGCCCGGAGGTCCTTGGTCTTGGGCGGGAAAGAGAAGACCGAGGACATCTCCTCGGCCGTGCGGCCCCGGGCCCCCTCGTAGACCCCAGAGAAGGCGCCGTAGATGCTGTAAGGGGAGAAGAAGAGGTTGCCGGGCTTCCTGGCTTCCGCGGCGTAGAGCTTGAAGGCGATGATGTTGGCGCGCGCCGCCGGGGACGGCTGCGGAGCTTGCTTCTTCCCGGTCTCCGCGGCCGAGCAGGCGCCGGCGGCGAAGGCGGCGATGGCGGCGGCCGCCAGAAGGTTCTGGAGCTTCATATCATCCTCCTTGTGGCTTTCATGGGATTATTCTACAACAAAAGCGCGGCCGGGCGGCCGGAGTAAAAAAAGTTCAGCCTTCATCATCGGGGCGCCGGGAATTGAACCCGGAACCTTTCGCACCCCAAGCGAACGCTCTACCATTGAGCCACGCCCCGAAGATGAAGGCTGAACCTGAAATCAGTGCCGCTTTAAAGAACCGGAACTATTATAGCAAAAATAGGCGCGCCGGCCGGCTCAGAGCTCCTTGAGCAGCTGGCGGAGGTCCCTGGCTATCTCGTCGAGAAGGGCGCTTTTGGGGGCCGTGGCCGCCGTCCGCGGCGGCGCTTTCTTCTGGCGGCGCGCCAGGGAAAGCGCCTTCCTGGCCCCGTCGAGCGAATAGCCCTTCACGAAGACCAGGTCCTTGATCTGCAGCAGCGTGTCCACGTCGGCCCGCGTGTAGCGGCGGTGGCCGCTGGAAAGCCTCAGCGGCCGGAGCAGGCGGAACTTGGCCTCCCAGTAGCGTATGGTGTACTCCGGAAGCTGCGCGGCGCGCGAGACCTCGCGCATGGTCAGGTACGTCTTCTCGGACATCACATCCCGATGGTCAGCTTCTTGGACGGCTTGAAACGGATGCTTTTCCGGGGCCCCACCATCACGCGCTGGTTGGTCTTCGGGTTGCGCATCTGGCGCGGCATGCGCTCCTTCACCTTGAAGGTGCCGAAGTTGGAGATGACCACCTTGCGGTTGTCGCGCAGGGCCTCTCCCATGATCTCGAAGGTCTTGCAGACCGCGAGCTTGGCGTCCTTTTCCGTGGTGAGATGCTTGGTCAGTTCCCGGATAAGGTCAAGTCTGTTCATCGTCTTCTTCCCCCTCGCTATTCTCCTCCTCGTCCTGGCCCTCCTGTTTGTCGCCTGAGAGGAGCTGGCCGATGATGTCGTTTGGCTTGAGGTTCTTCAGGTCGTGCTTGAAGCGGGTGACCTCGTCCTCCGTTATCGGCTTGCTCAGGACCTGGGTCTTGGAGAAAACTTTCTCGGAAATATAGACGGGGCAGCCGAAGCGCACCGCCAGCGCCACCGCGTCGGAAGGCCGGGAGTCGACCTGCCTGGGGTCGGAGCCGTCCGGCTTCGCTATGTGCAGCGTGGAATAATAGGTGTTCTCTACGATGTCGTCTATGACCACCTTCTTCAGGGTCAGGCCGAGCGTCTTGATCAGCGAGAAGAGCAGGTCGTGCGTCATCGGCCTGGGGGACGGGTAGCCGGACAGGCGTATGGCTATGGCCTGCGCCTCCATCGGCCCTATCCAGATCGGCAGTATCCTGGTGCCGTCGGTCTCGTCCAGGAAGATTATGGACTCCGTCATGCTGGTGGCGATGGAGTAGATGCGCACCTCCACCAGATCGTCGGGGCTGCGTTCTTCCGTCATTGTTCCTTCTTCTCCCCGTCCTGCGGAGGCGGCTGCTTCCCGTGTTTGAAGGAGAGCTCCGCGCCTTTCAGTATGCGGCGAATGTTGGCGATGTGGGTGTAGAAGATCAGCGCGCAGACGGCCAGCGCCAGCAGCGTGAACGGCCGCTGGTAGTCCTTGGCCAGAAGGAAGCAGAGCACCGGCAGCGCGACGGAGGCGGACATCGAGCCCACCGAGATATGGCTGGTGAGCGCCACCGCTATGCCGAACACCACGAAGGCCCCCGCGGTGGGGACGGGCAGCAGCGCGGCGAAAACGCCGGCCGCGGTGGCCACGCCTTTGCCGCCGCGGAAGTTGAGGAACACGGTCCAGATATGGCCCGCTATGGCCAGCGCGCCGGCCGTGACCGGTATCCACCAGTGGCCCTTGCTGAAATCCATCGAGCCGGGGATGAAGAAGTACTGCGTCGCCACCCAGGCCGGGCCGAAGCCCTTCAGGAAGTCGAAAGTGAAGGTCGCTATGCCGGGGCCCTTGCCCAGCGTGCGGTAGACGTTGGCCGTGCCCGGGTTCCCGGAGCCGTGCTTGCGTATGTCTATCCCCTTCAGCCGACCTATCAGGTAGCCGGTGGGGATCCCTCCCAGCACGTAGCTGGAGACGAAGAGAATGGCGATCTTTATATGTGTCATGTAGGCTCTATGGAAAGTATAGAAAAAATAAGGGATTATTTCATCAGGCGCCGGCCTTTTTCAACAGCCGGGCGTAATTCTCCGGCGTGGCCTTGAACTTCAGCGTGACGTCGCGCTGGCCGTATTCCGCCGCGCTGACCAGGCAGGAGGAATAGATCTCCGCTATCAGCCCCCTGGACCCGGCGGGTATTTTGAGCTCGTATTCCCCCCAGCGTTTGGAGAGCGCCCGCTCGCAGGCCGCGAGCAGCCCGTCCACGCCCTCGCCGGTAAGTGCCGAGACGAAGAGCGGCTTAAGGCTGGCCGGGGCCCAGGCGGAGGAGGACGGGTCCTCCACCGCGTCGGCCTTGTTGAAGACGTTTATGACGGGTATGCCGCTGATACCCAATTCCTTCAGCGTGGCCTTCACGGCCTCGTGCTGCGGGCGTGCCTCCGGGGAACTGAGGTCGTGCACGTGCAGGATCAGGTCGCTGTAGCGGATCTCCTCCAGCGTGGCGCGGAAGGCGGCGATAAGGTCGTGCGGCAGTTTTTGTATGAAGCCGACGGTGTCGGTGAACAGCGCCCAGCCGCCGGCGGGCAGGCGCACGCGCTTGGTGGTAGGGTCGAGCGTGGCGAAGAGCTTGTCGTCGGCGTAGATGCCGTGGCGGCTGCCGGTCAGTTTGTTGAGCAGCGTGCTCTTGCCTGCGTT
Source organism: Elusimicrobiota bacterium (assembly GCA_027340875.1). GTDB lineage: Bacteria > Elusimicrobiota > Elusimicrobia > Elusimicrobiales > UBA9959 > UBA9959. The sequence continues at coordinate 22,227 of DAIENX010000048.1, forward strand.
GGTGTAGCCCACGATCGAGACCTGCGGCATCGGGACGGAGTCGCGCTGGGCGCGCTGGGTATGGCGCTCGTCGCGGATGGACTCTATCTCCCGCTCGAGCTCGGAGATCTTCACGCGCAGCTCGCGCTTGTCGTATTCCAGTTTCTTCTCGCCGGAGCCTCGGCCGCCTATCATGCCGCGCTGCTGGTCCATGCTGCCGCCCTTGCCGCCTAGCCGCGACAGCGCGTAGTTGAAGCCGGCAAGCCTGGCCTGCAGCTTGCCCTCGCGAGTGCGGGCGCGCATCGCGAAGATGTCTATGATGAGCCGCGGCCTGTCGGCCACGTCCACGCCGAAGGCGCGCTCGAGGTTGCGGCCCTGGCCCGGGGTGAGCTCCTCGTCGAATATAACCGCGCCTGCCCCGGTCTCCTTCACCAGCGCTTTCAGCTCCTCCACCTTGCCGGAGCCTATCAGCGTGGCCGGGTTCCAGGCCTGCAGGCGCACGTGCAGCTTCCTCACCGGCTCCAGGCCGGCGGTCTCGGTCAGGCGCCAGAGCTCCTCGAGCGAGGTGCCCCCGCCGGAGGCCCTGCGCCCGCGCTTCAGCGAGGCGGCCACCAGTATGGCTTTCATGAATTTATTATCCGCTCGGCCAGCGCGCCGGCGTCGTAGTCCTCCGGCTTCTCCAGCTCTATCCTGAGGACGTTGCGGTAGCGGCCGAACCAGGTGTTCTGGCGCTTGGCGTAGGACATCGAGGCGGCCACTATCTGCCGTATCGCGTCCTGTTTCTCCAGGCGGCCGGCCAGGTAGTCCAGCATTTGCGGGTAGCCCAGCGTCTTCAGGCCCGGGCAGTCCTCCGCGTAGCCCAGCCGCAGCAGCTCCCTGGTCTCCTCCGCCCAGGCCTCGAAATTATCCATGGTGCGGCGTTTTACGCGCTCCGTCAGCAGCTCCTTGCTCCACTTCAGGAAGACGAACTTGCCGTCGTGCACGGGCAGCGAGTGGAAGAAGCGCCCCGTCCAGAGCTGCGAGGCCGGCCTGCCGGCGGCCCTGGTTATCTCTATGGCCCGCATCACGCGCTGCACGTTGCCCGGCGGGATGCGGCGCGCGGCCTCGGGGTCGAGCTGCTGCAGCTCCGAGTACAGCGCGAGCTTGCCGCCGCTTTCCGCCAGGGCGGTCAGCTGCTGGCGTATGGTCGGGTCCGACGGAGGGAGCTCGTCGAGGCCGTTCCAGTAGGCCTGTACGTACATGCCGGTGCCGCCGGCCATTATGGGCACCTTGCCGCGCTTCCAGATCCCGGGGACCAGCTTCTTCGCCTCGCGGACGAAGGACCCCGCGTCCCAGGACGCGCGCGGGTCGAGTGTGTCCACCAGGTGGTAGGGAACCCCGTCCACCAGGTAGAATTTGCCGTCCGGGGTGTCGGTCCAGGCTCCGCGCGGCTTGGCGGTGCCGGCCTCCATCAGGCGGTAGACCTGCCTGGAATCGGCCGAGAGCACCTCGCCACCCAGGCGGCGGGCCAGCTCCAGGGCCAGCCCGGTCTTGCCGGAGGCGTTGGCCCCCATCAGCACCACGGGTTTCAAAAGTTGAACGGACATTCGTCTATAATGGAAGCGGCCAGGGGCGTCAAAGCCGTCTGGCCGCTCAGGTCCTTGCTCCGAACTCCTGCTATTTCTTCTTGAACAGCGGCTCGTCCTTCTGCGGCTTGTTGCAGAGGCCGTTGGCGCGGCAGGTCTCCACGCAGACCTCCGGCAGCTTCAGCGCGAAGCGCGTGTCGCAGTCCGAGTAGTCCTCGGCCATGTCGTTGATGCGCTTCCTGTCGTCGGGGCTGATCCCGGTGAAAGCGATGCCGTTCATGAAGACTCCGCCCTTGTCCTTTACCCAGGAGATGCGGCCGGTGACCGGGATCTCCTTGATGCCGCTGAGCTTGAGGATGATGTTCAGCTCCTTCGTGTGCGGCGGCGCCATGAAGGTTATCAGCCGCATGCCGCCGGCGGAAAGGTCCGACAGGATGGCCGGCTGCGGCACGGCCTTGCCGGCCGCGTCCTCGGTGAAAAATTCTATCTCCACGGGCTCCAGGATGCCGTGCAGTATGGGCAGGCGCACGTGCTGCCGTCTTTCCTTGAGAACCTTGCTGGTTTTTTTCGTCATATCAGCTTCCCGTATAAAGTATTTTTTTCGGCCCCGGCCACCAGCACACCCGAGAGCTTCCCGGGTGTCCCCCCGGCCTTTACCCTCACCGCAAAATTCGCGGAAGAGCGGCCGTACGTGTCGGTCTCGAAAAGAACTTCCTCTATTCTACCAATTCTTTCTTCCAATACAACCCGGGAATTTTTCTTTACGGCGGCCAGCAGCCTCTCCAGCCTGGCCTCGAGCTCCGCTTCCGGGATGGTAGCCTTCATCTCCGGCCTGTCGGAGCGCGGCGAGTACTTGAAGCAGTAGGCCAGCGAGAAACGGCCCTCTTCCACGAGGCGCAGCGTGTCCAGGAAGTCGTCCTCGGTCTCGCCCGGATAGCCCACGATGAAGTCCGTGGAGACGGCCAGGCCCGGCGCGGCTTCCCTGAGCCTGGCCAGCAGGTCCAGGTAGGCCACGCGCGTGTAGCCGCGGCGCATGGCCTTCAGTATACGGTCGGAGCCGCTCTGCGCCGGCAGGTGCATGTGGCGGGCGAGCTTCGGCTCTTCGGCCAGCACCTTCATGAAGGCCGCGTCGTAGTAGAGCGGGTGCGGGCTCATGAAGCGCAGGCGCTCCAGGCCCGGCAGGCGCAGGACTTTCCTTAAGAGTTCGGAGAACGTGGTCCGCCCGTGCCTGTAGGAGTTCACCGTCTGGCCCAGCAGCACCAGCTCCCTGGCCCCGGCGGAAAGCCTGGCGGCCGCGTCCTCGAGGAGGGCCTTCGGGGACAGGCAAACGGCCGGGCCGCGCACGGCCGGCACTATGCAGTAGGAGCACTTCATCGAGCAGCCGCGCATCACCGTGACGTAGGCCGTCTGCGGGGAACGGAACAGGTTCCGGTGCTCGGCCTCGCCTTCGGTCGCGGGCCCCAGCTGGCGTATCAGCGAGTCTTCGAACTTCTCTATCGCGCGGGCGCCCACCACCTCGTTGATGAAATCGAAGCGGCCCTTCAGGTATTTCTCCCCCAGCTTCTGCGCCGCGCAGCCCACCACGAACAGCTTGCCGTCCGGATGGCGCTCCTTCCAGACGCGCAGACGGCCTATCTGGGAGATGGCCTTGTTCTCCGCCTTCTGGCGCACCGTGCAGGTGTTCACCACCACGGCGTCGGCCTTCTTCAGCTCGGGCGTGACCACGTAGCCGCGCGCTCTGAACGCCGCGGCTATGTCCTCCGAGTCGGCCTCGTTCATCTGGCAGCCGAAGGTGATAATACAGACCCGTCGTGCTGCCCCGCCCGCCCCGGGCGGGGCGGCACGTTTTTCAGATTTCTGCATTTGTTTTTTTCCTTTAAAATTAAAAAATTAAATGGCGCAAAAAATTCTGCATTTTTAATTTTTTTGTCCCCGACTTTCACGTTCCGCACCAGGACGCCGAGGAGCCGTTTCTTGTCCGCGGCGTCCGGCTCTTTCTCCCCTATATTACCGTCGGAGAGGAACTTGCGCGCCCTCGCCAGATAGTCCGCGGATTTTTCGCGGTCTATCTGGCGCAAATCGTAGAAGGCCGCCAGTTTTTTCAGTTCTTCGCCTTTCTCCATCAGCTCTTTATTTGAAGCCTCAAAAACTTCCTTGGACATGAGGCCTTCTATGTAGGCGTCAGTCAATTTCGCCTGTTTGGCGAAATTGTCTGACAGGCCCTGGTGAACCGCCTTTTTAGCCTCTTTTTCGTCTTCCGGCAGCTTTATGGGCGGCACGGTCATGTTCGGCCATCGGTTCCCAAATTCGTTACTTCTGAGCAACAGCTCCAGGAATAATTCAAGTTGCGGTTCAATGACTTCTGCCTTGATGCTCTTGTTGTGGCAGGTCTTATAACTGTTGGTTATTGAAGAGCAACGGTACCATTTCTTTGTGGCCTTGGTGCGGTGGTTGGAAACCGCGGACGCGCCCACGAACTTGTGATTGCAGTTGCCGCAGAACAGCAGGCCGGACAATAAGTAGTCCCCCGGTTTGGCCTGCCGGATGGTTATGCGTTTTTCAGCGTGAAGCTTTTGCGCTTGCGCAAAGGCTTCCGCGCTGATTATCGGGAGATGCCTGCCCTGGGCGGTAATAACCTCGCTGGCGGGGTTTTTGACGTATTTATAGCCCTTTGGTGTTCTCTTGGCCTTGTCGTAATGGTGGGTGTTCCAGACGATCTTGCCGGTATAGATAGGGTTTTTAAGTATATCACCTATGGTTTTGGTGCCGAAATAGTTGCCCTTGCGGTTCCTTACGCCCTGCTTGGTAAGGGCCGCGCCTATGGATAAAGTGCTTTTGCCCTCCAGGTACATGGCGTAGATTTGCCGCACAACCTCGGCCTCGCTCTCAACCAGTTCCAGCAGCTTGGCCGGTTTGTTGTAGGCGTAACCGTAGGGCGCGTAGCGCGAACCCTGCCAGTTACCCTTTTGAACGCCTTTGACCATGCCGGGGAAAACGCGCTCCGCAATGCGGTTGCGCTCGAACTCGGCAAAACTGCCAAGTTGCTGAAACATAAGTTTACCGGCCGAGGTTGTGGTATCAAAGGGTTCCCCCGCCGACTTAAAGCCTACGCCGTAGCCGCAAAGCTCGTCCACCAGGATTAAGAGGTCTTTCAGGTTGCGGCTGAACCGGTCCAGTTTTGCTACCAGTACCAGCCCGAACTTGCCGCCTTTGGCGTCAGCCAAAAGTGCGGCAAGCGCGGGCCTGCGCGTGGTGGCGCCGCTGATGCCGTCGTCGGAGTAGACCTTGTAGATTTCGTGGCCTTCCCGTTTTACAAAAGCTTCGAGGGTTTCCCTCTGAACCTCAAGGGAATAGCCTTCCCTCGCCTGGTCTTCCGTGGATACTCGCAGATATAGAGCGGTCTTCATATGGCTACCTTATGGTTTCCTTCCACTTTTTGATTTTGCGTATATCCGCCTCAGTGAACACCGGGAAGTCTTTGTAATCACGCCCGGGCTTTATCCATCCGCGGCTTATCCAGTTGTAGAGGGTCTGGCGTGTTACGCGCAGCAGTTTGGCGGCTTCAACCATGTTGTAGCGCTTCATAGAGATATTATACAAGGTTTTACACCCGTTGTCTTCTTCTTTTTCCCCGCTAATACCGGGGCAGCCCGGCTTGCCCGGGCTGTACCGGTTTTAGCTCCGCCTCTTCCGGGGGCTACATATAATTAACAGGAAAGCCAGCCAGGGCCGAGCGTACGCGAGGCCGGGGCGGGTTTTCAATCAACCGGTGGCCCCCGGTCTTCAAAAAAATTAAAAATGCAGAATTTTTTGCGCCATTTAATTTTTTAATTTTAAAGGAAAAAAACAAAT